>PGYT01000017.1 GCA_002839805.1 Ignavibacteriae bacterium HGW-Ignavibacteriae-2
CCGCGACATTTACCGCAACTATCAGTGGTGGCGGAACGGCTGAATTATCAGGCGGCGGTCCGATCACAGTTACTTTGTCATGGACGGGAACTGCTACCTCCACTCTGGATTATACCGGTTTTGGCAATATTTCAATTGCGGATGGTGCTCCAAGCGGTTCAATAACTGTAACCTCAGTAAACGATGGTTTGTTAGAACCTGATGAAACTATAATAGCAACTATAACAGCTTTAACAACAGGAGCCGGAACTATCGGCGTGCCATCTTTCGCTACAACTACTATTACTGAAGATAAAATTATTGTTATGAGCGTAAATAATGCGAATACACCTGAAAATGGTTCAACGGCAATATTTACAGCAAGCATCTCCGGAGGCGGAACTGCTACTTCAGATGTAACTGTTACAGTAACTTGGACCGGCACAGCTACTGACCCAGCGGACTATACAGGTAGCGGAAATATTACTATCTCAACTGGTAATCCAAGCGGAAGCGTTACAATAACTGCGGTTGACGATCAACTTTTAGAAGGCAATGAAACTGTGATTGCCACAATATCTGGTGTTTCTGCCGGATCAATAGGTGCGCCAGCTTCCGCTACAACTACAATAACCGACGAGGTTATCTCACTTTCAGCGGTTGGTTCTCCTGCAGCAGAAAATGCGGGTGTTGCTACATTTGTCGCTACGAATACTCTAACAGCCAACGCGGACATAACTGTTAATTTAACTTGGGGTGGTACGGCCACACTAACAACAGATTACACGCGTAGTGCTGCAACTATTACTATATCAAACGGAAATACAAGTGGGAGTGTTACAGTAACCGGTGTATCTGATCTTGTTCTCGATCCTAATGAAACCGTTACAGCTGTAATTACTTCGGTTACAAAAGGCGCAATCGCGGCTGTACCTCCTACACAAACAATTACCATAGCCGATGATGAAACACTAACCGATTTTATTGTCGCTCCAGTAAATGGATTAACGGGAGTGTCTGTTGAACCTACTATTACTTGGACAGACCTGGCAGGCGACGGACTTGGCTACGACGTATATTTATCGAGTTCGGGTAGCAGTCAGACAAATTTTGAATCTAATATATTCGCCGATACTGATACAGATCCTTTGCCAATTCCGGCGATAGCTGCAAATACAACATCGTTTTCGTGGGCGGAAGTACACAACGCTATTCCTTTAAGCAACAGCACTTTATATTATTTGCAGGTAATTGCACATCAGGATGCGCATGTAAATCATTATTCTTTTATAAATCATTTTACAACTGTACCGAATGTTACTGTTACTCAAACATCTCCAAATAACGCCGGCACAGTTTATACATTATCACCAACATTATACTGGTATACAGGCACTACAACCGGTTCAATGAAGTATAAGGTTCAGATAATACGGGATGAACTTCTTGCGGTTCCGGGTTCTGCTCCAACTGAAGTTGAGTGGACAACCGCAACTTCACATATAGTTACATCTTTGAACAAACAGGTTTCTGTTTTAGCAGGGAAAACATACTGGTGGAGAGTAATTGTTTTAAATAGTAGTAGTGAAGTTATAAGTTATTCGGCCAATTGGAGTTTTACAGTAATCGGTGGAATTAATATATCCGTTTACCAGACTTGGCCGACAGGCAATCAAACTGTTTACACAAACGCTCCTTCAGTATATTGGTACACTGATCAGTACCCGCTGGGAGTTACATATAAAGTATGGTACAATATTCTTGGAGATAACGAAGCAGTTCCGGACGGACATATAGACGTAGATGATGGCGCTGCGGCATTTGTTTCTGCCGGTGCTAATTTAAATGCTCAGTTACCGACTTTATTGCCGGGTACAAGATACTACTGGTCGGTTGAAGCTATTTATAATGGCGAGTCAACATTTTCAGGAATTGAATCATTTACAACAAATGGTACCGGTACTTTGGCAGTTCCAATTCCATCATATCCTACCGGTGGAGTTACAGTATATACTACTTCTCCAACAATCTACTGGTATACGGGAACTGATATAAGCGGTTTATATTTTGATATTGATATTGCGACAGCATCCGGCGGGCAGGATGGAACAGCTGACTTTTCAACTGCGACTACGGGATTATTGCTGAAACAAATTTCAGGCTTAACTCCCGGTCAGACATATTATTATAAAATTAGATCCAAAAATGTTGTTGGTGTTCCCGGTGTCGGAGAATCCTCTGCCTGGTCAACCGAAGCTTCATTTGTAGTTTCCGGAAGCGTTGCCAATGGATATCCTGTTATTACATGGCCAACCGGCAACCCAACATTGTATACTACGCAACCTTCATTGTACTGGTATCTCGAAGGACAATCGTTAGGATTAACAGGCTATAAGATAAAATACAGTACCACTGATCAAGCTGCTGGTGCGGGTTGGGCGGCATTTGCACCCGGCGCTCCGGACGCAACAGATGGTGAAATTACAATAGGAAGTGTAAGTACATTAAGTTATGATTTTCTGATAGATCTTACTTATGGTGAGACATATTATTGGGCAATCGCATCTACCGGCACAGGCGGCGAATCCGTTTACGCTACTGCCTCGTTTACAATTTATGGACCTAGCTCGGCAATTGCTCCAACATTATCTTTCCCGAGTGATGGTTCCTTGGATTTACAGACTTCAGTATCGTTAAGCTGGTTTATTAACGGTTCAACAACTGGATTTATATCCTATACATTAGTTTACAGTAAATCCGATGTTTTTGCCGGTGGATCACCAACGACAGAAACAGTAACCGGCATTACAAACAATACTTATTCATTAACAGGATTGACGCCGGGAGCTACCTATTATTGGAAAGTTACCGCTATTTATACTCAGGGGTCAGCTACATCTTCTACATGGTCATTTTCTATAAATCCTGGTTCTTCCGCTGTACAACCGATTGTAGGCGGTCCGAATAATGTTACTGTTCTTACATCTTCACCTACGTTATCGTGGCTGCTTTTGTCTCAGTCTAAATCAGCTTTAACTTATCAGCTTGAATTGGCTGATAATATGGAATTTACTAGTCCAAAGGTTTACGAAGGACTAACAACACCATATCAAAGTTTAAGCGGTCTTAAAGCCGGCGGTGAGTATTATTGGAGAGTAAAATCGGCAAACGCTACGGGTGACTATTCATATTATTCAAATACGGGTAAGTTTATTGTGGCAGACGGAGTTACAAGTGTTGAGGAAAATATTATTCCAACGGTATTTGCTATGGATCAAAATTATCCGAATCCGTTTAATCCTACAACAACAATACAATATTCTATACCTGAAGCGGGTTTTGTTTCCCTAAAGATATTTAACATTCTTGGTCAAGAAGTAACAACTCTGCTTAACAGAGAGATGAATCCAGGGATTTATAATATTACATGGTATGGTGTAGACGATGCAGGCGCTAATGTTGCCACCGGGACATACATATACAGATTAGTTTCAGGGAGCAATGTAGTTAGCAAGAAAATGATTCTGCTTAAATAGAGAATCGCTTTGATTTTTAATTGTGCGGGTTATAAACCCGCACAGTAATTAACCAAAAATTTAATATTGCTATATGGGGAGCGGTACAATGAAAAAACTTTTTTATTCTATATATATTTTAATGTTCTTTGGAGTGATTGCATTAGCGCTTATAGCTTGCCAAACATATTATTTCTAACGAATATTAATTAATTTTACAAGCCCTGCTTTTAAGCAGGGCTTTAATAATCAGCCTTATTGCCCACCGATACTTATATCACTAAGTCAATCTGTTATTTTACGATTAGTACTATAAAAAACACGTTGTTTTACATTTTATTATGCAGAATACTATTAAAAAAATATAAAGTGAGTATAATGTAAATTAATTTATCTACGGAGAGGTTCCACTATATAATAATCTAAATTGGAGCTTGGTTAATGTTACCACAATTTGAGTTCATCGGTATGATTTTCATTATTAGTTGTGTAATTCAAATAATAAAATCATTATTAGCTTAATAATCTTTATTTTTTTAAATGCTTTTAATAACTTTGAAACCTAATTCTAAAACAAATCTAAATTATTATGAAATTAAAATTGATCTACATCTTATTATTTTTTTCGTTCTATTTATTTGCACAGGAAAAGACAAATATGGATATTTTGCAGAACAAGATTTTGGAAATAAAGAATCAGTTCGCGCCTGATAAACGCGTGGCTGTATTCGAGATTGAAATAACGGTTGAAAATGATTTAATCTCTTTAACGGGAAAAACAAATTTGCCTGAGGCGAAAAACAAATTAATGGAAATAAGCAAAGAAATTACACCTGAAATAGAGGATAAAATAATAACTTTGCCCTCAAAAGATTTAGGTGAAAAAATCTATGGAATAGTAAATCTATCGGTTGCCAATATAAGGTCAAAACCGAATCACCCTGAAGAACTTGCTACACAAGCATTATTGGGGACTCCAGTTAAGGTTTTGGAAAATCATGACGGATTTTACAGAGTTCAAACTCCCGATGGTTATATAGCCTGGGTCGATGAGGATGGAATCGAACAAGTTAACCACACAGAATTAATGAGTTGGCTGAATTCGAAAAAAATTATTTATCTGGCAGATTTCGGATTTTTATACAAATCAACCGCCAACACTAAAGAAAGGGTAAGCGACCTGGTGCTTGGAGATATTCTTAAATTCGTTGGCGATGAAGGTGAGTTTTATAAAGTGGAATTCCCCGATGCCCGGCAGGGTTATGTTGAAAAATCATTTGCGAGTGATTTTGACGGTTGGTTTAAATCCATAAATGCTGATGGGGAAAAAATTACTAGTACAGCAGAAACCTTTATGGGTATTCCTTATCTGTGGGGAGGTACTTCCGCCAAAGCTATGGATTGCAGCGGGTTTACTAAAACGGTTTATTTTATAAACGGAATTATACTGCCGCGTGACGCTTCTCAGCAGGTTCATTCCGGTGAACTGGTTAATACAGAGAATGGTTTTAATGACCTCCAACCGGGTGATTTGTTATTTTTCGGAAGAAAAGCTTCTGAAGGTAAACCGGAAAAAGTGACTCACGTAGCTATTTATAAAGGTAATTTGGAATATATTCACGCTTCCGGTCGCATTAAAATAAATAGTTTTGACCAATCAAAAGATAACTACAGCAAATACAGGCATTCCAGTTTTATTCGCGCGAAAAGAATACTTACATCATTAAATAAAAACGGAATTAGTTCAATAAGCGATAATAAATTTTATACTGGAGATTTTTAATGAAGCTTGATAGAAGAAATTTTATTAAATCGTCGGCGATTTTAGGCAGCTCGGCTTTGTTACTGCCAAATACTAAAATATTTGCTAACACCAATATTATAACTAACTCGGCTAAAAAAATGAATCTGAAATTTAAACCCTACACATTGGAGTTAAAACACGTTTTTACTATCGCTACAAGTTCAAGATCAACTACACCTGTAATGTTAACGGAAATTGAGTATGATGGTGTAATTGGATATGGTGAAGCTTCCATGCCCCCTTATTTGGGCGAATCTCAAGAAACCGCCTCAAAATTTTTGACAAAGGTTAATCTGGAACAATTTAACGATCCTTTTCAACTGGAAAATATACTTGAATATGTGGACTCTATCGATGTAAACAACTCGGCAGCAAAAGCTTCAATAGATATAGCTTTACACGATCTGGTCGGAAAGTTATTGGGCGAGCCGTGGTATAAAATTTGGGGTTACGATAAATCTAAAACACCTAACACCTCTTTTACAATCGGCATAGATACGCCAGAAGTAATTAAACAAAAAGTTAAAGAGGCCGAAATTTACAAGGTTATAAAAGTTAAATTGGGAAGAGAAAACGATAAAGAGATGATTGAAACAATCAGATCCGTTACAGATAAACCGATAGTCGCAGATATTAATCAGGGTTGGAAAGAAAAGGAAAAAGCGCTTGAGATGATTTATTGGCTTCAGGATAAAGGGGTGCAGTTTGTAGAACAACCTATGCCTAAAGAAAATATCGACGATATGGCCTGGCTTACAGAAAAAAGTCCACTGCCTACAATTGCTGACGAGTTTTTACAGAGGTTACCCGACGTTGTGCGCGCGCACGGAGTTTATTCCGGTATTAATATTAAACTGATGAAATGTACCGGTCTTCGAGAAGCTCAAAAAATGTTAATACTCGCAAAAGCCCTTGGAATGAAGGTTATGCTTGGATGTATGACTGAAACATCATGTGCTATTTCAGCCGCATCTCAATTGGCTCCAGAATCGGATTGGGCTGATCTGGATGGCAATCTGTTAATCAGTAATGATCCTTATGAAGGGACTCTTATTGAGAACGGTAAAATAAGATTGATGGATTATCCTGGAATTGGACTGAAGAGTTTGTAATTTATATAGAAAGGAATTGATGCGAAATCAAGGAATTTATTTTAATATTGTTCATGTTATAATTATGTGGCACTAATATTATAAAATATTAGTGAGGTGGCTAAATGTCAAAATTATACGTTTCGAATAAGGATGAGACCGTGCGAATGTTTAAAAGTGATTTTTTGGAAAAATTATCACGTGTTCATTGGTCTGTACCTTTGTACATATATGTCCCGGTTATTATAATTTGTCTTTATAACGCCGGATTTAATTATTCTCTTAGTTTTACAACAATATTTCTATATTTCTTTTACGGTATAATTGTTTGGACATTTACAGAATATATATTACACAGGTTCATTTTCCATTACAACGCTAAAAGTAAAATCGGAAACAGGATACATTTTATTTTTCACGGTGTTCATCACGATTATCCAAGGGATTCCAAAAGACTTGTAATGCCGGCTTCAGTAAGTATTCCATTGGCCTCTCTGTTTTATTTTCTGTTCTATAATATATTGGGCTTTAATTTACTGATGCCTTTTTTTGCGGGATTTATATCGGGTTATTTGTTTTACGATATGACCCATTATGCGATACACCATTTTAATATGAAAAATAAATTTTGGCTGGCGATTAAAAATCATCATATGTTGCATCATTATAAACACGATGACAAAGGATTCGGAGTTAGCCAGCCAGCGTGGGATTATGTTTTTAAAACCACATTCCCTGAAAAGAGTATAGATCTTAAGGAAAGTGATTAAATATTTTTTCCACTCGGGTATTGTTCCATTATATATTCCCAAAAGGGTATACCAGTTTATCTCTTATTGTGGTAAAAAAATAAAATCAAATTATCGTGAAGTATCTGGAAAATAGACAATATGTATAATTTTAGAAATATTTTCTTCCACCAGGAAGAATTTTATAAAATTACCCCTGTAAACCAAAAAGTTGACAGCTGGTTTGGTAGATTAAATTCATGGGCCAAAAAAAAACAATTTCAATATAAATTTGTTTTGATAATGACATTATTTTTGGGCTGTACTACAAATATCGATTCGCGCGCTGACATTTACATCAGAATTAATCAGGTTGGTTTTGAACCCTCAGCAATTAAAAGTGCGGTTGTTCTCAGCGATTCGGATCTCTCTAATAACTACTACGAAATTATTGATAACAAAACATTTAAAGTTATAATCAAGGGTAAAATTGAGCGAAGTACTGGGAAATATGCCGCTTTCCCATATTCTTACAGAATTAATTTTAATTCTCTAACCGAAAAGGGAACTTATAAAATTAAGATTAATGGGGTGTATTCATATTCATTTAAAGTAGAGAAAAATGTTTATAGCGGCATTCCCGCCAAATTGTTAACCTTTTTTACAGTGCAGAGATGCGGTTATACAAATCCGTTTATGCATGAAATTTGTCATAAGGCCGATGCAACTTCTTTGATTGAGAATGGGATTACAATTAATAAATCAGTTGATGTTACCGGCGGATGGCATGACGCTGGGGATTATGTTAAATTTATAAATACTACTGCTTATGCGACCTATTCTTTATTATTCGCCTATGAGTTAAATAAATCCAAATTTCAATTTGACAACAATAACAACCAAATTCCTGATTTATTAGAAGAAGCAAAAATTGGTCTTGACTGGCTGCTAAGGTGTAATTTTGAAAAATTCAAATTAATAACTCAGGTGCAGGATTTAAGGGATCATTCATTTGGATGGCGTTTACCGGAAAAAGACACTTTGGAGTTCGACAGACCAGCTTTCGTGGGAATGGGGAAAAATATTATTGGAATTTATGCCGCCACCATGTCGCTCGCTTCTCGTATTTGGCGCGAAAGATTTCAATTTGACGAATATGCCGATAAATGTTTGAATTCGGCGGAAAATTTATACTCAATTCATTCTTCTGTTCCCGATATTGATAATAGTACGATGGGAATATATCAAGATAAATCTTTCTTAGGCAAATTATCCTTAGGGGCGGTTGAATTGTATTTAACAACAAATCGCGCAGAATACTTAAAGGATGCAAAAAAATATGCTGATGAGGCAGGTCCGGAATACTGGTGGAGTTATGGTGAAATATCCGATTTTGCGTTTTATCGGCTTTCACAATATGATATAAAATATGCCGAATTTATCGAAAAATCACTTTTGCATTTTCAAAATCAGATGAATTTAAAAGTATTTAACGAAGCTGTCGATTTCTTTTGGGGATCGAATAATACCTTGTTAGGTGTAGCTCTAAAAAATATTTTGTATAAAAAAATTACTAAAAGAAATACTTTTGACGATTTAGCCGAGTCGCAAATAGATTATGTGCTTGGTAAAAACCCATGGGGTATCAGTTTTATAACTGATACAGGAACAAAATCAGCAAAAAATCTTCACCACCAAATCTCACATATTTTGGGCAAAAAATTACCGGGCGGATTTGCAGCGGGTCCTGTAAAAAAAGAAATAGTCAAAAACTATAATATTCAATATGACTCTATTGACAGATACGAATCATTTCAGTCCGACTCTGCGTATTATCGAGACGACAGAATGGATTATATTACGAATGAACCGACTATTATAGCAAATGCAACGGGCATTATAGTTTTTTCGGGATTTTAATATTAAGAGTTTTTATTGAATCGAAGTGAACATTAGTCTCAATTTGAGTCAATGTTAATTTTGTGTGTGCATCTTATGTAACTATTCTTGACTTTTTAACGGCACATTATTTGTTGCTATATGACCATGAGTAAGGGGTATTAAAATGACTAAAGGTGTTAATTTGATTTCGTCAGGTTTTTCGTTGATCGATAAAAGATGGGGCGGAATTTATAGAGGTGGAAGTTATTTGTTGATTGGACCTCGCAAATCAGGGAGAACATTATTAGCCCTGCAGTTTGCTCTCGAATCGGCGAAAGCTTCGGAAGTATGTTTATATTTTACAAATATGCGTCCGAAGGATCTAATGATACAGGCGGCGTCTTTAAATTTTGATATACAATCTTATATGAATCAAAATCTGCTTATAGTTGTGCGTATCGCACCGCCAAATGAAATTTATGAAGTGCCCAATCCCGATGATTTTTTAATAGAATATTTAAATGATATTATAACTGTAGTTAACGAATACAGACCGAGTAGAATTATTTTTGACGAACTTACTCCTTATATAGGTTTTTCAAACTTGCATTTGTTACGTGATGCTTATCTTCATACATTGGAAACAATAGAAGATAAAAATATTACAAGTTTATTTGTTGTCGGTGAACCGGCCACTCAAAAAGCTCAGCAAATAGTCGATATATTAACCGAATCAGTTACCGCGAACATTTTCCTAAAAAAGAACACAGAGAAATTCGGAGGTCAGTTTTACGGTGGGTCTGTGGTAATTAGTCCTAATGTAGGACATACAGAAGGTCAGTTTTCCGCCGATTATATAATTGAACCATACAAAGGTGTGGCAGTAGAATATCCTCCCTTAAAAAATATGGATCAGACCATGGGTGTTAATACAGGTAGTAATTCATCTTCTGGTTCCATTGAATCCCACAAACAGATTATAATGCCTAAAATAGGCTTTAAACGTGCGGATGAAGAAATATCTTTTTCAAATATATATTCCTACGATGATTTTCAACTGATATTAAACAATCAGATTGCGTTATTTAAATCGACCGGACAAACATTTAATCTTATTTCTTTCAGATTAGATCCTACAGCTGCTGTTAAAGGTCTCTTAACTTTAAGCCAACTAAAAAACGCTGTCAGCAGGTCTATTGCCAAAAGGGATAAAGTTTGCGAATACGAAAATAGAATAATTGTACTAATAGTCAGAAGCAGCCCTAAAAACAGTGCTGATTTAATAGCGAACATGAAAAGTTTTCTGCCGAGCGTCGACCCCAGCTATTTGAAAGCGATTGCAGAATATATTTTAATTTATGACCTTGAAGTGAACGAAAATTTCGCTAATTCTAATGCTATGCTCGAAATTTTAGTCTCCGAACAAGGCGCCAGAGCCCATATTTCACTGAGTGATATTAACTGGGCATGAAAAAGATTCTATTCATATTGTTATTTATTTCCATAAATTATTCTTTAATAGGACAAGGCGTACAGGAAGGTTTAAAACGTCAGGCTTTAATCCATATGAATAATAAGAAATATGGCGAAGCAATAGACCTATTGAACAAATATATTTCAAAAAACGCTCAAGTTGCCGAAGGTTATAACTTAAGAGCATTATGTTTTCAGAAACGGGCAGTTTATGAAAACGCTCATTTTGATTTCAGAAGGGCGCGAAGACTGGAACCATCAAATCCGGAATTTATTAAAAACGAACAGAAACTTCGCGAAGAGTGGAATCCAATACTTTACGATAAAATTGAAGGAAATAAACGGAATATTGCCGTTGAGCCGGACAACGCGTTTTATTACCTGGAAATTGGCAAGGCATACAGATGGCTCGAAGAATGGTCAACCGCAGAATATTGGTATGATGAATATTTGGCCCGAGATGATAACGCATCTCCGGATGAAGTTATAAGGTACACCTTAATACTTCAGGAAACCGGTAATCTTACAAAAGGGGAAAGAATATTAAAGAAATATGTTGAAAGATATCCCGAAGATTGGAGACTATGGAGTCGATACGGTTATTTTACTCTATGGCTGGGTAAATATAAAATATCGGAAAAAGCATTTAGTCAGGCGTTATTCTTTAAGCCGTTTTTTAAAGAGGCCTCCGATGGATTAGACCAGGCAAGAAAACAAGGTTACATAATAGTACAGCACGAAGGGGATTATAATTATTCGCAGAACGAACCTCGCGAATATCCAATCGATAGATATTTTCGCAAAATAAACCGAAATCCATCCGATTCCGAAACTAGATTTTTGCTTATTGGTGAACTTATTCCAGCCGAAAGATATGAAGAAGCTTATCAACAATTAAAATACTTGAAAAAGGATTTTGAAGGGACTGAAAAGTTCGATGCGTATTATTCTCAGGTTACACAAATTAGAGAAGAAACCTACGGCAAGAAAATCGAAGAAAATTTATTATTATTAAAAAATGATCCAACAAATAAAGATGCTCTGATTAAAATTGCTGGCAATTATGTTGGTTTGGAAAAATATGATGAAGCCGACGAATTATTATCCGAATATCTGGAACTGGTACCAAATGATACCCAGGTTATGCTGCTTAGAGCAAAGTATTTATCCTGGATAAAGGAATTTACCAAAGCTTCGGAAATTTTGGCTAATTTAGTTGAAATTGAACCGGAAAATAGAGAAGCTGTCGATATGCTTGCTGACTTTTACGCCGCCGATTACGATTTTGATGCCTCTCTGGAAGTGCTCAAAAAATATCTGGCCAATTTTGATGAATCGAAAGAACTTGATGTAAGGTTCAAGTTAGCTCGTTATCTCGCATGGAATTATGACTGGGATGACGCTCGTGATGAAATTGAAATATTACTTAAATATGAACCGGACAATCTTGATTATCAATTGCTTTTTGCTCAGGTTACCGTTTGGACAGTAGATGATACCGAATTCCCTCGCGCAGAGGAGTATCTTAATAATGTTTTAGCTTCCGATGAAAAAAATATTTTTGCTTTGCTCGGTATGTCCACAATTCGTTCCTGGCAAAGAAATCTGGAGGATTCAAAAAAATATATAGATCTCGCTAAAAAATACCATCCCGGAAATCCCGATATTGAAACGACTGAGAATTTCTATAATGCACAAATTATGGTAGCTGAGGATATTAAAAATCTTAAATTAAGGGAAGAAGCCGCTGAATTAGCCCAGAATGATGACTGTGCCGGAGCGTTGAATAAACTTCACGAATACTTTGCTCAGGTTGAAAATCCCGATTATTACGCTTACATGGAATATGCAAATACCTACATGTGCGCCGGGGACTATAATTCAGCTATAGCAATTTATGACACACTGCTTAGTAAATCTCAGAATTTTGACGTGGCTATGCAGAGAGCAAAAGCATACCTTTATGTTCAGGATACACTAAAAGCCCGTCAGGCATTTAAAAATCTTGTAGAGGAGCAACCCGATAATTATTATGCCCGCATGTTTTTAGGCGACACTTATCTTATGACGCAGGATTACGGGCGCGCAGAATCTATTTACGAGGATTTGTTGTCAGAAGCAATTGACACGGAAGAAAAAGAATATTTGAATCAACGTTTGATCTCAATTCCTCCCTACGGATTTAATAAAGTTTTTTCCGGAGTTGTTACGGCTGTAATTCCTTATGCTGTAAGTATTATTCCAACAGGAGCTTATTATAACGATAACCAAAATTTGCAATACTACAATTATGGTGGCAGATTCGAAATGGGGTTTGCAAGGTATTTCAGAGCCGGAATCAGTTACTTGACAACTCGGCTGCAATCAAGCGATAATTTGGTATTTTTAAAGAGCCAGTATTTTACAAGTTTGATGGGAAATCTCTATGTATCTCTGTCTGAAAAAATTGTTTTCGGCGGGGGTTTGGGTAGGATGAACATAGAATATGAAAAAAATAAAAATGTTGGTATGTTGATGGCCAGGTATGAAGATAAAGATCATCTTGGTGTAACTTTAATGTACGAAGATGATGATGTTAGAAGATCACTCCCGTCGCCTAGAATGTTGGGAGTTAGCCTGGATTCGTATTCGTATTTAATAAACGCATATTACATTTATAATAACAATGTAAAATTTGAGTATTTTTACAGATATATTGGGTTATCGGATAATAACGAGGGCAATGATTTCAGAATAAGGCTGGGGAAATTATTCAAATATAATGTTATGGTTGGTTATGAATATTCTTTCTCCGACTACAAATACAATCTGACATCTTATTATTCACCTAATAAGTTCGATACCCATTCGATTTGGGCAGATTGGAAATTTAATTACAATTTAAAGTGGGATGTATCCATTGGTGGTAAAATAGGCTATGCGCCAACAGTTGATTATGTTCTAAGTGAACTTTATTCTGAAGCCAAATACGAAATTATAGAGAATCTTTTTGCAAACGGTAGAATAGGTGTTGGTAATTCATTTCGGTTCGATTCAAGTTATAGATTTATATCGGCCTTCCTTTCTGTTTACTGGAGTTTCTTCTAAATTTATTTTACATCCATGTTGATAATTTCCAATAAGTAAACTATCATATTTAACGCGTTTTTTTAGATTATTCGGAGAATTTTATTATGAAGAAAAAGACTATAAGTCTGAAATCAATTCAAACAATCCTTTTTATTCTTATAACTTTAAGTGTAAAAATATCAGCTATAGATTTTAATATAAAAGAATCAGATAATATTTTGAATAACAAAACCGAGTACAATACTCTTGCAATGTATTCCCAGTTGGGAAAAAACGTAGCATTAAAAGGCAATGTTAGTCAAATGAGTTACTTTTTTGAATCGTTAAAAACCACCAAATCAAAGCAAGTAAGGATTGCTCATTTCGGCGATTCAATTATTTGGGGGGATATGATAACTTCGCAAATAAGAGAAACTTTGCAATCCAAGTACGGGGGACAGGGGATAGGATTTTTATCAGCTGCAAATGATGACGTTATGGTTAGAAGTACGCTTTTACACCGTTTTTCGGATGATTGGGATTGGGTTTCTGTATTCACAAAAAATTCCCAGCACTATCCTTTGAGTATCAATGGAATTACTTCTGTACCATCGGCAAATAGTTGGGTTTCGTATGAAGCTACAAATACACACAGCTCAGGTAAAAATTTTAAGGAAATCACAATTATTTATGGAAATACTAATAATAACTCCAAAGTAAATATTACTGCGGGATCAGAAAACGCTTCAATGTCTTTAAGCCCGGGAAGTGATAAGGTTAATATTCAAAAATATAAATTGAATAGCGAACAAAGTTCTGTTAAGTTGAAGTTTGATAATTGTGCCGGAAGTTATATCTATGGCATTTCACTTGAAAATGGAAACGGTGTTTATGTTGATAATTTTCCTATGAGAGGCAACAGCGGAATTTCTTTGAAGGATATTGATGATAATGTATTAAGAAAAATATCGACAGAGATGGATTATAAACTATTAATCCTTAATTTCGGCATTAATGTAGTTGAAGCAGGAAAAACCGATTTTACAGGCTATGAAAAAAGAATGATCAGAGTAATTAATGATCTTAAAAAAAGTTTCCCGGAAACAAGTATTATTATTGTTGGCGCGGGCGATAAGGCCGTAAAAAAAGGCTCCAAATTGGTATCCGATAAAATTGTGCCCAGGGTTGTTGCAGTTCAGGAAAAAATTGCAAACCAAACTGGCGTCGCATTCTGGAATATGTACGAAGCAATGGGATCTGAAGGTTCTATGAATAATTGGGTGGATGAAGGTTTGGCGGCCAGAGATTATATCCATTTTAGTGTTGAGGGTGGTAAAATAATTGCTGATTATCTATTAAATGCGATTATGAAGGAGAATAAGAATTAAATTTGATATAAATAATAATTTAATTTATTATTCGTTGTATGTTAACGATTTATCTGAATAAATTTTCAAAATACTTTAATTTGTTTTGGTAACTTATTCTATTGCAAGAAGTTATAAAAATAGTTATTTTTAATCAAAATTTGTATTGATTTGAGTCAGTTCATATTCTTTGTACATATATAGAACAATAATTTTCAATTAAACTTGATTTATACTTAATTTTCTCAACTTTTTGTGGCACTATTGTTGGCTTATATTTATCAATAAAAATATGAATTTAAAATGACTGACGATAAACAAATAAGAAAATATTCAATTGAATTAGACAATAGAGAATTACGCCCACCATCGAGAAATGAACGGTTTGAAAAATTGAGAATGATCTGGGTTTCGGGCGTACTCTCGGTAATTCTAATTGTTATAATTCTTATCACATTACCCCAAACCGTTTTATCATGGAACGGATTGTTCGTTTACGCCTCTATCGTAAGTCTGGTGATTTTCCTTTTCGTATTATTATTCAGGTATTTTTCAATTCTTGTTTTAGCTTATCTCTATATAACAAAATATACAGTTGAAAATAAAGGTGGATATTATCCTTTTATCTCTATTATAGTTCCGGCGTATAACGAAGGTATTACATTGCACGATTCCATTAATTCTTTGCTGGAACTCGATTACCCTAACTACGAAATTATAATTGTTAACGACGGATCTACAGATAATACTGCTCAAATTGCAGAATCTATTGTGGGCAATAGAACTGGTAAAATTTCAAATGTAAAAATCTCACTGATAAATAAACCTAACGGTGGTAAGGCAAAAGCTTTAAATGCGGGTATTCAATATAGCGAAGCTGACTTTGTGCTTTGTATGGACGGGGATTGCCAATTAACTCCAGGCACGCTTAAAAACGGCATAAGACATTTTATAGATCCTTCTGTTGGAGCTGTTGCTGGAAACGTTAAAATTGAAAACCGCAGAAAATTTTTAACCGACTTACAGGCTTTGGAATATGTAGAGGGTCTTAATCTGCCTCGCAGCGCCCAGGGACAATTGCAGCAGGTGAATATAATTCCAGGACCGATTGGAATATTCAGAAAAGTAGCTTTAAGAGATGCGGGTTTCTACTCAAGTGATACTTTTGCCGAAGATGCTGATATAACACTTAAAATATTAGCCAGCGGCTGGAAAATAAGTTATGAACCTACCTCTATTGCTTTAACTGAAGCGCCAACCAAGTTGCATCAGCTGCTTAAACAAAGATACAGATGGACGAGAGGCATTTTACAGGCAATTAGAAAACATAAACAGCATATTTTTAATCCAACTATAAATTTTTCAAATACTCTTGTTTTGTGGTCCATGTTTTATGAAGCCCTATTGTGGCCGGCGATGAATATATTCGCTAATCTGTTTTTTATTGTTGTAGCGTTGGTTTATGGAATGTCGGGATTGATATTTTTCTGGTGGCTTGGCATAGCCTTGTTGGATTTTATGGCGGCTATTTATTGTATAGCAGTTGAAAAGGAAGAGTTTAGGTTAGTTCCTTACGCTATAATTTACAGGGTTGTTTTCGTTTTATTGATAGATATAACAAAAGCGATGGCAACTGTTGAAGAATTTATTGGGATTAAGATGGAATGGGGAAAATTAGAGCGACAAGGTTTTAGTGGAAATTCCTCATCAACAAATGTTTAAAAATATAACTTGGAGTGAGATATGGAATTAATTCCTATACTATCTCTTATAATTTTAGTAGCAACTATTTCAACTTTTATACTGGCAGTAGGAGCTTATATTCTCTATAAAGTAAGAGAAAATAAATCTAGGCAAGCAGTGGCACAACCGTCTACAGTTCAGGCAGAACTTATTTCTCCAATGCCTATTATGACGGAACAAACAATAAGCAGAACTAGAAGTTATACTGCAGATCGGTATCCAACAAGAGAGTCTTACCAAGAACCGATATACGCTCCTGCTCAAGATGGTGTTCCGCAAATGCGTCCAACTTTTGTTAATCCCCCACAAGCCGATCATGGTGCTCCGGAATCGCAGAGATATCAATATCAGAGAACTGTAGAAAGACCAATGGAATATGACAGGCAGACTGCGGCAAGAAAGTTTACTCGTTACACTACTGCCGAACATAACCAGGAAGCCAAAAGAACAAAATCTAAACAAGACGAGAAGGATAGCCTTAGATGGCGTTAAAAATTCCCGAAAAATCTAACGTTAAGTCCGAATCTTCTAAATCACACAGTGGTTTAAGGGTTAATTATCTGATTATATTTCTGAGCGGACTCGTTATACTTATCGGAGGAATTCTTGTATTTCTTCTTATAATTAAAAATGTATACGGTAATTATGAGATAGAAGAAATTCTGCCAACAAGAGAAAATTTACGACAATTGGCTTTCGAGGAAAAAGCAGCAATTTTATACTCCAGGTATACCGAAAATAGACTGCCTGAAGGGGAAACATGGGTGCAGGATAACATTAACACCTGGGAATCTTACCTGGGCATATTCAAAATGAAGTATGATGTAATCAGCGATATCGATCTGGAAAAAGGGAAACATTTTAATTATAAGATATTAATTCTTCCTGGAACATTTTCTTTGAGCGATAGGGAAATAATACAGATTAAAAAATTCCTTGACGATGGAGGCAGCGTTTTTGCCACCGGAGGTCCTGCAACTTATTCCGACGAAGGCAAATGGCGAGGCTGGGACTTTTTTACCGAGTGTTTTGGTCTAAGGTTTATAAAAGAATTAAAACTTGAAGACCAGTCGAAAATTCATACCTTAAGGGGTAACCTGCCAATTACTGCGGACATACCAACTGGTTATACATTAAAAATTGCGACTTGGGATAGACCAATTTACGCTGAAGTTTTGGAACCCAGGACAACTCAAATTAGTTTCTGGTACAATTACAGAAAAGAAAAAGGATTAGTAAGAGAAGAAATCAAAAAAAGCGCGGGCAGCGCTTATGGATTTTATGGTAAAGGAAGATTCGTTTGGTTTGGTTTCAATTTGAATTCAGTTATTGGCGAGAGGGATGACTTTATTTATTTTGAAAAACTGATAAAAAATTCAGTCCACTGGCTTACATATAGACCAACATCGTTTATTAAAGATTGGCCCGAGCCCTATGTTGCGGCGGCGATAATTATACCGGTTGTCGGCAACGAGATTGGCAATGTATACAATTCAACAAAGTTGTTTAGTAGAATTGGTTACGATCCAACTGTTTTTGTAGATGCCAATCTGTATCTGGATAATCCCGGAGTATATAAAAATTTGCGTGCTAATAAACAACTGGGATTAATATCGGATATCGGATTTTTAGAATCTGCTAAGGATACAGTGAATAAACTTGACGATAAAACTACGCAATTTAGCAATCTGAAAAAATCTAAAGATAGTACTGAGGCTATAAGTGGAGCAAAGGTTCGGGGGTTTATGCCCTATTATGGCTTCTATAACGAATTTACACTTCAGGCAATGGCAAAAGCAGGTTATGAATTTTTAATAACCGACTCTTTAATTGGAAGATCTGTTCCGAAAATTGAAATAAGAGAGAATAAGCCAATAATGATTATTAACAAAACCGCTCGTGATGATTACGATATAATAAGAAAATATGGATTAACTGACAAAAGATTTCAGGAATATACTTACAAAGAGGATATTGACAGACTTATTTTTGAAGGTGGTTTATATGTGCTTAAAGTGCATACAGACGGTCAATTATTGTCGAATTACTCCGATGTGATTGATGCTCTTGTTAAGCACATGCGTAAAAATAATATTTGGCTTACAACTGTCCCTGAACTGCAAACGTGGTGGCGTCAGAAAGGTGGAATTGAAGTCAGATACGAAACACGCAGTAAAAGACGTGTTACTGTAGAGGTTTCTAATCCACGTGATACAGATATGACCGATTTTGTCGTGCAGGTAAACCTGAATAAAAAAATTAAAGATATTGAAATATCAGCCGAAATTATAAATACGAAACTGCCGAAATATCGTTTCGACGACTCAACCAATATATTATATCTTTTTATAGATCAGTTAAAATCGGGTGAGACTCGGATTTATCTTGTTGATTTTAAAAATGTTGCAGTATAGATTTAATACTTTTATAGGGGTTGTAAATCGGGGTGAAAAAATCGGATAACAAAATATTTAATTGCTTTAATTCTAATCTGATTAGAATCTATAAAAATATTATTGCGATTATAGGTGTATTTACTTTAGTATTTTTTTCGGTTAAATGTGTTGAAACTAATGTTAATGGACCTGGCGGCGACGGGACCACTGGAACCTATGAAATAACGCTTAATGTATCATATCCTCTTAATGGCGATTCACTTCGAATGGGTAAAAATAATATTATTTATCAGGCGCTCGAAGCATCCGGAGGAGCGGGATTGGCTGGATTTGATTTATTTGTTGGTCTTCCGGGACAAGTAGCGGTAAACTTACAATCATTCCCTGTTGTTACAGATGGCATTAATCCAGAAATTTATATCCACACCGATACCATTGAGACAAAATTAGGCATTAATCCCTCAAACTTTCCATCGCGTATTAGTTATTGGCTAACTGCGTATAGCAAAAGTTCAGGTGTTGAGGCAAAAGCCATTAAAATACAGGATAGCATATTCGTAGACAGACGACCTGAAACACCGGCAAGTTTAATTTTAGTGAGAATTACAAATACTTCGTTTAATCTTTCATGGAGCGATTTATCATCAAATGAAACGAAATATGAGTTATGGAGAAAAGATGGTAATAATGCAGGGTTTTTAAAAATTAACGAACTTCCGGCTAATTCAATTAGTATAAACGATTTTGTCTCTTCCGCATTCATAACCTATTATTATAAATTACGGGCGGTAAATGGATTTGGCTCATCCTCTTTCAGCAACGAAGTTAATTCCAGCGGAATAGCAGGAGGCGGGCAGCCTACAAATTTAAAAGCCGAAGCTTTGGGGGCCACAAAAGTAAAGTTAACATGGATTGACAATTCAAACGATGAACTCGGATTTATTGTTCAGCGTACAAATCCATTAAATGGGCAATGGGAAGAGATTGCTCGATTAACAAGTAACAATACGGAGTATTTTGATAATACTGTAAAGGGTGGAACTGCATATTCGTATCGTGTGGCTTCATATACTAGTACATCATTCAGTGCTTGGTCCAACACAGCTACAATTACAACTTTTACCCAGGATGTCTCGCCACCTTTAAATTTAACGGCAAAATATTTATCTAGTGAAGACGCGGTATTGATTCAATGGATAGATAATACTAATCAGGAGACTGGAACTCTAATTGAAAGAAAAGATGGGCTAACGGGTCAATTTAAAGAAATAGGATCGCAGAATACAGATTTCACTTCTTATATTGACACAAACATTGTTCCTAATACCACTTATACATATAGAGCCCGCCATTCTACTATGAGCGGTTTCAGAACAGATTATTCAGATACTGCTCAGGTTTATGTTCCTCTGCTGCCGCCGAAGGCGCCGTCAGATTTGAGAATAACAGAGTTTGAAACCAATAAAGTTTATGGATTGGTTTGGTCTGATAATTCGAATAACGAGGATGGTTTTGAATTATTAAGAACGGAATCAGTAACTAATGTGATGAAAATACTTAAATTTCCCGCAAATGCAAGAGCACATAACGACACTATTCCGGATCCTTCAAAAACTTATTATTATAAAATCCGCTCATACAAAGGAACTCTTTATTCGGATTATTCGAATCAGGTTGATACAAAAGGAGGCGGAACAAAACTAAGTGCGCCTACAAATCTATCCGCGGCACAAGCATCCGGTCAAATAGCGGTTAATCTGACTTGGAGCTATAATTCTACAAATAATCTGGGTTTTGTAGTGGAACGAAAATCGGTATCTGACCTTGTTTATACCGAAATCGCTCGAGTCTCACCAAATGCCAGAACCTATTTGGACAATACAAATTTGCAGGTAGGTAATACTTATGTATACAGGATAAAAGCATATAACAGTACCGAAGAATCAGTTTATTCTAATTTGTCCCAGACAATTACTGTAACAGCTCCTTAATATACTATGAACGAATTTGTTAAAAATATTATCGAGAATTCATTTGATGACGCCGCTTTAGTGGTTGATAAACAAAACCGCGTGGTAAATTCAAATGATAAAGCATCGGTATTTTTAAAGGAATTCGAGCTTCTTGATTCTGGTGCTAAATCGATTGACATGGACAGAAATAATGAGTTCGTCCTTCTCCTAAATAGTATAACAAATCTGCATTCATATGAAACTCGTGTAATAACATTAAAATCTGAAAGATCAATTAAAGTTTTTGATGTTGGATTATCTCCAATTCCTCAAAATGAAAAAAATGAATACCTGCTTTTAATTAAAGAACATAAATCGGGAAAGAGTTTAAAATATAAGTTTTGTATCAACGAAACAGAAATCGATAAGTATCTGTTGGATGAACAAATAAACTCTATTTTAGAAAAAGTTAAAACATCATATCCATTTACATTTATAGGACGACAAAAATTTCAAAGGGAAATTGATAAATTAAATAGAGAATTCTGGATTAAAGAACCTAATGGTAAGGTAGTTTTAGCTAATAAGGAATTTGCGCAAAAAATAAATGTAAAACAAAATCAGATTCAGGGCAGGAATATTAAGGAATTTTTTAATTCTATAGATGCTGAGGTGATGAATAACAGCGATAATTTCCTGAATAAAACCGCGCGAACTATTATAATCCAATTAAAAAATGATAGATATCTTCAATTCCCTCTGGTTGATTTAGATGGAAATATAGCTGCAATAATTTCCTTCTCCGTCGAGTATGAAAATGATGTTATCTCTGTAGTTGAAAAACCCGCTCCAAAAATTACTGAAAATTATTTCTCTGAATTAAGTTCACCCATTCTTATTTTGAATGAGGAATGCAAAAAACAAGCGGTTAGTAAATCTTACGAACAGTTGTTTTTTGATCATTTAAATAATCTAATTGATACCGATTCCGGATTACCGAAGATTATTTTACCCGATGTAAAGAAATTTATAGTGAGCAAAGAAGAGAATGTTTCATATCCAGATTGTTTATTTCAAACCAAAGACAAACAAGAATATCTATTTCAGTTGAGGAAAATATTTAAGGAAAGTAAACTTGAATATATTTTAGTTGAACCAACTGTAAAAATAACTTCAAACTACAAAACAGAATTGAAGGTTAAAATGTACGATATAATAATGCATACAAGCCCAGAGCCAATGTTTATTTACAATATAGAAAACTTAAAATTTCTAGAAGTGAATCACGCTGCGTTAAATTTATATGGTTATACAAAGGATGAATTCCTTGAGATGGATTTAACCGATCTTTATGCGCCCGAAGATATTCAGACATTGATTGAAACATCGCCGAGCAAAACGACGTCATCGGATTTTACAGGTCCTTGGCGCCATAAACATAAAACTGGGAAAAATATTCTTGTAGAAATTAGTAAATCAACATTAGAATACAGTGGAAGGCGTGCTCATTTTAACATTATTAGAGATGTAACTCAATATTTAGAAGAAAAAAAACAACTTCAGAAGTTTAAAGCCGCTTTTGACAATACAAGCGACTTAATTATTATGACGGATAAAGATGGATTTATTACGACCTACAACTCAAATTTTCTTGAAAAATTCGGTTACAGTCAGAATAAACCCGATCAGAAACCATTGTTAAGTTTAATTGTGGACGAAGACCGCGCGAGGATTAATTCGGAAATATTCCACTCAGGTATTAAAACAAAAATAAGTTTTAATACAAAAGTTAAAGCCGCCGATGGCAGTTTTGTACAAGCCAAAATTATTGCTGATCCGATAACCGACTTCGACGATAACATAGAGTCGTTTAATTTAACAATTAAGCCAAAGGAAGATATTGCCGATCAGCAGGATGAGAAGACCGTTGGAAAAACAATAAGTCGACATTCAATCGATCCCTCTTTTTTGTCCAATCTATTTCACGAAATATTGACTCCCATTAATGTGATAACAGGTTTTGTGCAGGAACTTTCCGAAAGTATTCAGGCGCCAAACGAAGAACAGAAGGAAGCAATTGGTTTTATTAAAGATAACCAGCAGATGCTTCTACAAATTATGGATAACGCTGTTGAGTATTCCAATCTTGAACAACAGAATTTTGAAATAGTACCAGAATCAATTGTGTTTGTGGAAATACTTGAAGAAATTGAAGAAAATGTGAGCAAATTCGCTAAATCAAAAAATGTGGATTTTTCGTACGGTAAAATATCTTCATCTCTAAAGTTTGTGTCGGATAAACAAAAATTTACAACTTTAATATCCTTACTTGTTAAAGTGGCAATAACCGCGAGTAATAAAAAGAAAATATATTTATCGGCCTATCAAACAAAAAATCAAAATTTTATTGTCTCCTTAAAAGACGATCGAGCCAGTATTTCGGCGGAAATGGTAAAAAATATTAATGATATTTTTACACTCGATGAAAATGTAATAAAACAAAATTTTGGAATATCGAGATTTGCTCTTCGATTAACGAGAAGACTTGCAATGCTTCTCCAGAGTGAAAGGGAAGTTATTAAACATGCAAATATTCCAAATGATTATGCATTTGAGTTTCCTATTGAATTAATTATTCAAACGAAAATTTCCGATGAAGCTGAAGAACCGGAAAATAATCTCTCGGCTTCAATACCACAAATTATTATTAATGATGATGTACCGGAATTACCAAAAGTCAGAGAACAGGAAAGTGTTTTAAGTAAAGATATATTTGAGCATTTAAAAGAAACGGCTTTGGATGTCGATATTCAACCTGCTGAAAAAAATGTGGACGCACCCGACATTATTATTGATAGTCCAAGCACTTCGGCCGAAATAGAAAATGAGCCTGAAATTCAAATTACTTCTGATGAATCTGAAGAATTATTAGAAGTACCTGCGACAGTTGAAAATAAAATAAGCAAAAATTTCACAGAACTTTCCTGTTTGTATGTAGAGGATCAGGTCGATTCTCAAATACTCTTTAAAGTTCAGATGAAGGATTTGAAATTAATTGAATTCGCTACAAGTTTCGAAAAAGCTCTTCCTCTTATCCAATCCCGCAAGTTCGATTTTATTGTTATGGATATCAACCTGCAGGGGGAATACAATGGTTTGGACGCGCTAAGGGCTATCCAAAAAATGCCTGAATATTCGAAAATTCCTATAATAGCTGTTACCGCTTATGTTCTGCCTGGTGATAAAGAGAAGTTTATTAAAGCTGGATTTAGGGATTTTATTAGCAAACCAATACTTCGCGACAAACTAAAGAATGTGATCGGAAAAATATTTTAACCGCAAACTGATCCATACTTACGATTTAGTTCAATTATTCTATTAAGGCACTAAAAATTGTCTTGACAATAAAATTATACATTTTTATGTTTACCATACAAATGTATGGTATTATATTTCTGTTTAAAATTTCTATAAAAAGAATAAAAATTTCAGATATATCCTACATTATATCAATTCCATAATTGTGATTATAGACTTACAGGGTTATTCTGATCATGTAACTTACAAACCGAAGGTGTATCTATGGCAAAAGAATTAACAAGTATACAACTGAAAATATTAAACTTTATTGTTGAACGAGTGAAAGTGGACAATTTACCCCCCACATTAGCTGATATAGCGAATTTTTTCGGCTATAAAAACAGGGCAACAGTTCAACAACATTTATCGGCCATCGAAAAGAAGGGCTACATTAAACGAAATGCCAAACTGTCGCGCGGTATTGAACTTACATTCGAGGATAAATTTTTTGTCCCCAAACCCGTTTTGGGCGAGGTTGCCGCGGGAAATCCTTTAACAATTTATCCGGATTCAATCGATACTGTGCAGCTTCCTACCATCGCTAAAATGCCGAGGGATTCTTTTCTGTTAAAAGTAAAAGGGGATAGTTTAAAAGACGCTTATATTTTTACCGGAGATATAATTATTGTGAACCCGAACATTGATCCATCTAACGGGAAATTTGTGGCCGCTATATTAGATGACGCTGCAGTGGTTAAAAGATTTTTCCGTAAATCAAATACAATAGAGTTACATTCTGAGAATCCTGAATATAATCCGATTGTGATAGATAAAAATTATCCGAACTTCAAAATAGTAGGGGTTGTGGTTGGCGTGTACAGAAGTATGGATAAAATGGTTGGATAACAAATATTCTATGATAAATGTTTAAAACCGAAGTTATGATCGTAAATTCGAGAAGAAATTTATGACTAAGAAAAAATCATTTAGGGAAAAATTACACGACAAAAAGGATTTTCCGCGGATTGAAGTTTTATCCGGTAAAGCCGCTGCAAAATGGGGCGACTGTACAATGGTAATTCCAACTCCGCTTGATGTTGATGCAACTATGAAAAAAATATCCAGAGGAAAAGTAACAATAATCAACGAAATACGAAAACATTAGCGCAAAAACACGGAGCGGATATTGCGTGTCCGATTTGTACTGGAATTTTTGCACGTATTGCAGCCGGCGCTGCTGACGAGGAAATGGCGGAAGGTAAAAAAAACATTACTCCATTCTGGAGAACCTTAAAAGGGGAAGGGGAATTAAATCCGAAATATCCTGGCGGAATAGAAAAACAAATTGAATTACTTGAAGTAGAAGGGCACACAATAATACCGAAGGGTAAAAAAAATTTATTGTGAAAAATTTTAAACAAGTTTTAAAACAATTATAGAAGTAGGATAAAATGACAGAAACTATTTTCTATAAAGGAATTGTAAAATCTCCTGTTGGAAATCTGGAAATTACTGCTACGGACAAAGGGGTGCGTAGAATTGAATTCCTGGATGAGCCTATTACAAGAATTTATGAAATGAACTCTCAAGTTCAAAAATGCAAACAACAATTGCAGGAATACTTTAAAGGAACTCGTAAACTTTTTACTATAGATCTCGATTTACAAGGAACTGAATTCCAGAAGCTGGTCTGGATGTCGCTGTTAACCATTCCTTATGCTGTAACTGTTTCTTATAAATTTATAGCTAAAATGGTTGGTGATCCGAACGCGGTGCGGGCTGTTGGAATGGCGAACAATAAAAATAATATACCCATAATAATTCCATGTCATAGAATAGTTGGCAATAAAGGGAGTTTAACCGGCTACGCAGGCGGTTTATGGAGAAAAGACTGGCTTATTAATCATGAACTCGAATACTCAAATTCTGAGAAACAATTGAATCTGTTTTAACAGAAAGGATATTCGATGGTAATTTAATGTTAGAATTATGGATACATAATTGTATCCAATGAATCCAGTGTTTTATGTAAAAATAGGGCGAAAATATTATGTTGGAATTAATCTGTAAAGAACTTACAAATGAATCTTGGAAGGATTTTGAAAAATTGTTCGGAGAACGTGGTGCCTGCGGCGGGTGTTGGTGTATGAACTGGCGGACAACTAAAAAAAACTTTGATAATGGTAAGGGCGAGGGCAATAGACAAACTATTAAATCATGGGTAGAACTGAACAGAACAATAGGAATTATAGGCTATATTTCAGACGAACCTGTTGCCTGGTGTTCCGTTGCACCCAGAGAGGATTTTATACGATTGGAAAATTCGCGTGTTCTTAAACCTATAGATGACAGACCGGTATGGTCAGTGTCATGTCTGTTTATCAATAAAAATTATCGCAAGCAAGGAATCTCAGTATCAATGCTCCAGCAAGCTGTTCAATTCGCAAAAAAAAATGGTGCTGAAATTGTGGAAGGATATCCCACAGTACCTTACAACAACAACATTCCAGATGCGTTTGCATGGACCGGTATTCCATCTGCCTATGAAAGAGCTGGATTTGAAGAGGCGGCAAGGAGATCACAATCCCGACCGATAATGAGGTGCTATATTACAAAAGAATAAAATTCACTCACTAAGTAAACTTAATTGTTTACAGAGGTTTTATTCAAACCGTATTCTGTTCAACTATCTAATTGTTTCTCATTTCACGCCCAAAGACAAATTAAGCCTGCATAACTTTCATAATATTAATCCAGTAATTCTGTACATCCCCGCTTATATCGATTGTTATTAATTAAAACACCATTGAAACTACAGAACTATGATCCTAAAAAATTAAAAAAATATAATATACGTTAAACCAATGTTTAGCTCTTACTGTCTAATCAATAAAATTATGCATAATAAAATAATTTGAAATAATTCTAGTTTTAAGGAGAATTTCTATGTTTAAGAAAACATTATTACTCACTGTTATATTTATGTTCAGCATTTCAACTTTTTACGCGCAAGGGAGAGGCGAGGGTGCAAGAACTCCTGAAGAAAGAACAAAACAATTGACTGAACAACTTAAACTCAATAAAGATCAGGCAAAAAAGGTCCAAGCAATTTTTCAAAAGCAGCAAGATGAAATGAAGAAAACTTCTAAGAATGGAGAGGGATTTGGTGATCCGGGATCAAGAGATAAAATGAGAGAAAAAAGGGAAGAATCAAATAAAAAAATTATGAATATCTTAAACGACAAGCAGAAAGCCGAGTATAAAAAAATACTTGAAGAACAAAGAAAAAGAATGGAAGAACGCAGACAAAACAGGAACTAATTACTCTATATAAAGGCGTATAATGAAAAAGAAATTTGTTATTTATGGTATTATTATTCTTGCTGTCCTAATGACCGGTTATTTCCTTTTTTTTAGTGATGAAAATAAAACACAAAAATTTTCATTCACCGAAATTAGTAAGGGTGATTTGAATGTTCTTATAAGCAGTACGGGCACACTCGAAGCTACTTCCACTGTAGAAGTAGGAACTCAGGTCTCAGGTAGGATTGCCAATCTTTTTGTGGATTTTAATGATGAGGTTAAAAAAGGACAACTATTAGCAATTCTTGATACTGTTACTTTAGCAGCTACTGTAAGGGATCAACAAGCCAACCTCGATAGAGCTAAGGCTCAATACACCCAATCGGTTGCAATCAACGAAAGAAATATTAAACTTTATGAGAAAAAATATATTTCTGAACTCGACATTATAGAATCTAAAACGAGTGTTGAATCGGCTTTAGCAACTCTAAAGTCTGCTCAATCATCGCTCGAACGCGCAAATACAAATCTTAGTTACGCGTTTATTTACGCCCCAATTGCAGGTAAAATTATCAACAGGAGCGTTGAACAGGGTCAAACTGTAGCCGCAAGTCTTTCGGCTCCGACTCTTTTTACTATTGCCGAAGATCTCTCCGCTATGCGAATTTTAGTAAATGTGGACGAAAGTGATATCGGACAAATTAAGTTAGGTCAAAAGGTAAAATTTACTGTTCAGGCTTATTCAGGCAAATATTTTGAAGGAGAAGTTACACAATTGAGGCTTAACCCAAATATTGTACAAAATGTAGTTAACTATATTGTTGTAGTTTCTGCAGATAATAAAGACAGACTACTACTACCGGGCATGACTGCCACCGCAGATTTTTATGTTGATTACCGTGAGAATGTATTACTTATACCGAATTTGGCATTAAGGTTTCAGCCAACTGACGAGATGATGGAAGAATACAAGAAGAATATGGAAAAAGAAATGTCCGAATTACCAGACAGTCTAAAAAATAAATTCAATGAAAGAGGCGGCGGCGGTCAATTTGGCGGAATGAATAGAGGTACTAATAGTGGGAATAGCAGCGGCAGAAGAAGAAATATGAACAGGGTTTGGTACATTGATGATAAAGGTAACCTTTCGGCGAGTCCCGTATTCTTAGGTTTAAGCGATGGTAAAAACACTGAAATTGTAAGAGGAAGAAACATAAAAGAAGGTATGAAAATTATAACAGGTATTGTTGAATCTGAGGCTGCCTCTACGAGTAGTTCCAATCCTCTGAATCCAACCCAGCAATCACCCCAAAACATGATGAGAAGAGGATTTTAACGGGAGAATATACTTTGTCCAATACTATAATTAAAACTGAAAATTTAACTAAAACATATAAAGTTGGCGAAATTGAAGTCCCTGCTTTGAAAGATGTAAATATCGAGATTAAAAAAGGTGAATTTGTTGCGATTATGGGCGCTTCAGGGTCGGGCAAATCAACTTTGATGAATTTATTAGGATGTCTTGATTTGCCTACTTCAGGCAATTATTTTCTGGACGGGCGTAATACAAGTAATATGTCAAAAAATGAGTACGCCGATATCAGAAATCAAAAAATTGGGTTTGTATTCCAGGGATTTAATCTTCTGCCTAGGACTACCGCGCTTGAAAATACCGAATTGCCGCTGATGTATGACCGAATGAACAAAAATAATGATCACCGAAAAAAAGCATTGGAGGCTTTGGAAAGAGTTGGTCTTGCCGATAGAGTTCATCATATCCCAAGTCAATTATCCGGAGGACAGCAACAGAGAGTTGCAATTGCCCGTTCGCTGGTAAATGAGCCGGCGATTATTTTAGCAGATGAACCAACTGGAAACCTTGATAGTAAAACTTCAGTTGAAGTCTTTAATATCTTCCAAAATTTGAACGAGGAAGGCATTACAATAATAATGGTCACCCATGAAAGGGATTTTGCTTCATTCGCTAAAAGAATTATTGAAATGAGAGACGGAAAAGTAATAAAAGACTTAGTAATCAATAACAGACTTAACGCGGCAGAAGAAATGAAAAGAATTAATGTTGAATACGAAATTGAAGATTAAAAGGAATCCAATGTTATGCAGGCAAAAATAATCTTAAAAGTGGCCGTAAAGAGCATTATGAAATCTCGGATGCGTAGTTTACTTACTGCACTGGGCATTATTATTGGTGTCGCCGCAGTGGTAGTTATGGTTGCAGTAGGAGATGGAGCGCAATTGCAGGTGGAAAATCAAATTGCTTCTCTAGGTTCCAACTTAATAATTATTACACCCGGTACATCAACAACTGGAGGCGTAAGGGGCGGCGCAGGTTCTTTCAATAGATTTACTTTTGATGACGTAGATAAAATTAAAAATGAATGTTTATTAATTAATGGTGTTTCTCCTTTGGTGAGATCCGGAGGGCAAATAATCGGAGGCATCGGTAACTGGTTCACACAAGTTCAGGGAGTATCTCCGGATTACCTTGAAATACGTGCGTGGGATTTGCAAAGTGGAGAATTCTTTTCCGATAGAGATGTTATGGCCAGATCTAAAGTATGCGTTCTTGGATCGGAAGTTGTAAAAAATCTTTTCCCAAACGACGATCCAATTGGTCAACAAATACGAATACGAAATGTTCCTTTTAAAGTGATAGGAGTGTTAAAAGAAAAAGGACAGACAGCAGTTGGAACAAGTAATGATGACGTTATACTCGCCCCATCAAAAACCGTTCTCGACCGTCTTTCGGGAGGAAGATTTATAAGCTCAATTCAGGTGAGCGCTGTTTCTGCCGATAAAATCCCAGAGGCCATTGTGGAGCTAAAAAGCATAATGCGGGAATCGCATAAACTTTCCCCGGGAGAAGAAGACGACTTTACGATAAGAGACCAGGCCGATCTTTCCGAGGCCGCAACTGAAACATCCAGAATATTAACAATACTTCTGGCCTCCGTTGCGGGTGTTTCATTGATTGTAGGAGGCATAGGAATTATGAATATAATGCTTGTTTCCGTAACTGAAAGAACGCGTGAGATTGGAATAAGACTTTCAGTAGGCGCGCGAGCATCTGATATTTTAATTCAATTCCTGACTGAAGCAATAGTATTAAGTTTGTCGGGCGGAGCAATAGGCGTACTCCTTTCGTTTTTTATCGCTTATCTGCTGAATAATTATACAAGTCAATCGGCATTTATTAAGCCGGAAGTAATAATGATAGCTTTCGGATTCGCGGGAGCCATAGGAGTGTTTTTCGGATTCTACCCGGCCAGAAAAGCCGCTGCTCTTAATCCTATAGACGCTTTACGGTATGAATAAATTAAGGCTAATATATAATTATAAGTTGGAATAATACTCCTTAATATGTTTTTGTTCCACAGTTTGTAAACACCGGGCAATAAAATTTTTAAGAAATAAATACACTTACTATTTAAACAGAGCACTGTAAATGAAAAATCAAATTCTTATTCCCTTAATAGTATTATTTTTTATTGGTGAATTCTCATACTCACAAAAAATTTTAACATTGAAAGAAGCTATTTCGATCGCATTGAGTCAGAATACAAACCTTATAAAGTCTTTTAATTCTCTTTCACCGCAAGAAACAAGTATCAAAACTGCATATGGGAATTTTTTGCCCAATTTGAATGTAGGAGGTTCGTGGGGATGGCAGAGAATAAGTGATAACGGCGGCAAGCAGTTGAATTATTTCGGTGAGGAACAATCTATCCCTCAATCGCAAGTGGATAGCAGAAACTGGTCTTTATCGGCTAACGGAAATGTAACTTTATTCGATGGACTTTCTAATTATGCTAACCTGAAACAGAAAAAAAATAATTACGAATCAGCGAAACTTGATTTTGAAAAGTTGAAACAGGATATAATTTATCAGACGGCTAATTTGTATTTCTCTGTGATAAGTTACGATAAACTTTTAAAATACCAGGAAGAAAATTATAGCTACAATTTAAGTTTGCTTGATAAAACCCGTGAAATGAACGAATTAAAAATGGTTACAATCTCAGATGTATATTCTCAGGAAGTTCAAACAGCAAATTCAGAATCAGCTTTGTTACAGTCCCAGAATAATTTTGAAAAAGCTAAAATATCTCTGTTGAATTATCTTTCGCTGGATATTAACATGGATTATGCTTTTAATTCACCTGAAGATTTAAATAGTGATAAAGATTATTCTGAAGAGACGTTCGAAAAATTATTGGGTATAGCTCTTGCAAACAGAAAAGATTTTCAGAGTCAACAATTGGTGGTTGAAAGTTCCAATGAACAATTAACAATTGCTCGTTCAGATTATCTGCCAAACCTTAGCGGTAGTTTTCGTTTCTCAACAAATTCTATTATACCTGACGCGCTGTTTGAACGTAGAACATATGGATTAGGATTATCCTTAAATTTCCCAATATTTTCACGCTGGTCAACCGATTATTCAGTTGAAATGGCGCAGGTACAAATAAAAAATTCTAACGAAGATCTTAATAATCTTATAAGATCTATTAAAAGTGATGTTAAAAATGTGATGCTCGATCTTCTAACAGCCAAAAAACAAGTAGAGGTAACCGGAAAGGCTATTCAGTCAGCACAGGAAAACTGGCGGATTAAAAAAGAAAGTTATGAAATTGGCAGAGTTACTTATATTGATCTTCAACAGTCCTACAGGGATCTTCTTCAAGCACAGAATAACAGTGTACAGTCCTTATATAATTATTACACCACAAATTATCAATTGATGAATAAACTTGGCATTTTGGAAATGCAAAAATAGAATTCTAAAAGCCGTATGAAAATCCAAATATCACTTAGTGTAAAATGTTTACTGTTATTCAAAATAGTCAGTACATATTGAAAAATCCGATAAAAATGTTTTGGCGTAAATGTTCAATTCTTTGTTATCTTTCAACACTATAGTAAAATTATTTGGTAACCTAAAATGTTCAAAATAATTGCCGTTATAATTATCTCGTCTTTAATATCATGCGCTGGCGATAAAAATCAAGACAATATGCAGAAAATAGCAGAAGAATATGTTAAACTAGTTTTGAAGACCGGACAGTATGATGCTGCGGTTGTTGACGCTTATTATGGTCCCGAGGACTGGAAACCAGCCGAACTTAATGGAGCAGAAAAAAATAATTTCCCGAAAGAAAAATTAATTGATGAGACAGATAATTTACTTCTTCGAATAAATTTATTGGATGAATCAATTCTCTCAGATATTGAGAAAAAACGTAAAAATTTTCTTGCTAAACAATTGACGGCGATTAAAACAAAAATTGAAATCATTGGCGGTAAAAAGTATTCATTCGACCAGGAATCTAAATTACTTTATGATGCGGTTGCACCACATTATGAACAGGATCATTTTAAGGGAATACTCTCCCAGTTGGATAAACTACTTCCGGGCGAAGGTGCAATAACTAAAAGATACGACGGTTATAGAAAACAGTTTATTATCCCCGAATATCTTCTTGATACTGTTTTTCAAACTGCTATAAATGAAGGCAGGAATAGAACTTTAAAGCATATCAATCTGCCGGCAAACGAAAGTTTTAGAGTAGAGTATGTAAAAAATAAACCTTGGGGTGCGTATAATTGGTATAAAGGTAATAATTTTAGTGTTATTCAGGTAAATACTGATTTACCGGTGTACATAGAGAGGGCGGTTGATCTAGCCTGCCACGAAGGTTACCCGGGTCATCATGTTTATAATTTATTGCTCGAACAAAATCTTTTACGCAAAAATAACTGGGTAGAGTTCTACGTTTATCCGCTGTTCAGTCCAACTTCACTAATCGCCGAAGGCACGGCAAATTATGGGATTGAAGTTGCCTTTCCGGGGGATGATAGGATAAAGTTCGAAAAAGAAGTTCTATTTCCACTTGCAGGACTTGATCCTAATAAAGCTGATAATTATTACAAAATACTGGAATTGGTTGAACAACTGAATTATGCCAGGAACGAAGCTTCCCGCAAATATTATGACGGACAATTTTCAAAAGAACAATTAAAAGAATGGTTGGTTAAATATTGTTTGAATTCACCTGAAAGAGCCGATAAATCGATTGATTTTATTAATACTTACGGAAGTTACATAATAAATTATAATTATGGAGAGGAGCTCTGCAGAAACTACATTGAAAATGCGGGAGGAACAAAACAGAATCCTGATAAAAGATGGGAGTTGTTTATAGAACTAATTTCGAAACCATATACTGCTTCAGAAATTCAGTAATTGTTTTTTTATAAAATTTAATAAACATTCTATAATTGATTATTAATAATATTTATTCATTATTCATCTTACATTAATGTGGCTACAAAAAGAAATAACGCTTAAGTCAAAACCTCGCGGATTTCATATTATTACAGATGAAATACTTGATGTATTGCCGGAAATCGGAGAGATAAAAACGGGATTGTTAAATTTATTTATACAGCATACATCGGCCTCACTTACAATTAATGAGAATGTATCGGCCGATGTTCGCAGAGATATGGAATCTTATTTTAATAAAATAATTCCTGATAACTCCCCTTATTTTGAACATACTTATGAAGGTGCCGATGATATGCCGGCCCATATAAAATCATCTATACTTGGCCCTTCACTCACAATTCCAATAACAAATGGAATCTTAAATTTAGGAACGTGGCAGGGAATTTATCTGAATGAGCACAGAAATTACGGCGGGCCACGCAGAATTATAATAACTATTAATGGCGAATAATTTTCCACACTACGCTTCGAATTAAGAATCCAACAAATTCCCAGAAGGTAAAATCATGCGTATAGACCGTATGCTGGCTATTACTGTATTGCTTCTTCATAAACAACGAGTAAGCGCGCGCGAACTCGCAAACAAATTCGAAGTATCCATCCGTACAGTTTACAGGGATTTTGAAGCCATTAGCGCAGCGGGAATACCTGTAGTTTCTTATCCGGGGATAAACGGTGGATTCGGCATTATAGATAATTATAAAATTGACCGCCGTTTACTTACGTTACAAGATATGGTTTCTATACTAAGCGCGCTGAAAGGAATTAATGCTGCCTTCGATGATGATAAAGTTGGTAATGCTATAGATAAAATATCTTCACTAATCCCACATGATAAGACAAAACAAATAGAACAACAGCTTGAACAAATCATTATCGATTTAATGCCCTGGGGATTCAAGGATAAACACAAAGAATCTCTTAAAATTATTCAATCCGCGATATCAAATCAAAAATTAATAAAATTTATTTATGAAAACACACGGTTCGAAATTCTAGAAAGAACTGTTGAACCTATGACTCTTATTTTTAAAGGATTTACATGGTATTTATTCGCATACTGTCATGCCCGTAATGATTATCGTTTATTTCGTATTTCACGTATTAAAAATATTACGCTATTGACCGAAAAATTTTTGAGGAGACAAATCTCCTATAATGATTATTCAAATGGAAGTGATGACATGAGTAGTTGGGTTTCAGTTACACTGAAATTTTCCGCCGCCGTTAGAATGAGAGTAGAAGAATATTTTGAAAATGAATTAATTGATACCTTGGATAATGGTGATCTAATTGTGAAAGTGTCTCTTCCGCAAGACGATTGGATATATTCCTCAATACTTAGTTTCGGCGAATATGTGGAAGTACTGGAGCCTGAAAAATTAAGGTTAATTATAGCGGATAAAGCTAAAAAAATTTGGTCACTTTATAAACATGACAATAGGCTGTCACAAGATGGTATTAAGTTAGCATTGCGCATTTAATCATAATAGGAGAAAAAGAAATGAGTAAATTTTGTCACTCTTGCGGTATTCCTTTGGATGGGCAAATTGCTAAAGAGGCTGTCGAGGATTTTTGTAATTATTGTGTTAACGAAAAAAACGAGCTGAAACCCCGCTCAGAAATTCAGATGGGAGTTGCCGAATGGCTTAAAACAATCAATCCTTCGAATACTGATGGTGATTTTATAAAGAGAGCCGACTATTATTTGAAATCTATGCCCGCCTGGGCCGAAGAATAATAACCTTTGTAACGTAATTGCAAACAGTTTAGTACTGCGGGAAGAAAAAGTTTAACTAATTCTTCCCGCAATCTTTCAATTCAACTAATTATATTAACTCACGTAAAAATTATTTCCAATTAAATTCTAAATTATGAATACTCCTAAAATATTTGTAGGCAGCGCCGGTTGGTCGTATAAGGATTGGATGCCAAATTTTTATCCACGCGCCCAATCTAAAAATTTCAGCTGGCTTCATTTTTATTCTAATTATTTTAAAGTTGTTGAGGTAAACTCTTCTTACTACACATATATTTCACCAAATATGGTTAATAATTGGCTCCAACAAATTGAGCAAGAACAAGAATTCCTTTTTACTGTTAAGCTGCATAAGGATTTTACACACAAAAGGTATTATGGTAAAAATGAAATTTCAGCCGTAAAAACTAATCTCGATATACTTAAAGAGGCGGAAAGATTTGGCGGCTTACTAATACAATTCCCCTATTCTTTTCAATATACAAGCTCAAATGTAGAGTATTTACAAAAAATCGTACATGAATTTGAAGGTTACAATCAGTTTGTAGAAGTGCGTCATAAATCGTGGCAGCATAAAAATGCTAAAACCGTTACAATGTGTACAATTGATCAGCCCCAAATTGGAGAATCCTATTCTTTCAATCCTATTATAGGTAACCAGACAGCGTATGTCCGTTTCCATGGGCGTAATGTAGAAGCCTGGAAAGATTCATTAAACAATTTTAGTAAAGATCTGAATTATGAAACAAGAAGCGCGCGTTACGAATATTTATATTCGCCGGGCGAATTGATTGAGATAGATCAGAAAATAAAAGAAATATTTGATAAGGTAAAAAAAATATTTGTAATAATGAATAATCATCCTCATGGGGATGCTATCGCTAACGCTTTTGAATTGCTCTACCTTTTGAAGGAAAGGACTAAAATAAAAATACCTCCCACAATTTTAACCGCTTATCCTCGGTTAAAAACAATGGCAGAGGTGGAAAAATTAATTTAAATACTTTTTGTTGATTTTTCCGTTAGAATCTTTTATAATGAACTTATCATAATTCTCACATCCTCTTCTATTAAATTTTTCTATTCAATCTGATATTCCCGGGTATTAACCCAACCTCAAATAAATATAATTTATAACTTAAGGGGGACGAATATCATGAAAATCGTAAGAATGAATCCTTACAAAGGAAGCTCAAAAACCTCAGCTTTCTTCGATCTTGAAACTTCTGAAGGAATAGTTGTTAAAGGTTTTACATTGGTTGAAGGTCCAAACGGACTTTTTGTAAGCGCTCCAAGCGAGAAGGGCAAAGACGATAAATATTTCGATAAAGTGATATTGCCTGCTGAATTAAAAAAAGAATTGAATGATCTGGCAATAAAAAGTTATCAGGAAGCTAACTGAAATTTGTAATTCTCCCACTTCGACTCTGCTCAGTGTGCAACGAATTTTGGATACATCTGTAAGTTTGGCGCGGTACTCCGATCTGTACTAAACTATTTCAATACTATGTCCGGTTGGATTTGATACTTCGCTAAACCGGTGGTCTTAACTAAATTTCCTATAGATGAAATATTTTGGAATTATGTCATCTATTAATAGGTACATGGACTTCAAATAAATATGGTAGCATCCTGAGCGGAGACGAAGAGCGCGGTTTTATTAAACTTATTATACTATTTCAAAAAAATTATGCGAACAATATTTCATTTGGATCTGGATGCGTTTTTCGTATCCGTAGAAAGAGTTATTAATCCTGCACTTAACGGTAAGCCTGTAATTATTGGAGCTAACCCGGAATATGGAAGAGGGGTAGTGGCCGCGTGTTCCTATGAAGCGCGCGAGTATGGACTGCACTCTGCTATGCCGATCAAGCAGGCTTTTAGATTATGTCCAAATGGAATTTATTTGCACGGACACCATAAAGAATACAGCCGCTTTTCTAAAGCAGTAAAACATATACTTGAAAAATATGCCCCTGCTATTGAACAGGCATCTATTGACGAATTTTATATGGACTTTACAGGTTGCGCACACATTTACGGTTCATTATTCATCTTTGCGCAGAAATTACAGAATGAAATATGGCAACAACTTTCTCTTCCATGTTCAATAGGGATTGCGCGTAATAAAACAATTGCGAAAATCGCTTCCGATTTTATGAAACCAAGGGGAATAACTTATGTGCTGCCGGAGATGGAGAAAGCATTCCTGGCACCTATGCCAGCGGAATCTATGCCTGGTATAGGAAAAGAAACAATAAAATCTTTGCATGACAAAGGATTTTATACCTTGGGCGATATTGCAGCTACCGCGGAAGATTATTTTGCCGCTGCATATGGAAAGCACGGACTAGAAATGTGGCGTAAGTCGAATGGAGAAGGGAGTCAATATTTGAACACTTATGGCGATCAAAAAAGTATGTCGCATGAAAAAACTTTTGGTCAGGATGTTTTGGAGATTGAAAAAATGGAAACAACATTATTCACTTTAACAGCAAAAGTTTGTCAGCAATTGCGCGAAAATAATTGGCAAGCCGGCAAAGTTAGTCTGAAACTGAGATACTCCGACTTTGTGACATTGACAAGGGACAAATCCATAAAACCTACTGATGATGATAAAATTGTATATGATACTATTCTCGATCTATTCAGAAAAAATTATACGAGAAGAGTTGCAGTGAGATTACTGGGTGTGAAGGCTTCAAAATTCAATATATATTGTGAACAAGAACAACTTTTTGACGAAGAAGGGAACATCCGCAAAAGAATGTTACGTGCCATTACAGATATTAGAGATAGATTCGGTTTTGAATCAATTAAATTTGCGAGACAACAATAAAATAATTATTGAAATGAAACATTTTAAATAATTTTTATATTTATTTGTAACAGTAATTTATCGGGGAAACTGTTGCAAGCCGCATATGAAAACTAGAAAATATCTTCTAATATCGATAATTCCGGTATTGTTTGGAATTATATTGTTTTACTGGTTTTATTTTCGGGTGGAAGAAAAAGCATTCAATTTAGTAATTGATGTAAAACGTTCAGCTCTAGAGCAAATATCCAATTCTGTAATTACGCAATTCAAATTGATCAAATTCGATTTAACGAACTTATCCAATAGGAATTCAATTATAAAATTGAATTCTGAGGGCAAAAAAGAAATTGATGATTATTACTTAACGCATTCTTCTATTTTTGTCACAATTTCAAGAGTAGATAAAGACGGTTATATAACATACAGTGCTCCTAACATCGAATCCGTTGGTCATTTCGTAGGAAATCAAACACATAATAAAATTGCGGCGGAACAAAAAATTCCAGTTATAAGTGACGTATTTGATGCTGTACAAGGCTTTAAAGCGATTGCATATGCCTATCCCATATTTAAAGACGGCCGCTTCGACGGTACCATATCTGCTTTAATTCCAATTACAAAACTCGGGGAATTATTACTTAAATCCACCGATCTGAAATCGTTCGGGCATTCCTTTTTTGTGACTGAAAATGGAATTGAAATTTACTGTACTTTGGACCCTACTCATATTGGTAAAGAAATTTATCGTTCAAATGAGGGTTTGGACAAGTATAAGTCAATTACTAAAAGAATGATGAATAAAGAAATCGGTACTGCGAGATATATGGGATTTTCGAAAAGGGATGATTCCAAAAGAACGATAAAATGGATAACATTCAGACCCATCGTTCTGGAAAACACTTTTTGGTCGGTTGGCTTAGTGACAACGGAAAAGGAATTTTTAGGTGAAATAAGGGAATTCAGGACTAGTTTTCTTATTATTATTTTAATTTCCTTTATAATTTTTATCGGGCTAATTGTAGTCTATTTATACGCGTCACGAAAAGCTGAAAATGCTCTATTAAGAAGGGATCAAAAGTATAGAGTTGTAACTGAACAATCTGGACAAATTGTATACGAATATGATTTACAGACTCAAAAGATTGAGTGGAGCGGTGCAGTAAATGAGATGCTAGGTTTTGCTTATGAAGAATTTAGAGAATTCGACGTAAAAAAATGGATGGGCTTGCTGCATCCTGATGATTTACAAGAATTTAAGATAAATACAGCAAAAATATTTTCTGAAAAAAATAACTATACTCATTCTTATAGAATTCGGAAACCGAATAATGAATACATATATGTGGAAGATTCTGGATTGTTTGTTAGGGTGGCAAAAACACATAAACTAAAATGTATGGGTACGTTAAAAAATATAACACAAAGGAAAAATGCAGAATCTGAACTCCTGAACTACAAAGACCATTTGGAAGCTACAGTAATTTCTCGTACAAAAGAACTGGAGTCATTAAATGAACGCCTAAAAGATGACATAAAAAAAAGAGAAAAAACTGAACAGGAATTATTATTAGCCATAGAAAAAGCTGAAACCTCCGATAAATTAAAATCGGAATTTTTAGCTCAAGTGTCTCATGAAATTAGATCGCCCATTAATTCGATTTTAAGTTTTTCTAATTTGATAAAAAGCGAGCTGTCCGATAAAGTTGACGACGAATTAAAAGAAGGGTTTAACATAATTTCCACATCAGGTACACGAATAACGAGAACAATCGATTTGATTCTGAACATGTCCGAGATTCAAACAAATAGTTACACTCCTCAATTTACCCAATTTGATTTAATAGGAGATGTCCTTTCACCAATTGTTCGTGATTTTAAGATACAGGCGGGAATAAAATCGTTGTCAATTGAATTGATAGATAAAATAACTGGGAGTGGGAGTTTAATAAATCGCGATCGATATTCGGTCGGACAGATTTTTATTAATCTTATAGATAATGCTATTAAGTATACATATGATGGCGGGATAACAGTTACCGCTAACAAATTAATTGATGATAAGATTAGTATTTCGGTAATTGACTCTGGAATAGGGATTTCTGAAGATTATATGCGTAATTTATTCTCGCCTTTTTCCCAGGAGGAACAAGGGTATTCTCGTAAGTACGACGGAACCGGATTAGGGCTTGCATTAGTAAAAAAATATTGTGAGATAAATAACTCCGAAATTGAAGTTATAAGTAAAAAAGGAGAGGGTACAGAAATGAGAATTACTTTTAATTGATTTTGTAGCTCAGCTCTCTCAGATCAGCAAGATTTGAACTTTTTTATTTTAATTAATCCTATAATATTTTGTCTGCTTAAGCATACCATCCGATAATACTTGCAAAAAAAAATCTAAGTTGTATATTTAGTGTACAAAAAAAATACTTTTATAATATATCAATGCATATAAAGAAAAACATACAAGTTTTTGGCTCACTAAAAATCAACCGCCTACTTTTAAGACCTTGCCCGGATCACTAACCTTTACTATCTTCATTTTTTAATTTATCCATTCATTAAAAAATCGAGGGGCCATCATGTGTGGTATTGTGGGTTATATAGGTAACAAAAATTCAGTTCCAATTTTAATAGAAGGTCTTAAACGTCTTGAATATCGCGGGTATGATTCCGCGGGATTAGGGATTATTGCGGACAATAAATGTACTATTGTCAAACGTAAAGGAAAAGTATCGGAGCTTGAATTAAGTCTTAAAGAGCATCCAATAAGTGCCCCTTTAGGTATTGCACATACAAGGTGGGCTACCCATGGTGAACCAAATCAAATTAATGCTCATCCGCACACAAATTCTTCGGGTAAATTATTTTTGGTTCATAATGGAATAATAGAAAATTATAACGTACTTAAAACTGAACTTCAAAGAAACGGTTATGAGTTTTACAGTGAAACCGATACCGAAGTACTCGTAAAACTTATCGATAGCTTTCTTCAAAAAAAATTGGAATTAAGTGAAGCGGTAAGATATGCGTTAAATGAAGTAAAAGGGACATATGGAATTGCCGTCGGTTATTCTGACGAACCCGATAAAATTGTTGTTGCTAAAAAAGGTTCTCCTTTGGTTTTAGGAGTTGGTGACGGAGAAAACTTTATTGCTTCCGATGTGAACGCGCTGATAGCTCATACAAGCCGGGTTGTGTATCTGGAGGACGGTGAAATTGCGGTTGTTTACAAAGACCGGTTCGAAGCAAAAACCATAGAAGATGAACAGATTAAAAAAGAAATTCATGAAGTAACAGTGGCTCTTGAAGAAATAAGCAAAGGTGAATTTCCTCATTTTATGCTGAAAGAAATTATGGAGCAACCACATTCAGTTAAAAATTCTTTCAGAGGCCGGTTGTTATTTGAGGAAGGATCATCCAAATTGGGTGGACTGCAAGGTTACGAAGAAAGAATAGCTCGTTCTAAACGAATTTTGATTTGCGCCTGCGGCACCTCATGGCACGCTGGTTTAGTTGGCGAATATATGTTAGAACAATATACAGGAATCCCCACCGAGGTTGAATATGCTTCTGAATTTCGTTATAGAAATCCTATTATAACAACAGATGATACATGTATCTTTATATCTCAAAGCGGGGAAACTGCGGATACGCTCGCAGCTATGAAAGAAGCAAAAAGAAGAGGTGCGCTGGTATTGGGAGTTTGTAATGTTGTGGGGAGTTCAATAGCAAGGGAGAGCGAAGCGGGAGTTTATATACACGCCGGCCCTGAAATTGGTGTTGCATCCACAAAGGCGTTTACTTCTCAATTAATTGTATTGGCGCTGATTACAATTCTTATAGCTCGAAGGAGACATTTGAGTTTAATTGACGGTCAAACAATAATTAGAGAACTGGATTTAATTCCGGGGAAAATTGCTGAAATTTTGGAAAAAAATGAAGAAATAAAAACGATCGCACAGGATTTTATTAATGCTAAAAATTTTCTATACCTGGGCAGAGGATACAATTTCCCCGTCGCTTTGGAAGGAGCCTTAAAACTAAAGGAAATTTCTTACATACACGCCGAGGGATATCCCGCGGCCGAAATGAAACACGGACCTATAGCACTAATAGACGAAAATATGCCGTCTGTTTTTATAACGCCTATGGATTCTGTATATGATAAAGTTATTAGTAACATTGAGGAGGTAAAAGCACGAAAAGGAAAAATAATTGCCATAGCAAGCAAACATGATGATAAAATAGATAATCTAGTTGATTACTCAATTCGTGTGCCTGAAACAATAAGAATGCTTATGCCAATATTAACTGCAATTCCATTACAGTTATTGGCTTATCATATTGCTGTAGGCAAAGGATTGAATGTAGATCAGCCACGCAATTTAGCAAAAAGTGTAACAGTGGAATAAAACAAAGGAGAATATTTAATGTCACGCAAAAATGTATTAATTATGGGCGCAGCCGGGCGCGATTTTCACAACTTTAATGTTTTTTTTAGAGATAATGAAGAATATAATGTAGTTGCTTTTACAGCAACCCAAATTCCGAATATCGATGGTAGAGTTTACCCGGCTGAACTTGCTGGTAAATTATATCCTGATGGAATTAAAATTTATGAAGAAATTGAACTGTTAAATTTAATTAAAGAGTTTAAAGTAAATGAAGTTGTATTCTCTTATTCCGATGTACAATTTAATTATGTAATGACAAAAGCGTCAATCGTTAATGCCGCAGGTTGTTCTTTCCGTTTATTGGGCGGGGAAGAAACTCAGATAAAAAGCACTAAACCTGTTGTGGCAGTTTTGGCTGTAAGAACCGGATGCGGTAAATCGCAGACTTCAAGGAAAATTGTTGAAATTTTAACCGAGGCCGGCAAAAAAGTTGTAGCTATTCGTCACCCGATGCCTTACGGCGATTTGGTAAAACAAAAGGTACAAAGATTTGCTGCAATAGAAGATTTAAAAAAACATGAATGTACTATTGAAGAAATTGAGGAATACGAACCACATATAGCCCGCGGTGGAATTATTTATGCAGGTGTTGATTATGAGGCTATATTGCGAGAAGCTGAAAAAGAGGCCGATGTTATTCTTTGGGATGGCGGAAATAACGATATGTCCTTCTACAAAGCTGACGTTACATTTACAGTCGTCGATCCGCATAGACCTGGGCATGAAATGATTTATTATCCCGGCAATACAAGTCTAAGGATGGCAGATGCTGTTGTTATTAATAAAATAGATTCCGCGGACGCAAAAGATATTTTGACGGTTATTAACAACGCTAAAAGTGTCGTGCCTAATGCTATAATTATTGAAGGCGCATCGCCATTAACCGTGGATAATCCTGAATTAATAAGGGGCAAAAGAGTTTTAGTTGTTGAGGACGGCCCGACTTTAACACATGGCGAAATGAAATACGGAGCCGGAACTGTAGCAGCACAAAAATTAGGCGCTAAAGAAATTGTGGACCCTCGACCATTTACGGTGGATTCTATAACCGAAACTTTCACCAAATATCCAAATATTGGAATACTGCTTCCTGCTATGGGTTATGGCGATAAACAAATGAAAGACCTTGAAGATACAATCAACAAAGTTGATTGTGATTCCGTAGTTATTGGTACACCTATCGATTTGGGTAGAATACTAAAAATCAATAAACCCTCCACTAGGGTCATGTATGAACTTCAGGAAATTGGAGCTAATACATTAAAGACAGTACTTAAACAAAAAGGACTTTTATGAGTAAAAAATTAGCCGTAGTTGCTTTTGGCGGTAATGCGTTATTACGCGGTAACGAAAAAGGAACAATAGAGCAACAAGAAAAAAACACGTATGATTCGTGTGAAAAGGTGCTGCAGCTAATTAATAATGGTTATAATATTATTATTACTCACGGCAACGGTCCTCAAGTTGGGAATATTTTACTTCGTAATGAAGCGGGATTTAACCAATTTAAAATTCCTAAAATGCCATTAGATATATGTGTAGCCGATTCCCAGGGTGGAATCGGTTATATGATAGAAAGACAAATGCGCAACGTCCTTAATGATTATAAAATGGAAAAAAATGTTATTACAATGGTTACACAGGTATTGGTTGATATTAATGACCCGGCATTTGAAAATCCTTTGAAGCCTGTAGGGACTTTTTATTTGAAAGAAGAAGCGGATTTGTTAGCTAAAACCAACAAATGGATTTTTCAGGAGGACTCGCGTAAAAGGGGATGGAGACGTGTTGTGGCCTCGCCCAAACCACTGGATATTTTTAATAAATCTGTAATAAAACAATTGGCCGAAGAAGGGAATATTGTTATTGCAGTCGGTGGCGGCGGTGTGCCTGTTTATAGACATCAGAATAATTATTTGGAGGCCATTGAAGCGGTTGTTGATAAAGATTTAGCCTCAGCTGTTCTCGGTAGTTCAATTAAAGCTGATGCGTTTTTTATTTTGACAGATGTTCCAAAAGCTTACATAAACTTTAATAAAGCAAACCAACAAGCGCTTAATAGAATATCAGTTGAAGAAGCGGAAAAACACCTTGCAGAAGGTCAGTTTTCTGCGGGTAGTATGGGACCTAAAATTAAAGCAGCAATCGAATTTGTAGTTAATGGTGGAAAAGAAACAGTTATAACCGAAGCTAGTCAGCTTCAATATGAGGACTGTGGTACTAGAATAACCTTATAAATAATTGTTGAATAGTATAGTTTAATTACGTTTGTAAGTTATTTTTATACTACTCCGAAAATAATAATTGATAAAATAATTAGATTTCCATATAGGAAAAAATAATTTAGGAGTTTACAGTGGCTTTTAATCTGAGGAATAGAAATTTTTTAAAATTACTTGATTTTACACCCAAAGAAATACGGTTTCTTTTGGATTTAGCAAAGGATTTAAAATCGGCAAAATATGCAGGTATAGAGCAACAGAAACTTAAAGGTAAAAATGTTGTACTGCTTTTTGCCAAAGATTCTACAAGAACAAGATGTGCATTTGAAGTTGCCGCAATGGATCAAGGAGCGGGTGTAACTTACATTGGCCCATCTGGCTCTCAAATGGGTAAGAAAGAATCGATGAAAGATACAGCAAGAGTTCTTGGAAGAATGTATGACGGAATTGAATACCGTGGTTACGGTCAGGATATTGTGGAAGAACTTGGCGCATATGCAGGCGTTCCAGTTTGGAACGGACTTACTAATGAATTTCATCCAACACAAATTTTAGCCGATTTCCTGACTATAATGGAAAACACAAATAAACCTTTAAATGAAGTAACTTTGGCTTATTTGGGTGATGCCAGGAATAATATGGGTAATTCTCTTATGGTTGGTTGCGCAAAAATGGGAATGAAATTTATTGCAGTAGCTCCCAAGAATTTATGGCCTGATGAAGAATTATTGGTGAAATGTAAACAAATTGCTTCAGAAACTGGCGCAACCATAACATTGACTGAGGACCCTGTAAAAGGAGTAAACGGTGCTGATTTCTTGTACACAGATGTTTGGGTTTCAATGGGCGAGCCCGATGAAGTATGGGAGCAAAGAATCAAAGTTATGCAGCCCTATCAGATAAATATGGAAATGATTAAAAATACAGGTAATCCTAATGTGAAATTTATGCATTGTTTGCCGGCGTTCCATAATCGTGAAACCGCTGTTGGTGAAGAAATTTATAAAAAGTTCGGTTTGGAAGCAATGGAAGTATCAGAGGACGTATTTGAATCAGAATATTCTATAGTTTTTGATGAAGCTGAAAATCGTCTACATACTATTAAAGCTATTCTTGTAGCCACATTAGGGGACTAAATATATTTAATTAGTAATCTAAGCACAGTAAATAATTTATAATTAGAAAGCCCATGAATCAGGTTCTACTATAAAATTCATGGGTTTTTTTATACCTGCCAATCTAATTTTATCATTTAACATAAAATTGAAAACTATTTTATGAAATACCTCACAAATGTTAATGATTTCTTAACAGTTAAACGTTTCATTTAAAGTATACCTCTTCTATATTGAGGCGCAAAAATAATCTTATAAAAAAACTTTATTATCCTAAAAAATCAGAAGGTTAAATGCAGTCAAAATTGCAAGGCAATGATATTATATTAGGCGCACAAATGTTATTTGTTGCGTTCGGCGCTTTGGTTTTAGTGCCTCTGTTAACCGGGCTGGATCCATCAATAGCGTTATTTACGGCCGGACTGGGTACATTAATTTTTCAATTAATTACAAAAGGTAAAGTACCTGTATTTTTAGCAAGTTCTTTCGCTTTTATCGCGCCAATTCAAATTGGTATTCAACAATTTGGAGTTGCAGCGACACTTGGCGGATTGGCAAGCGCTTCATTAGTTTACATAGTGCTTTCAGTCCTTGTAAAAATTGAAGGGATAAAGGTGATTGAAAAATACCTTCCACCGGTTGTAACAGGTCCAGTAATTATGGTTATTGGATTAAAACTTGCTCCTGTTGCCGTAGGAATGACAAAAAATTTTGACGGGGGAGCAGAAGTTGATTCAATGGCCGTCATTATTGCTCTTTTCAGTTTAGCAGTAACGGTTTTTGTAGTGATGAAAGGGAAAGGAATTTTTAGTCTTATCCCAATTCTCTGTGGAATTGTTTCAGGTTACATACTCGCTTTAATTTTAGGGAAAGTCAGTTTTCAGCCGGTTATAGATTCAGAATGGTTTTCGATACCTTGGACTGCAGCACTCGCCAACGGCAGTTATCAATTTCCAATATTCGATATTGCCGCAATTTTATTCATACTTCCTGTGGCTATCGCACCGGCAATTGAACATGTAGGAGATATATTGGCGATTTCTGAGGCATCTAAAGAAGATTATATTAAAAATCCGGGTTTGCACAGAACACTTTTAGGTGATGGAATTGCGACCGGAATTGCATCTTTTCTTGGTGGCCCCCCAAATACAACATATTCAGAAGTTACCGGAGCTGTTGCTTTAATAAAGAGGTTTGAACCAAAATTGATGACTATAGCGGCCTTTTTTGCAATTGCTTTAGCCTTTTTGGGTAAACTTGGCGCGGTATTAAAAACTATTCCTTTGCCAGTTATGGGTGGCATAATGGTATTGCTTTTCGGAATGATCGCCGCCATCGGAATCGGTTCATTAGTTAACCATAAAGTCAACATGTCAAATTCTCGTAATCTTGTTATAGTAGCTGTAATACTAGTTTTTGGAATAGGTGATATGGCATTAGGTTATGGAGATTTTCAATTAGCCGGTATTGGTTTGGCCGGAATTATAGGCGTTTTATTAAATCTGTTGTTACCAAAATCAAAATAATCAAAGGAGATTTTTAATGAAGAAATTTTTTGTGATTTTACTCTTTATTGTCGCTGATATTAGCGCTCAAAACATTCAATTACACTATGATTTAGGTGAAGGTAGAGATTATTTTACAAGTACTATTGAGATGTTCAAACCTGATGAATATGGTGCAACATTCTTTTTTGTGGATTTTGATTATAACAGGCAAGGCAACAATTCACTTTCATTGGCTTATTTTGAAATTGCCCGTTATATAAGTATCCCTTGGGTAAAGGGCTTGTCTGCAACAATTCAATACAATGATGGAACAGCTCCATGGGGTCCATTAGGACACATCGTTTTAGCCGGAGCAAGCTATCCTATAAACCTTGGATTCGTAACACTTAATACCGATTTATTATATAGAAAAGATTATTTATCAACAGGATCAGATATGCAGTTGACCACTGTATGGTTTGTCCCTTTGCTTGACGGTAAATTACATTTTACAGGATTCTTAGATTTATGGACCAGAAGCGACGCAAATGATGATAAAGAATTTGTTCTTCTAACAGAACCTCAGCTTTGGTATAATATAGATAAACATTTATCCGTCGGTGGCGAAGTAGAAATTAGCAATAAATTCCTGCCTCCAAATGATAAAGGTGAGTATGAAATTGAAGTAATGCCCACACTTGGTGTTAAATGGAATTTTTAACTAATCGGGATAAATTATTATGAAAGAATATTTTAACTTCACCGAAAATAAAACTGACTTTAAAACTGAAGTCGTTGCCGGGATAACAACATTTCTGGCAACAATGTACATTATTGTTGTAAATCCAGCGATCATAGCGAATACCGGAATGCCATTTGGCGGTGTTCTTACAGCAACGATTTTGGTAAGTGCATTCAGCAGTATTATGATGGGAATTTATGCTAAAAATCCTATTGTATTAGCCCCCGGTATGGGACTTAACACATTTTTTACTTATTCAGTTGTTCTTGGAATGGGGGTAAAGTGGGAAGTTGCTCTTGGTGCAGTGTTTTGGTCTGGTATTATATTTTTGCTTCTTTCTATTTTCAACATACGAACAAAGATTGTTCATGCAATTCCGAAACAAATCAGATTCGCAATTTCTGCCGGTATAGGTTTATTTATTACTTTTATAGGTTTTGTAAATGCTAAATTTATTGTAGATAATCCTGCCACTCTGGTTTCTATAGGTTCGTTAGACTCTATAAGCATTACATTCCTGATTGGTTTATTTATTACTTCGATTCTTATTATTAAGAGATTAAAAGGCGCCATAATTTTAGGAATAGCTATCACTACCATTCTATCAATCCCTATCGGTAGATTATATGGAAACGCCGCCGAAATCAATTATGGAGTGGCAACTCTTGTAACCTGGAAGGGTTTATTCTCTTACCCCGATTTCAGTGTCTTTTTAAGTATGAATCTTATAGATTCCTTAACACTGGCGATGTTTCCGGTAGTTTTTGCTTTTCTTTTTACTGATATGTTCGATTCTTTATCAACTTTTATTGGTGTAGCAGAAGCAGCTGACCTTGTTGATAATGAAGGTGAGCCTAGAAACATTAAAGAATCATTAATTGTAGATGCGGTTTCAACAACTATTTCCGGTATTTTTGGAACAAGTTCCGGTACAAGTTATATTGAATCGGCCACAGGTGTTGAAGAAGGGGGAAGAACAGGTTTAACTGCAATTGTTGCGGGGTTATTGTTCCTGCCATTTATGTTCTTTTCACCTCTATTATCGATAGTTCCTGCAATTGCTACAGCTCCCGCATTAATATTGGTTGGCGTGTTCATGATGAAGCCTGTCCTTAAAATTAATTGGACACAGTTTGACGACGCAATACCCGCTTTTTTTGGAATGATACTTATTCCGCTTACATATTCAATTACTCAGGGAATAATCTGGAGTTTTATAAGTTGGACCGTTATAAAACTTGCGTTAGGAAAATACAAAGAAGTAAGCGTTACATTAGTAATTATCGATATATTGGCGATTGCGGCTCTACTAATTTAAAAAAATATCATAAAAAAAGATTTTTATTTTGTTTTTGTTTTCAATTTCTATAAATTTGGAATCGCTTTTAAGGGCAGATAGCTCAGTCGGTAGAGCAATGGACTGAAAATCCATGTGTCGGCGGTTCAATTCCGTCTCTGCCCACTTAACGGCAAGCCAGGTTACCGAGCCTGGCTTTTTTATTTTAAACTGATTAAGAAATTGACCTGTCAGTTGATAGATTAAGCTTTTTCCGATGTGAGTAG
>PGYT01000126.1:0-5852 GCA_002839805.1 Ignavibacteriae bacterium HGW-Ignavibacteriae-2
TGGGTTCCCGAATTTCGGGCTCTCGGCGCTATTTCTCCTCTTAACGAATTCATTAACGGATCCAATATTATTGCGGATTCAAATTATTTCAGTGGAATTTGGGATACAAATGTTCTGGATTCCACAGTATTTGGAATTCCCTGGTATGTTGATACTCGCTTATTGTTTTATCGAAAAGATATACTTGAAAGTATAGGTCATAAAAATGCACCGAAAACTTGGGATGAATTGTATGATGTTTCAGTTAAAATAAAAAATAAATTTAATGATAAAAATAAATACGCTTTTTTTATCCCAACAAATGAATGGGCACCTTTTATAATATTTGGACTACAAAACGGCGCAGGATTGTTAAAAAATAACGATTCTTATGGCAATTTTTCAGATAGGTTATTCAGGGAATCGTTTGATTACCTCGCTAAATTTTATTACGAAGGTTTGGCACCGATTGATTTGCAACAGGTTCTTAATCTTTATCAAGCTTTCGCGGAAGGTTACTTTTCGCTCTATATCACGGGGCCATGGAATGTTTCGGAAATGCAAAAAAGACTGCCGGCCGAGCTTCAGGACAAATGGATGACAGCACCCTTACCTTCACCCGATAGTAACTATCCGGGATATTCTTTGGCCGGTGGAGCGAGTTTGGTGTTAAATAAAAAATCGCCTAATAAATATTACGCCTGGAAATGGATAGAATTTCTGTCCACAAAAAAAATACAATTAGAATTTTACAACCTGGTTTCATCTTTACCGGCGGTAAAATCTGTATGGAAGGATTCAACATTTACAAAGAATAAATATATGACAGCGTTTTATGATCAGCTGCAAAAAACAAAACCTACACCGAAAATTCCTGAATGGGAGCAAATTGTTTTTTCAAAAATTCAACAATACGCAGAACTTGTTGCAGCGAATAAATTGTCTACAATAAAAGCTCTGACTTTGTTGGACAAGGACGTGAATAAAATTCTTGAAAAACGCAGATGGATGCTGAGCAATAAATGAATATGAAATCAAAATCTAATGTGGCGTCGTTAATTATTTTCCTGGGACCATCACTTTTTGTGCTTTGCGTTTTCTTTTTCATACCAGTTCTCGCAGCATTTGTCCTGAGTTTTACAGATTTCGACATTTACTCTCTTGGTAATATCCGCTATATGAGGTTCGTGGGAATTCAGAATTATTTAGATTTATTAAACGATCCGTTATTTTGGATTGCATTAAAAAACACTTTTTATTTTGTTCTTATCGGTGGCCCACTTTCAGTGTTTGTTTCATTGGGTGCGGCCGTTCTTCTTAATAGTAAACTCATTAAATACAAGGGATTCTTCAGAATCATTTATTTTCTCCCTGTTGTTACAACTTTGGTTGCAGTCTCAATAGTCTGGAGATATATTTACCATCCTCGATTTGGTTTGTTAAACTATGTGCTTGGTTTTGTCGGCTTAGATCCCATAGACTGGCTGGGTGATCCAAATTTTGCTATGCCTGCTATAATTATTATGGCAGTTTGGAAAAATTTCGGTTACAACATGATAATATTTATTGCCGGATTAAACAATATTCCGGAGGAACTTTATGAATCGGCCAGTTTGGAAGGAGCCAATGCTTGGCAGAAATTCAGAAATATTACAATCCCAATGCTAGCTCCTACAACACTATTTATAAGTGTAATTACAATGATTGGTTATTTTCAACTTTTTGCCGAACCTTATATTATGACACAGGGAGGCCCGCTCAACAGCACTTTAAGTATCGTTTTATATATGTATCACGAAGGTTTCCGCTGGTGGAATATCGGATATTCTACAACAATAGCGTTTGTCCTCTTTCTGTTTATACTTATTGGTACGATAATTCAATTTAGACTTCAGAAGGAAAAACATGTATAAAACTAAAAAATACATTGTTATTTCTATAGCTGTTATAATTGGAATAGTTTCGTTCCTTCCTTTTCTTTGGATGATATCAGCTTCGTTAATGACTACAGGAACTGCCAATTCCTATCCTCCTAAACTTTTACCGCCGATAATTGATTTTTCACACTACATTTTATTGTTTACTAGATTAAATCTTTTTGGTTACTTCATTAATAGTGTTGTTATATCAATAGGGGTTACTGTTTTTTCATTGGTAGTAAATTCAATGGCAGGGTACGCGTTTGCTAAAATAAGATTCTCACGCAGTAAATCGTTATTTAATTTTTTACTTAGCTCAATGATTATTCCTGCACAAGTTACTATGTTACCTGTATTTCTTTTACTTAAAGAAATGGGATTAATAAATACATACTTCGCTATCATAATTCCAGGTATGGCGAGTATTTTTGGGATATTTTTAATAAGGCAATACGCTTTTTCAATACCAGACAGTTTAATTGAAGCTGCTAAAATAGACGGGGCAAGTGATTACCAAATATACTGGAAAATAATTCTCCCCTTATGTAAACCTATTTTAGTTACACTAGGTTTATTCACGTTTATGGGAACATGGAACGACTTTCTTTGGCCTTTAATAGTAATGACTGATTCTTCGATGTACACTATGCCTGTAGCCTTAGCGAATTTGATGGGAGAACACGTGCAAGATACAGAATTAATGATGGCAGGTTCTGTAATAACTATTCTTCCGGTGCTAATTGTATTTCTTGTAATGCAGAAATATTATATTCAGGGAATAATGATGGGGAGTGTTAAAGGTTGATTTCCTTCAATAACAGATATCTTAATGTATTTATTTTTTTTGTGTTGTGCTTGTTGCCCAATTATACCGGAGCACAAGTGAAAGAAGGAATAATCGCAAAAGTTGGAAACTTGGAAATTTCCGCCGAAGAATTTAATGATCGCCTACAATTATCGCCGTTTTTCACCGACAGAAAAGAAAATCCGGATTCAATGAAACGAAAATTTTTATTTTCTTTAATAGCCGAAAAATTATGGGCTCAAAAAGCTCACGATAACCATCTGGACACTATGGAAATTTATATTAATTCTATGAATGCATTGGAGGAGCTGTTTTTAAAAAATGAACTTTATAAATTCAAAATCACTAATAAAATAGAAATCAGCGGAACGGAAATTTCACAAGGTCTGCAAAAATTTTCAAAATTATTAAATATTACCTTGTTCGCTTCAAAGGATTCCCTCCTCATTTCGAATTTTTATGAATCCTTGAATTCAAGTGAAACTTTCGAATCTAAAAATTCAGAAATCTTTAATCAAATAATAATTCGTAACAGTGATGTTACCTTTGGAGATTTTGAAAATACGGATCTCGAAGATTCAGTATTTGCACTTGGTGAAAATCAAATTACAAAACCATTCGAAACCACAAATGGATGGATTGTTGCACAACTGATAAAAGAAAACATCAACCCGAGGATAGAAAATGAGAATCCGCAGACAATAAGAGATTTAGTTTATAAAATTATTTATGACCGAAAGGCGTTTTCACTGAGTGAGGAATTTCTGAATCAAACTATTGGCGGATTAAAAGCAAAAGCAGATTTTCGTAAGTTTAGTAAGGTATCAGAAAATTTGCTAAAGATAATACTTAAAAAATATAAATCAGTTTCAGATTCTGTGGAAGGCGAATTTACTATTGATGAAAATATTTTCGTGGATTTACTTAGTTCAATTCCTCTGGACGAAAAATCAGATGAATTTGTAAAAATAAACGGTAATAATAAAACACTCACTGATTTTTTATTTTATTTATCTAATCAAAGATTCGCTCTCAATACTATATCTCAAAAATCTATTGTTGATCAGCTAAATATCAAAGTAAGGAGTTTTATTGAACAGTCTGTATTGACCCAAAAGGCCTTGGATCTTAATCTATCTAACAGCCCTGAATTAAAACGTGATTTAATGATGTGGTCAGAAAATTATTTATCGCAAATTGCCATAGATAAATTTGTTAAGAATTTATCTGTTACACAAGAAGAACTTTATAAATTTTATAAATCCAATTATAATTCTGTCGCCCAAATTCCAAGAATAAATATTTTGGAAATATTAAACAACGATCTTGAAATAATAGAAAAAGTTCTTATAGAACTGGAAGATGGAAAAGACTTTCGTGAGCTCGTGAAAAAATATTCTCAAAGAGAAATTGTTAAAAATAATGGTGGAGAATGGGGTTTGTTCCCAATTACAGAGGGAGGTGATCTTGGTAAGGCAGCAGCCGCTTTAAAAATTGGAGAGATAACAGGACCTATAAAAACCGCTGATGGCTATTCCATAATTAAATTAATTAATAGAACTACGTCAATGGACTCATCTAGTTTAAGTTATGATTCTCTAAAAACATTTTTGGAATTACAAGTACGGTTAAACAAAATCGAATTATTTCTTAATAATTCAACCGCTGATCTGGCTGTAGAAAAAGGCGTCAAAATTAACGAATCTTTGTTCAACAGTATTGAAACTATACCAATTAAAATATTTACTGTTCGTTTTCTCGGGTTCGGAGGAAAAATAACCGCATTCCCTTTAACAGTTCCAAATTATACATGGTATAATGATTATAAAAATAGATCTAAAATACTCCCCTAATGAAGGCATAAATGGCAGAAGTAAAACTTATTAATATCGGCAAAACTTATGATGGCGGCAATGTTGCGGTTTCAGAGGTTAACATTGAAATACATGATAAAGAATTTTTAGTGCTCGTGGGTCCATCGGGATGCGGTAAATCTACAACTCTTAGAATGATAGCGGGATTGGAGGATATTTCCTTCGGTGAGTTATATATTGACGGTAAATTGATGAACAACATACCGCCATCCGAAAGAGATATCGCGATGGTTTTCCAGAATTATGCACTTTACCCGCACATGACTGTATTTGAGAATATGGCTTTTGGACTAAAAATAAGAAAATATAAAAAATCTGAAATTGAAGAGAGGGTCCATTACGCATCAGATATACTTGAATTAAAAGACCTGCTTCATAGAAGACCTAAAGAACTATCCGGTGGGCAGAGGCAGCGCGTTGCTGTCGGACGCGCGATTGTTCGTAAACCCAAGGTGTTTCTATTCGACGAACCTTTAAGTAACCTTGACGCGAAGTTGCGCGTCCAGATGAGAACTGAAATATCGAAACTGCATTCCAGACTTAATTCTACAATGATTTATGTTACGCATGACCAAACAGAAGCCATGACCTTGGGGGATAGAATAGTACTAATGAAAGATGGATTTATTCAACAAATTGACACGCCATTAAACATTTATAATTATCCTCTTAATTCATTTGTCGCAGGATTTATTGGAAGTCCTTCAATGAATTTTATAGAAGGAACAATTAAAAATAATGGCGCCTTACGTTTTATTTCAGATGATAAATCAATGAATATTCCCATCCCAAATATCATTCTCCAACATATAGAAAAATGTGTAGACAGAGAAATAATATTTGGTTTCCGCCCCGAATCTGTTCAATTATCGGAAGTAAATGATAAATCGGAATTTCAGTTTCAGTCAGATATAATTCTGGTTGAACCTATGGGATTTGAAATTGCAATTTATTTTTTAATTAATGGAAAACATATGACTGCCAGACTTGCTCAGAGTGAAATAAGCGGTAACTATAAAAATAGAAAATTTAATATTCTGCCGAATAAATTCCATTTTTTTGACAAAGAATCAGGATTAAAAATTTACTAAGGGAATCGCAAGATTCTTCTTTACTAAAAAGACATAATGACTTATTTTCTGTTTAAAATTCAGGAGATAATGATGAGTCTTGAGGTAATTACTTCTCCGTTAAAAACATCCATCTTTAAACCTCTTATAGTCTTTCTGGCAATAAACATTATAATTATTGCCCAGGAATCGCGTGATATATATC
>PGYT01000126.1:5879-12265 GCA_002839805.1 Ignavibacteriae bacterium HGW-Ignavibacteriae-2
AAAGAATGGCGTAATTATATATTTGAAATGTTAAAAAAGAAAAGTGATTTAATAAATCCTCATACACTGAGAAGGCTCAAACAATTTATACCGGACTTTGAGTACAAGGACCTCTGGCATTACGAACTTTACGGGAGGGGGGAGTTAGAGACAATAATTTCCACTGCGGATACAAGATTTTTTATTACGCGTTATGAAGAAAGACAACCATCATTACGATTAAATCTTGAAGCCTCACGCGATACTTCAATCGGTTTGTTGATTGGTGTTACTACAAATAATTATTGGCCGGTATATGAGCACACCGATAACAAAACAAATTTGCCAGAAAATATATGGGAGGATACAGATTTCAGGGTTTTTAATAAAGCATATTTCAGTTATCAATCACCAGGCGGTAGAATTACATTTCAATTTGGAAGGGATAATTTGAAATGGGGCCTGGGAAAAAATTCCACTTTATTCGTCTCCGATAACGTGGCATATTTCGATTTTATTAAATTTGTATTGTGGTTCGATAATGCCAAGTTCAGTATGCTTTATTCCACATTAACTGACTACGAGCCGCAGTTCGCCGGAACTAAAAGTTATTATGATGTATCTTATCTTAACAAGCAGCCCAAAAGTATGCTTCTGCAAAGGATTGAATGGTCCATCTTTAAACAAGTAAATCTGGGTATGTCTTATATGAAAATTATTTACGGAAGATATCCGGTCCTGGGGGATATAAATCCGCTTATTTATCAGCATAATTTATTTAAAGAATATCAAAACAGTTTGACTAGTTTCGATATTTCAATTTCTCCTTTCGCCGGATTTAATTTATACGGCGAGTTAAGTTCTGACGAAGTTAGTTTTAGTGATGACCCCAAAAAAGATAATCCAAATGATCCCTCTGCTATCTCTTACCAGTTTGGTTTTAACGCTTATATGTCCGGTTTTTATGCCAATCTGGAATATGTATTCGTAGCTCCGTATATGTATAACCATAAACATTTTCTGGGAAGAGCTATTGAAGTTGACGGTGTGAGATATTATAAAACATCGGATAGGGAGTTAAAATATACAGCTCTGGGACATTGGATTCCGCCTGATTCCCGAGCTATATTTTTTTCATTGGATAAATCACTTTCAGAGTATTGGGTCGCATCTCTCTTCGCTCAACTTATCAATCATGGTTCAATAAATATACTTACCGAGTTTCCGCAAAAAAATTATATACACGAAAACAGTCCAACAGGTATAGTAGAAAAAACAAGGGTAATAGGACTAAAAAATGTTTTTCAAAACGATCACTTTATAATTAGAAATAAAATTCTTCGGTTCAATATAAAAAATTACAAAAATGTACCTAATAACTTTTTGAACGGCTGGGAAATTCAATTATCATTCGGGTATAAATTTGAATTATTCTAAATATTTCCCTTCGCTTGTTTATATTTATTACTTAATCCCCGTTGTTACCTTCCATAACAATTGCAACATTGCCTTTTTTGTGCCCTTTATCCACATACCTGTGAGCTTCTACAATTTGTTCAAAAGGATATACTCTGTCTATTACGGGTTTAATTCTTCCCGACTCCATAAGTTTTTTAAGCAATATTAAATCTTTAATTTTTTCGGGGGCGGGTCTTAAACCTGTCGCTGCGATTTTTATTTTTTTGCCGTCGTACAGTTTGTTACTAATTGAATTCCACAATACTGTGGGAATAATTGCCAATCCGATTGCAGCTTCAAGAAAAATTCCTTTTTGTTTCAGTGAATTTTTACATAATGAAAATGTAAGCTTGCCAACAGTATCAAAAATAATATCGTAGGTCACGCCTGATTTAGTAAAATCCTCCTTAGTGTAATCGATTACGTTATCAGCTCCCAGATTTTTCACCATCTGCAAATTTGAAGTACCGCATACACCTGTAACTTCGGCTTCATAATATTTGGCAATTTGTACCGCCGCCGCGCCCACACTTCCGGAGGCGCCGTTGATAAGAACTTTTTGGCCGCTTTTAATATTTCCTTTATCTCTAAGGAAAGGCAGAGCTGTCAATATTCCGTCACAGCTTGAAGCTGCTTCCTTATAACTGATATTGGCGGGTTTTAAGGTGATTACACCATCTTCGGGCAGACATATATACTCTGCGTAAGCTCCAAAATTGGTTCCGGAAATTCCAAATATCTGATCACCTATACTAAATAATTTTATATCTTTTCCTGTTTCAACAATTTCTCCGGCTAACTCTTCACCAAGAGTGGTATTTTTAGGTTTTGTTATACCGGTGAATAATCTAGAAAATAATGGTTTCCCTTTTCTAAATGTGCACTCGGTAGCAGTAACTGTTGTAGCGTATATTTTTATAAGTACTTCATTGTCCCGGGGTTTCGGTTTCTCTACTTCTTTTATTTTAAGCACTTCAGGTGCTCCGTACTTTGTATATATAATAGTTCTCATAAATATTCCTCCAAAATTTTTTATAAAGCAGATACATTAAATAAAAATCGTAACAACTATTTTTAGAATACTTAACTATAGGTATAAAATATTATGTAACCGCGCTTTTATGCAGCTATTGATTATACGGTTTAATGTTTTTAAAACTGATTTGAACAAATACTAACCAAAATGAATAAACAATAGAGGCGATAACTTTCGCCGACTAAATAGCTAAACTCACTTTATTCCCCATAGCCCTTTAGGGGAGAGTCTAGTAGATTTAAAGTTTATCCGGTTTACAATTCAATAAGTCTCATAACTAAAAAAATCAACAATCCAAATGTAGATCCCAAATAAATCCAGCGGATATATTTACGCCCTTCCTCATTTTGCGATTTTAATAATTTTATTGCTGAATATCCAATTGAAATATCCATTATTAGAATAGGCACTAAATAAACTAATGGAAACCAATTAATTAAAAATGGAATTGATGTGAGCAGAATTACAAATAAAAAAATGTAACCGCTGATTTTGAGAGCGGCTTTTTTCCCGTATTTTATTGCTAAGGAATTTGAATCAATTAATATATCACCACGCATATCCATTGAATCAGCTGCAATTTCTTCCCCTAAATCTATTAACGCGGCTATTACACCAAAGAACAAAACTATTTTATTAAATGGTTGTCCAACCGATAGACCTCCATAAATAAATGTCATACCAACAGAAAAACTTACCATTAGATTTCCGAGCAGTCCGTTCTTCTTAAATTTTCTGTTATAAAGAAACCCTATAATTGACAAAACAATTGAGCAAAATAAGGCTTCTACACTGATCAAATAACTTAATATCAGTCCTAATAACAAAAGAGTTAGTGATAAAAATAGAGCTTCGGATGCGGTAACCAGGTTTGAGGGGATTGGTCGATCTGGCGCGTTGATTTTATCAGTCTCAACGTCGAAATAATCATTTAATACTAATATTGATGACGAGATAAAGAATATCGATAAAAAACTTGAGATTGTTTCAAACAACGATGCGAATTTCCCGAGCGCCAATAATTGCCCCATCACTACGCAGACTCCAGCGGAAAATGGAAGATCAATTCTTAATAACTTCACCAGCCCCTTAATTTTTTTCATAACAATCCAATAATTTGTTTAATAAAAAAAACAGGTCAATAATTTTATTGAATTTTTACAGCCGCATAAATATTATTTAAGAATTAATAGAACGGGGGAATATAAAAACTTAGTTCTCGTCCATACTAATTCTGTATTATCTACTTTTCCAATATCTTCTTTTGGTTGGAGGAGGACTCCCATGCTAATCTTGCAATATCGGCAATAATTTTATCCCGAGTTTTTTCATCGTCTTTACAATCAGATACAAGAACAACTACAACAAGATCTCCTCCACCGGGGAGTTTTATTATGCCGACATCATTTGTAGCGGCAGCCAATCCATTTTCGTCCATTCCTGAAGAGCCGGTTTTGTGTGCTACAATTGTGCCTTCGGGTAATAATCCTTTAATTCTTCCTTTACCTGTAACTGTGGATGCCATAACATCCCAAAGAAAATCTTTACTCTTAGTTGAAATAATACTCTCCTTTACAAATTTTATCAACAATTGTCCCATTGCTTTAGGGGTAGTCCAGTTTTTATATTGAAGAGTTCCGTCTTTATGCATTTCCTCTTCGGTCGATACAATATTTATTCCTTCTATCCCAAGACTATGCACATATTCATTTACTTTAGCCGGTCCTCCGATAAGTCTGAATAGAATATCGCATCCGTTGTTATCGCTTTGTGAAACCGTATAAGTAAGCAATTCACTGATAGCGATATCAACATTTCCGTTCGGATATTTATCTCGCAGCGGACTCCAGGTATTTGGAAGTAAGTCGTTCTTACTGACGTAGATTTTCTGCTCGAGTGAAAAGGCTCCTTTGTCAATCTCGTTGAGTACTGCTAAAGCTAAAGGAAATTTATATACACTCTGCATTGGGAAATGAGCTTCCCCATTAAAAGTTAATGTATCGCCGTTCTCTAAATTAAATATGGCTGTCCCGACGGAACCGTTCGTATTGTTAATAATATTTTTAATGTTCGTTCGTTGTGAATCCAACTGAGAAAAAGTAATTGCGGGGAATACGAAGGTTACGAACAGTATTTGCAAAATATAATTTTTGTACAATCTCATATATAATCCCTAATTATTCTATTAAAAATTGAAGTTTGCTACAGGCATTACTTTATTAAAATCATTTTCTTTTTTCCCAAAAAATCCCCGAAACGAATTGTGTAAAAATAAATGCCGCTTGATAAATTTTTACCATTAAAATTTACCGAATAAAATCCTTTTGATTTTACTTCATTTATTAATGTTGTAATAGCTCTGCCAAGCATATCATAAACCACAATTGTTACAAAACTTTGTTTTGGAAGGGAATAATTAATTGTTGTAACCGGATTAAAAGGATTCGGGTAGTTCTGGTATAATTTATATTCGAAGTCGGTTATATCTTTTCCAGGAATAGAAGTAGTAGTTCCCCATCTTTTACCATCTATTATTGCCCCGATTAAACGGGTTACATACATTCCACCCTCTAAAAAAGATTGATAATATATTCCTAGATGTTTTTTAAATTCTGTGTATTCTATATAAAGATAATCTCTTTCAAGAATGATGGATGCGGAGTCACCTTCATTTGAAGTATTCTCATAAGTGATGAAATACGGTATTTCTCCGCACTGCTTCCAAAGTATGGTAGAATCTGGATTGTAAGCTAAAGAATATTTTGAATTATCGAAATCACCGCATCCACCATGTTCAAAATATTTTATTTCATTATTAAGGGAATCGTATCTTTCGTAAAATATTCTATCATTTTCTTTAACTACAAAATAATTATAACCGTTTGATAGAAGTGTATCTCCAATTATTTCTTTTGTGAAATAAGTTGTGTCCGGTATTGTACTTACCTCGTATGCTAGATTTATATATTCCCATTTATTTCCAACTTTTAAAGGGTAAAACTCTCCGTTGGAAGTCTGAGCGATACTTGAACAGATAAACAGAATATAAATCAAGAATATTTTTTTAATCATTTTATTCACAAGGATAAATAAAATTTATCGAATTTTATTTGAACTGACCTGTATATACTAGCCGACTTTTTCTTGGATTTGTAAACCTATTTATGAGGCATACAAGTCTGATGCGAGTCGATAAAATTTTATGCTCGAAAAAGAGTATAGTCCTTTTAAGTAAGATCATTAATTACAACCATACCCTCACTGTTATATTTATCAAGAATTACGCTTGGCTTTGGCTGAAATCGTATTTTTCTTACGTGTTTCAAATGCCTTTTCTGTTTAAGCGTCAATCTAATGAATTATTAATCAGTTACATCCGCTTCAACAAGTTTTGACAAAAGGACCAACGATTCTTGCCAACCCAGATAACAGGCTTCCAACGGAATTATATCCGGTATACCTTCCTGAGTTATATTTACTTCAGTTCCACAAAATACTTCTTTTAAAATAATTGTTGTCTTCATTGTACCGGGTAAATTTGGGTCGTCAAATTCATCAGTAAGTACCAATCGTTCATTTTGAACCAGTTCAATATATTTACCGCCAAATGAATGACTTTTTCCTGTATTAAAATTGGTGAAAGACATTTTATAAGTTCCTCCAACTTTAGCATCAAGATGATGAACTTTACAAGTAAACCCGTTTGGAGGAAACCATTTACACATTGCGTCCGCATCCAGAAATGCCCTATAAATTCGTTCTGGTCTTGAACGAAATACACGATGAAGTGAAACTGTATTGTGTGACATAATCTATTTGTCCTTTCTATTTTCCACTAATTATTTTTTAGAAATTGTTAATGTATTCTAACACAAATAATCTATTTTTGCCATCAACATTGTTGTAACTAATC
>PGYT01000126.1:12301-17433 GCA_002839805.1 Ignavibacteriae bacterium HGW-Ignavibacteriae-2
CCGCTCTTAAAAACTATGCCTGAATTGATCGGCGAGATAGGTGCTTTGTATATCAATTGATTAGAACAATATTTTGGTAAGGAAAAAATTATAAACTTATAATTTATAAAAACTAATTCAAGTTATTTATTTGTTAACGTCAAAATAATACTTGCCCTTCCAAACTCTATTTGTTGTTATCTGAAATCAGCAAGCCTAATTCACCGGGTCACCGAGAACCTGGAGATGTCCCTGTGTTGTAATAGAGAATGTTTCTCGGCTTTCAGGAATTCTATACAAACTCTAATTAATTTTAAGGTTTTTCATTTTTTTTACAGATTCAGATACAAGCTCTTTCAAAACTTTTCTATCCACATCATCCAGTTTTTTGATATACAGACATCCAACGCTTGTTTTATATTTTCCAAGTTTCTTTAGTAAATCTTTATGTAAATCAAACCCGCCGATAATGTACAGAGTCAGGTTTTGTTTACGAGGGGAGAAGCCTGTCAACATCCAGTCGCCTTCGCGTCCGCTGGCACCTTTATAGTGATAACTTCCAAAGCCGACAATGCTCGAACCCCACATCTTTGGCTTCTCTTTTGTAACAGCCTTCATTAGTTTAAGAATCTCAAAACAATCTTCCCGCTTTTGATCATCCTCAACAGTATTAAGAAATCCTTCCACATCTGCATCATTGACCTTCGTCTTTAATTCAACTTTCTTTGCCATGTTGTCCTCCGGATCGGCCGTCCTATTTTATTGATTCGTTGATTAATTTTATTGCCAAAGTCCATAAGATTATACACAGTTATAATTAAATGTAAACGCTTATGCAATGAAACCAATTGCAGCGGAAGTTAACACCTCATTATATTGTTTATCCTTTGGGCTGTATACTTTATAAACAAATTATGTCGGTTTTTGACCCGGCATCTGTATCAATTCCGACACCTCGAGTGAACCGCCAATATCAAGAAAAGGGCATCCTTTTGCAATCAAGAGAGCCGCTTCCATAGTATCGGCTTCAACAATAGTAAAACCGCTCATTTGTGTTTTGCCACCATTGCTGACAGTACCGTCGGGATTTACAGTGTTGGTGTTTTTTAATGGATTTGCGGGACTAATTGCCGAGTCGCCTAAAGAGGATAACCAATCCATATATTTTGAAAAATGTTTTTTACCTTCTTCAGGACTTGACGGTTGATCGCCGCCTAAATAGGTGATTATATATTGTGGCATTTCTTTCTCCTTATTTAATGTAAAAACTAAATCAGCAATTGAAGGAATGACGTTTCGAGTAAAAAGTTCTCCCGGATTAACAACCGGCTTAATCAACAGGAATTAAAACATCAGTATAATAAAGAAACTTAGGGGAATATATTCAAAATATTAATTATGCTCCGGTTCCGATAAATTAAAATACTCGCTTATTGTTTTATCGAGTGTATTCTTTATTAAACCAAAATTTTCCTTTGTTGGTTTTAAGGAAATATATTTATCGATAATGGATCTATGTCTGAATATTATGAATGTGTTAGAGACTTCAGGATTAATTTTATTGAGATCAACTTCACTGTCTTTATCTGAAAATGATGGCACAAACGTAAGAGCGATATGGACTAAATTTAGTTGAGAACCAATTTTCTCAAGCTCACTTTGTCTGATTGATTTGCTATAACCGGCATCTTTTCCATAAACGAAATAAACTTTCAGATGGGCTGAGCGGTTTATACTTTCCGATTCCAAAAATATTAACCACTTCTTTACTTCTTCCCAATTAGGGTTGTTTCCCACAAAATAAATAATTCCATGAAAACGACCATACTTGCAAACAGGACAAACTCTTGTTCCTTTATCCGGACCCCAGGCGTGAAATGGAATAAATGAGGGTTGGTCTTCGCCGATATTTAATCCGGATAAATTTTCGGAAACAAGTGTTTCGGGATAATTAGGAATATTTAATCCCAGAACAATATTATGCTCTACGATTTGTAATTCCCCCGAGATTACTACTCTTAATATTCCGCTGCCACCGCGGTTTTCAAGCGCTTTTCTTTTAGCGCCGGTTAATAATGGATCATCATCAAAAACAAATTCATCGATGTAATATTCATTTTCTATATTAGGTTCTTTTATTGAAGGGTGTATATGTGCTGGCATATCTCCATTCGGATAAGGGGCCGGTCTTACAGTATAAATCGCATAATCGCCGTTGGAGTTTGACTTTACCCAGCCACGGATATAACCGTGCCTTACTGCTCTTGGGTCTAAATCTTTATTGTTAGTGTAGTATCCATTTATGTCAGTATGATAATAGTAAAGTATTACATTTGGCGCGGGTGTTTTCCCGTCACGTTTAAAGATTTTTCCCGTTATTAAAAGTTTTTGCCCCTTCTGTAACCAGCCGGCGCTTGTATCTGTTGAATTTATATTATTGGGCATATCAATGTACATAAACTCGCTATTCTCAAAAGTACCGCCAACAACTTTAGTATTATCATAATCGAAAGGCTTAGAAGAGTTTTTTAATTCTGTTTGCGCGTTACAAGCGGATAATAGAATAAACTGTAAAATTAAAACTAACCTGGTAATATATTTCATAAAGTGTTTTCCATTTATTTGTTGGTGCGTTTAACATTTAACCAGTAAATACCCCGATCAAGAAATAATTCAGTTTGACCCGTTGACACCAAGTTTGATGTGGGAGGCTAAATATACAGGCACAACTATTACAATTTTTCAATTGTTAATTCCTCTGTTAAAGGTGTGAGGGATTAATATAACAATCTCTGCTTTTTAAATGATATTTAATTAACAAATCAGGGTTTAAAAACACAATAAAAATAATTTAACACGCAGAAAACATAAGATGAGGAGGTCTTTGAAATATCCATACACTTTCGATGGAATTAAACAGGATATTGTGTTAGACAGCCTTAAACAAGCAACTTGCACATACTCTAAAGGTTGTGCAAAGTTGCGTGCTAAGGTAAATGTAATACGTAACAAAAAACAACTTACTGGAACTGAAGTTTTATCTTATACGGTAACAATCATTTTACCGACAGTTCTACCGGTCTCCAACTGCTAACGAGCTTTCCTCATTTCTGAAAACGAGAGGCTTTTGACACATTAGCTTTTAGAGTTCCGTTTGCCAGTAATCCTTTAAGAGTATTCATATCAGCACCGTTTGACTGAACTAATAAAGCTGAAATCTTTACATTTTTTGTATCCGTTTGTTTCTGAGCTTCGTCGATGAATAATTGCGGGGAAGCTAACGAAACGATTGTGCCTCCTTCTTTCATCACCTTTAGGGAGTTTACCAATAAGTCTAAAACAAAATCTATGTTGGTTGCAACATCCTCAAATGTTGTTGCCCGGATTAGCGCATAACATTTGTCCATACACGAATAAAGATGATGTTTTAGGGAGATAGGTATTATCGTCGCAAAGGGGAGGGAGGAATACAATAAACCAGCTTCAATTAGCTCGTTTTAATCATCATTTCCATAAAAATAGAATTACCTATATTAAAAATTTTATACTAATTTCTTCTTTTTCGCTTGAAGAAAGGTTGCCTATTTCCGTTTGTCGGCGCCGGTAATTTATTCGTTATCTGTCAAATATAGTAATCCATAAGGAAATGTTTTTCTGGAATTCGACCAATCATGCCATCCATTAAACTCAATGAATCTAAAATCATAATTCAACTGGTTTAAAATCCTCACAAATTTTCTGTTTGCGCCATAAACCATATTTTCCTGTAAACCCCAATCAAGGAATAGCTTTATTTCCCGATGCTTTTCTTTTATGAACCGGTTAATCAGAAAATCTGTACGGTTCATGTTCGCATACTCTAAATCACCATTTGGATCACGCCAAAAACTACCTGATTGTGTAAGGACTTTACCAAAAATGGAATCGTATTCAAAAGCAATATATGTCGCGGCTAATCCGCCATAGCTGATGCCTCCTATGATTGTCTCGGCAGGTTTATCCGTAATTCTATATTTATTTTTTAATTGCGGTATCAGCTCGTTAACAACAAACTCTTTAAATAGTGGATTCATTGGAAGTTCGTAATCTCTGGATGTTCGTGTTGGGTTATCAATGAAAATAGCAATCATTGGTTCAATTTTATTTTCATGGAGTAAATTATCAAGAATATTTGGAACTTCAACACGATTAAGATATATAAACGAATCGAAAAGATAAATCACCGGATACTTTTTGTTTGTCTTGTCGTAATCAGATGGTAGATAAACATATATATTTCGAGTATTATCCAATATAATACTGGATATCGTAATTGTGTCTAATTTACTGCCAACATTATCAAATCGTTTCGTATTCCAATCTGGTTCATTTGCCCGTAAGTCTAAAACGGACCAACTGAAATTTTTTCTTGCTCCTTTGGGTATCAGCTCCTTATTTAAAGGGTCAGTTATTATTTGTTTCTCTCCGCTAATCGTATCATTTAAGATGAAACGATAAGCAAAACACAAATCATTAGGAATCATGTATGTGCGATAATATAAATCAGTAGAATCTAAACGATAAAGTTTTCTGTCTCCAAATCTATACTCGTCATAAATTCCGAACACTTCAAATTCAATTTCTTTTGTATGGATTGTTTCAAAATATATAAAAGTCGCAAAAACATAATCAGAATATAATGAATCAATTTCTATCAGCGGAAATCCTTTAATATTTCCCAATGTTTTCAGGTTAGAAATCGCAAATTCTCTATCGTTTCTGTTTAATCTTTGAATCGAAGAAATTGACGGACTTACGGATTTATAGATATTTCTTACTTCTTTGAATTCAATTTTATCCTTTTTATTCATACAGGAGGTGAAAATCAATCCAAATATTAACAGTGTTATCAGTCTTTTTATATTTGATATGTTACTCATAATTGGTGCCAGCGCCTGTTTAGATTCATTATTTTTCACACTGCTCAAATGAGAGTAAAAAAGAATTGTTTATATATTAAATTTATAGAAAACTTCGAATCATTCAAAAAATCCATAAATTATTATAAATTTTCCCATACGTATTCATTACCACAACTATAAGTTTTTGCCTGAGTATTATCCCGAAATATTGGAGTTTTGTACAATATAAAAACAGACCGCGACCTTTTAGCC
>PGYT01000127.1 GCA_002839805.1 Ignavibacteriae bacterium HGW-Ignavibacteriae-2
ATAGTCCAAATTACAAAAACGGACTTTGTCCGGCGTAGTCCGAAGGACGAAGACGGAGGATTTCAAAAAAGATTTAATAAATTTTTTAATTATATTATATACATCAGTTTCGTACATTCTTATTTTTAAAAAGGGCATAGAGAATTACGAAACACAAAAGATATCAGGGCATTGCTCGAATCCAAAATTAATCAATCGACTAATTAAAAATAACTGTAACTAACAGATAAAGAGTACTATGAAAAAATTCGGATTAACAGGAGTAGCCGGTTATATAGCGCCGCGTCATTTAAAAGCAATAAAAGATACAGGCAGCAATCTGGTTGCCGTACTCGATCCGCACGACTCTGTGGGCATAATGGATCAATATTTTCCAAAAGCTAATTATTTTCAGGATTTTGAAAGGTTCGAACGACATCTTGAAAAAATGCGTCACTTAAATGACGGCATAGATTACCTTAGCATCTGTTCTCCAAATCATCTTCATGATGCGCATATACGATTAGCTTTGCGTGAGGGGGCTAACGCAATCTGCGAAAAACCTATGGTGCTTAATCCATGGAATTTAGATTTGCTTGAAGAACTGGAAGGGAAATCGGGTAAAAAAATATATTCAGTTCTGCAGTTAAGAAAACATCAGTCAATAATAGATTTTAAAAATGATCTTAAGTTGGATGGGCAGAAAAAGGATGTTCAATTAACATACATTACTTCACGCGGCAATTGGTATAAATATTCATGGAAAGGTAATGCCACAAAGTCAGGGGGAGTTGCTACCAATATTGGTATACATTTTTTTGATATGTTAATTTGGTTGTTCGGATCGGTTGTAAACTCTGAGGTGTATTTAACGCAGGAAGACCGAACAAGCGGATTTATTGAATTACAAAATGCAAATGTAAAATGGTTTCTTTCGATAGATGAAAACGATTTACCGGAATCAGCTAAATTAAAGAATAAAAAAACTTACAGATCAATTCTAATCGATGACAATGAATTCGAGTTTTCGGAAGGTTTTACTGAACTTCATACTGAGGTTTACAAAGCTACACTAGCTGGTGAAGGTTTCGGAATCACGGATGTGCGTCCATCAATAGAATTAGCTTATAATATCAGAAATTCTAAAATTGTTGAAAAAATGAACGCTCCGCACCCTTTACTGTTATCAGTAAAATAAAATCTGGATGCTGTAGCATAATTTGGGGGATTGTTTTCTGCCGATAATTTGGAATTTATAAGGAGAAATAATCAATTTAATTTATAAATTAATAGATTCATCACATCCAATTCAAAAAGATTGTCGATTCAAAGGATAATTTGTTGGGGCGGGAATCTTAATAATGATTAATATTGCGGAAGGATTTGATTCTGAGAGTAATAATTAATTTTTCAGTTTTTTAAGATATTCACAAAGATCATGTTCGGAGATTATATCAATGACATATACTATTTTAGATATTTATAAAATAGAGCCTCTTTCATAAAATTTATACAATAAGATTTTTGAAGAAAGTAAACAAATTAAAGGATTCATAAAATATTTGACGTAACAAAAAGTAAAACAATAATTAACTGGTTAATACGTCAATTGAAGAAATAACTTATTTTTCAAATCTTTGGTGGTACAATGCAAAATAAATCATTTTATATAGACCAATTCGCCGTTGTGGATGACAATGTTGAAATTGGTGAAGGTACTAAAATCTGGCATTTTTGTCATGTACAAAGCGGTGCCAAACTCGGTAAAAAATGCGTACTTGGACAAAATGTAAACGTAGGTAACAACGTTTCCATAGGTAATTTTGTTAAGATACAAAATAACGTTTCGGTATATGAGGGCGTTACTTTGGAAGATTATGTTTTCTGCGGTCCTTCCATGGTCTTTACAAACATAATTGACCCAAGGAGCAAATATCCTCAGGTAGGTAAAGAATTTTATATAAAAACTTTAGTTAAAGAGGGAGCCTCGTTAGGCGCTAACTGTACAATCGTATGCGGTCATACAATAGGCAGGTTCGCATTTGTGGGAGCAGGGGCAGTAGTGACACGCGACGTGCCCGATTATGCACTGGTAGTCGGAAATCCCGCAAAAATTATCGGTTGGATGTCAGAAGGCGGCGAAAGGTTAAAATTCGACGATGAAAATATTGCTGTATGCTCCAGAACCAGCAAAAAATATAAATTCGAAAATAATTTAGTATTTGAGATAGAATAATTACCAATGGGCAAAGAATGATTTAATTTGTTCTTTGTCCTTTGAACTTTATCCCCGGCAATTTGCATTTGTCTCTGCTCAGTTCATTCGTCTGAATCCACAAATCCGGATTTGATAACATCGATAATGTTTACTTACCAAACTATCAAGAACGAATTACTTTCAATTGAATATATCTTAATTTTATTCTCCATCTCGAATTAACTTGACATTTAAAATCCCAACTCGTATCTTAATACCACAATGTAAACGTTTACATTCCAACATTGTAGATCTCTAGCCGTTTCCAAAGTAAATATTATTCCTTTTTTAATTCTAAAATATGGGTAAAGTACTAAATGGCGGCAACAATAAAAGAAATAGCTAAAATTGCGAAAGTATCAATTGCTACAGTATCGCGTGCTTTAAGCAATGATCCAAAAGTAATAGAAGAGACAAAACAGCTTGTATTAAAAGTTGCAAGTGACTTAAACTATAATCCAAATTTACTCGCCAGAAACTTCGTCAAACGAAAATCAAATTTGATTGGTTTGATTTTACCCGATATCGCAGATGAATTTTTCTCTGAAATAATTCGAGGTGTCGATGACACCGCTTTACGATCCAATTATTTTACAATGGTCATCAGTTCTCACAAAAACAGGTCGCTTGTTGAATCTATTCAGACACTCATGGGTGGAGGACTGGCCGGAGGAGTAATTATACTGATTCCATATCTGAGTGAAGACATTAAATCCGCGTTGAACAATGAGAGAATTCCATTTGTAATTATTAGCGGAGATAATGGATTGGGTTCTTATAGTACTATAAGTATAGACAACTACAATGCCGCTTATGAAATGACGCAGTATCTTATTACGCAAAAAAATTATACAAAAATCGCTTTTATTACAGGTCCCGCCGATAATAACGACGCTGCTATCAGGCAGTTAGCATTTAAGGAAGCCTGCCGGAATAACGGGATTAGGATTAAAAAATCATGGATTGTTGAAGGAAATTTTTCCAAAGAAAGCGGTGAAGAAGCTTGCAGGAAACTAATTGATAGTAAAGATAAGCCGGAGGCCATATTTGCCGCTAACGATATGATGGCGCTCGGTTGCTACGAAGCTATTCAAAGCAAAGGTCTAAAAATTCCTAAGGATATTGGTGTCGTAGGATTTGATGATATTTTATTAGCCCGTTTTATGAACCCTCCACTTACTACCGTAAAAGTACATATTAACGAATTAGGCATTATGGCGGCAGAATTGCTTATATCAAAAATTGAGAATAATAATTCTTCGGCAAATAGAAAGATAAAAGTATCATCTGAATTAGTAATAAGAAAATCATGCTGATTATTGAACTAGGATTTCTGAACTATGAAAAAATTTAAAACTAAATACGGTTATTTTACCGCCGACGGGAATGAGTATGTAATAACCGACTATAAAACTCCAATGCCATGGGTAAATGTTTTGTCGAACGGATCCTATGGTTTAGTAATTTCTCAAAGCGGTGGTGGTTTTAGCTGGCGAGAACATTCTGAATTTAACAGATTAAATCGCTGGCATCAGGATATGCTAACTGATAATTGGGGCAAATTCTTCTACATTAAAAATAACATTACCGGCGAATTTTGGAGCCCGACATGGATGCCTGTAAAACAAAATCTTGATTTCTACGAAATCAGATACGGTTTGGGATATGCTGTATTCCAATCTTCATTTAAAAAAATTGATATTACACTTACCGTACATATCCCGATGAATCAAGAAATTGAAATATGGGACTTCCAAATAACCAATAAAAGCAGCCAAAAAATTGATCTTTCAATCTATTCTTTTTTTGAGTGGTGTCTGGGTTCTTCATCAGATCATCATCGCGAATTTCATAAAACATTTATCGAAACGGACTTTCATTCGGATATTAACGCAATGCTCGCGACAAAAAGATTATGGGAAATTCCTCTTGGCGACAGAGGACATTGGAATATAGAATACCCATACTTTGGATTTATTGCTGCTACAAAAAAAATTACGGATTACGATGGTGACAAAGCAACATTTATAGGAAGGTATAATGGAGTTGATTCCCCGGAAGGATTAAAAAAAGATGAGCTTTCAAAAAGACTCGGCAAATGGAATGATTCAATTGGAACTGTAAAAGTAGTTCAATCTGTGGAATCGGGTCAAACTGAAAAACTTTCATTTCTTATTGGAATAAAATCTACGAAGCAGGAGATTGGAGAACTGGTTGAGAAATATATGAATGCCGATGCGATTAGCCAATCACTTGCTGAAGTAAAGTTGCACTGGAATAATTTCTTGTCGCCTCTTTCTGTTGAGACTCCCGATGAAGCTATAAATATTTTAGTAAACAAATGGCTACGTTATCAAACTGTTACAGGAAGACTTTTAGGACGAACTGCGTATTATCAACAAAGTGGTGCTTTTGGATTTAGAGATCAATTACAGGACAGTCTGGTTTACCTGCCAATTAAGCCTGAATTAACGGAAAAACAAATTAAACTTCACGCCCGTCATCAGTTTGAAGACGGAGCGGTACTCCACTGGTGGCATCCAATAAGCGAAACAGGCTTGCCAACCAAAATGACCGATGACCTCTTGTGGCTTCCATTTTTAATAATTCATTACCTGGAGGAGACCGGAAACTATAAATTCTTGGATGAAATTGAGCCTTACTATGATAATCCTGGTAAAATGGATACTCTTTTTGATCATTGTGTTGCAGCTATAAAAAAAGTGCTTTCAAGATTCAGTGAACGTGGTCTTCCTCTAATTGGTGCCGGTGACTGGAATGATGGACTGAGTGCAGTCGGATTGGAAATGAAAGGTGAGTCTATTTGGCTCGCTGAATTCTTTTATGGCATACTTGTTAAATTCAGCCATATCTGTAAAACCATCGGTAAAGACGGATTGTCGCTTGAGTTTTATAATAAAGCCGAAAAACTAAAAGTAGACTTTAATCAATATGCTTGGGATGGTGAGTGGTTTTTTAGAGCTACAAAAGACGATGGAAATAAAATTGGAAGTAAAGAAAACTTAGAAGGGAAAATATTTTTAAACGCTCAAACCTGGAGTGTAATTAGCGGCATCACAGACAATTCACGGATGACTATGGCAATGAATTCAGTTACCGAACATTTATTAAAAAATAACGGAGCGCTATTATTACAACCCGCTTATTCAACCCCTGATAAGTATATCGGTTATTTATCCCGATACGCTCCCGGGAGAAGAGAAAACGGAGGAGTTTATACACATGCCGCTACATGGGCAATTTGGGCATACGCGTTACTTAAAGACAAAAAAAACACATGGGAGGCGTATAAACGTTTGAATCCTATTACAAATGGGCAGGATCCTGATAAGTATGTAGCGGAACCATATGTTACGCCAGGGAACATTGACGGACCCGATTCTCCAAACTACGGTATGGGCGGATGGACTTGGTATACCGGTTCTGCGTCCTGGTATCAAAAAGTGATTGTCGATTGGATTTTAGGTGTGCGCGCTACAGAACAAGGATTGATCATAGACCCATGCGTGCCGGATGAGTGGGGAAATTATACTGTGAATAGAAGATTCAGAGGGACAAATTATAAAATTAATATTATTAATAAATTCAAATCTAATTCAGTTAAAGAACTATTAGTCAACGGAACAAAAATTAATGGCAATATTATCGATATAAAATCGGAAAGTACGGTAGAAGTTAAAGTGCTTATTTAATAATGTTTTCGGATACACCAACCATAACCAAAACAGGAGGAGTAAATGAAAAAATCAGTACTATTATTAGCGTCGTGTTTGATGCTTTTTATGATTTTTTCTACCAGTCAGGCACAAACTAATCGTTCTGATGTTATATGGGCTCGCACAACTGCAGCAGGCACACTAACATTGGATGGAAATTTAACAGAACCAGCCTGGGATAAAGCTGAGGAATTAAAAATAGTATACGGCG
>PGYT01000128.1 GCA_002839805.1 Ignavibacteriae bacterium HGW-Ignavibacteriae-2
TTTTCTTAGTGTGTTGCTTTTTGCAGCCGGTAATTGTAACCATTCCACAGTTTTGTTGCCGTATTTAAGAGTAGTGTTGCTAGAGTTACTCTGAATATCGGGGGTAACAATTGAACTCTGGTCATTGCAAGCCGTAAATAACAGGGCTGCTATCGCGACTAGTGAAAGTAATTTTTTCATTGTAATTGTCCTTTTGTTATGTTAAAAAATTGATTTATCTCTTTTTAGTAAATCCATATCGTGAGAAATGCCATATTTGAGCGCCGAATACTATTACAGTGCCCATGGTTTCATTTATTTCTAATGCTTGAAACTTAATTGTTTCCTGCGAGGGATTACCATTTTCATCAATGAATTGGAAACAATTATCGTAATTTATTCTGTAGTCAATTACATCAATACCCTCAAATTTCATAGTTAATAAAATTGGCTTGTTGAAAACTGTTCCGTGTGGATCTAAGTCGACAGATAATTGGTTAGGATCAAAAGTTGCGTCGAATGTAACTTCGTCGATTTCAAATGAATTTGGAGCTATCTCCAATGAACAATTAAACTTTTTTCCCATATGCGGACCTTCAGTCCAATTGTAAAAGAAATCAAGTCTACCTCCTTCGGTTTTATTAATTGTAGTACTTTGAGGATACATCAAAGAAATTCCTTTGCTGACTTTAGAATCAGTGGAATTATCCGGGTTATCGTGTGCAAATGAATTTGCAATTTTTACATTATCATTTAATGTATAGAACAAAAGGAATATCGCGGTAGCCAGTAATTTCATTTTGTTCTTCATCGAATTGCCTTTGTTTTAATTTAATTTTATATCAATAGACAAAGCATGTGCCATATTTAATTGAGAATGAAGGGGTGTTAATTTTTGAGGAGGGGAAATGGTAAGTATTACATGTTTGTAAAAATGTTTTCCACGCGAAATTTGCCAGCCATTAAAAAGCAATAGTCAAAGTTAAAATAAATAAAACATATAAAAATTAAGATAGTCGCAAAATATAAATCAAATGAATTAGAATAAGACATATTCTCAAAATGAGTCAAAATATTATTGTTTTATAATAAATGCCGCATTTTATAACTTATTGTAAATAAATGAGTTAAGGAGATTATAAATATTATTGCATATTATAATTAACAGTGCGAAAAAAAATGGCTAATATTTTTAACCAAAATAAACCTTTTTCTGAACATGCTAATGTAACAATATGGGACGTCTCTGGAAATGGATTACTCTTTAAATAATATTTCCAAGTCAATTTGTTTACTTCGGATATTATTGAAATGATTGAAATAAAATAAATAGATTATTTTTAGTTAAAACTACTAATATTCTATTTATAAAAATATGATTTTAAGACGCTGTCGGGAAATTCAAAAAGTACATCTAATTATTGTTAGGCCTCAAATGGAACTATAATATTTAAAAATAATTTATTATCTAAATATAATATCTGTTATGTAGGTAATATAAATGCAGGTACATCCCATGATATAATGATTTCCGGAAGCAAATAAAGCAGCTAAGAAAATCGATCTGTATTATAAACTTATAGCAATCCAGAATTTCTGATAATTTAATTTTGCCAATAATTTTGTAAGGTTAATATCGCATTTTCCATTCTTATCATTAAAAAAATCAAAATTTCTAGAAATAATTATTTAATGTATGCCTCAACAGTGTGATTCTTTTCGGGCTGCAACTAAACTTATTATCCGAATTATTTAATATTGACTCGCTATATTGAATAATTAACCCACATTATTTTATATATGTAAAACTCAAGTTATTTATAAAAATATACTAAGTCGGAGTATACTGAAGGAATATTGCTCATCTTATTATAATAAATATAAAAAGTAGTTGACTTATGTTTCTTCATTTCGTACTTTCTTGTTGAAATTAAAAATAGTTCCTCAAAATATCACTCATACTCTAGACTTATTATTAAATAAATAACATATAAAATTAAATGACTCAGCTGAAACGTAATTTTACGACAGTAAATTGAGAATCAAAAACAATCGTTTATGTTAATGATAATTAGGAGTTTCATGGATTCATTCAATAAAACATTTTCCGATTCATCTTAGTATTCTGTAATTGTCTACCGGCCTAGTTATACTGTTTGTAAATTACTAGTTATAAAAAGATTATACTGTCTTATTTTTTGGTTATAAATTTGTCTTAGTAACAAATGGAGATACAAGAAATGAAAAAAAACAGATTTACAATAGTACTTTTCCTATCCCTTCTAACTTCAATTTTAATTTTAAGCAATATTCAAGCGCAAACTAGAGTTCTGGAAAATTTTGAACGCTATGAAAACACAGAAGCTCTTGCGAAAAATTGGAGAATTTTCGGTTACGCATCATCGGACTTTGCATTAGTTGTTGATTCTACGGAAAAAGTCGCTCCGGGCGGCAGTAAATATTTCAAATATACTTATAACGCCACTACAAGCACTTGGGGTGGTGTTGCTGAACGAATTATAACAGACGCAACTTTTTATCCCTTGGATATCAGTGCCGCAAAAGCAGGTTTACAATTTTATCTTAAAGGGGATGGTACAAATAACTACATAAGATTCAGATATTATGAATATTTTGATGAGGCAGGTACAGTAGATGCCAGGTGGCGATCACAACCTATATCATTAAAAGATACAACCTGGCATATTGTTAGAGTTCCATTTGTACTTGATTCCTCAGATACATATGGACTTCATTTATGGTATACAAATGGACCGGCTCTGCAAACAGAAGAAGATATGCAGAGAAGTCTTAAAAAAATTACAAGATTCCAAATTAATTTAGAATACCCCGATGTTTCCGACCTTACTTCCCATAATATATATTTTGATGATTTCCGTGTAGTAGATTTTATGGCGCCAAATGGCGAAGGAGACATTAAAATTGCAGATTTTGAAGAATATACAAATTCCGCAGAATTTAAAACCCAGTGGCAGGGATTCGGATACGGCACACTAGATTACGAATTAGGAAGAGACGCAGCATCTCCCGAAGGTTATAAAAACGCTGTCTGGGTAATACAACCAGAAGAAAGAACAACCTGGGGAATGGCTTTCAGATCAAGAACCGCTACATTTAAAATTCCTGATTTATCTACAATTAGTGATAATGGCGGTATAAAATTTTTAATGAAAGGCGACGGCACTGATGACCAATTTGTTTTCCGTTTTACGGATACTCAGACTAACTATTGGGGTTCCTACTGGATTTCCCTGCAGGATACTAACTGGCATTGGGTAACAGTTCCTTTTATAGTTGATTCTCTGAAAGGTTTCCGCTGGCTGGGAGATAGTCCTTTAGGTACTTACTGGACACGTGATATTGGTACAAAAGAAATGTTTAGGGCAAGTCTAAATAAAATTATTGAAATTCGACTTGATAAAAGAAAACCTCTACATGATGATGTTAAACGTCTTTTGCGATTCGATGCTTTTTATGCAATAAATGAACTTCCTCCTTTACCACCTAGAGGTGTTGATGATTTTGAAACATATTCTGACTTAGGATCCTTAACCGCAAGCTGGAATCAATTTGGTGCAGGAAGTGTTTCTCTTAATTTATCTACAAGTGATTTTGTCAGCGGCGCTCAAGCTATGTCTATATCTTATAATGGTTCTTTAGGATATACTGCCGTAAGAAAACGAAACATAATTCCAGGATTAGATTTTTCTGAATTGAAAGCCGGAATGCAATTCTGGTTAAAAGGAGACGGCAGCAATAATCAAATTGTTATGCGTCTGATGAGCGGCGATGAAATGTGGGAAAGTCAACCCTTCAAGCTTGATAACACTGGCTGGCAGCATAAAGGCGTTCCATTTAAAGTCGATTCATTAAACGGTTTCAGGTATATGGGTAATGATCCGAATAATCCTGTGTGGACTGATTTGGCGACCGATGTACAGCTTAACGGAGACCTCGCAAATATCGATCAAATCAGATTTTATGTAAGAGATCCTGAGGCTGTAAATGAAGTTAAAACAATTGTTATTGATAAAATTGAGGGGGTCGATCGATTTGCTGATGATGTTATAATTACATCTGTTAATGAAAATTATAATTCAATATCAGATCTTAGTTTCAAGCTGCAGCAAAACTATCCAAATCCATTTAATCCAACAACTAAAATCCAATACAGTATAAAAAATGATGGAATGGTTTCTCTTAAAGTCTACAATATTATTGGACAGGAAGTGGTTTCACTCGTAAATGGATTTAAAAAAGCAGGCTATCATCAAGTTAATTTTGACGCTTCAAAATTGGCGAGCGGAGTCTATATCTATCAAATTCAATCCGGTTCGTTTGTAAGCGCTAAGAAAATGTTGCTGATGAAATAATTTAATTACTTCGTTTAAGAGATAATATGATAATAAAAGACTATAAATGAAAAAATGGACCTCAATAATAAAGAGGTCCCTTTTTTCTGTTCATTGAAAGACTGAGTTATTATTTATTTACAAAAAATAATTTAAAGTAATGAGAATCTTTGGACGGATTTTTTTAGTTAATTATTGATCATTATAAAAATCTCTCCAAAATTTTTTGCAATCTTATTCTTTTTATTATAATAAGTAATAGAGTTATACTTTGTTTCTTACATGCTTATTATATGAACAATAAAAACAGTGAGTAATTTTGCTAAGGTAAAAAATATATGAATACAATAATGAGTTTAAGTTTTGTATTCAAATGTATCTCATGGATCATGTTCTCTAGTGTTACTAAGTAAATATTTGCTAAATAACGACTATAGGAGAAGTTTGATGAAAAAATTGTTACTATTTCTATTTATATGTTTTGCGCCTGTTATGTTATCAGGTCAAAATATGCTCTTGAATCCGGGTTTTGAGGCCGGTGATCAAAATGCCAATGGAATCCCTGATGATTGGATAGGTTATGCACAAACAGGAGCAAAACTTGAACTAGTAAAAGATAGTTTGACTGCCAATAGCGGAGAATACTGGACAAAATGCACAAGCACTAACGGCGGTTATTATTTGCTTTATCAGAATAATTTCCCTTCAAAAGAGGGTGATGTATGGAAATTCAGCTCTTTTATTAAAGACGTTTCTCCTGCCTTCCCGGGAGCCAGTTATGCGGCATTAAAAATTTCAGCAAAAAGCAGCACTGGAGCTACATTTAAATCGTGGGAAATTTATCAGGACGGTGTTACAGCTGAGTGGAAAGAATTTTCGAACATCAAAACAATGCCATCGGGAACTGGGTTTATTCAAGTTGTTGTGGTTATACATGGCGCCGATGGTGCGCCTGAAGCCGCTTATGGAATTGATGACGTAAGTCTAGAACTAATCCACGAATACCCTGTTAATACATCTGGCGTAAATTTATATGCCAATCCGGGTTTTGAGGAAGCCGATAAGGACTCCAATGGTGTCCCGGATGGCTGGACTGGATACGCTCAAACAGGCGCAAGTTTAGAACTTGTAAAAAATAAATCAACGGCGTATAATGGAGAATATTGGACTAAACTAACAAGTACAAACGGCGGTTATTATTTATTATATCAAAATACACTTCCGGCGAAAGCGGGAGATATCTGGGAATTTAGTTCGTTCATAAAAGATGTTTCTCCAGCTAATCCGGGCGGAAATTATGCTGCGCTAAAGATCTCAGCAAAAAGCAGTACGGGCGCAACTTTTAAATCGTGGGAAGTATTTCAAAACGATGTTGCCACTTATTGGAAGAAATTTTCGAATTCCCAAACAATGCCGGAAGGTACAGCATTTATTCAGGCAACAATTGTTGTTCACGGAGCCGATGGCGCCCCGGAAGCAGCATACGGATTTGATGATATTAGTCTTAAAATGACATATGAGCTTCCTGACTTGACGAATTTATTGGCGAATCCGGGTTTTGAAAACGGTGATCAGAACGCAAACGGAATACCTGACGACTGGATAGGATTTGCTCAAACGGGAGCCAGTCTAGAGCTTGTAAAAAATAGTGCTACTGCCCATAGCGGAGAATATT
>PGYT01000129.1 GCA_002839805.1 Ignavibacteriae bacterium HGW-Ignavibacteriae-2
ATGTTTGGAGATTGGTTTGGATTGTCTGAATAATAAAATGCGCTTCATATGACATCCGGATAAATAAGAATAGAGAAAAAAATAAACAAATTTTATTACCAGATAGTAATAAAAATATAAATGTGACAAATACAATTGTTTACATACCGTAAAAGTTTTTCAGTCTTATTTAAAAGTTATATTTTACGTGTTGCAAAATGTTTTTTTTAAAAAATGTAGTTTCGGGAAATATTCCAAATTAGTCCTGAAAAGGAGATTACTAAATTATGCCGGGAAGTTATTATATACCTCGTGTTAATCTGATTGAGCCGGGTTGTTTTAAAAAAATTGGCGAATGGACAAAAACTCTTGGTGGATCCAAAGCCTTTATAGTCGCTTCATTAGGTGAATACGGCGAAGCCCAAGGAAAAATGGTTGCTGACGTTTTAACTAAAGATGGGATTCCAAATAAAATTTATGCAGGCGCCGGTCCTAATCCTACAGACAAGATGGTTATGGATGGAGTTAAAGAATATAAGGAATTTAGTAGTGATATTTTAATTGCTATAGGCGGTGGAAGCGCTATGGATTGTGCAAAAGGTATTGGACTTGTTGTAAGCAACGGTGGCAATATACATGATTTTGAAGGAATGCATAAATCAAAAAAAAATCTGCCTCATTTTATAGCGATTAACACAACATCAGGAACTGGTAGTGAAGTTACGTCTGTATCTATAATTACAGATACTGAAAAAGATAGGAAAATGACAATTGTTGATTGGCGTATAACGCCCGATGTTTCTGTAAACGACGCAGAGCTTGCTCTCTCAATGCCAGCCTCTTTAACTGCCGCATCTGGGCTGGATGCATTGTCGCATGCGTTTGAAGCGATGGTTGCTTCAGATGCAACTCCAATTACAGACGCACTCTCATTTGAAGCTGCTTCATTGATTTTTAAATGGCTTCCGGTTGCTTTTAACGATGGGCAAAATCTTGAAGCAAGAAAGGAAATGTGTCATGGGGCTTTTCTTGCAGGACTAGCATTTAATAATTCCGGACTTGGATTTGCGCATGCACTTTCACATCCAATTACAGCGATGTATGGTACCCCGCATGGAGTTGCTACAGCCGTTGTATTACCGGCCGTTGTTAAGTATAATATGCAAACATCACAAAATAAATACGCTCAATTGGCTCATGCAATGAAGGTTGATATCCCCTGGCATTCTGATTCAGACAATGCGGCGAAAGTTGTTCCGGCTTTACTAAAATTTTATAAACAGCTTAAAATACCTGTTGGTCTCTTGGATCTGGGTGTTAAAGAGAGTGATATTCCAGCTTTAGCTGAAGCGGCATCTAAAGAACTTGTTGGTCGCACTAATCCCAGAGCTGGCAGTATTCCAATATTTACTCAACTTTATAACGATTCACTCAATTCAGTTCGTTTATAGTAGTTATTGGGAAGAGTTCTATTTATTGCGAACTTTCAGTATGAATCTACCGAATTTGAGGTTCACTTTATTCAACCAATAAAGGTTTAATTATGTGCAGACTATTGGCGATAAAAAGTAAATGCAAATTTAGTGTTCAACCCTATCTTATAAGCTTTGCTGAAATGTGTAAAGAAAGTAAAGAATTTCAGGGGCATGGCTGGGGATGTTCTGTATTAACTGATTTCGGATGGAAAGTATATAAGAATATTAAACCGATTTGGGAAGATGAAATTCCGGAGTTTGGGCCCGTTACCCAACTTTTGGCACATGCACGGAGTGCGTTTCGGGATGAAGGAATTATTGTAGAAAATAATATGCCTTTTAATGACGCGAAATATCAGTTTATATTTAACGGTGAACTTCAGGGTGTAACTATAAAAGAATCCGGGAGAATAGGAGCAGAAAAAATATTCAATTATCTGAAACGATTTGACAAAGGAAATACAAAATTTGCAATTAAAAAAGGGGTCGATGTAATCAATAAAAAGACACGGTATATAAGAGCGATGAACATTATAATTTCAGATGCGGAAAATTTATATGTGAATAACATGTTTAACGAAGACCCCGATTATTTTAATTTGACTATTCATCAAAAGGCTGACTTTACTGCGGTATGTTCGCAAAAATTAAACATAATTGATGAATGGACGCTTTTGCCCAACAACACTATTAAGGTGATCTGATGAATATAGTAAAAATCGGCGGCGGTAAAGGAATTAACACGGAAGGTATAATTTCGGATTTGGCTGCATTCGAGGAAAAATATATTATTATACATGGAGCAAATGCTTATCGGGATGAACTTGCCGAAAGACTTAACACACCAAAAAAAGTTATAACATCTGTTAAGGGATATTCTTCTGTGTTTACAGATGAATCAGCTCTTGATGTTTTAATGATGGCTTACGCAGGTCTGCGCAATACACGTATTGTGGAAATGTGTCAACAGAATGGAATTAATGCGATTGGTTTAACTGGCATCGATGGTAAAATTGTGCAAGGCAAACGTAATAGTGGTATACGTGTGCATGAGGAAGGCAAGTTAAAATTAGTTCGTGATTTTTCAGGTAAACCTCAGTCCGTTAATATCAGTTTGCTTACAATGCTTTTAGAAAACGGATATGTCCCCGTGTTAACTGTTCCGATTGTTGATGAAAATGGATATGCTATAAACTCTGAAAACGATGATATTGTGGTTGTGTTAAATGAAGAACTGAAAGCTAATAGAGTATTTCAGTTTATAGAGGCTCCGGGATTATTAGAAAACTCCAAGGATGAATCTTCACTAATAAATCATATAAGCTCTGCAGAATTGCTTCTGAAAGAAGCGTTGGTTGAAGGTAGAATGAAAAGAAAAATTCACGCATTAAATAAATTACTCGGCGGTAAAAAAACAAAAATTATTATTGCTGATGGAAGGGTAGAACACCCGTTTAATGATGCACTTAACGGAAAAGGAACAACAATACAATGACAGACTACATTGAACTCCAAAAACAGTATGAATTTGACGTATTTCCAAAACGCGATATCGTATTAACTAGAGGTAAAGGCGCTCGTTTGTGGGACGATAAAGATAACGAGTATATTGATTGCGCTTCTGGAATAGGCGTTGCCAGTATTGGACATGCTAACGAATTTCTTGCAAAAGCTATATTCGAACAAGCTGGGAAACTGATTACATGTCCCGGAACATTTTATAACGATACTAAAGCGTTATTGCTTGAAAAATTGATTGGTGTTACGCCCGTAAATTTAACAAAGGCTTATCTTTCAAATTCCGGCACTGAAGCAATGGAAGCTGCAATTAAATTTTCGCGGTATACTACAAAAAAAACCAATTTTATTTCTGCCATGAAAGGCTTTCACGGACGTACAATGGGTGCTTTAAGCGCGACATATAAATCAGAATACCGAGATGGTTTTGAACCTCTTGTACCCGGTTTTTCATTTGTCCCTTATAATAATATTGAAAAACTTGCTGAAGCCGTTGATGAAAAAACAGCGGGCATTATATTGGAACCTATTCAGGGAGAAGGTGGAATTAACATAGGTGACTTTGAATACTTTAAGGCTGTTAGAAAAATATGCGATGAGAATAATGTAATTTTAATTATCGATGAAATACAAACAGGATTTTGCCGAACCGGGAAAATGTTTGCCTGCGATCATTTTGAAATTCAACCCGACATTTTAACGGTAGCCAAAGCTATCGGCGGCGGATTCCCGATAGGCGCAACAATTTGTTCGGATAAAATTGAACTTCCAATCGGTAAACATGGAACGACTTTCGGAGGAAATCCGTTAGCCTGCGCGGCGGCTAATGCATCTATACAGTTTATGTTGGATAACGATCTGGCTAAACAAGCTTATGAAAAGGGTGAATATTTTAAAGAAAAAATAATGTCTCAGGAGCTTAATCGGGTTAGAAGTTTTAGAAACCTCGGTCTGATGATTGGTATTGAACTGAAAGAAAAGGTTCAACCAATTCTTAAAGAATTGATGGATAAAGGAATTATCGCATTACCAGCGGGAACAACCGTTTTACGAATTCTGCCTCCACTTGTAATAACTTATGAGGAACTTGATTTTGCTATTCAAAAAATAATTGATGTACTAAAATAATATTCTTATAACCCCTTGTGAAATTTTTACAGGGGGTTTTTCCTTATATGTTTTTAACTCACCTAATCTTAGATGTCTGTAAATACAATTAAATAATTAATGGATGCATCCTTCCATTAACAGTTAATTTCAAACTAATATTAATTTGTTTTTCAGCGTTAGTTTGAGTAAGAAACTAAGTCTGATTATAAAAATTGATAGAATTATAAAATATAAAAATACAGTATAATGTATATATATACATATATGGGCTAATTAATCAGAAATTATATTTTATTCCCTTGACATGTTTTATATTCATTGTGTAAGTTCGTACCATGTTATTCGAAACAACACATATCACAAAAAAATCGTCTGGAATCACAAGACATTTACTGCACAGTCAACGCAGCCCTCGTCCCCGGCTGGGGTAAACAATATTAATTATAACATAAGTTAAATCTATCCATTTATTCAACAATTTAAACAGAGGCAAAAAAATGATATCAGTGGGTATCATCGGGGGAACGGGGTATACAGGAAAATATTTAGTTCAATTTTGCAGTGGTCATCCATTTGTGGAGGAAATGTATATTTATGCAAATGGTACATCAGGTCAAACGATGCATCAGGTGTTTCCAGAATTTGAAGGTGTATATTCAAATTCCGTAATAAAATCGATTGAAAACCTCAGTTACGAACATGATATGTATTTTGTGGCACTGCCACACGGAAAAGCGCTGGATGTTGTTCCTATTTTGTTGCAAAAGGGCAAATCGGTAATAGACTTAAGTGGTGATTTCAGACTTGATGACGAAAGTCAATATATAAAATGGTACGACTATAAACATACGTCAGCTGATTTGTTGAGCAAGAAACATTATGGATTAGCAGATGTATGCTCATCCGAAAGTTCAACATTTGTTAGTAATCCAGGATGTTATCCAACGGCTGCTCTTCTTTCTTTACTTCCCCTGACAGGGAAATATAATTATCTAATAAACGATATAAATATTTCAGCTTATTCTGGTGCCAGCGGCGCGGGCAAATCTTTGAAGCAGCATTTGCTTCTTTCCGAATTGCATGATAATGTTCAAGCTTATAATGTTTGTACACACAGACACCAGCCGGAAATTTATCAGGAAATAGTTAAATCTGGATTTAGCGGTTCTTTCAATTTTGTAACTCATTTATTACCAATATCGACAGGTATTTATTCAACTGCGATAGTAAATCTTTCGGAAAAAATCGAACCAAGTGTCATTCATCAATTATATAAAGAATTTTACGAGAACAAACATTTTGTGAGGTTAAGATCGGTTCCGCCGCAATTAAAATGGACTGTTGGCACAAACTATTGTGATTTAAACGTTGTGGCACAAGAAAGAACAATAGTAATTACATCGGTAATAGATAATTTAATTAAAGGCGCATCCGGTCAAGCAGTCCAAAATATGAACCAGATGTTTGGATGGGACGAATGGTTAGGCATTGTAAACAATTATGAATTTCAAAAAGAGAGTATCTCTTTAATTTAAGGGGAATATTATGTGGGAATATTTAGATAACGGATCGGTAACTTCAGTTAAAGGTTTTCAGGCTGCCGGACTAAACTGTGGATTAAAAAAAGTTAAAAAAGATTTGGCTCTCATTGTTTCAACTTATCCTGCAACAGCGGCTGGAACGTTTACTTTAAACAAAGCGCAAGCTGCTCCTGTTATATTATGTAAAAGAATTATTGACGAGGGGAAAAAAGTAAAAGCTATACTTATAAACTCCGGAAATGCCAATGCGTGTACTGGTGTGAATGGTTTTAATGATGCAGTGGAAGTTCAGAAATATTGCGCCGATAAATTAAATATTGCGCAGAACGAAGTTCTTGTCAGCTCCACAGGTGTAATCGGCGAAAGATTAAAAGTTGA
>PGYT01000130.1 GCA_002839805.1 Ignavibacteriae bacterium HGW-Ignavibacteriae-2
AATTTTTTTTCGGCTAAATCGATACCCAGGTGAATTTTATCTTGAGAAAAAATCACGCTAGAATAGAGTAATATAAGTGTTATGTATCTGAGGAAAGACATTTAAAATGTCCCGATCCCCGAATTAACAATCAAGTAGCTCGGGGATTTTATTTGAATTAAAATTTCTTTTGTTTTTTTTGTGCCTGAGTTTGTTTTTCAGCCGATTCCATCATTCGCTGCATAAATCCTTTCTTTTTCCCAGGATTTTCTACAGGTACTAATTCATCGTTTCCACCATTGGAATGATTAACGTAGTATTGCTGAATAATTGACAGCAGGTTGAACATAAAATAATATAAATTAAGTCCAGATGAAAACCCCATAAACATTAGCGTAAACATCACAGGCATAATATAAATCAAAGCTTTTTGACTTGGATCCTGAGTTGACATTTTTTGCTGAAAAAACATAGTTACGCCCAGTAGAGGCGCCAATCCGGTAATTTTATCGATTCCAAATAAAGGTATATGAAACGGTAATGTCCAAATATAATCGGGTGATGAAAGGTTAGTTATCCAAAACAAAAACGGTTCGTGCCTGATTTGAATAGTAACGTTAAAAAATGTGAAAAGCGCAAAAAGTATTGGCATCTGCAGCACCATGGGCAAACATCCCCCAGCGGGATTAACGCCGTAGGTTTGATACAGCTTCATAGTTTCTTTTTGAATTTTTTGCTGATCACCCTGATGCTTTTCTTTTAACTCAGCAATTTTCGGCTGCAGTTTTTGCATTTTGCGCATTGATTTGAAACTTTGTTTTGTAAGCGGGTATAGCGCAATTTTAATAATCAGAGAGAAAACTATTATAACAAAACCATAATTTGGAATGAACATATGTAAAAATTGAAACAGCGGAAGCAGTATATACTCCGAGATAGGTCTTGTAATAATTTTTAATCCGAAAAAGCTTCCAAAATCGTAGAAAGCATCATAATTTTTTCCATACGATTTTAACAAATCGTAATCCATTGGGCCAATAAAAAGATCGAAACGGTCTTTTTGATAGTCCGATTGATTATACGGAACCATTAAACTAGCGTTGTAAAACTCTTTAATTCCATTACCGGCATATGTTTTTTTGTAACCTTCAAAATTTGCTCCGCCTTCTGCGGTAGGATTTTCTGGTGAAATTATAGCTGCAAAATATTTATTCCTGACACCGATCCAGTCTATTTTGCCATTTATGGTTTTCTTTTCAACTTCATCATCAGAACTTGCATCAACAATTACCTGTTCACCGCCCGAAAAAGCACTTGCATTGGCGTAATTGGCTTCGTCTACAGAATTTTCCTCAACAAAATTAATTCCGTTAGCCCACTCCAAATCATAACGCATTCCGCTAATAACATCGCTCATATTAACTAATTCAATATCAAGCTTTGGCGCATAATTGTTTCCATAAATAATGAAAGTTTTTTTAATTAATTGATTTGAGCCAGTGTCGAAAGTATAAGTTAGACTGAGAGAATCATCGGACGGAATTCTATAATAATTTCTGTTAAAATCAGTACTGAAATCAAGTCCCGAAGTATTAACAAGTTGCCCCTCTTTGGAAACGAAAATCAGGTTAAGTTCTCCGCCCTGTGAAGGATTTATTAACTGAACGTGCATGTTATTAAAATCGGAAGTGTCCTCAATATCAGTGTAATACCAGGTATTAAATTCTTTTAAATAATATTTCCTGATACGGGCACCTTTGTTGGTTAGCTCCAGTCTTACGAGGTCACTTTCAATAGTTATTATTTCTGTTGGATTATCGCTTCTGTTAAAAATACTCGAAGAGTCTTTTATTTGCTCTTGGGGCAGGGTTTTCTCTTTTTCACTTTCAATAGCATCTAAGGTATCTTTATTCTTCTCAACTAAAGTAGTATCGGCAGGAAGATTATTCTGCTCCGGCGGTTGCGGAGCGTTAAAATATAGCCAAACCACTAAAACCAAACCTATAAGTAAAAAGGCGACTGTTGTTTGTTTATCCATTATTGTTCACCACATCTCAAAATTTTTCAGAAAAATTTAAATGAAGCCGGTTATGCTTGTCCTTAACAATTTCTCAAGTTATATATTTTTTTTCAAACTCCATTTAAAACTCATTTCCAATTTTAGTCATTAAATTTAACATATCCACCCTAAGGTCGTTAATGTAGATTTGGGGATGAGTTTTTTGGGAAACACTATTAAGAGAAAAAACCAGCAAAATTGATTTATTTTTTAATGAATCCAAAATTAAATATTTATTAGTTCTATATATTTCTCTTAATAGTCTTTTTACCCGGTTTCTCCAAACTGCATTGCCTGCTTTTTTAAAAACGGCAAAAGCAACTTTCGAAGAGGAATTTTCGGAAGTATATATATAAAAAATAGCCTTTAACTTACGGCTATTTGAGTAAAGGGTGTTACCTTTATTGTAAACGAGTTCAAATTCTAATTTGCTTTTGATTCTTTCCGCTTTAGAAAGACCAAATGTTTTCAATATTAAATTTCGTCGCTAACTGTTAATTTTTTTCTTCCTTTTGCTCTTCTTCTGGAAAGAACCGCTCTACCATTTTTTGTGGCCATACGAGCTCTAAATCCGTGTTTGTTTTTTCTTTTTCTGTTGCTTGGTTGAAACGTTCTTTTCATTATTCACCTCTTTTATACAAAGGTTACAAAGATAATTAAATTAATATTTACGCACAATAAGTTTGCTAAAATATTATTTACAAACCACTTAACTATAAAAATATAGAATTTTGTTGTTTTTTTAAAATTTGTCAATAAAAAAGGGACCTTTTAGGTCCCTTTGGTGTCTCTCGTATTATGATTATTACTAATCGAGAAGAAAAAGACGGCGTTTCAAGTCACTTTCCCAGCCAAAAAAAATGACCCTGCCCGCCGCCATTCAGGAAATTTAGAACTATTTCATTAAGATCATTTTACGTGTAATGTTCACTTTATTACCAACTAATTTGTAGATATATATTCCACTTGAAAGTCTGTTGGCATCAAAATGTACCTGATGTCTGCCGGCGTTTAATTCGCCATTCACCAACTCAGCCACTTGCTCGCCAATTATGTTGTAAACTAACAAGCTATACTGTCCGGCTTCTCTAATTCCAAACTCAATTGAAGTGCTTGGATTAAAAGGATTAGGATAATTCTGGCTTAAGTTAAATTCTGCAGGAACTTCTAGTTCGTTGTTAACATCCGTAAAGTTACCGTCTTCACGTTTTTTGTAGATTGTTCCACCAGTGCCGCCCGCGTAAATCATACTTGCATTTTTATCTACCATAAGAGCGCTGATTCCATAACCGTTCATACCAACGGCACTCCAGATGAGGCTTGTTGTTGTTGAAATATTACCAGGAGCGCTTGGAGTAACACCCATCAGCTTATAAACGCCGCCTGTCCATGTGCTCACATATACTTCGTCATTAGCATTTACTGCAACACTATAAACGTGTTCTGCTGTTAATCCACTGTTTAATTCTTCCCAGGTATTTCCATTATCAGCAGATCTATAAACACCTTTACCGTATGTAGCTGCATAAACAATATCGGTGCTTGTTGTTGCCAAAGCCCAAACAAAATCGTAACCAAGGTTAGATTTGGTCCAGCTTGAACCAGCGTTTTGACTTACAAATACGCCTCCGCCAAATGTACCGGCAAAAACTCTTCCATGATTATCAATTGTAATAGAATTAACTATTAAGCTGGTTAAACCATTGTTTACTTTAGACCAGCTTGTACCGTTATTAACACTCTTGAAGATACCAAATCCCCAAGCAGCTGCATATATATCACCTGTATTTGGATCAATTTCCACAGCTCTCATATCATAAACATATCCGCCTAAAGGTCCGCTCCAATTTGATCCGTTATCTGCTGTAGAGAATATACCTTGTTCAGTACCAATTACTATAGTTCCATTTGGATGAACCGCTATATCCCAAATAAACCCAATTGTCATGCCCTGGTTAATCAATGTCCAATTAACACCGCCATCAGGAGATTTGTATAAATGTCCGCCTGCTGTACCGGCTAATAGGTTGCCGCTAAGATCGGCTGCAATCGACCATACTACTTCGGTTAAACCGAATGAACCCGCTGGTACCCAATCATTTGTATTATTTGAACCACCACTATTACCGCCTCCTGCATTACCTTGTCCGTCACCAATTGTTACTCCAGCAAAGGATTCGTTGTTATTGGAATTATTGTCAGAAGGGCTGCTGAAACTTAATGTGGCGTAATTTACTATTGAGCCGCTGCAAGGGATATTACCTGTGAACATAGAATTGTTAAACTGACCCGATCCTGTCATAGATTTAACAATTACTTGTCCGTTTATTACACCTGCCGGGAAATTCAAATCAGCGTGAGGAGCTAAAAGTGTTCCTCTAACATCAATACCCTGAACAAGCATATTTTTAGCTTCATAAAAATTATATAGTACGTTGCTTATTGCTGTTCCGTTTACAAACAATCCGCCGTTCCAATCTATAGATTGTCCGTCAATGTTTAACAATACAACCGCGCCATTAGGCACATTGATTGTTGTTCCCCATGCATTGCTAAGTTCTGAACCAGACACATTAAATACGTTAAGGAAAGGATCCGTACCGGTTAAAATTAAGTTGTTCCAATCATTCACTACTGTTCCGTTAGCCGGATAAGCTGATAATGAGGCTGAGAGTGATTTTAGATATACTTCAGCTGCATCAAAATCTATAATATTATCTTGACGAACAGTACCGTTTATAATACTTACACTATATCTCGGTAAGTTTGATGATGTTCCATAAACAACGTTTCCATTGAATACACCGCCGCTTACATATTCTAGATGACCGCCTACTATAAGCACATCACCGCTATTTGCAGCTAATTTGTCACCAATGCTATAATTCGCAAAATATGCATTTCCGCCAATCGCCGCTTTACCTTCAGTATCTGCGCTAGGCTGATTCAGATCCTCAAATACAAAGAGATTGTAACCTTCCGCTGTGCCTAAATCTATAGATTGACAATTACCAAGATTCACTTCCACTGTAATTGTTAGAGTAGCGCTTGCTGAATTTGCCAAATTACCGACATTCCAAATACCTGTTGTGTAATTGTATAAAGATCCATTACTAGAGCTGGAACCGATATAAATAAGTCCTGCGGGCAAAATATCTGCAACTTTAACGCTTGTAGCGTCAACAGGTCCGTGGTTAGTTGCGGTTATCGTGTAAGTAAATTGATCGCCATTCTGAGGATTAGTATTACTTACAGTTTTAACAACTTCAATGTCAGTAGATTCCGGTGTTTCATAAATTCCTGCATCCCAAGTTAAATCTGTTTCACCTGATGTAATTGTAGTACAAACTGTTCTGCCGGTAGTTGCGTCGGCGTCAGAATCTAAAGTGTCATTTCCACCCTGATCTTTTGGTGAAAAAACATATCCTGAAGGCAGTGTAAACACTACATAATAGTCGCCAGGAGTTAAGTTGGAGAACGAATAGTTTCCGTTTACATCCGTAGTTGTTTGAGTTAAGAATATATTGTTGCAGTCGTATAATTTTACTATTACGTTCTGCACGCCAGATTCGTTGTTATCCTGAATTCCATTTTTATTCAGATCGTTCCATACCTTGTCGCCGAGTCCTGATAATTGATATATACCGGCGTCCCAAGTTAAATCTGTATCGCCTAAAACTAAATTTATACAAGTGGTTTTTCCTGTAGCAACATCAACATCAGAATCCAATGCGTCATTTACGCCCTGATTTTGAGTTGTGAAAACAAAACTGGCAGGTAGTTCAAACAATACATAATAGCTGCCTGCATTTAAGTTGCTGAATAGATAATTTCCGTTCGCGTCTGTAGTTGTCTGAGCTATAAAAACATCATTACAGTCATATAATTTAACTACTACATTCTGTACGCCAGATTCGTTGTACGCCAGATTCGTTGTTATCCTGAATTCCGTTTCTGTTTACATCATTCCATACTTTATCGCCGATTGAGGATTTACAGATAACTTCTACTGTTACAGAAGATGTAAATTCAACATTTGCTGACCCGTCTATCGGATGTCCAACCGCTCTTACTGTATTTACCAGTGCACCGCAGTCTGTTGATTTAACTGTATAAGTAGCTGTAAATGATTTTGTTTCGCCTGCTAATACAGGGGATATATTCTTTATTTTATGATCACCAGTTGGATTTAACATTGCGTCGTAGAAATCAACTCCGCCGCTAAGTGTTACGTCTCCGCAGTTTTCAACTGTAAATGTGTAAGTAATTACTTCGCCTACACTTGCTGTTAATTTGTCCGCCGTTTTAATTACGCTAACGCATGTTTTATAGAATCCGAAATCAACTGTTAAATTATCGTTGCAGTTCAGTGTAACTGTTACCGATTCGTTTTTGTCGGCATCACTGTCTTTTGTGTCGTCGCTGCCCTGATCTTTTTTAGTTGAATACCATTTTGTTTGTGTTGTGCTTTCTAATACTCCGTTTGCGGCATAATTAGAAGAAGCAACTTTTACTTTATAAGTTCCGTTTGCGAGGTT
>PGYT01000018.1 GCA_002839805.1 Ignavibacteriae bacterium HGW-Ignavibacteriae-2
TTCCGAAAACGTACCATTTATTTTTATTTTAACAGCAAAAGGGGTTGAAGAAACTGTTTGATCGGACGTTTGATAATATTCGGATGTATAAGTGGCAACTACATCCAAATTTGGGTCGGTAACTTTTGTTTCGAATCGAATAGAACCTACAGCATCAAATACTTTAAAAAATTCAAGTTTAGAACCTTCCAGCAATCTGAATTCACCTTGAGCACGAGGCGAGTTATCAATTGTTTCGTAGAGCATATTTCCTTCAGCAAGTACAACAAGTTTTTGATTAAAAGAAGGAGAGAGGATAAAATCTATTTTAGCTTCATCGTCAATTAAAACATTTACAGAATAGTCGAAATTAGTTAAACTTTCCTGTACACGGCTATTAACTTTTTTCTGTTTTGAAGTGACAAGTTTATCAAATTTTATCTCTTCACTATCCATTTTAGAAGAATCTACTTTAAATGAATAAACAATATCTGTAGCGGAATTATAACCAGTTTGTATTGGAGAGAAAGTTAGATCTGCCTCTTTAAGCAGGACAGTTCCAATAAACTTATTTTTATTCTCCTTAAGGGTATATCTCCAAGTATCTTTCACTTCCAAATAAAGATTTCCATAAATCATAGGACTAACAGAGCGACTGCGTTTACCCAATACTCCTAGCCCACCGTTAAATTTTAGATCTATTTCTTTAGGTGTAAATCCATCCAAAAGTATAAAACCATTGCCGGTTATCGATCCATTCAGTTTAGAGCCTTTTAAATTGGCAATTGCCAGACTATCAACCGAAATCCTGTTCTTTTCAAAGTTTAATACCATACCGAATTTATATTCAAGATCATTTAGGTCGGAAAGGAAATTAGCTTTTCGAACAGTAAGTTTTCCGTCGTAAACTATGTCGTTAATAGGACCTGTAAGATTAATATTTCCTTTTAATATTCCTTTCTGGTTTTTGATTGTAGGAAGCAAATTGCCAAAAGAATTAAGATTAAGGCTATCGGCAATAAATTTGATATTCATTACTTTTGATGAATCGAAAAGCGGTTTAGGCGTGCCAAACGCAAGATTAACGGGAATATCACCTTTAATGTAAAAATAAGGCTTACGCAAATTTGATAATGAATCGACAAATTTTAAGTCTACGTCCAAATTTTCATTAAAATAATTAGCGACGCAATAAAAATTTCCAAGCTCTTTGTTTCCGTAATTAATGTCATTTATCTGGAAATTTAGCGTCAATCTAGGATCGGCAAGTTTCCCGGAAAAATTTGTAATTAGATTTGTTTGTGCCCTAAACTGTTGATCGTATGTACCGCTTAAATAATATGAAAGCAAATGCCCCGGAATATTGCCGGCTTTAAAAACCAGATTATTATTTCCAATACTTGTAAAAATTCCTTTCAAATCGAAAAAGGATGAATCGTTATAAAGTGTAAAATCTTGAAACAAAATTGAATCTGTCGAAAATTCAAGGGCTAAAGGACCCCGGTTAGTCCATGCAATATCTTTATAATCAATATTTGCGTCTTCAATTGTAAGTAATTGCTGACCTGGGCGCATCAACATATTTCCATCGATGCTAGTTGTTAAAAAGGTATCAATTTCCGTATATAGATTAAAAATTAATTTACTCTGGTTAAAAACAAAATCAGCCGAAAAGTTTTTCACCATCGACCCGGCCACAATTCTATCCGAACCAACGGACAAAGCTCCAAATAAATTATCAAAAGAATTATTTCGGTTATCTCTACTGAAATTCAGATCAGTATCCAGATTGGAAAGGTATAATATTTCATTATCGGTTAACGTATAAAAATAGTCCAGTTTTAAATTAGTATTAATAGAAAAATTTGTGGAGTTGTTTTTAACCGAACCGCCACCGACACCTGCAATTCCAAGTTCTTCCTGACCAATTATTGCTGCAATCAGGTCGAAATCCTTAAATTTGAAACGGTAATCGAAATCTATTTTTTTATTTGTAATCGATGTATCTATTGGGGAAATAATAGTTGTATCTATAATTCCCATATTATTAGAAACAGGATTTAACTCCTTTATTTTACTTTGAATTATCTGAGTGTTTTGAATTCCCTGATAAGTAAGTACTTCAACAGCATCTTGCAGCGAAAAATTTCCGGAAATATTAAAATCGACAAAATTGGAAATGAGATCTATTTGACGGAGAGAATCTGATTTGGACAGTTTTAGTTCTAGCGATGCATCCTCAAAAAAAGTAGTTTTATATACAGAGGCGTCAAAATCTAATTTGAAATCACCAACCATTTTATCAAGATCCAGATCACGTCCATTGGATTGAAAATTAAAATTTAGTGAAGTAGAGTAAGATGTATCGTTTGTAAATTGGGATAAATCCAGGTTTTTAAAACTGCCGCTTAAATTATATGCAGGACTCAAACTATTTGTTAAGTCTAAACTTCCGCCTACAATTGTTTTTGAATTATTAACTAATCCGGTTAAGTCTAATTGAATTATTTTTGCTTTTCCTACGACATTTAACTTTAACGAATCAATATTGTATCCGTACAATTTTGTTTTAAATGATTCCAATTTAAGACCCGCTTGTAATAAAGTTGGATCAGTTCCAAGGCCTGTTACATTTCCTTTTGTATTCAATATAGTCGGGGATTGAAGAACTTCGCTAATATCAAGATTCCGAGTATCAAATACTACATCATAAATCAGCTGGGATTTTGAAAAATCCAATTTGGAATCTAATTTTAATCTTCCATTCCCAATTTTAGCATCAATTCCCACTATAAAATTTGTAGGAGTTCCCCTATAACGTAAATTAAAATTATTTAGAGCCAGCGTTTTATATACAGGCAGTTCCAGAGTTGGCAGCAGGGAATTAATATCTTCCAAATTTATATTTGAATTTTTTGCCGAAACGTCGCAATAGAGTTGATCGGAAGAAACTAAATTTTTAACACTTCCAGTCAAATCCAATCTTGTTTTATCGTATTCAATTAAAAAACGATTGATGTCTAAATTTCCAAGAGTTCCTTTGGCCGATGCCGAAAATTCAGTTTCGCCGACCAACATATCAACTTCCGGGACAATCGCATATAGATCACCAAACGAAAATGGTTGAGCGTTTAGATCGAGGGTTACAGGAATCTTTTCCATTTCAGATAAATTAAATTCTCGAAATATGTTAATATCGTTAACATCAAGATTTAGATTTATATTTGAAGTAAGAGTCGATGTTTTTAACTTTTTTATAGAAATAGATGTACTGTCCACGTGAAACGCACCGGAAAACCGCTTCAAATCGAAATTCACAATGTTTGTTTTAAACGAAAAATTATTTATAACCAACTGAAAATCTTTATTATTTATATCTACTTGCGCTTTTGCTTTTAGGTTAAGATCGTCAATACGCAGATCGTCTATGTTGAGTGAATTGTAGTTTCGTTGCGATTTAATATTATCGAGATTCTGTTTCGTAAAAGAAATATTAGAGAGAACAATATTGTTAGCTTGAATAAGAAAGGGGAAACGGAGGTCCCCGGAAGTTTCTTCAGTTGTATCCCTGCTTAATGTCGCAACGTTATACTTGCCAGGCATAACTTCACGCAAATTAAAATTAAGTCCCTCAATTTCAATTTCTCTAAGATATATTTTTTTAAGCAATATTTGCAGGGGTCTAATTTCAATATCTATTTTTTTTACAGTTGCAACTGTGTCATATAACGATTGAAGAGAAACGTCGTTTATCCGAAGTGATGTAAAAATAGATCCATCTATTCGTCCAATATCAAGTTTACCGTTGATTGAGGAGTTAACGTTTTCTGTGATTGTTTCTTTAAGATAATTTCGGAAAGTTTTTGTTTGAGAAAAGCCAAAAAAAAGAAAAAGCAATACAAATATGGTAACAGCTAAAAAGATAGCTACGTTAACAGATTTATGAAAAATTGATCTCTCTTTTTTTTTCGGTTTCAAAATTACTATTCTTTGTATAATTCAAAAATTTTTTCAATTATTTTTGATGTCGACTGATTGATTTCAAATTTAATGTTTTTAACTGAGCCACCGTGTTTTTCCACTGTTTCTCTACCAATAATTTTATCGAGACTCCAGTCGGCTCCTTTAACCAATATGTCGGGAATTAAATCATCAATTATTTGTGCAGGAGTATCTTCTTCAAAAATTGTAACGAAATCCACTGCTTTAAGTTGAGATAATACATACATCCTTTCCTGTTCATTAGTAATGGGACGTTTGTTTCCTTTTAAGCGTTTTACTGAATTATCAGAATTTACCGCAACAATAAGAATATCGCCTATCTCTTTGGCTTTAGTCAGATAATCGACATGTCCCGCATGTAAAATATCGAAACAGCCGTTGGTAAAAACTACTGTTCGATTTTGGATTTTAAGATTATTTCTTATTTCAATAATTTCATTTCTATTTGTTATCACATTTTTCATACTAACTCTTCCAAAAGTTCGGCAATCAAATTATCGGGATTTATTGGTACAATTCCCATTTCTTCGCAAACAAGTCCGCCCGCAAAATTTGCAAGGTACGCGGCGTCGGAAATATTAATGCCAGAAGCTAAAGCCATTGTAAGAGTTGCTATTACAGTATCGCCAGCACCTGAAACATCGGCTACTTTTCTGGCTTTTGTAGGAATACGCAATAATTTATTCTCGGAATCAAACAGCGCCAATCCCTGATCGCCTAAAGTAATAAGAATATGTTTAGCATTTAATTTTTGAATCAACTTACTGCCGACTTTTTTTACATCATCGTCCGTTACAATTCTCATATTGAAAGCGTCTTCGGATTCTTTTTTATTCGGCTTAAAAACCGTCACATTTTCATAACTAAAAAAATTAATAAACTTTGGATCAACTGCAATAATTTTGTTTTCCTTATTGGCGGATTTTATAGATTCGGTTATTACATATTCAGTTAAAACGCCTTTGTTGTAATCCTCAAGAATTACAGCGTCGAGTTCACTTAAAATAGAATTAAATTTTTCAATAACCTGTAATTCGAGATCGGCATTAATGTTATCTTTAACTTCCTTATCAATTCTAACAATATGTTGTTTATTGGCAATTACTCTAATTTTTACAGTAGTAGGTCTTTCTGTTGAAACAATTAAACCACTGCTATCTATATCATACTCATCAAGAAGTCTTTTGAAAATTGTACCTTCTTGATCATCACCTATAATACCAATCGGATAAGGAATTCCGCCTAATGATTTTATATTTAAAATTACATTTGCCGCACCGCCAAATCTGAAAAATTCTTTTTCAATTTCCACTACCGGTACGGGGGCTTCTGGTGATATCCTTTTTACATCACCCCAATAATAACCGTCCAGCATCATATCGCCAATTACGGCTATTTTTTTATTTTCAAATTTTGATTTTAAATTAAGAATTTCATTTTTTTCAAAATGCAGCATAATTTATTTCCGAAGTTTAGAAAAATCCGTTACAAAATTATTTGATAGATCAAGCTGATATAATCCGTCTTTTGCGCCCATCCACAGATATCTTCCATCGTAATAAAGTGAATAAACAACACTTGGCAGACCTGTGTCATACAAGGGTATAACTTCTTCGGTTTGCCTGTTTATTAACGCTAAACCTCTACCGTAAGGCTCTTTTGTTTCAATACTGAATTGATATAATGAAATCCATATAAAATTGCCTGTCTGAGCCATATCAAAAACACCGTTACCACTTAATCCATTTTTTGTATCAAATCTTAGCCATTCATATCGACGGTCGTACTTGTAAATACCGCCCAGATTATAATCAGGATTTGATTTGGTAATAAATTCATCCAAACCTATCCAAACATTACCTTGTTCAAGCAATAATGCCGAAATAGAAACTGCGTCGCCATCGCCTTTAAAATAATTACGAGTGTTGTCATAAAACTTTATGTTGTCAGTATCTTCAATCTTTCTGGATTTATCGTATTTATGCAAACCGTTTTCAGTCCCGAACCAGACGAGGCTGTCTCCATCTATTTGAATTGTTTTAATAGTATTTGTTTTTTCGTCGTTTTTAGTTGTAAGATCTATATCAGTAAATCTTCGTTGTGCTAAATCGTAACGTGTTAAGTATTTGAAACGTCCAATCCAAACTACATTCTCAAGCGGATCATATTTTACGGAACGAATCCAATTACTGAGCTGCCCGCCCAAACCAAATTTTCTTTTAGTCCAATTACCACGTTTTTTATCAAAAATAAAGAAGCCGTCGGTAGAACCCGCCCATACAAAGTCTTTATTAGCGTCGATCGCGTAAAAGAAATTCAATTGCAATTTGCCATTGGAAGTAGAATAATTATCCCACTTACTTTTTTCAGGCGAGTAAGAAAAAATACCGTTGCCATTTGTGGCCACCCAAATATTTTTGCCGTCACCTGTAATGTCATAAACAGTTATTCCATCAAGGAATTTATTTATTTTCAGAGGAGTCTGTGAATATAAATTTATACATAGTATTGATAATAATAAAATAAGTATTCGCATTTTATATATTGGTGAGTTATTAAAAATTTTCTTTAATAGTGGGAATTGATTCCACTGATTCAGAATTAATTTCAGGGAACTTAATGTTCCACTCTTTCTCGAAGCCCGCAATTAAAGAGTTTTGTAATTCATTATAATTTATTCTTTCGCCGATTATAAAATCTAATTCTGTAGTACTTTCGGAAAGATCAAGTCTCGTATCACTATCAGAGTGAATGTAATCCACTAGCTTTCGGTGATAATTGCCACATAAAATTGAACCATGTTGTAAGAGTACATTTGATAATTTACGCTGAGCGCTTCCCACAACTTTCTTCCCTAAATATTTAATTTCGTTTTTTGCCGCACTTCCAAAACAAAGTTTGCCTGAGGGTTCGGAAAGTAATTTAGGGAAATTAGGTTGTTCATTTTCCAAACATAATCTTTTGAGCTTAGGATGATATAATGAAAGACCGTTTAAAAGTGCTATAGAAATTTTTTCGTACACTTCTTTGGGTGTGTATCCTGCTGAAGCGGGGATTACAACACTATAAGTTAATTCCTCCGCATGCAATATAGCTCTTCCGCCTGTAGGTCTTTTAACAATATCGAGCCCATCTTTCTTCGTCTTATCCAAGTTAATATCATCAAAACTCTGATTAGCCCCTAATGAGATACAATAAGGTTTCCATCTATAAAGGCGAAAGTATGCGTTATTTGCTGCACAGCTGTATGCCAATTCAATATCATAATCCATATTATATTGGCCCTTCATTTTGTTATGTTGAATCAAATGCCAGTTCATCTCCGGATAATTCCACGGTTGCTTTTTGCAAGAAAATCCAGAATGTTGTTTACACGGGGGTGTTCGGCAAAAGTTTCTTTTAATTTTAATTTGGCTTCGGAAAAATTCTTACCAGAGTTATAAAGAATATTATACGCGTTTTTTAGCGTTGAAATTTCTTCGTTTGAAAAACCTCTGCGACGTAAACCAATTATATTTAATCCGGCATATTTAATAGGTTCGCCGGCTGCCAAAACGAAAGGAGGGATATCAGCAATTATTCTGAAGCCACCACCCACCATAGCATGCTGACCTACCTTGCTAAATTGATGAACGGAAGTAGCGCCGCCGATAATTACCTGATTTTCAATTTCTACGTGTCCGCCCACCTGAACTGCATTTGCTAAAATACAGTTATCACCTATAGTACAATCATGCGCAACATGTGCATAAGCCATTAACAGACAATTGTTTCCTATTCTCGAAAATCCTGTTTCTTTTGTGCCTTTGTGCAGAGTAACTGACTCGCGTATTACAGTATTATCTCCAACATAAAAGTAGGTTTTTTCATCAGCGAATTTAAGATCCTGTGGGGCATTGGAGACCGATGCAGATTGAAAAATTTTAACATTTTTACCTAACCTGGCTCCGTTATAGATACAAGCATGGGGACCTATAATTGAATTGTCTCCAATTTCAACGTCATCCTCAATAAAAACAAATGGGCCGATAGTAACATTTTCCCCTAACTGTGCTTTACCGCTTACAATGGCGGTGGAATGAATTTCGGTCATAAATTTTAATTTCCTTTTTTATCTTCTCTGTCAACAATTGCCGCAACAAATTCTGCTTCTGCAACTAACTGACTATCAACAAAAGCTTTCCCTTTAATTGAAACATAACGAGTTTTCTTTTCTATCAATTCTGCTTCTAAAACTAATTGATCACCCGGTACAACGGGTTTTCGAAATTTGGCATTATTAATCGTCATAAAATAAACAAGTTTGCTCGAAGGATCAGGAAGTGAATTGAGTAAAAGAATTCCTCCACATTGTGCCATTGCCTCCAAAATTAACACGCCGGGCATAACAGGCTGACCAGGAAAGTGACCCTGGAAAAACTGTTCATTAAAAGTAACGGATTTAACTCCTGTAACTTTTTTATCGAACTCAAGGTCAACGATTTTATCAACAAGTAAAAATGGATATCTATGAGGTAAAATTTTCATTATTGCTGAAACATCAAATACCAATCCCTCTTTTTTAACATTTTGGTATTTTTTTACCAATTTTTTTTGCTGATAAAGCTGACGGATTTTTTTTGCAAATTCGATATTTGCTTTGTGTCCTGGGCGCGCAGCCAATACTTGCGCTTTTATAGGAGCGCCAATCAGAGCCAAGTCTCCAAGCATATCCAAAAGTTTATGTCGCACAGGTTCATTTCTAAATCTTAAAGATTTTTCGTTTAAAAATCCGTTTTGCCCAACACTTATGCTGTCATCCAATCCAAGTTTTTTACTCAGTTCGTCCAGTCCTTCCTGGTCTAGAGTATGATCTACAATTACAACAGCATTTTCTAGGTTACCACCTTTTATTAAACCTTTATTCGCAAGTGCCTCTACTTCGCTCAAAAAACAAAATGTACGTGCCGGCGCAAATTCTTCAACGAATTCTTTTCCTAAATCGAACATGCCTGTGTGCTGACTTCCAAGGGCAGGATTTTGGTAATCCACCATTACTGTAATTCTATAATTATCCAGAGGAAGGGCGACAATATCAACCTGATTATCTTCATCGTGGTATATAACTGTTTCGTCGATGATTAAATAATCTTTCGGTTCGCTTTGTTCAACGAACCCCGCTTCTAAAAGTTTCTCAACATATGGCATTGCACTTCCATCACCAACTGGCGGTTCAAGACCATCTATCTCAATTCTTAAATTATCTATTTGTAGTCCAACTACAGCTGCTAGTACATGTTCAACTGTATGAACACGTGCATCTCCTATCCCAATAGTTGTCCCGCGCGATGTATCCACAACATAATCCGCTGTTGCGGGTATTTCAGGACTACCTCCTAAATCAACTCTAATAAATTTAATTCCGAAATTTTCAGGCGCTGGTTTAAAAGTCATTGTACACGATGTGCCGGTGTGCAAGCCAACTCCTGAAATTGAGCTTGTTTTATCTATTGTTCTTTGTTTCTCTAACATTATTCACTATCCTTAATCTTGTTCCGAAGTTCTGTTTTCAATAATACAATTTCCGCTTCAAGTTTTTTAATCCGATCGGCGTAAGCAGGTAAGTTTCTTATATGTCCTTCCTGTCGTAGGCTGATGCCCATTTCTTTAGCTGGATATCCAAAATACTTACCAGGTTTGTCTATTGTTTTTGAAACGCCACTTTGTGCACCAATTAATACTCCGTCTGTAATTTGGATATGCCCTGCAATTCCAACCTGACCGCCAAATATACAATTTTTCCCAATTTTTGTGCTGCCTGCTATGCCACTTTGAGCAGAAATTGCTGAATTATCGCCAATCTCAACATTATGTGCAATCTGAACAAGATTATCTATTTTAGTTCCTTTTTTAACAACAGTTGAACCCAATGCAGCCCTGTCGATAGAAACATTGGAACCCAGTTCTACATCGTCTTCCAAAACAACATTGCCAATCTGCGGTACTTTTTCGTAACCACCACCGCTTCTCGGGGAATAACCGAACCCGTCAGATCCTATAACAGTGCCTGAATGAATAATATTATTATTGCCAAGTTCACAGTTTTCCCGGATAGTAACATTAGGATAAATTAAAGAACCTTTGCCGACTTTAACATTCTCGAGTAATACCGAATTATGAAATATAATAGTATTATCGCCAATCTGGCAATCTGCGGATATAACAACATTCTTTCCAATAGAAACGTTCTGTCCGATAATTGCGGTAATATCAATATATGCGGAATTATCAATACCTTTAAGCGATATCTCTTGTGTAAAATATTTTCTTATAATCAGTTGAAAAGCCAGCTCGGGTTTTTCTGTTACGATATAAGTTAGGTCGTTTCGTAATTTAGGTTGATCTGGTTTTAAGATTACTGCAGATGCTTTTGTTGTTTCAAGAAATTTTGAATAGGAGGGAAGATAAAGGAAAGTTAAATCGCCTTCTTTAGATTCCTGAATTTTGGAGATGTCGAAAATCTCACAATTTGGATTACCATAAATAGTGCCGCCGACTAGGTCGGCGACATCTTTCACATATAATTTCATGTAATGTCATTTTAATTTTTCTAAAACAAGATTAGTTATATCGTATTCGGGTTTAGCATAGAGGAATAATATATCTCCGCTTCTGTCGAATACAAAATCCAGTTCATTTTCATTTGCAACATCTTGAATTATATTGAAAATTTTATTCTGGATGGGTTTCATTATTTCCTCTTGATTCTTGAAAAGCTCTCCACCAGCGCCGAATTTATCCTGACGATATTTATTTATATCATCTTCAAGTTTAACAAGTTCTTTTTCAACTTCAGCACGTTTTTGTTCGCTCATTATCAACTTACGTTTTTCGTAATCGTCGAGTCTCTGTTTGAATTCCCTATCCATTTTCAAATTTTCATCTTTCCATTCGGCAATCAAGGCGTCAAGTTTCTTTTGGGCATCCTGCGCGTCGGAATATTGTTTCATAATAGTATCGGAATCCACATAACCGATTTTTAGCTGGGCAAAAGATAATCCGGAAACCAACAACACGAATAATAGCGTGAGCTTTTTCATAGTCTTAATTCCCCCCAAAGGTTATTATTTTTTTGTTCTTTTAAGTCTATCTAAAACTTTGTATGTTAAGTCGAAATCGGCATCAGCATAAAGAAGTAAAACCTCACCGGTTTTATCAAATATAAAATGCATTCCTTCTTCTTTAGCTACCTCGTTAATTGTATCCATTATTTTTGCTTTAACAGGAGCGAATAATTCTTCATTTTTCGCGTATAATTGTCCGCCTTGCTGACTAAATTTTTCTTGTTCAAACTTTTGAATAGTCTGTTGTTTAGCAACAAGACTTTGTTGCATCTCTCGTTGTTTATCTGGAGTCATCATTTCTTTTTGTTTTTCGTAGTCCGCATATGCTGTTTGCAAAACAGTAACCATAGAATCTCTTGTTTTAGTAAATTTCGCGGCAATTGCATCCAAATCACTCTGGGCTTTAATAGCAGGAGCGTACTGGGCTAAAATAATTTGAGAATCCACATAACCAATTTTTTGTTGACCTTGCGCGAACATTGAAGCAGATGCAATCAAAAATATACTAATTAACAATAATTTTTTCACTTGTACCTCATTTTGTTTAATTAATTAAAAACCTTTTCCGAATTGAAAATGGAATAACCATTCAGGGCTTTTTCCATTAACACTTTCTCTGTCAAATCCATAACCAAAATCAAATCCAATTAAACCAATAGGATTTATTAAAATTCTCGCTCCCAGACCAATAGATCGTTTAAGATCGAAAAAGTCAGTATTTGTTAAATTTCTATAGACATTTCCAGCTTCGGCAAAAGCTAGAACATAAATAGGCATCGGTTCTAAAGCGAGTGCGGCGCGTAATTCGGCGGTATATTTTGTCATTACCCTACCGCCTAGTTCATATCCACTGCTGCTTAAGGGTCCAACACTTCTATCGTCGTAACCGCGCAAAGGAGTTGTAGCAATTACTAAACCGTTACCACCCATAAAGAAAAACTCGAATGGTTGAATAACAGTGTTTGAAGTCAATTCATCAAGATAACCTAGATTGGCATTGGCGTAAAGTACAATTCGGTTAGATCCAAAAAGCCTTCTATAAAAATCGGTTTGGAATTCAATTTTATAATAATCAACATTCCCCGGTAAAAACGGACCTCCGGATAATTCCGCATTAAAAGAAACTTTGGAACCGCGGGAAGGGAAAATTGGATTATCAATATCATTTCGCGATATAGTTCCGCCTAAAGTATATTGACGCGATAAACCTTCGGCGTAATAAGAACGACCGTCAATAACGTCATTATATTGAAAACGCCCCATACCCTGTACATAAAAATACCTGTCGGGCCAGGATAATCTTCTGCCGACTCTAAGAGTAATTCCCGATTGACGCAAATCGTAAACGTACTGCTGGCGAGTGTCAAACAGATCGAAGCCTACCGAAGTCGGAGTATCCATGAACCAAGGTTCTGTAAAACCGAGTGAAAAAGTTCTGTAATAATTTCCAACTCCGAATTGCCAGTTGAAACTTAATATTTGTCCGGCACCCATTTGAAAAGGTTCCATCAAAGAAAAATTTGTAAGAGTAACACCAACAGCGCCGCTGAATCCGAAAGCTCCACTATAGCCGACCGAAGCATTAAGATAATCGCTCGATTTTTCTTCAACTTTGTAAGTAATATTTACAGTACTATCGCTTACAGGTTTCGGATCTACACCGGTTTGATAAAGTTTTTCCACATTAAAATACTGAAGATTTGCAAGTTGCTGTAAGCTAGTAATAGTATTATTACGACTGAAATAATCGCCAGGTACTGTAAAAAGTTCGCGGCGTATAACTTTATCTTTAGTTTTAGTATTCCCAGTAATATCAACACGACCAATTTTGAATCTGCTGTTTTCCATAATTCTTATGTTGATATCTATAGAATCCGGCTCAACTCTAACTTCTTTAGCGTCCAACTGAAATGCAAGATAACCATTATCCTGGAATAGGGAAGAAACGTCAGTTTGTTTTTCGTTAAATCGTAAGTTCTGATTAAATCTTTCGTAATTAAATATATCCCCTTTTAAAAAATCCAAACGTTCGTTCAGTACATCGTCGGAATAAACAGTATTGCCTTCCCAATTGATATTTCTAACTTTATACTGCGGCCCTTCATACACATCCAAAACAATATTTACATTTTTTTTATCACTTGAATACTGCAGGGAATCGCGGATAATCTGAAAATCCCTGTAGCCATTTTTTCTATAAAAGTTAAGGAGAAGTTCTTTATCTTTTTTGTAATCTTCTTTGTTCAAATTAGCGCTGCTGAAAATTTTCCACCAAGCGTCTTCAGAAGTTTCATCGAATTCGCTCTTGAGATCATCATCATCAAAAGCTTGGTTGCCATTGAAACGAATTTTTTTAACAATTACTTCATCACCCTCATCAAAAACATATTTTAAAAGTGTTCTTGATTTTACTTTGCGAAGTATATCTGATTTGTAATCGGGGTCATAATCGTAACTTGTCTCGTATTCGTCGGAGAAATCTTTCTCGTTACGCCATGTGACAATAATTTCGTCATCGGAAGTATCGGCTCGGAAAAATGTATACAATTGTGCATCGATTTTGGCGTTTAAATACCCTTCCTCATCATACAATTCTTTGATTTTAGTCTTCGTTCTGTAAATTTCCTGAGGACTTAGAATTTGACCTGTTGAGAATGTAATTTTTTTATTTATATCATCCTCATCAATTTCGTCGTTCCCTTCCAGAACGCATTTTTCAATTCTCGGGTACTCATCTAATTTTATTAAAAGAAAAACACCATTTTCAATTTTCTTTTCGATGACTATTTCAATATTGGGTTTAAAAATTCCAAGCGACCACAAACGTTTAATCGCATTAAGAGTTTGATCTCCGGGTATTTCTATCTCGTCGCCAACTTTTAACCCGCTATTTGCAATTATAGTTTGAGCATCCGCTGTTTTATTGCCTTCAACCGAAATTCCCAGTACCTGATAATTTTTTTTCTGCAATTGACCAGAAGAAATTCCTGATAAAGAAAGCAAAATTAAAATACTGAGTTTAAACCATTTGTTTAGAGAGTTTTGCTTCATTCTTTTCCTGATTAAGGTTTTTGTGTAGTTGTTCACTGACCAGACCGAAACGCCTTTCACGATTTTGGTAATCGGTAACAGCATCAAGTAGAGTATTGTAATTAAAATCCGGCCACAATATTTCAGTAACAAAAATTTCGGAGTATGCAATTTGCCAGAGTAAAAAATTACTAATTCTTAATTCGCCGCCACTTCTTATTAACAAATCAGGGTCAGGCATATTAGCTGTTGTCAGGTAACTACTAATTGTTTCTTCAGTTATTTGATCAGCGTCTAATCCGTTTTTTACATCATGAGCAATCTTTTTAATAGCTTCAGTAATTTCCCATCTACCGCTATAACTTAAGGCCAAATTTAAAACCATTCTTTTGTTGTTTTTGGTCCTTTCAAAAGCATCGTTCAATTCATCTTTTACAAGTTGGGGTAGAATATCTATGTTGCCTATTGTAGTCAATCTAATATTATTGGCGTTTAGTTCATCGGTTTCGTCCCGCAAACTTTTTACTATAAGGCGCATTAAAGTGGAAACTTCAAATTTTGGTCTTTTCCAGTTCTCAGTAGAAAAGGTATAAAGTGTGAGATATTGAACACCCAGAGTTGTGCATGTTTCCACAATTTCTCTAACTGTTACAATACCCTGCTGGTGACCGGCAACTCTTGGTAATCCTCGTTTCCTAGCCCATCTTCCATTACCGTCCATAATTATTGCTATATGTTTGGGAATGTTGCCTAGTTCCTTTACCGATTCAATTTTAGCTATTTTTTTTTTGGTTAATACTTTCGCCAAAGCGCGCCTAAATATTTTAATACAGACTAACTAAAATAGTCTACCATCCGCGCAAAGTCAAGAATTTCAATGATTTAACGGATTTTGACACTTTGAGTTCGCAAGCTTATACAACCCTAATTTAGATTTGTGTCAGGAAATATTTAGAACTATCGTTTTTTTTTTGAGGAGAGCAAAATTAGTTTATTATAATAATTTTGATATTGTCTCGATTTTCTTTCGGTAATTCTGATAGAATATTATTCAAATTTTCAAAAAATGGTTTAGGCACTCCAATGTAGAGTTTAACCCTTCTATTTGAATATTTTGTGTTCTGTGAGGCAAGATACTCGATTTTATTTTTGATGCGTGGGTTGTTAAAATCATTTTCTGTTAAAACAAGACCAAATACATATGCTTTTTTATATTTGCCCACAGCGTCTATTTCGTAATTTCCAATAGGACGGGGAGGAGGCAAATAAGTGCCAAATTTTCGGCTAACGGTCAAATAACCGTTCCTCCAAAAATGACTTATCAGCGAATCTATTCTGTCTTGGTGTGTCGGTTTCATCTGTCATTACCCTTAATTTAACTTGCAATAGGCATTATGGGTATTATCGGCGAAAATTTTGAATTATCCAGTACTTTAATATTTACTATTCTTTCGTATTCAAACATTGCAACTTCAAAAGAAGAATTTAATCGACCGAAAATTACTTTTTTGCCTGCTTTGTTCTGGGTGATGTAGTATGGATCCAAATAAATTTCTTTAAGATCGTAAAGAAAATGTAATTTACATCTTTTTTGAATAGCCATGGTGAATAATTCAGTTTTCATATTTACCCCTTTTTAATTGTACCAGCGAAAGACGCCGAGTACTTTACCAATTATGGAGAAATCTTCACGGTTATTTATTTCGATTACATTATAATTCTTATTTTCAGGTATCAGGTAAACTATGTCTCCATGTTTCTCGTACCTTTTTAATGTCGCCTCGTCCTGGAGAAGCGCTACAACAATTTCTCCATTATGGGCGTCCGATTGAGGATTAACAATAACTACATCTCCTTCGAAAATCCCAGCTCCAATCATACTATCGCCCTTTACTTTAAGTCCGAATGAACCGGATTTATTTTTGATTAGGCTCGCCTGAATTGAAAGAGTCCCTTCAATGTTCTGTTCGGCTAAAATAGGGTAGCCTGCAGCTACACGACCAATTATTGGCAATTCGTATAACTCCTCAGAATATTTAGATTGTTGAGCAGGATTAGCAAGAGAGGTTAAAGATAAGGTCCTACTGGCATTTCCCTCAACTGTTATAAAGCCTTTTTTAACCAGAGCATCCAAATGTCTTTTAACCCCGAAAGTGCTGGCAATATTAAAATTGTGCCCTATTTCACGGTAAGTGGGGGGGAATCCATTATCCGATACGTATTCTTTTATAAAATTTAGAATATCCTGTTGTCTGTCTGTTAGTTCTTTACTCATATTATAGTGCCATTTTGTTCACTACAAATATAGTGTACGTCTGTGCACTTGTCAAGAAAAAAATTATAGGATAAAAAATATGCGGTTTGGGAAAATCGTTTTTTAAAAAATTATTAAATAAACGGATAGAAAGAATAAGAGATTGAAAATTTTAAGAAGATGAATTATTTATTCGATTTATGTTTGTAGAATAGATTACTTACATTGTTAAAAATGTGCGCTAAGTAAGAAAACTAAAAATATTTAACAAATTAAAAACCAAGCCTTGTAAAAAGGCTTGGTTCGTAAAAATTTATACTATGATATTTGTAACATCCAATTATATTTATCCTCTTTACGGCCATATTGGATGTCGGTAATTTCTTTGTACAATTTTTTGCCCAGCTCGCCAGCTTCAGTATCGCTGAACTGCATTGTTAAATCGTTATATTTTAATTTACTCAGTGTTGAAATTACAGCAGCGGTTCCAGTTCCGAATATTTCCAATAGAGAGCCTTTCCTGTAAGCATCTGCTACCTCATCGATTGATATGTCCCTTTCATTAATGTTGTAGTCCCAATCCTTTAGAATTTGAATGACAGATCTTCTTGTTACACCGGGTAAAATAGTACCTGTTAAACGAGGAGTAACAACTTCATCTTTAAGTTGAATAAATATGTTCATTGTACCAACTTCCTCAACATATTTTTGATGGATTCCATCAAGCCACAATACCTGCGAAAAGCCCATTTTTTTTGCTTCAGCTTGAGCCATAAGACTGGCTGCGTAATTGCCAGCACATTTACATTCGCCAACTCCCTTTGAGGCAGCTCGAACATATTTATCTGTAACCATTATAGGAACAGGCTTAAATCCTTCAGGATAGTATGGTCCAACTGGACTAAGCATTATTACAAACTTATATTGCTCACCCGGACGCACTCCAAGAAAAGGATCGTATGCAAACATTACAGGGCGAATGTATAAGGAATGTCCAGGTTTTTCTGGAATCCATGCTTCTTCGAGCTTAACAAGCTTTTTCAGCGCCTGCATAAATAATTCGGGGTCTATTTCTGGCATGCATAATCGGCGGGCAGAATTATTCATTCTTTCAATATTTTGTTGCGGGCGAAACATAGCAATACTTCCATCGACGCGTTTGAAGGCTTTAAGACCCTCAAATATCGCCTGACCATAATGTAATGCCATTGCCGCGGGGCTGATAGGCATTTTTTCACGCGCTTTAATTACAGGATTATTCCATCCGCCTTTTTCTGTATCGTAATCAATTTCAAAAACATAATTAGAAAGTGTTCTTCCAAAAATTAATTTTTCAGGGATTTCAACTTTAATATCTTGATCTGATAATTCTAATGTTATATCGGCCATTACTTCACCATATTTTAATTAGTAATCGGTTATAAATTCAGTTCACATGCACGTCCGAGAATTGATCCGCGCAATATTTTTTATTCATAGTGTTAAATAATTCCCAAGTCCATTTGATAAGATGCGGTAAAAAATAAAATATTATTTTCTCTAAAATTACTCAGAATTACCACAAATATAAAAAAATAATTTCATTACTCAGAACAAAAGCTCCAACCTGGTCCAATTATTGGACAACTACAGATGGCTTTCTATAAAATTTTTAATTTCAGATTATAGAATAAAATTGTGTAATTTTGCGTCCATGCTATCTTTATTTGAAAAAATAGGCGCCAAAACTATAGACTTTCTTCAGGAAGTTGGAAAGTTCAGTAAACTTCTAGGAGGTATTTTAAGATACACTCCAAACCTATTTAAAAAACGAAAATTACTTCTATACCAAATGGAACATATTGGCGTGGATTCTCTTCCCCTTGTTATAATAATTGCCGTATTTACAGGTGGTGTTGCGGCATGGCAGGCAGCATATCAGCTTAAGGGTGTTGCACCAATATCTTTTTTGGGTACAGCCACCAGCAGAGCAATTATCACTGAACTTGGACCAGTACTTACCGCTATAATTATAGCCGGCAGAGTTGGCGCCTCTATAGCTGCAGAAATAGGTTCTATGAAAGTTACAGAACAAATAGACGCTATGGAAGTAATGGGAATAAGTCCTATCATGTATTTGGCAATGCCCCGTTTTTATGCAGCAGTTCTAATGATGCCTATATTAGTAGTTATAGCCAATGTTATTGCGGTCGCCGGCGCTTTCGTGATTTCTAATTATTTTCTTGACGTATCATACGCTGTTTTTTTTGATTCGGTTAAGCGGTTTTTTGAGATAAGCGACTTTTTATTCGGTATGATAAAGGGTGTTGTTTTTGGTGGAATCACTTCACTGATGGGATGCCACATAGGTTTTTTAACTGAAGGCGGAGCTGAGGGAGTTGGCGCTTCAACCATCCGATCATTTGTTTTAACTTCAGCTTTAATACTTATTTTTGATTATTTCTTATGGACACTAGTCTTTTAATTTTATCTTTATTTTAAATAAATTTTAGTATCATTTAAGTATTATTATCAATACCTTACCTGCAGGTCTACCTCCTTTAACAATTTGATGAAAAATGATTGTGACTAGCAAAAGATTATTTGATCTCGTGCTGAGCATTATTTTTCTTCCATTCGCCATTCCAATTATCGTGTTGTCCTCCTTGCTAATGTTTTTTGAACTACGAGAGTTTCCTTTTTTTATTCAAGAAAGAGGGCTCACTTTATCTAAATATAGATTCGGTTTATTTAAAATTAAAACCCTCAGAAATTCTGATATTCGAAAAACTTTACCCCCTTTAAAAGGGATGATTCTTTCTAAATCTGAACTGTCACCATACGTCGGAGGATATGCGGGATTTTTACGACGCACTGGTTTTGACGAATTGCCACAACTTATTAATATAATTAAAGGTGAGATGAGTTTAATCGGCCCTCGTCCTCTGATGATGGAAGATTTAAAGAGATTAAAAAATGAATTCCCGGATCTCTATTTACAAAGGGAAGCCCTTAATTCGATTCCAGGTCTCTCCGGATTGTGGCAAATTTTTTGCGACAGGCATAAAGATGTTGAAAATCTAATACTACTTGATACTCTTTATGAAAAACTAAGCTCTTTTAGCTTCGATAGTAAATTGTTACTGTGGACAATCCCTCTAATAATTAATGGAAATAATTCCGATTCAATTTTGTCTTCGAAATATAAAAGTTATAAAAAACAATTTGTTTCAAGCGGATTAAAATTCTCTCCTGAAAATTTAATAAAATAAAATTTCACAAATTATGGTTCTGAAATAGAGTTAAAATTAGTCGAAACAATGTGAAAGACATAATAAAAAATCGGTTTTTAAAATATCTGCTTAATTAACATTTTTTATTAGTAATCCATGTTGATTTAATTTGAAATGATTAAAATGTTTTAATTGTGAGAGAAATTCTAGAATAAGTCTATTCTGCTTTTTATTCTAAAAAAGTCTTTTCGGCTTTTATCCCGGTCTCTCTTTCCGCATAAAAAAATTCTACAAAACAATTTTGGCAAAGGTCCTAATGGGGAATTCAATTTTACAACAGGATAAATTTGTTCCCACCACAAAAGATAAACCGGAGGAACAAAAACTAAAAATTTATCTTCCGGTAAATTGGTGGTGTTCCCAAAATTCTTATGCTTTACCAGAGCCAGACACAAATCAATTATATGAAAATAAACTTAATTTTATTTCCAATCAATCCTCGGATAAAAGAGTTAAACAAATGCCCAAACCTAACAATTGGGAATTAACTGAAGGAGATTATGTAATAAATGAGAAAAATATAGACGTTGCGCTATACAGGAAACGAAAAAAAATATTTTATATAGGTTCTTTAATAATGACAGCATTAGTAAATATTTTAATGATGTTTTTATTGATTGGGCTTTTAGTCGATTTGTGAAAGAATAATCAGGAGAAAAAATAAAATATAAAAACTATCAGATTATTATTGCTGGGGGAGATATGAAATGCAAGGGATTACTTTTTATACTACTTTTCACGGCTCAAATTTGTTTCTCACAGGCGCTGCATTTGGAAGAAAATTTTGAATATGACACCGGGACTCTAACCTCTGTTTCTGCTAAATGGAGTGCTTATCCGCTTGTTGGCAGCGTTGACGTTCAAGTTATTGACGGGAATTTATCGTATTCCGATTATCCATCTTCCGGAATCGGGAGAAGAATTGCCTTAAACGGCGGAGCTTCCGGCAGAGAGAGTGTTAATATTGGTTTTGACACAACAAGTGGAAATGGAAATTCCGTTTACACCTCTTTTCTATTAAATGTTACTTCAACAGATGATATGGACAGCACATCTGGCGATGGAGATTATTTCGTTAGTTTTCAAAAGGGTCAGTCATCGAGCAGAAAGGGTTATCTTTATTGTAAAAAAGGGAATACAGGTTCACAATTTAATATTGGTTTTGCAAAATCCAGTTCCGCTAGTTTAAGCTACTTGGAAGTAGAATATGACATAAACGTTACATATTTAATAGTAATAAGCTATTTATTTCAGGCAGGTTCAGACGAAGTGAAATTGTGGGTGAATCCATCAATAACAGGCGCCGAACCTGAAGCTGATTTGTCGATAACATCCGGGACGGATGCTGATTCATTAAATTTTTTGCAGTTTTTCCAACGTCCATTATCAGGTGATATGTACATTGACGGCATACGCGTTTCTGATTCATGGGCACAGGCTCCTCTTCCGGTGGAGTTAATTTCATTCAACGCTGTCAAATTAACCGGCGCAATTAAACTTTTATGGGAAACTGCAACAGAAGTAAACAATTATGGATTCAATGTGGAACGCAGGATCAACAATAACGAGTGGAGCACTATAGGTTTTGTTCCCGGGCATGGGAACAGCTACTCGCCCAAAAAATATTCATTTTTAAATAAACATTTAAATAATGGTCTGTATCATTTCAGATTGAAACAAATTGATTTGGACGGAACTTTTGATTATTCGCCAGTTATAGCGGTATCTGTTTATAGAGATCTTAGAGAATCTGTAATTGTGGCTCAAAACTATCCGAATCCATTTAATCCTATAACTAAAATTATGTATAGTGTTGCTGCGGTCAATGAATTTCGGTATCCCTTGGGAGTGAAAGTCCAAATTAAAGTTTATGATATACTGGGAAACGAAATATGTGAACTCGTAAATGAAAAAAAACTGGCTGGAGTGTATGAAACTGAATTTAATGCTGCAGGGCTTGCATGCGGAATTTATTATTATAGATTGACTGCGGGAAGTTTTGTGAAAACTATGAAAATGGCTGTAGTAAAATAATTGTAATACTCCTGAAAAAGAAAAACCTCCAAGGCATTTATACCTCGAAGGTTTTAAAATTCAATTCATACTATTTTTTACTTCAAGTTTTGAGGCTATTAAATCCTTATGTTCCATATTGAGGTTAGAACTTACCTTTCTTATAAAATATTCCTCATGAACATCTAGCCTTCCATCAATTAAAACAAGTTTCCAAAGATTTTTTAATATCTTGTATTTTTCATTTTTATCAAAATATCTATTGATAATATCCGTGTATTCATAAAGACTTATATTTTTCTTCATTTTTTCATCAGCGAGGATCATCAACTCACCCATTTCTTCAGTATCAAGTCCAAATTCTTTTTGTATCAGGGAAATAATTAATTCCTTTTCCTCTTTGCTGAATTCATCATCACTATGCGCTAACTCAATAAATAAAGCGCAGGTTGCGATCTGTAATTTTTTCTCGGAATCTTCACCGGATTTTTCGGGTGAATTACCATTGTGGTTTGCCGATATTAAGTTTTTTAAATATGATAGCATGTAAATCCTTATTTAATTTTCTTCAACATCAATTTCTACTTCGTCTTTCTCAATTGGCGGACGCTCATATATGGAGGTCATATTTTTATAAAAATCTGCTAAGTGTGAATTCACCTGATCCCAAGTAAAACGCCAGGTCCAATTTCCCCCAAGTGTGCCGGGAAAATTCATCCTTGCTTCACTATTAAGATTTAGAATATCCTGCATAGGTATAATTACAATATCTGCAACTGATTTATAAGCTGCTCTAATAACTTCCAATCGAATATCTTCGCCGTAATACCCAAGATAATGCTGTGCCCACTCATAAATCCCGCTTCCATTCTGTTGCTCTTTTTCAAAAAACCCGCGGGTTGTGTCGTTATCGTGCGAACCGGTGTAAACAACACAATTTTTAACATGATTATGCGGCAGAAATTTTTTCTCCATTTTATCACCGAAAGCGAACTGTAAAATTTTCATTCCCGGAAAATCAAAAGTATCCCTTAACTTTTCTACACCTTTAGTGATTACTCCAAAATCCTCAGCTAAAATAGGAACGTCTCCTAATTTATCCTTTAAAGTGTTAAAAAGTTCATAGCCGGGAGCTTTTACCCATCTGCCTTTAATTGCCGTAGGGGCATCACCCGGAATTTCCCAAAATGCCTCAAAACCTCTAAAATGATCTATTCGGACTATATCCACCAGTTCGTACATTTTCCCGAATCTCTGTCGCCACCATAGAAAATCATCTTCTTTCATTTTGTCCCATTTGTAAAGCGGGTTTCCCCAAAGCTGACCGGTTGCGCTGAAATAGTCTGGGGGAACACCGGCTACTGTTTCCAGTTTTCCGTTTTGAGACACAGTAAATAATTCTTTATTCGCCCACAGGTCTGAACTGTCATAAGCAATAAAAATTGGCAGATCGCCAATTATTTTAATTCCTTTATCATTCGCATACTTTTTAACATTTTTCCATTGTTCGTCAAACTTAGCTTGTATAAAAATTTGGTAACCGATTTCATCCTCAAGTTTTTTTGTCCATTCCTCCACAGCCCCTTTTTTTCGGAAGGCAATTTCTTCTGTCCACTCCGTCCAAAGTACACCGCCATGGGATTGTTTTACCGCCATAAATAGGGCAAAATCATTTAGCCAATATTGATTGTCCGAGATAAAATCGGAAAATACAACATTCGATTTATTTCCGGAATTTTTAAAATTCTCGTATGCTTTTTTAAGGAGTCCAGTTTTATAATTTATCAATTCTCCAAAATCAATATGATCGGTACGCCAGTTATGAGAATGATTCAGGTCCTCGGCAGAAAGAAGATCTTCCTGGTTTAATAACTCTAAGCTTATCAATAACGGATTTCCGGCAAAAGCTGAAAAACACTGATAAGGGGAATCGCCATAACCAGTGGGGCCTAAAGGGAAGACTTGCCAAAGAGTTTGACCGGCACTTTCGAGAAAATTAATAAAATTATATGCTTCGTGACCTAGGTCACCTATGCCGAATTTCCCGGGTAGGGAAGAGGGATGAAGTAAAATGCCTGCTGAGCGTGAAAATTTCATTTTTATTCCTTTGTTTTAATGCAAAATTAAAGGTTCTGAAATATTATAAAAAATCAAGTAGCTATTATAAAATTTATTTATGTATTTTAAAACCGAATCAAAAATATAAACTGATTGAATTATTTTGTTCTTTTTCAATCAATTGATTGCTTAAAAAAAATAATTTATCTAATTTGATTTGCCAAGTTAATAGCCAAATATGAAAAACTTTCCAGGCTTTTAATAAAAAAAAATAAAATAAAATAAAATAAAATAAATATACCGATAAGTTATAAAATATACTTTAACCTAAAGTTTGGAGATATAGATGAAAGTTACACGTCTATTCACAAATGCCGAGCACGATCCACTAGAATCGATCGAATTTGTAAAAAGAGTTTCGGAAATAAAAAATCCCGATGGCTCAATTGTGTTTCGTATGGAAGATGTAACCGTACCTAAAAATTGGTCACAAGTGGCAACTGACGTAGTTGCGCAGAAATATTTCAGAAAAGCGGGAGTTCCAAAACTTCTCAAAAAAGTTAATGAAAAGGGAGTGCCTAAATGGCTTCAGCCATCAATTTCTGACGATGAACGACTTGAAGAATTGCCTGAAAAAGAGAGATTGACTTCAGAAACTGACTCACGACAGGTATTTCATCGTCTAGCCGGAACCTGGACTTACTGGGGATGGAAAGCCGAGTATTTTGATACTGAAGAAGACGCCAAAGCTTTTTACGATGAACTTGTTTATATGCTTGCCGGACAATACGCGGCGCCTAATAGTCCTCAGTGGTTTAATACTGGGCTGCATTGGGCATATGGTATTAATGGTCCATCGCAAGGGCATTATTATGTAGATTATAAAACCGGAAAACTTACCGCGTCTTTAGATTCCTATACGCATCCGCAACCACACGCGTGTTTTATTCAATCTGTTAATGATGATTTGGTTAACGAAGGCGGAATAATGGATTTATGGGTTCGTGAAGCTCGCCTTTTTAAATATGGATCAGGAACGGGAAGTAATTTTTCGAATATACGGGGATCAAACGAACCGCTAAGCGGCGGCGGAAAATCATCGGGACTTATGTCATTTCTGAAAATTGGCGACCGTTCAGCAGGCGCGATTAAATCAGGCGGCACAACAAGACGCGCCGCAAAAATGGTTACCTTGGATATTGATCATCCAGATATAGAAGAATATATTAATTGGAAAGCACTTGAAGAGCAAAAAGTTGCGGCCTTAGTAGTTGGTTCGCAATTGTGTAATATACATTTGAATAATATCATTAAAGCCTGTTACATGGAGCATCCTGAAAACGACCGCTTCAACAAGCAGACAAATAAAAAGTTGAAACGCGCGGTAATGGAAGCTAGGAAAGTAAGAATTCCCCAGAATTACGTTGAAAGAGTTATTCAATTGGCGAAGCTTGGATTTAAATCAATTGAATTCCCGACTTATAATACTGATTGGAACTCAGAAGCTTACGCTACAGTCTCAGGGCAGAATTCTAACAATTCGGTTCGTGTTACAAACGATTTTATGACAGCGGTATTAAATGATTCGGATTGGAATTTATACTGGCGAATAGAAAAGAAAGCCGCCGGAAAATCGGGTCGTGCACCCAAACCCTGCAAAACTCTTAAAGCAAAAGATCTTTGGGATGATATAGCAAACGCCGCATGGGCCTCCGCAGATCCAGGATTGCAGTATGACACTACCATTAATGCCTGGCATACATGCCCCGCCGATGGATCAATAAAAGCGAGTAACCCTTGCAGCGAATATATGTTTCTTGATGATACCGCCTGTAACCTCGCTTCATTAAATTTAGTAATGTTTCATAACAGTCAATCTCAACAATTTGATATAAATGCATTCAGGCACGCAACTTCAATTTGGACAGTAGTACTTGAAATCAGTGTTTTGATGGCCCAATATCCGAGTAAAGAAGTTGCTCAAAATAGTTTTGATTTTAGAACCCTAGGCTTGGGTTATGCGAATCTGGGTTCTTTATTGATGCGGCAAGGAATTCCTTACGACAGTAAAGAGGCCGCTTCAATTTGCGGTGCACTAACCGCAATAATGCATATGAGGTCTTATGCTACAAGCGCGCTGCTTGCAGCCGAACAAGGACCTTTTTCGAAATACGAAAAGAACAAAGAAAATATGCTGCGTGTAATACGTAATCATAGAAGGGCGACATACAACGTGCCTCGCGAAGAGTATGAAGAACTTACAATTTATCCTGTTGGAATTAACCCGAAATATTGTCCATCAGATTTGTTAAAAGCAGCTCGTGAGGATGCTGACCGCGCTCTCGAGTTAGGAAATGCGCATGGCTTCAGAAATGCGCAGGTTACGGTAATTGCCCCTACAGGAACAATTGGTTTGGTAATGGACTGCGATACTACAGGGATTGAACCTGATTTTTCACTCGTGAAATTTAAAAAATTAGCGGGTGGCGGATATTTTAAAATTATTAACCAATCAATTCCTCCCGCACTTGAAAAATTGGGTTATAATAAAGAACAGATAAATGAAATAATTAGGTACGCCAAAGGTTCAGGATCTCTTAAAGGATGTCCACATATCAATCCAGAATCACTAAAAGCCAAAGGCTTTACTGAAGACGCTTTTAACAAAATTGAATCTATGCTGCCTTCAGTTTTCGAACTTGGGTTTGCGTTTAATAAATATAATCTCGGTTTGGATTTCTGTAAAAATAAACTTGGATTTACTGAAGAACAACTAGACGATATTGATTTTGATATGTTGGCTCAGCTTGGTTACACTAAAGAAGAAATAGCATCTGCAAACGATTATGTTTGTGGAACAATGACAGTTGAGGGAGCGCCATTTCTTAAACACGAGGACTATCCTATTTTCGACTGCGCTAATAAATGCGGCAAAAAAGGCACGAGGTATATTAAAACAGACGCTCATATAAAAATGATGGCCGCTGCTCAACCTTTTATTTCAGGTGCTATATCCAAAACTATTAATCTACCAAACAATGCAACAATTGAAGATGTAAAACACGCTTACATGGAATCCTGGAAGCTTGGTTTAAAAGCAAACGCGCTTTATCGTGATGGTTCAAAATTATCGCAGCCATTAAACACAGTATCTGAAGAAGATATTGAAGAGTTGATTGAAAGAAAAGAACAAAACGATATTGTAAAAATAGCCGAACGAATTATACACAGATACATAGCTAAAAGAAGAAGATTGCCCGATAGACGTGGCGGATACACGCAAAAAGCCAAAATCGGCGGTCAAACCGTTTATATTAGAACTGGTGAGTATGAAAACGGGGAATTGGGTGAGATATTTATTGATATGGCCAAAGAAGGTGCGGCATTCCGAAGTTTATTGAACAGCTTTGCGATTTCAATTTCCCTCGGTTTACAGCACGGCGTGCCCCTGGAAGAATTTGTTGACGCTTTCGTTTTTACGAGATTTGAACCAAGCGGTCCGGTTGCTGGAAATAAACGTATTAAAATGTCCACATCGGTAATCGATTACATTTTCCGCGAACTAGCTGTATCTTACTTAAGTAGAAATGATTTAGCACATGTTGACGCGGAAGAAATAACGAAAAAATCGCCCGGGCATTTGCCATTAGTTGAACCGGATTATGAGAGTGAAGAAATAGTTAGTGAACGTATGATTGAACTGGACAGATCTGAAGAAGACTATGAACCGGTTATAAACAATGAGAATGGCAACAGAGCTCTATCAATGCATAAAGAGGTTGTAAAAGCACGAGAAAGAGGCTATACAGGAGATATATGTCCCGAATGCGGAAGTATGACTATGGTACGAAATGGAACATGTTTAAAATGTACAACTTGCGGCGCAACCACGGGTTGCAGTTAATAAACCATTTATTAGAATTTACGAAAGGGCTCTCGCAGCCCTTTTTTTGTCTTCTAATTTCATTGACTTTTCTATCTAAAAGCTATACATTCTGCATCTTAATTTTTTTAAGATGATTGCAGACAATATAAATATAGTGTCGGAAAAAATTGCTGAAAGGTGCGATAATATTGGTCGTAAGCTATCTGAGATAACAGTTGTAGCTGTTTCAAAGACCAACCCTTTATCGGCCATTCGCGAAGCATTTTCCGCGGGTTTAACCAATTTTGGTGAAAATAAAGCTCAGGAATTGAGAGATAAAAACTCGGAATTAGAGTTAAATGTAAATTGGCACTTTATAGGTCATTTGCAAACTAATAAAGTTAAGTATGTAATCGAGCCTTCTACCCTAATCCACTCAGTTGATTCTACAAAACTTGCAGATGAAATAAATACAAGAGCGGAATTAATTGGGAAGGTTCAGAATATTTTATTAGAAGTAAATACATCAGGAGAAGTGAGCAAGTTCGGTTTACAAAATGAAGCAGAGGTTATTGAAATAACGGATTATATAAACACTTTAAAAAATGTTAATCTGAAGGGTTTAATGACCATGGCTCCGTACACTGCTGATGTAAACGAAATAAGAAAATGTTTTGTTGGTTTGAGGAATTTGAAAGATAAATTAGTTAAGATTGGTTATAATTTATCCGATTTATCTATGGGTATGACTAACGATTATGAAATTGCAATTGAAGAAGGGTCGACAATTCTTAGAATTGGATCCGCCATTTTTGGAGAAAGAAATTATAAAGGAAAATAGATGAGATATACTCCTTATAATATCAAGAATCAGGAGTTCAACAGGGAATTTAGAGGATTCGACAGGGAAGAAGTACATACTTTTCTAGAATCACTTTCCCTGGAATTCGGTTCACTTCTTGACGAAAATGATAAATTGAAAAAAGAAATTGATGAATTAAAAGTAGACATTCAGGAGTACAGAAAAGTAGAAAAATCGCTCCAATATACATTATTAAGCGCTCAAGAATCTTCCAGTAAAGCTGTCGAGTCTGCAAAAAAACAGAACTCGTTAATTATCAAAGAAGCTGAGATAAAAGCCGCGCAAATTATTGAAAAAGCAAAAGATCAGGAAGAGAAGTTGCACGATAGTGTCATTCAGCTGCGCGAAGAGAAAAAAATTCTTATTGCCCGTTTGAAAGCTATGATTGATACTCAAACTAAAATTATTGATTCATCTTCCTCCATAATCGAATCGAAAAATCCTACATCACCCGGCGCAGTAAAAGAGGATAATTCTCAAATTGACGTCGATGATATTTTGGAGAAATTATTATGACAAAATTACTGAGCATGATTAACGAAACTCTGGAAGTTATCAGACAAAAAACCACTAAAGAATATTCTGTTGGAATTATTCTTGGCACTGGTTTAGGCGGTCTTGTAAAAGAAATAAAAATTGAACATGAAATCAATTATGACGAACTGCCTCATTTCCCCATATCCACAGTGGAATCTCACCAGGGGAAATTGATTTTTGGTAAACTTGGCGAAAAGGATGTTATTGCCATGCAAGGCCGTTTTCATTATTACGAAGGATATTCAATGAAACAAATTACATATCCGGTACGAGTAATGAAAAAATTAGGCGTTGAAACTTTACTTGTATCAAACGCCTGCGGTGGAATGAACCCCATTTATAAAAGGGGCGATCTTATGATAATGTCGGATCATATAAACCTGTTAGGCGATAATCCGCTAATTGGGCCTAATGATGATGAATTTGGTCCAAGATTCCCTGATATGAGCGAACCGTATAATTATAATTTGATTGAGCTGGCCGAACAGATTGCTCTTGAAAATAAAATTAAAGTTCATAAAGGTGTATATGTAGCCGTTACCGGACCCAACCTCGAAACAAAAGCGGAATACAGGTTCCTTAGATTAATTGGCGCCGATGTGGTTGGAATGTCTACAGTGCCCGAAAACATTGTTGCAAATCATATGTCTATTCGAGTTTTTGGAATGAGCATTATAACTGACGAATGTTTTCCCGATTCTTTGAAAGCTGTTGATGTGAAAGAAATAATTGCAGCTGCAATGCAAGCAGAACCTAAAATGACATTAATAATGAAAGAATTGATTAATAAATTATAATGGAAAAGAAACCTATATATTATTTAGTACCGGTATTGTTGGGCACTTTAATATTATTGTCCAATTTCCTAAGTACAGATCTTTTTCAGATTGATGTACATAATTTCAGCGTGTGGTTTGTGCTATCGCTTTTTGTATTTGTTTGCGGCTGGCTGATAAATAAATTATTGGGCTGGAAACACGGCGGTAAAGTTGTGTTTGCTGTAATAGTGGCTGTGGTAATTATAAGTATAATAATGATTTCGATGTTTAGCGATTATTTTGGTATTGGGCAGGTATTGACGGAAAATCTTCTATTATATTCACTTCGTTTAATTATGCTCGGTGCAATCGGATTTTTTGGAATGACTTTATCCGAACTTTTAATATTACAACGCGAAATAGGAACGTTGAATCAAAAGAACATTAATAGTGAAGCTTGTGAAAAAGAGTTTGAAAAAAAAGCGGCTTTCCTCTTAAGTGAGGCTCAACTGAATGCCGAAAAAATTGTATTTAAAGCTCAAAAGAACGCGCAGTTTTACGAAGATAAATTAAACTCGCTGGGAACCAGATTAAAAGAATTAATACAAATGGAAAAAGAATTGATTAGACAGTATGAAGAGGAAGACAAAGAAATAAGTAATTAATGTTAAATAAAATTTAAGATCAATCATGTTTAAGCAGTATACCGGAAAATTCAGTTACCCAGAAATCGAGGAAAAAATACTAGAATTCTGGAAAGAAAAAGAAATATTTGAGAAAAGTATATCCACAAGGGATGAATCCAAACCATTCACTTTTTACGAAGGTCCTCCTACGGCCAATGGTAAACCCGGCATTCATCATGTAATGGCACGAACTTTAAAAGATTTGGTTTGCAGATACAAAACTCTGCAAGGTTACCACGTTAATAGAAAAGCAGGCTGGGATACACACGGACTTCCAGTTGAAATTGAAGTTGAAAAGGCTCTGGGTATTAAGAATAAAAGCGAAATTCCTGAATTCGGAGTTGAAAAATATAACGCCGCCTGCAAGGAATCGGTCTTTAAATATAAAGACCTTTGGGAAAAAATGACTACGCGAATGGGTTACTGGATAGATCTTGATTCCGCGTATGTTACTTGTACAAACGAATATATCGAGTCGGTTTGGTGGGCATTAAAAACAATGTTCGATAAAGGGCTTATTTATAAAGATTATAAAATTGTTCCGCAGTGTCCCCGATCGGAAACTGTTTTATCTTCACACGAACTTGCTCTCGGTTATAAAGACACAAAAGATCCATCCGTTTATGTGCTCATGAAACTAAAAGAGTCGGAACTCACAACAGAGGGCGATACTTATTTTTTGGTATGGACAACAACCCCGTGGACTCTGATCTCTAATGTAGCTCTGGCAGTTGGACCCGAAATAGATTATGTGAAAATTAAAACAGAAGGCGTTTACATAATATTAGCAAAAGAAAGACTTTCTGTTCTTCGAGAAGAATATGAAGTAGTAGCCGAATATAAAGGCAGTGATTTAGCCGGTCAGGATTACGATCAATTGTTCAATTACATCGAGCCGAATAAAAAAGGGTTTTATGTAGTTGAAGGTAATTTTGTTAGTACTGAAGATGGTTCTGGAATTGTGCATATCGCTCCGGCTTTCGGTGCTGATGACTACGAACTTTCTAAGAAATTTGATCTGCCTTTTATGCAGCCGGTAACACGTGGCGGTTTGTTTACAGATGAAATTATAGATTTCAAAGGTCAGTTTGTTAAAGACGCCGACCAGGGTATAATTCTTAAGCTGAAAGAAATGGGTAATCTTTACAAGAAAGAAACAATTGTTCACTCTTATCCGTTCAGCTGGCGGTTCGATAATGTTCCCGTCATCTATTACGCACGAGAATCCTGGTTTATTAAAACCACATCTATCGCCGATAAAATGGTTGAGCTTAATAAACAGATCAATTGGAATCCTACAGAAGTTGGAAGTGGTCGGTTTGGTAACTGGCTGGAAGATAACAAAGACTGGGCTCTTTCACGCGACAGGTTTTGGGCAACTCCGCTGCCCATTTGGGTTAGCGAAGATGGGGATTTAATAGCCATCGGCAGTATAGAAGAATTGAAAAAGGGATTTATTGATCGAGAAGGTAAAAAAATATCAGTCGCTGATATTGAAGATATAGATTTACATAAACCTTTTGTGGACGATGTTTATTTTGAAAAAGATGGTAAGAAATATTTGCGTACACCTGAACTTATTGACGTTTGGTTCGATTCCGGTGCGATGCCTTTTGCTCAGTATCATTATCCGTTCGAAAATAAAGAATTATTTGAAAATAATTTCCCATCGGATTTTATTTGTGAAGGCATAGATCAAACTCGCGGTTGGTTTTATACATTACATGCAATTTCAACTATGTTGTTCGAAAATGTGGCATATAAAAACATTGTTGTAAACGAACTGATACTCGATAAAAACGGCATGAAAATGTCTAAATCTAAAGGGAATACTGTTGACCCATTCGAATTATTTGATAAATATGGCGCGGATCCAACACGCTGGTATCTGATTACTAACAGTCCGCCGTGGAGGCCTACTTTATTTGATGAAGAAGGAATTATAGAAGTACAAAGGAAGTTTTTCGGTACTCTTATTAATACTTATTCATTCTTTACATTATATGCCAATATTGATAAATTCGATTTCAGCAAAGATTTAATCCCTTATGAGTACAGACCGGAAATTGACAGATGGATAATTTCTAAATTAAACGCGCTCGTTGAAGAGTTTGAGCAATACATGGATAATTATGATCTCACTAAAGCGGCTCGTGCAGTTTCCGACTTTACAATAGATCAGTTGTCCAATTGGTATGTTAGACGCTCTCGCAGAAGATTCTGGAAATCGGAAATTAACGAAAATAAACTCTCGGCTTATCAAACTCTTTATGAATGTTTGATAACTGTAGCTAAATTAGCTTCTCCTTTTGCTCCGTTTATTTCTGAGGAAATATATCAAAATTTGAATTCGGTTACTAAAAACGAAACTTCAGAATCAGTTCATTTAGTTCGTTTTCCTAAGGTAACATTCAGGGATCTGGAACTTGAAGAAAAAATGGATTTGGCTCAAAGAGTAGTTTATTTGACCCGCTCGATGAGGGCGAAATCTAATCTTAAAGTTCGTCAGCCTTTAAAAAGAATTGTTGTGGCAATTGATAAAAAAAGAAGAGATGCCGTTTCTTACATGAAGGACGTGATATTAGAAGAAGTTAATATTAAAGAACTTGAAGTACTTGAAGACGATTCTTCTATTGTAAATAAAAGCGCTAAAGCTAATTTTAAAACAATCGGTCCAAAATTTGGGAAACTTGTTAAAAAATTAGCCGATAGAATCGCCGACTTTTCGAAAGAAGAGATATCAATTCTGGAATCGACAGGGAGTTACAATTTAAAAGTTGATAACGAAGATGTAAACTTAACACTTGCTGATGTTGAAATTATTAGTACTGAAATTGAAGGCTGGGTCGTAGAGAGTGAAGAAGGGGTAACTGTGGCTATTGATTCTGAAATTACAGAAGAATTACTCGCCGAAGGTCTGGCAAGAGAATTAGTTAACAGAATCCAGAATCAAAGAAAAGATTCGGGTTTTGATGTGATGGATAGAATACAAATATCGCTAAACTCCGACGAAAAATTTACGACATATATTAACCAGTTCGCCGAGTATATTAAAACTGAAACTCTGGCCGATTCAATTGGTTCCGGGGAATTACCTAACGGAACACAGCAGGAATTCATAATAGGAGATTTTCCCGGAATTTTAACAATCTCCAGATCATAATAGTTTTATTTCCGTAACAGGAGGTCTTATGGCTAAAAAGGCACAAGAAAAAGCGACTACAAAGAAGTCTGTCAAAACTTCTGCGAAGTCTTCAGTTGCGAAAGCAGCTAAAAAAACTGCTGCCAAACCGAAAACAAAATCGAGTGTGGACAGCAAGAAAACGTCAAAAACTGAAAAAGTAGCGACTAAAGTGGCGCCAAAAAAAGCTGCCGTCGTAAAAGAAGTTAAAGCTACTCCGGCACCCAAAAAAGTGAAAAAGATTAAAGGTTATTCTAAAAAAGATCTTGAATCATTTAAAGTTGAAATAATGGCGAAAAGAGAAGAGATTATTGAGCAGCTTCAGAATCTTAAAGAACAAATGATGGACACAAGTACTGGACAATACGTAAATGAAAGTTCACCTTATTCTTTGCATATGGCCGAACAGGGCACAGACGCGCAGGAAAGGGAAAAACTATATCTCTGGGCACAGAGAGAAAATAAATTTTTGGGTTATCTTGAAGAAGCTCTTCAACGAATTGAAAATGGTACATACGGTATATGTATAGATTGTATTGAAGAACCAAAAAATTTATGCCCAACTTGTCCTCTTGTCCCGAAAGATAGATTAATGGCTGTTCCACACACTCAGATGTGTGTTCAAATAAAAATGGCTCAGAAAAAATAGGAAGGTATTATTGAGAGTTCTTTATTTATCCTTTTTTCTGGTAATTGCTGATCAAATAACCAAAATTCTGGTTAAAGGGATTAAAATTCCTTTTCTTGGTATTGATATAAATGGCATGCGATATGCCGATAGCATAAATGTGATTGGAGATTTTTTTAAGATCACTTTCGTTGAAAATCCCGGCATGGCATTTGGAATTGATGTCGGAGTCGAATGGAAATTACTTTTATCTTTATTTTCACTTGTCGCCAGTATAGGAATTTTAGTTTATCTGTATAAGGTTCGTAAAGATACATTAGTGCTTCGTTTGTCACTTGCATTAATTTTCGCGGGCGCTGTCGGTAATCTTATAGACAGAACCTTTTATGGTGTAATATATGGATACGCTCCTATTTTCTATGGTAAAGTAGTTGATTTTTTTAATGTTGATTTTTGGGATTTTACAATATTTGGTCGTACATATGACCGATGGCCGATTTTTAATATAGCAGATTCGGCTGTAACAATTGGCGTTTTATTACTTGTCATCTTTCATCGTGAGATTCAGCCGGAAGATCAAATTGAGGAAGAAAAAGGGAATGGTGTTATCGATTCAATTGAAACATCAGATAATAACGATGAAATTATTTTAGAGGAAAATGTAAAGAGCGAACAAATGGATAATGATTTGAAAGCTGATACAAATAATGAAAATGGCAAAACTGATAACCGAAAAGAAATTTAATTACACGATAACGGAAGGTAAAAAGAAAGAACGCATAGACGTATACCTCACGAAAACTATTGAGCGATCAACTCGCTCAAAAATTCAAAAACTTATCAAAAACGATCTTGTTCTTGTTAATGGTTTGCCTGTTAAAGCTAATTATCTTGTTGTACCAAATGACCAAATTGAAGTTACTATTCCCGTTTCGCCTCGGCCTGAAACCACCGATCCCGAAGACATTCCGCTTAACATTGTTTATGAAGATGACGATTTGATAGTTTTAAATAAACAGCCTGGCTTGGTAGTTCATCCCGCAATAGGTAATCATACCGGTACTTTGGTGAACGCGCTGCTGCATCACACCCAAAAACTTAGTCATTTTAATACTCCGGGCAGAGCCGGAATTGTTCACAGAATAGACAAAGACACGAGCGGTTTACTGTTGATTGCGAAAGACGAATGGATACACGCCGAGTTATCCAAACAGTTCGCGGCACATACAATAGACAGAACTTATTATGCTGTTTGCTGGGGATTATTTAAAAACTCCACCGGCGAAGTAATTGGCAACATTACCAGGAGCAATAAAGATCGGAAACTTTTTTGTGTGCACGAAACAGAAGGAAAACACGCCCATACTTTTTATAAAGTATTAGAAGAATATGAGTTCGCATCACTCGTTCAATTAAATTTAAAAACAGGGCGTACCCATCAGATTAGAGTGCATATGGCTTATACAAATCACCCAGTTTTCGGAGACGCCACTTACGGCGGTAGAAAAATTGCTTATGGTTCAAATTTGGCCAAAATGAAAAACAGGGTTGATAATTTGCTTAGTATAATTCCGCGTCAGGCATTACACGCAAAAACTCTGGGCTTTTGGCATCCTCGTAAAAACGAAAGAGTGATATTTAATTCCGAACTGCCGGATGATATGCAAACTTTAATAGATAAATTAAAAGTGAATGATGATTAGTCATTTTTAAATAATTTTTTATTCTTGTATTTAACAACATGCTGAACAGCCAGACCGAAAGTTGCTGCAGTCATAGCGTAACCGAGCACCTCACCAAAAACACCTAAATTATAATCTGCTTTCCATTGCATGCTTTGCCTAAAATCCTTTAGAAGATTAGTTCTAATTGTTCTAATATCCGGTTCGGTGTTTTCTTTGCCCGAGTATTCCAATGCAAGCATTTGTAATTCGGGATACTCCGAGAAATCGGTAAAAAAATTATCGGGCAGGCTTAGTTGATTTAAATTATGGATTGAAACCGGAACGTTATATCTAAGCTTGATTGAATCGGCGGCAGGATTTACCTGCTGAGCAATTACAGCCGAACTAATAATTAAAACCGTTATTATAATTTTAGACATCTGCTAAAAATTTTTCTATTTGGATTCATTAATTAACTTAAATGTTCCCTGCGCCGGTATTTTTATTTCGTAAGTTTTATTCTCTTTATTTGTTAAAAAATTATCCCGCAGCCAGGGATTAAAATATTTGAGAGTTTTATAATTGATCCCGTTTTCTTTTGCAAAATCAGCCCAATGCTCAACCTTATAATTTACAACGACATTTTTAGTCTTGAACGGAGGGTATAAATCGGATTCGTTAATATCAAAGCCGTAATTCTCAGGATTCTGATGAATATATTTCATGCTGATTATCCGGGCCACAAATCTGGAAGTTTCTTCATTCATAACAAGATTATAATAGTTATCCGCTTTCTGTCTTTCCATCTGTGTACTTACACCGTTAATTCCCATATTGTAAGATCCGGCGGACATAGTCCAATTACCATATTTTTCATAAGACTCTTTTAGATATTTACAAGCCGCTTCTGTGGATTTTTCCACGTTATATCTCTCGTCAATTTCGTCGTTAACTTCCAACTTGTATCTATCGGCCGATGCTTTCATCAATTGCCAAAAACCAACTGCGCCTGCTGGGGAAACCGCGTTTGTTAAGTTGCTCTCTATCATACTCATATATTTAAAATCATCGGGTATTCCGTTCCGTTTTAATATAGGTTCAATTACGGGGAACCATCGGTTTGCGTTTTTTAATAGAAGCAATGTTGCCGAATGCCAGTATGTATTTACAATAAATTCCCTTTCAATTCTTTCGCGAACTTCAATGTTATAAATCGGCACGGATTCTCCGCAAAAATTTAAATTTTTCGGAATCGCAGGTGTTACTATTTTATAGCTCTGGGGAAAAGGATTTATGGATTTAATTGCGTCTTCGTAAGTGAAGTTTAGTATTACTGCCAACACAATTACTGAAGCCGCGCCAGAAGCAAAATATAAGAGTTTGTTTTTTACCATTTTATTTCTTTCTATATCGTCTAATTCTACTAAACATTAGCCGCATATTTATTGATTAAATACTGATTTAATAATAATGAACCCAGAACAATAATTCCACCTGTAATCAGGTTAAAAAGATTTACATCATCACCGAACACAATTACAGAAACAGCTACAGCCATCGGAATTTTAAGATTATTAAATATTGATAATGCCCCGGTGTTTGTTTTTCTTGCGCCATAATTCCAAATAAAAAACCCGGCTCCTGTTGCTACGATTCCCAGAAACAGTAAAATTAATATTTGATTTGTGGTAATAATTACCGTGTGAAAATTTACTGTCACTAAGGATAATAATACAGTTGGTATTAGTGATCCCAAATATAAAATTCCGAATATTTGTAAATCTTTTACATCTTTTAAACCGTTCATAACATTCTTATAATATACCTGTCCGAATGCGAAACATAGATTCGACAATTGTACAAGAACAAAACCAGTTAAAAAATCTGGATTTTCAATTTTATTGTAGACAACAATTCCAGTGCCCAATACGGCTATTATAGAACTTGAAAGAAAATAGAAATTAACTTTTTTGTTCAATAAGTCGTTAATTACTGTTACATATATAGGCGTAAAAATTGTAAATAAAGCAACTTCAAATGATAACAAATACTGAAAGGAATAAATATAAACCGAATACATAATGCCGTATTGTATACATCCTGTGAGAAGCAATTTAAGAGTAACTGATCGAGGCAGATTTTTAATTTTTAAAAAAGGCGCGAAAAAAATAAAAGATATAAATAATCGTATAAACGAAACCAGATTAGAATCCAAATTTGTAAGACTACCCTTAATAAGTCCAAAAGAAAAAGCCCAAACAATGGAAACAATAAATAAATAAATCATATTAATGAATATTCTTATAAAGTATCATTTACCAAATTCCATTCGGATATTGCTTCTTCAAAGGGCTGCAGAGCTCTTGGAACAGCGCCGTGCATATAAGAGATCAATACGCCGTAGTTTACTATAGGCACATCCATTAATTTCGCCTGTTTAATTCTTTGCTGCATAGAACGTCTTGTTAACAAACATCCGCCGCAATGAACTATCAATTTATATTCGGATAAGTTTTCAGGATAATCGTTCCCGTTGCGTATTGTAATATCAAGGTCCTTTTTAGTATGTAATCTTAACCACCGGGGTATTTTTACTTTGCCGATATCGTCTTCCTGTGCGTGATGCGAACATGCTTCCGCGATTAAAACTTTATCTCCGTTTTTTAATTCTTCTACCCTGGTTAGTCCTTTCACATATTCTTTTAGATCGCCTTTATACCTAGCCATTAGAATTGAAAAAGTTGTAAGTGAGATATCCTCCGGAACATCGGCGTTTACACGCATTATAGCCTGACTGTCGGTTATAACAAGTTTAGGTTTCTCATTTAATTTTGATAGAGCCGCACGTAATTCTTTGTCTTTAACAACCATTACGATAGTATCAACATCAAGGGATTCTCTAATAGTTTGAACCTGTGGCATTATCAGCCTACCTTTCGGCGCGCCAAGATCTATGGGTACAACCAACACAATAATATCATGCGGTTTAACAAGATCACCAACCAAAGGAAGTTCTTCTTCCGATGGAATCAACCCGGATATTTTCTCCTTAAATTTATCAATGCCGGAATTATCCGCACATGAGACATTAAAGAAATTTAGCCCGAGCTTTTTTAAATCTTCAATCAGTTCGTAATTAATTCCTAATTCGGATTTATTAATTACAACAGTAAAAGCTAATTCAAGTTTACGAAAATGATCTATCAGATTTCTTTCTTCGATGGATAAATTTGTTTGACTCTCCAGAACCAGCACGGCGAAATCGGCCTCGGAAATAATTTGAACGGTCTTGCTTATTCTTTTTTGTCCCAACTCACCCACATCGTCTATACCAGCCGTATCTATAAGTACCACGGGTCCAAATGGTAAAAGCTCCATAGCTTTCTTTACAGGGTCGGTTGTTGTGCCGGGTGTCTCGCTAACTATAACTAAATCCTGACCAATAAAACGATTTACAAGTGAAGATTTACCGACATTTCTTCTTCCAACAAAAGCTATATGTTTCCTCTCGGATTGGGCTGTTTTATTCAAACTCAATTCCTATTTCTTTTGATAATATTTTCATTAGTTCATGCTCGTCAATTAACTCCGAAGCCAATAGTTCTTCCATAAAAGTTCTTTTATTTTGGTAAGACTGCTTAGCGATAATTTCAATTTTTTCGTATCCAAATTTTGGAATTAATGCTGCGGCAACTGCGCTTGAACTTATCAAATTTTCTTTACAGCGTTCCACATTAGCAGAAATACCTACTATACAATTGTCGCTTAAATTATAATTGCTTTTGATCAATAGTGATAACGACTTTAAAAATAAATGAGCCAACATAGGAGTAAAAGCATTTAATTCCAAATGACCGTTTCCGGCTAAGTTAGTAATAACAACATCGTTACCTTTTACCATTTCACAAATTTGTATTGTATTCTCCAAAATAACGGGGTTAACTTTCCCGGGCATAATTGACGATCCGGCTTGTTTCTGAGGCAGATAAATTTCTCCTATACCTCCCAAAGGTCCGCTGGAAAGAAAACGTAAATCATTACACATTTTTTGAACCGATACCGCTCCCGCTTTTACCAGTCCGTGAACTTCAACAAAGACGTCCATGTTCTGAGTGGCGTCAATTAAATCCTCCGCTTTGGCAATCGGAGTTCCTGAAAGTTTCCGTAAAACATTGATTACTTCAAGTACATATTTTTTATCGGCTGTAATTGAATTCCCAACTGCTGTTCCACCTAAATTTACTGACCGCAGTCGTTCTTCGGCATTATAGAGCCGCCATCTGTCACGTGCAATAGCTTGCGCGTAGGCGGCAAATTCCTGACCCAATGTAATTGGTACCGCATCCTGATATTGTGTTCTGCCCAATTTAATAATTCCTTTGAACTCAACTTCTTTCCGCTGCAGCGCTTTCTGCAGATAAACGTATGATTCCTGAAGTTCCTTTAGTAAAAAAACAGACGCAATTTTTAACGCAGTAGGAAACGTATCGTTTGTGGACTGCGAAAGATTAATATGATCAAGCGGATGAATCACGGAATAATCACCGTAATTATAATCGAGTTTTTTGAGTGAATAATTGGCTATAACTTCGTTTAGATTCATGTTTAATGAAGTTCCCGCGCCGCCTTGCAAAGGGTCTACAATTATATTTTCATAAATAGAAGCGCCGCGGTTTTTAATTGTTTCTTCTATTTCTTTGAGTAAATCGTCAATCGAGTCGATTATCGCTTCTGAAATATTCTGTTCAATCAAACCAATTTTAGAATTTGTAATTGCGGCAGCTTTTTTAACTAATAAATAAGCCTTTATTAGATAGGGATGAATTTTTTCGCCGGAATTAATAAAATTTTCTTTAGCCCTTAAAGCATGGATTCCATACGCAGCATTATCAGGGATCTGTAGATCACCTATGGAGTCGTTTTCAGTTCTCATTTCTAATTATTTATAGTCTTATTTAATTGACAAATATAACAAGAACAAACAGATATAAAAAAGCCCGGTATAAAACCGGGCCTTATATCAAAATATAATATCGAGTGAAACTATTTTATAAGTAACATTTTTCTTGTTTCAACAAAATTGTTTGTAACAATTTTATAAATATACATTCCGGAAGCCTGATTTGAAGCATTCCAGGTAGCTTTATAAACACCGGCGCTAAAGTTGCCGTTAACGAGAGAAACAATTTCGTTTCCTATCGCGTCATAAACTGTTACTTTTACGTTAGTGGCTTCGGGAATAGAAAATTCAATTGTAGTGCTCGGATTAAATGGATTCGGATAATTTTGTTTTATCTGATATTCATTCGGTAATTGTCCACTTGTTTTTTCTACTGAAGTCGGAGTAAAGTTGGCGATGGCCGATTCTAAAAGCGCTTTGGCATATTTTGTATTATGAATACCATAACTTCCATCAGCTTCAACATAATCATGGTTAAATTTGGCTCTCAGGAAAGCTTCTGTAGTTGAATCTTCTGAACTTGCTGATGCTAATTTGGTTGATAATGTTTCGATCAAACCTTTAATACTTGTTTGTATTCCTCTATAATCAAAGGATTCGCTGGTATTGTCAAAATCGGAATGGCAGGGAACGCATGATTCGCCATGTGCTTCAAATGTATGTCCTGTAAAAGCTGGTATAGCCGGATCACCACCTACATATGGAGTTGAGTGAACATGGCATGTAGCGCATTTTTCAGTTACAACAACTGTATGAAGCGAGCTGCTATAATCGTATCCGGGATACTCGTAACCGCCTTTCCCTTCGAACATATACGCAGTAGTATGATGAAGTGCGGAACCATCAGGAGTAGGGGAATCTGGATTATATTCAGGATTATGACATTTAGCGCAAATCTGATCTACTGGTAATCTTAATTGAGCTTTATTAACATTTTCATGCGGATCATGACAAGCGGTGCAGGTAATATCACTTCCTTCGGCACCGGGCGCTACAACATGTGGTTCCAAATCAGATGATTCAATAAATTGAATAAATCCTTCGGCAGTATGGCATGCTGCACAGTTTGGATCGGATGCGATAAAATTAAATGATCCGCCTGGGATAGAGGTAAATTTAGAAACAGCGTGTTTACTTTCTTTCCAGTTATCAAATGTAGGATGATGGTCATCAGTATGGCATTTTCCGCAAAGTTCTGCTGAATAGTCGGGTGTAGTATTATCGCTGGCATGTAAAAAATCTACAGAAGTTCCAGTCGCATTTCCTTTTGGTCCATGGCAGGCCTCGCATTGAACATTAGCGACACGGTTAAAATTAGCTTCGTCGGTAATGGTGTAGGTATTACCATCGCCTTTAGCTACATATTCGTCTGCTCCGCCGTTTACAACAGTTTCGTCAAAACCTACGTTATGGCATTTTAAGCAACTATACCCATAAAATGCGCTAGCGGCTCCATCTGCCTGGGCCGTTGCGTGTTTAGTAGCAGCCCAGCTGGTTAATACACCGCTATGGCAAGCAGTACAAGTGGGATTTCCACTGCCTATATAAAAATTTTGTGCAGATATTATTGTGGATAAAGTTAACAGTATAAACAAACTGTATAAGAATTTTTTCATAGTGTTCCTCAAGAAAATTAATGTTTATCTGAATTAGTTATTACAATTATTATTCCAGAATATAAGCTATTATTATCCTTTATAAAGAGGTAAATAGGATATAATTTCTTTTTTTTGGGAATCAACTCATTTACTGTTTCTCTATTTTTAGAGTTTTATTTAATTATTGCCGGTTGAAATAGCAGAATGCTATTGTTATTTTAATTGTTCAATATTTCCGGAGATTCGATGAAAATTTATAATACGTTAACAAAAAGTAAAGAAGAGTTTGAACCAGTTAATCCGCCGCAAGTAACTTTTTATATGTGTGGACCAACCGTATACGATCTTTTTCATATAGGCAACGGACGCTCCTTTGTGATGTCCGATATGTTCAGAAAATATTTAATATATAAAGGTTACAATGTAAAATTTGTAATGAACCTTACAGACATTGATGATAAAATAATAAAAAGATCTAATGAAATAAACACCGACGCGAAAGAATTTGCAGAAAAAATTATTAAGGAATTTTTCACCGATATTGAAAGATTAAAAGTAAAAAAAGCAGATGTGTACCCAAAAGCAACAGAGCATATAAATGAAATTATAGATTTGATTAAAATATTGCAGGAAAAGGATTACGCTTACGAGGTTGACGGTGATGTTTTTTACAATGTTTCCAAATTTATAGGTTACGGAAAATTAAGCGGTAAAAAAATCGATGATTTGGAATCAGGCGCTAGAATTGAAATAAATGAAATTAAAAAAAATCCACTCGATTTTGCTTTATGGAAAAATGCCAAAGAAGGCGAACCCTTTTGGGATAGTCCATGGGGTAAAGGCAGACCCGGTTGGCATATAGAATGTTCAGCAATGAGTATGAAACATCTGGGTGAAACTATAGATATTCACGCCGGCGGTAACGATTTGATTTTTCCGCATCACGAAAATGAAATTGCACAAAGCGAAGGTGCCAACGGTAAACAGTTTGTGAGATATTGGATGCACTTCGGATTTTTGAATATTAAAGACGAAAAAATGTCGAAATCTCTTGGTAATTTTTTTACCGCCAGAGAAGTAACAAAAAAACATTCTCCGGAATCTATACGAATGTTATTCGCCCAGACTCATTACAGGGGCCCGTTAAATTTCAGTGAAGACCTTTTGGATTCGGCTGCAAAAGGATTGGAAAAGCTGAATAATTTTTATGAATTACTAATTTCAGCTATAGAAAAATCCGATGAAACACCAAAACCGGAAGTTGATATAGAGGAATTCAGGAAAAAATTTGAAGATGCGTTGGACGACGATTTTAACACTCCTCAGGGGGTGGCGATAATTTTTGATTTTATAAAAGAGATAAATAAAATTTTAGCTGAAAATACACCTATTAACAGAAATTTTCTATTGGATGTAAAATCATTCGTAGACTCGACCGCGGAAATTCTTGGAATATTAAAAACTTCTGAGGATGCTGGGTCAAAAGGGATTGAAGATCAGTTGATAAATCTTCTAATCAATTTGAGAACCAAAGCGAAAGCCGATAAAAATTTTTCTCTTGCGGATGAAATAAGGGACGAGATGATAAAGCTTGGTATTACTTTACGGGACAGTAAAGAAGGAACAACTTACAAATTAAATTGAAAACAACCGGCGGTAAATATTTTATGATTATTTTAAGCGGTGTTGCCCTTCTAATTTTTGCTACAGCGTTATGGCTTTACGTGTTCAGTATATACGAAGTTAAATACGTTGTTGATACAAACGACAAATATGACGATTATAATTTGGTTACGATTACAGGAAATCCCCTTAATGCTTTCGGGAAAACTGTATTATTTAGAAAAATTGAAAACACATTTGAAGTTATAAGCGGGAATAAATCAGTTATATCATCTCAAATGCATGGTAACGAATTTGTATTAAAATTAATGAAAAAAGGTGGGGAAAAAGTTTCGGTTAAAGCCTCATGCGAGTTATCTTTGTTTCCAACAATTATTGACATAGATGATAATTTGAAATAGCTATTTTTAAATTTAGTAGTTAAATTTATTTTCGACTAAACTATTTAATTTGATTCTTAAACAGCAGAGAAAAAATGAAAAAATTAATAGTTATTACTTTGGTAATTCTATACACGTCAGTCTCATTTTCCCAGGGATCCGCGGGGACTAATGCAAAATTCGAATACCGATCGCTGATTGATTTGCCTTCCGCCGGCGTATTGGAAAAAGGTTACGTTGGAGTTGCTTTGGACGTTTTACCTGCTGGCACAGTAATTCCTAAAATTGAGGTTGGAGTTTTTGATAATTTCAGCTTTGGAATTTCATATGGCGGATCAAATATAATTGGTACAGGCTCTATTAGCTGGTATGAATTGCCGGGTGTAAATCTAAAATTCAGAATTGTTGACGAAACAGCGGGGTATCCTGCAGTAACACTAGGATTCGACTCTCAGGGCAAAGGTATTTTTAATAAAGAAGTTAATCGTTTCGATATTAAATCACCTGGTTTTTTTGCTGCGGTAGCTAAAAATTTTGAATTGTTGGGATATTTTTCAATTCATGGAGTAGTAAATTATTCACTCGAACGTGATGATAACGATAAAGATCTAAATCTAGGAATCGGAGTTGAAAAAACTATCGGCGGCAAAATATCCATAGTAGCCGAATACGACTTCGCCATTAATGATAACAACAAAGTGTCTTTCGGCGACGGGAACGGATATTTGAATATGGGCATGCGATGGACTGTGGGCGATGGATTTACACTTGGAGTTGACTTAAGAGATTTATTGTCCAATAAAAAATTTAATAGTAATCGTGCGGATAGAGGTATTTTTGTTGAATATGTTAAAGCTATTTTTTAACTGTATATTAAATTGAACACTTAATCTCAAATACTATACAATTCATTTTTACATTTCACCGAAATTCACCTAAATTAGCATTTTAAAGCGGCATAATAGTTGATGCTTTAATATCGATATATCTCAGAAAGGAGAAGCGCAATGAAAGCTTTCAGAACATTTTTAATTTTATTTATCCTTTCCTCGTTAACCGGCTGTTATACTCAACTTGCAACTCGGGAATACGAAAGTGCCGATTACGAAAATTATGACGATAACAACAATGACTATGCCTATGACGATTATTATGATGGGCAAGATTCGGTTTATGAGGATGATACAGAGTGGCGTGATTATTCGCGTGATTCGCAAGACGAATATTATTCGGGTGATGTGGATGATGTTTATTATGATGATTACACTACAGTAAATATATCACCGTATAGAAGATTTTACCGCGGCGGTTTTTATCCCCGATATGGTTACTACTCAGATTATTCTTATACAAGCTGGTACGACCCGTTTTGGTGGGATCCGTGGTATTACGGATATCCAAGCTATTATTTAACCTCTCCATATTATTATTATCCCTCATACGGATGGTATAACTATGGATATTATTACCCTGGTTACAAGAATTATTATTCGGGATCTCAATACAAATATAGGACACACACCACAAGATTAAGAGATAATACCGGAGATAGAGGATACACTAGCCGCCAGAGAGATAATTCTTCCGGAGATAGAGGAGGCAGCACCGCGGTAGGCACTGTAAGCCGTACAGGCAGAGTTTCCGGCTCCTCGGCATCCACCCGTAGCCGCGATAATACCAGCACATCTGTCAGGACTACAACCAGAGGCGGCAGATCAGCCGATGCTGTTGGAAGCAGTCGAAATTCGGGTGATGTAAGCAGGGAAAGAGTGCGTGTAGATGATAATGGCAGAAACAGAATTTCAAGTGGTGATAATGAAAGCGTTAGAGTCTTAAAAAGACCATCTTCGGATAAAAATACATCCGCAAGTGAAAATAAATCAAATTCAGGAAGAATTAAATCGGAAAGAACGGAAAATAGAGTTCGTGTAAAAAGTAATTCTTCAAAGTCATCCGAAGTGAGGAGCCG
>PGYT01000131.1 GCA_002839805.1 Ignavibacteriae bacterium HGW-Ignavibacteriae-2
AAAAAACGCGGTCTGAAACCGTTTTCCGTGAGAGACTTTCTGTAAAGTTAGTTTGTTAATCCGTTCACGAAAGCAGCTAACCAATATTTGATTGGAGTAATAATCATATAAAACTGACACAATGTAAAACAATAACTGTTTATTTGATGACGCACAATTGTTTGTTTTTTAATAAACATATAACGAGCGTACACTACAATGTTACACTGTGTAATTACCAGAGAGGTTAAAAGTTTTCGTAGCAATAACTAATGCATATTTATGCAAAGGGCAATATTTTCAGCGGGAAAAACACCGCTCTTTAGGTTTATTGAGTATGTAGATAAATTAATGAGCCCGGCACTTAATTGCCGCTGGACTCATTAATTACAAACTAATTATTAGCCATTTCAAAATTTAAGCCTTTTTCGCGAATAACAATTTCAACTATTTCTTCGAGATCGCCGTGCACTTCAACCAATACCATTTCACTGCCGTCAAAAGATATTATACATAGCTGATTTAGTTCTTCATCTTTTTCCTTAATAAAAACTGCCGCCAATTCTTCTCTCTGAACAGATCTTACAATATAAGTCCAGCCGCGTTCTTCCATCATATTAGTAACTTTTATTAAGTCCTCGTACTTAGCGTTCATCTCGCCATATTTACCTTTCTCATAAATCCCTATCTGAACTTGGGAAACTTTACTAAGTAATTCATCTATCGGTTCCTCGACGTCAGTTAGTCTAATAATCATACCGGCTAACGATAATCCTGCACGGCCGACTGAGAACTCGAATTTTTTTTCAAAATCCGCGTCAAAGCTTTCAGTTAAAGTTGCCCGAATTTGTTTAAAATTTCGGTTTACTCCTATGCAGCCTGTTATGTTGATACTCAACACAGCAACCATAATTACGAGTAAATGTTTTTTATAGTTCATTTAATTTTGCTCCTATTAAATCCCCCAAAGCACAATTCATTTTTTCGATGATTTTTCGTTTTTAATATTATCTAACGACGGTATATCAAATTTTTCGCCGAGTCTTCCAATTGTTTCCAGATTTATATCCCCTACTATATTCACAAAAGCAGCTTCACCATTTTTTTCAACCGAAGCAACCACTAAGCCTATTATTTTTTCTTCCGATTCAGTTTTTATATAAACATTCGCGAAATTATCTTTTGATCGTGTTTTTACAATTCTATCCCATTTTCTGTTCATTAGTTCTTTATCAATTTTTTCTGCGCGGGTTTTAAGTTCCTCAAATGATTTGTCGGTCACCTCAAATGAGTTAACTTTAACAAGTTTAATTCCGTTAAGCAATTCACTTAAATCAGGCTCGCTTTTAGCCGTCATTTTAGCTACCATTTTTATTAAATGCTCTTCTATAAGCACTTCAGTAACTTCATCCCCCTTCTGTAAAGATTCAAAGTCGCCGAAATTAATATATCCTGCAAATTTGCTGTAATCACCTTTTTGAGCAAATAAAGCTGATGATATTAAAAAAACGAATACTAAAACTATTTTTGTTTTCATTTTATTTCTCCTTCTGATTTAAATAATTTATTTACTGTTTCAATTCCCTGGTTTATTGGTTTGCTTACTTTTACAGGTATAATATCATCAACTAAAGTTCGTTTGGTAGACTTAAAAACTTTTCCTATTACTGACAGTGCGTATTGAGTTTGCCTCTCTGCCAATTCCACTTCAGCTTTTTTATAACCTTCGTATTCATAATTATTCTTAAGAATAACAGATGTGATTATAACCGCCGTTAGAATTGTAATTGCGGCAGCGGTAAATATTGGTTTTACAAATATTGCAGTATATAAATCACGAATTAACGATGGTTTTTCTGAGAAGGATTCAATCGATAAATTTTTAATTATATTCTCCGGACATTTCTCGGGTTCAATTGAATGAACTGATTCGGCGGTTGATCTGTACTCATCCCATAACTTTTTGATCTCATCATTCCCCGCGGACAGAATTTTCAATTTTATCCACTCCCATATATTAGAGTCTTTATACGCTGTTTTTATTATTAAATCCTCAATCTCCTCAGACAGCGAAAGGTTATTTTCGGGTTTAAACAATTTCATGCTCTTCATAACATTTTAATTCCTTTTGTAACTGTTTTCTTGCTCTAAACAGATAAACCTTAACGCTATTTATTGGCATATCTAAAACTTTGCTAATTTCCTTATATCGTAAACCCTGAATTTCGTATAACACAAAAACCGATTTTAATTTTTCCGGTAACAGCTGAATCGTTTCTTTAACTCTGGATGTTAGCATTTTTATATGTGTTAAGTTTTGTGGATCATTTCCGCTACTGCAATCCATAATAGATTCGGATAAATAATCATCAATAGAGCATTCTTTATAACTAAAAGCTTTTCTTTTTCTTAGGCAATCAACACATAAGTTATGTGTTGATTTTATAATCCAGGCTTTTGCGGATAGAATGTTAAAACAGTTTACATTTTTCCAGATTTTAATTAACATTTCCTGAGTAACGTCCTCCGCATCCGCTTTATTGTGCAACATATATAAAGAATAACTGTATATGTTGTTCTTATACTGTTGAATTAAAAAATTATATTTTGTCTGAGCAAGTTTCATGATTGTCTTTACTAAAGACGAAGGAGACGCTGCAATTGTTACAACTTGAGTAGAATTTTTATAATGAGTACTATCCGCGGAAAATTTTTGAGTTAATTCATATTAAAATAAATGAGATACTTTGCTGGGAATTTTCTAATTTTATCTGCTTTGTTATCAATAGTTGAACTTTGAATGCCAGAAAAATTATTACAATATCTTGAAAAAGTGTTCCGAGAAGCAACATGCTCCGACGAACTTTTTGATTCGCTTGAAATAGCCCTAAGAAATAAGATAAAGAACAAAGACCTTTACAAAATATTTCTATCGAATCATGTTTTATCTAAAGATGAATTAATGATGTTCACTGAAAAAATATGCGAAGAATTCGAAGAGTTCAGATTTGATTTATATTATTGGACCGCGTCTCTATTTCAATTGCACGATAAAGACCTCAGTTTAATTGACAATGCATTTTATTATTATCAAAAGGCATTTTTAAGTAATCCCGAAAACAACAAACCGCTGCTTTCCGCGCTAACACTCTATAACTACGATTTCGATATTCCCACAAATACGTATATTTTACAATTATTAAACACCGGTATTGACAAAGTAAAGTACAAAAGTACAGTTTATAATGAGTTGGCTCGTCACTTTATTTACATTGGGAATGAGGAGCTTGGCAAAACTTACAGGAAACTCGCGGAAGAAAAATCCCGTGAAGAAAATCAGTAATAAAATCCTATAGTAAAATAGAAAAGTGTTTCGCCCCAGCTTATTGTACTATTGGGGATTTTGTTCTTTAAGAGAAAACTTTTTGATACCGAAAAATCTGCGGGGCCTACAGGCGTATCGAAAGATATTGTTGCGCTTGCTCCATGCCGCAAATTTTTTAATTTTATCTCCTCTGTTTCCCGCCAGATTGAACCGAGGTCATATTTGGTTTTTAAGTACGTGTCGAAGAAAAACTTAAATGGTAATTTTAATCTGTATTCGAGTGAAGAAATAAATATTTGACGACCACGAAAATCGTATTCTCTATATCCCGAAAAAGAACTTTGACCACCAAAGGAGAATTGCTGGCTGAGTGGAAGAGTTTCATCTGCAAAACCAACCAACCCGCGCAAACGAAGTGTATGGAGAGAATTGATTGAAAAATAGTAATTATAGTCGAAAAATAATTTTGAATAAGCTATGTTGGATTCAAATATTTTTTGTGACGTTTCGTAATATGTTTCCAATAAAAATCCGCTTGTAGGGTAAGGATATTTATTTTGAGAATCTATCTTGAATCCTCCGCGAATACTGGCAATATTTACAATATATTCCCCGACGGGAGAATTTAATTTATTTTCAATTTTGTCTCTCAAATATCTAATTTCACCGTAAATATTACCGAATTTTCTAACCTGCGCACCTATGCTGAATGAAGCTCCATAACTGATTTGCGCATACTCACCATCCTTGATACGGGAAAAACTTTTGTCATTTTTTTTTACTTCATCACTATAAGTGGTAATATCTAATGAATTATAAAATCCTTTAATGTTGTAAGTAAGGTAGGTGTCAAAAATTCTGCTTGATTTTTGTTCTAACGTTATATTTCTGTTTCTCGGTCCAACAAAAAAACTGGCTCCAATTTCAGATCCTGTTCCAAACAAATTTTCATCTCTCAAGTCAAAAGAAAACTGTGTGAAATACTCATTATCTATTTTTAATCCGAATCTTAATACAGCGGAAAGTTTTTCGACAACTTTTATAATAAGAGTGTTACTATAATTTTCCACATCAACATGAAGGTCAATTTCATCGAACAATTCGGTTGTTCGCAAATTTTCCAATCCCTCTTCAAGTTGGGAATATATTAGCGGATCACCCTCCAGGAAAGGTAATTCCCGGAGAATTACTGTAGAATTTGTTTTAACGTTCCCTTCTACAACAATTTTGTTTACTACTCCTTCCCAAAAATAAATGTTTAGAGCTCCTTCTTTCTCGTCAAATATTATTTTATCCACTGTTGCGAGTGCTATTCCGCGTTGTCTATATTTTCTGATGAACGAAATGAGCGAATTTAATATTTTATTACTGTTGTAAGGTTTATTGATAAGAGAAATGAAATGCTGTTCTGCAAACTCTTCTTCGAATAATGTGGTACCAAAAACGTTCACTGAATTAATTGTGGGATTCTTCTTCTCATTGATAGTTAATTTCCAGTTATTGTTTTCCCTAATCAGATCACCCGATAAATTTTGATAATCCCCTTTGTTAAATTCTTCTGCAATCATAAACTCTAACTGATGATTACTGATTGAGTCTATTTTCGATATTTTAGACAAAAAACATTCAGCTAAAGAATCATTTTCAGAGGGTATTACATTTTTATAAAATATTTCAAAATCTTTCTGCTTTTTGGAAAACAACTGTTTTTGTTTTGCCGAGATTGTTTTTAAATGCGGATTAACAGCATCATAGCCCAGTTCTATAATACCCTCAAGATTTGTAAACTCATTATTCTTTTTATCTCCCAAATAAGGTTGGATGACTATATCTGCCAGTTGAAGTTGTTTCAGCGTCATTATCGAAATAGGGATACTTACCGTTTGATCGGCGATCATCCAGGGGAAATTAAGCTCTTCTTTTGTTTTAAGAGGACTTGTTGTATTTGCGGCTATTACAATATCCGCTCCGGTTTCTCTTGTAACTTCCACAGGTACATTAGCTACAAGTCCGCCATCAACAAGTAACAACGAATCGATGCTCACAGGAGGAAGCAAAAAAGAAACACTGGAACTTGCCCTCAAAGATTTGCTGATCGAGCCGTTTTTTAGCTCAATAGTTTGTCCATTTATTAAATCGGTGGCCACTGCACGGAAATCATAAAGCATTTGGTCGAAGTTTTGATCAAATGTTAAAGGAGCATTAATAAAAAGAAGATTAAAAAAATTTAATACTTTTTGACCAGTATTTATTGAATTCGGAATAATTGGTGATAATTTATTGAACCGGATGGAAAAGATTGAACGATCCTCAGTAATCTTTTTATCAACAAATAAATCCCTTCGGCTTGTTTCGTTTATTGCTGTAAATTCTTCCCAGTTTTTTGAAGTTAGAATTGAGTCAATTTCGTTCAGGCAATATCCAGCCGCATATAATCCTCCAATTACACTCCCCATACTTGTGCCGACCAAATAATCTATATGAATATTATTTTTTTGGAGACTTTTTAAAATACCGATTTGTGATATTGCTCTAGCGCCGCCGCCGCT
>PGYT01000019.1 GCA_002839805.1 Ignavibacteriae bacterium HGW-Ignavibacteriae-2
AATAGATTTATGAAAAGCTCGTTTGTTATAAGAGTTATATGTGTATTTAACAAAAAGAAGAAATTAGTTATTTGATTTATGCGCAGGCAATAGATATATTCTGAAACAAAACTTAGAACACTTCCCGGATAATTATGATTAAGCTATTAACTGAAAATAAAACGCTGCTTATAACAAGGGCAAAGTTTGGATTCACAATTTTATTCGTATATGTGACCCTCTTCGAACTTGTATTACCGGTAAATAAAATATTACCCCGACCTACACTTCTTTGGGAATCTTTACTTTCTGTATGGAAAGACTACAACCTTATATTCGAATTATCAGTTACAACTCTCGTTGTTTATTCCTCAATAATAATCGGATATTTATTGGTATGGTTAACAAGAATTCCAATGTTTAAACTGTTAAGTTACTTTGGGGATGGTTTTAGTAATATGCGAATTTTTCGTTATTTTCCAGCTTTTTTTTACGCTGTAATTTTTGCGTTCTGGTTTCCAGAATCAATTACCGCTGAGTTTTTTTTCGCGCTTGTGGCCGTAACATTCTATATGATTGTGTCAATTAAGGAAAATCTTGAAACAATTACCGATAGCCACTTAGTGGTAGCAAATAATTTGAAAATATCTGGGAAAAAATTATTTGGAGAAATATTCTGGAAAAATCTTCAACCGGCGGTTTTTAATTCTATTTTGAAAATTCATTATTTTGTATGGATATTGATTTTGGTTTTCGAATATGTCGGGGATTACGCGGGTCTTGGTCACGTTTATAATCAAGCTCTCGTATACAACGATTTTGCCGGTCTGTTCTCTCTAGCGATTTATATAGCTCTGTTGATTTGGTTTGGGGATTCAGTTATAAAATTCACGAAATCGAAAATTATTTACTGGGAGAATTAATTGAGTCGGTTATTTGAAATAAAAAATCTCTCAAAAGAATTTACGGATTCAACAGGATTTGTCAACAAGCTTTTTTCCGATTTAAATTTTTCTTTTACAGAGGGTATAACAACAATATTGGCTCCTGTGGGTTCAGGAAAAACTACTTTGTTAAAAATAATTGCCGGCCTGCAAAACCCAACCTCTGGAAACGTTTTAACGGAATCAGAGAGTTTAATATTTATTCCGTCGCAATATTCAATTTTCCCTTGGCTGAATGTAAAGGATAATATTTTATACGATCTAAAAGATATTGATGTTAAGGAATTTAAAAGGGTTATCGAAATTGTTGGTTTGGATGGATACGAGGATCATTTTCCAAAATCTATTAATTCTGGATTCGTTTTCCGCGTTGCTCTCGCACGTTCAATTATAAGAAAACCTGATCTTATTTTAGTAGATGAACCATTTACAGATTTAAATCCAACAGTATTAATAAAAATACTTCAATTGGTGAGAAAAATTTGGGAGACCGAAAGTATTCCGGTTTTAGTTGGAACAACAAATATTAGTTCAGCGCTTTTTCTAAGTGATAAAATATTTCTAATGCAAAAGAATCCCGGCGCGATTATTTATGAGACAGATGTTAAGTTTAACTCCGGCAGGGATATAAATCTATTTAATCAGCCAGATTTTATAGAAAAAAAATTAAAATTAGAATCGGAAATTAATTCTTTGGAATCATCCAAGCTGCATAAATTTATAATGTAGAAAATGAAGAAAAAAATTGAAAAATTAATCGAAATAAAAAAAACAGCCCTTAACGGTGGCGGCTTGGAGAAAATTAAACAGCAGCACGATAAGGGTAAATTAACGGCGCGAGAACGAATTGGTCTTTTAGTTGACGAAGGTAGTTTCGACGAAGTTGATATGTTAGTTAAACACCGCTGTGAAGACTTTGGACTTGGACAACAAAAGTATTTGGGCGATGGTGTAGTAACCGGATTCGCTAAAATTGACGGGAGGCCGGTAGCTTTATTTAGTCAGGATTTTACAGTGTTCGGCGGTTCACTTTCTGAGGCCCACGCAGAAAAAATATGTAAAATACAGGATATGGCTCTTAAAGTTGGAATACCTGTTATTGGTTTGAATGATTCCGGTGGCGCCAGAATACAGGAAGGTGTTGTTAGTTTAGGCGGATATGCCGAGATATTTTTACGAAATACTCTCTCCTCGGGAGTTATACCTCAAATTAGCGCGATATTAGGACCATGTGCAGGGGGTGCCGTTTATTCTCCCGCGATAACTGATTTTGTGTTTATGGTTAATAAAACCAGTCAGATGTTTGTTACAGGACCCTCTGTTGTAAAAACTGTAACGCATGAGGAAGTAACCATGGAAGAACTGGGCGGGGCCGATACGCACTCCATAAAAAGTGGTGTTGCTCATTTTGCCTTTCAAACAGAAATTGAATTATTGAGTTCGATAAGAAAATTGTTCGGCTATCTGCCGCTGAATTGGAAGGACAGACCGATCGAAAAAGATTTCGATTATAATCAGAATTTATTAGTGCCTAAACTTGATGAAATTATTCCCAGCCAGGCCAACATACCTTACAATATGCACGATATTATTTTAGAATTACTTGACGATAACGATTTTCTTGAGGTTCATAAACATTACGCTGAAAACCTTATAGTTGGTTTCGGAAGAGTGGGTGGATTAAGCGTTGGAATAGTTGCCAATCAGCCGGCTGTACTAGCCGGAGTACTGGATATTAACGCTTCCATAAAAGGTGCTAGGTTTATTAGATTTTGTGATTCGTTTAATATTCCTTTACTTGTTTTGGAAGATGTGCCCGGATTTATGCCCGGAACTGACCAGGAATGGAACGGAATTATTCGTCACGGATCAAAGTTGCTTTTCGCTTTTTGCGAGGCCACAGTTCCAAAAGTAACTGTTATTACAAGGAAGGCTTACGGGGGCGCTTATGATGTTATGAACTCCAAACATATTCGCGGTGACTTTAATTACGCTTGGCCTTCGGCGGAAATTGCAGTTATGGGACCAAAAGGAGCAGTTGAAATAATTTTTAAAAAAGAAATTTCTGAGTCAGATAATTCAGAACAAAAATTAGAAGAAAAATTGAAGGAATATGTAGAAAAATTCGCTAATCCTTATGTAGCCGCTGAGCGCGGTTACATTGATGACGTTATCATTCCTAGTGAAACACGAAAAAAGCTTATAAATTCGTTCCAATTATTAAAAAATAAAGTAGATAAAAATCCACCCAGAAAACACTCCAATATTCCACTGTAATATTTAAATTTCTTTTCGAAACTTAATAGTAGTATTGTCTTGGCTAAAAATAGTTGGCCTAAGATTTGATATTGATAAGTTATTGTTTTTTAATAAAATACGTACAATTACATAACTTATCACTTGACAAAATTTATGTAAGGTAGTAGATTGCAATCAAATTTGAAAATTTTGGGGTGCCTTTGAAAAAGTTATTACTAGCCATAAACCTGATTGTTCTTACAATTATAATTAGTTCTTGCAGTATATTTGAAAACATATCAAAAAAGGATAATCTTGTTCCATCAGATTCCTTGGCGGTAATAGATCCCGGAATTGTAGTAAATGAATTATTAGAGCAAGCCCGATTAAAATATATAGACGCTTTAGCAAATCAGAATTTAGGCTATGTGGAATCCGCAATTAAAGCTTATGAAAACGCTCTTTCCACAATAACTCAACTCAGTTATTACCCAAGTATTAATGATAATCAAGCTTATGTAGAATTGGAAAACTCGATTGTTGATGATTATCAGACCTATGTCGATTCATTGGATGAATTGCCAGCAAATATTTCCATGACGGCCTTCGACGAATGGGTTAACAAGGGCGCGGCAGAAATAGAATTAATTGACGATAATTCCCAGACTGATGAAACAACACCCGAACAAGTTATAATCGTAGGTGATTTTCCTCTTGAGGTTAACAATGCGGTAGAAACTTATATCGAGTACTTTACCGGCAAAGGCGCAAAACATATCAATCTTTGGCTTAGTAGATCGGGCAAATATTTCCCCATGATGGCCAGAATATTTAATGAAGAAAAAGTACCTCAGCAGCTTATATTTTTGAGTATGATAGAAAGTGGTCTTAATCCGGTTGCTAGATCCTGGGCAAGAGCGGTAGGATTGTGGCAATTTGTTGCAGCAACTGGTAAAATGTATGACCTGAAAATTGATTTTTACCGTGACGAGAGAAAAGACCCCGAAAAGGCAACTCGGGCGGCTGCAAGACATTTGAGGGATTTGTATTCTACACTGGGTGATTGGAATCTTGCTTTAGCAGCTTATAACTCAGGAGAAGGAAGAGTTCGACGCGCAATGAGGAAAGCCGGATCAACAAACTTCTGGGCGATCAGAAAACATCTTCCAAAAGAAACACGAAACTATGTTCCGCAATATATAGCGGTTTCACTTATAACCGCCGAGCCTGAAAAATATGGTTTTACTGATATTAAGTACATGAAACCTATTGAGAATACAATTTTTAAAATTGGCGGTGCTGTGGATTTAGATGTTCTATCTAAATGCGCGGGAGTTAGCAAAGATGTTATTATGGAGTTAAATCCTGAACTAACACAACCGCATACACCTCCGAATTACGAAGGTGGATATCCATTACGAATTCCAAAAGTAAGTGAATTGATTTTTGCCGAAAATCTTAAATCAATACCAAATGACGCAAAATTACAGTACGTTGTTCATACAGTAAAAAAAGGTGAAACCTTATCTCGTATCGCTGCGAAATATCATTTAGGTATTACCAACCTAGCCAAAGTAAACAATCTTTCTGTTAGGGCTAATATTTTTCCTAAACAAGAATTAAAGATACCTGTTTCCAGCATTAAGCAGACTGAATTTGCAGTTAGTACTGACCTAATGCCAGCACTCGAAGAGGCGGGTGATTTCTTGGATAACGCTCCTTATCAAATGATGTTAACACAGAACAGCGATCCAAATAAATTCAAGAATATCTACGAAAAAGTTCTCAGTGATTCAATTGATATTATAATTCCTAAAGGCAAGGAAGTAGTCCAATATACTGTGAGACCAAAAGATAACCTTGTAGACATAGCTGATATGTTTAATGTTCGTGTTTCGGATGTAAGAAACTGGAACAATATTCCTTATACATCAAATATACGGGTTGGTCAATCCATACAAGTATTCGTTCCAATTGAAAAGAAAAGCTATTATTCTAGTTTAGATAGTCTTTCGCGTGAACAGAAACTCGCTGTTATTTATGGTAACACAGGTGAATCCTGGATTAAACATAAAATAAGACGTGGTGAATCTTTATCCGCAATTGCTTATAAATACGGCGTAAGTGTTTCAAATCTAAAAAAATGGAATAATCTAAGAACTAATCGTATTGTTTCCGGTAAGATGTTGCAGATCAACTCCAATAAATTGAGTGGAGCCGACAGGGAAGCTAATTCAGTGTCAAGTACTTCACAGGGTAAATATATTCGTTACAAAATAAGAAAAGGTGATACTATTAGCGAAATTGCCGAACGCTACGGTGTATCTACAAACAATATACGACAGTGGAATAATTTGAGAAATAATCAGATATACTCAGGAAAAACTATTAAAATTTATGATAACGGCGGATCATCAGTCTCGGGATCCAGTTCTTCTTTGGCCTCATCTTCAAATAATAATGATCCTTCACATTATTCAGTTAGAAGAGGGGATACTATAAGTCAAATCGCTGAAAGAAATGGTGTTTCAACAACCAACCTTAAAAACTGGAATAATCTTACCTCAAATAAAATTAAAGTTGGTCAAAAACTTATAATTTATTCCGGAAGAAATAATAATCAATCGGTAGCAAAAAGCGACAGGAATATTGATACACAAAATAATATCTCCCAAAAAGATAATGTTGTAACCCATGTTGTAAAAAAAGGAGATACACTCGGTCAAATCGCGGAGAATTACAATGTGTCCGCACAGGACATAAGAAACTGGAATAATATTTCCGGAAGCAAAATTATCCCAGGAAATAAGCTTGTTATTTATAAAAAAGACAATAACAACTTGAGCCAAAATTCAACAAAGTCTGATAATAATAACGGAGATTCAAAAGTGCATAAAGTACGCGACGGCGAATCTTTGTGGATAATCGCGAAAAATTATAATGTAAAAGTTTCTGATATTATTCAATGGAACGAGTTACAGGACGATAGAATAACAGTCGGTCTTAATCTCAAAATTTTGAATTAATGGTTCTTTTAATTACATTCTATTTGTAATAAAAAAGCAGTTAGGGGTGTCCCATCCGGGGCTGAGAACATACCCTTGAACCTGATCTGGATAATGCCAGCGTAGGAAAACGGTCAGAACAATTAAATGCCGAGCCGTTTCCCTGAACGGCTTTTTTATTTCTCTTAATATAAATTAGAGGAGTAGATATGAAACATTTAATTGTTTTTTTGTTTTTAATAACATTCAGTATATCCGCACAAAATTTTGCTGTTGAAGGATATGTTTATACTTCAACCGGAAAACCGCTGGAACTAGCTAACATTTCCATAGTCGCAACATCAATTGGTACCGTTACAAATGAGGAAGGCAAATTTATTTTATCCGGTAATTTCAAAGAATCGGATTTAATTCAAATCAGTTTTATAGGATTCGAAACAAAAAGAATCCCTGTAAAAGATTTGCTGTCAAATCAAAATACGATAATAATTTTGACAAATGCTGTAATCACCAGTCAAACAGTTCTTGTAAAAAGTTCGATAGGGCAGGAAGGTTTATCCCCCATGAGTTTTAGTAAAATAAAAAGAACAGAAATAGAAGAGGGTTATGTTAATCAGGATATCCCTGAATTATTGAGTTATTTACCCTCAACTACTTTTTATTCCGAAGGCGGCTCAGGTATAGGATATAACTATATTAGTATCCGAGGATTTGATCAACGAAGAATATCGGTTGCCATTAACGGAATTCCACAGAACGATCCTGAAGATCATAACGTCTATTGGGTCGACTTCCCGGATTTACTGGCGAGTACAGAATTGATTCAGGTTCAGCGCGGCGCAGGAGCAGGAGTAATAGGCTATCCATCTGTTGGTGGTTCAATCAATATAATAACATCCCCTTTTTCAAATGAACCTAAAATGGAATTTGATGTAAATACAGGAAGTTATAACACGCGAAAATATACGGCTTCTGTTGCAAGCGGATTAATTGATAATAAGTACTCGGTTTATATGAAACTCGGTAATTTACTAAGCTCGGGTTACCGAGAAAAAAATTGGGTCGATCTCAAATCCTATCATCTTTCGGCCGTACGTTACGATGAAAATATTACCACTCAAATTAATTTCTACGGCGGTCCCATAGAGGATGGTTTAACATATACTGGACTCCCTAAATTTGCCGTAAAGGACAGAAATTTGAGAAAACAAAACTTTTCCTACTGGGAGACTGAGGGCAATAAATATACTTATACATTAGATAGAAGAAAGGATGAAGTTGAAAGTTTTTCCCAACCTCATTATGAAATACTAAATGAATTTAGAATTAATGAAGATATAATTTTTAATTCGGCTTTATTTTTAGTGATAGGTAAAGGTTACTTTGATTACGATGGTTCCTGGAGCGTTTACTATGATGATTATTTCCGTCTGAATGCTAATGGATACAATTCAGATTCTGTGCCTCAAAACGCTCTGATTAGAGCGCAGGTGGAAAATAAACAATGGGGCTGGATTCCAAGACTAAGTATCAAACATAATTCGGGTGAATTGATTGTAGGTGGTGAAATTAGGTTTCACAAATCGTTACATTGGGGAGGTATAAATTATGCTGAAAACCTTCCTGCGGGTCTAACAAAAGATTATCGCTATTATAGCTATAACGGTGGAAAAGATATAATTAATTTTTACGCTCATGAAATGTTTAACGCAACCGACAAATTGAATCTATTGGTTGAAGCTCAAATAGCTTATCATAATTATAAAATTAATAATGAACGTTATGAGGGTAATAATTTCGAAATAAACAATTTATTTTTTAATCCGCGTCTGGGTGTAAACTATAAATTTTCTCAAGCTTTAAGTAGTTTTATATCATTCGCAAGAGTATCCAGGGAACCGCGTTTAAAAACATATTACGACGCTGCCGAATCAAGCGGTGGAGAAGTTCCGCAATTTGAAATGTACGAAGACGGTTCATATAATTACAATAAACCGCTTGTTAAACCGGAAGTAATGAATAGTTTTGAACTTGGTGTAAAATACGATGTTCAGAATCTCTCAGCTTCGGTAAATATTTTTTATATGCTATTTAATGATGAGATTGTAAAAAAAGGGCAACTAGATAGATTCGGTCAACCGGTCACCGGGAATATTGATCAGACTATTCATTCAGGTATAGAACTTAGTTTGGGATCAAAATTTGCCGATATATTCGAAATAAAATCTAATGCAGCTTTTAGTAAAAATTATATAAACAAAGGGGTTTATTTTATTTCAGAAAACCAATCCATTGATCTGAAAGATAACAATATCAGCGGTTTTCCTGATGTAACCGCAAATATTATTCTTAGTATGAACTATCGTGGTTTTTTCGCACAGTTGAGCGGAAAATATGTGGGTGCGTTCTTTTCGGATAATTATGATGATAATCTAACTGATTATTTAGTTGATCACCCGGGATTTGTTGATTATTATGACAATAAAGTGGACGCCTATTTTACAGCAAACTTTTTGGCGAGCTACAGAGTTAATATGTTGCCAGTATTTAAAACAGTGAAAATATTTTTACAGGTGAACAACATTTTTGATAATCTGTATGCAGCTTATGCCGTTGGAAAGGAATATTTCCCGGCGGCCGAAAGACATTTTACCGCAGGAGTAAATGTAGGTTTATGAAAATCGTGAAAGAAAATAAAAAAAAGAAATGCCTTATACTTGCAAACGGTAATAAACCATCAAAATACTGGATTAACTATTTTATTCGAACAGGTTATAATTTTGTTATATGCGCCGATGGCGGAGCAGATAATGCTAAACAGTTGGGAATACAACCTAAAATTATAATCGGGGATCTCGACTCAATTTCAGCGCAAACATTAAAACATTATGAAAATACGGCGCAAATTATCAAATATAAAAGACAGAACGATACCGATCTGGAAAAAAGTATTAAATTCGCCGTTAAAAATGGATTCGAAGAAGTTGTGCTTTGCGGTGCCACAGGCAACAGACTTGATCATACATTCGGAAATCTGGGAGTAGTGCTTAAATTTAACGATAAAATAAAAATTTTTCTTCACCATCATAAATCGATTCTTTACGCAATAAAAGGCTCTAATATTATCCCAACACATGAAGGTGAAACGATCTCATTTTATGGAATTGACAACAAAACTAAATTTATCTCAAAAGGATTAAAGTATCCGCTTCGAAATGTAAGTTTACCATTTGGTATTAGTGAAAGCACAAGTAATGTGGCGAAAACAAAAAATATTACTATTAAAATTTCCGGTGGAACTGGATTTGTAATCAGGGATCTGGAAACGGTTAAAAAATATGATCTCATTTTCCACGCTTGATATAATAATAATATTAACATTTTTTATTGCCGTAATGATTGTTGGGTTTATTCCGACTTTTAAAAAAGAAAAAAATGCGGAAAACTATCTTCTATCTGGGAGAAAAGTTGGTCTAATTCTTTTTATTCTTACAAACGTGGCAACGTGGTACGGCGGTATTTTGGGAGTAGGGGAGTTTACTTATAGATATGGTCTGGTAAGCTGGTTTACCCAAGGACTTCCATATTATTTTTTTGCGTTTATTTTTGCTATTGTACTGGCTCCCAAAATTAGCAAAACTTCAATGTTTACAATACCTGAAAAAATTGGAAGTGTGTACGGGGAAAAAATAGGGCTTATTTCGGCGTTGCTTATTTTTATTTTAGTTTCACCTGCGCCATATCTGCTGATGATAGCAAATCTTATTTCGCTTATTTTTGGGATTGATACACTACCTGCTTTGTTCGCCGGTTTAATAATTTCAATAGCGTATCTCTTTAAAGGAGGGTATAAATCCGACCTGTACACAGACGCATTGGAGTTTTTTATAATGTTCGCCGGTTTTGCAATTTTATTTTTCGTTAGCAGCAGTACAACAGGTGGATATGATTTTCTAGAATCTAATCTTCCCTCGGATCACCTTTCTTTAACTGGAAACACTTCTGTTACATTTCTTATCGTGTGGTTTCTGATAGCTTTATGGACTTTCACCGATCCGGGTTTTCATCAAAGATGTTATGCAGCAAGAACTCCCAATGTAGCAAAGTACGGAATTCTTATAAGCATAATTTTATGGGCGGTTTTCGATTTTCTTACAACTTCAACAGGTTTGTTTGCAAGGGCCGTATTACCCAATTTGAATAATCCTGTGCTCGCTTTTCCATTATTGGCCGAAAGGGTTTTAGGCAGCGGTTTCAAAGGGATTTTCTACGCAGCTTTATTTGCTACCATTCTTTCTACTTTGAACAGTTTTTTATTTTTAAGTGCAACAACAATTAGCCGAGATTTTATCTGGAAAGTCAAACGCGATAAATCTGATGAAAAGCTTATAAAATATACTAGAATAGGACTTTTTCTAACGGGAATAATTTCCCTATTGCTTGCATACAGTATTCAGTCAGTTATTGAAATATGGTACACAATAGGGAGTATCTGTATTCCGGGAATAATTCTTTTAGTGTTCAGTTCGTATTTCGAAAAAATAAGAATAAGTAAACACATAGCCATTTATGAAACGCTTGCAGCTGTGGCATCGAGTCTAATATGGTTGTTGATCCGAACAAACGTAACACTACACGGATGGCTCGGCGAAATCGAGCCGATGATAATCGGTATGTTATTCGCCTCCACCGTTCATATTTATGGGCTAAGTAAAAGAAAAACTATAGCGTTATAATTTTATGGAATAAGTATTCCAGCTGCAACCACAGTTGTCCACAAACCATCTTTATCACCTTTAGCGGTTTGCGTATTATTAAATGTACGTACAATTTTACCCGACATTTTGTAGACCTGCTCTCTTTCGTTCCAGGCTTTGTCAGCGTCGAAATCGATTCCTAAAGTTGTTGCAAGCATAGTTGCTGCAAGATCTTCGGCATAGTCGCCGGCGACTTTTGCTGTTTCACCGAAAGGATGGTGTTCTGATAAATAACCATACATTTTTTTGTTAGCTGGAATTGCTGCACCAATTGATGCTGCTATTAATCTGTTTGGCTCGCAAGTAGCGTTACGAGCTATTACGGCATGAACAATTTGACCGGGACTTAATAATTTTAATCCTTCTTCGAGGGTAACTGTTTGGCAACCGATCGGATAAATACTGCTAACACTTACTAAATTAAATTTTTCAATTTGAGCACTTCTCAATGCTGATTCGAAGGAAGCCAAATATTCTTTATGGCGACCAACGCCTTTGGTAAAAACTATTTTTTTTGGAAGGTACAATAGAGTTGTCTCCTTGGTTTAGTTTGCTAATAATTTAATGAATTTCCTTTTTCCAACTTTAAGTATTTTTTCTTTATCAAATTTAATAATAGCTTTGAAATCATCAAACTTTTCACCGTCTATTGATACACCTCCTTGCTGAACCAATCTGCGGGCTTCACCATTGGATTCGGCGAAATTAACCCTTACAATTAAATCAAGCAATCCCATTTCAATAGTTTCGGGTTTGTATTCTGAAATTTCATCTGGTAATCCTTTATTCTTAAAAATATTATCAAATTCCATCTCTGCTGCCTTGGCGTTTTCATCAGAGTAATACATAGCGACTAATTTACGCGCCAAAGCTCTCTTTGTATCGCGGGGATTAATATTCTTGTCAGCTAAAGAATTTTTTATATTTATCAATTCTTCATTGCTAACGTCTGCTGCAAGTTCATAATACGTATAAATAAGTTCATCCGGTATCGATAATGTTTTTCCGTACATCTGTCCTGGTTCGTCACTTATACCAATATAGTTGTCATAAGATTTACTCATTTTTTCTACTCCGTCGGTACCCACCAAAAGCGGCATTGTAATTATCACTTGTGGATCAACCCCATTTTCACGCTGAATATCGCGACCAACAAGTAAATTAAATTTTTGATCAGTTCCGCCAAGTTCAACATCACTTTTAATTGCTACTGAATCCATAGCCTGCGCAAGAGGATACAATATTTCATGCATCGAGATGGGGATGCCGGACTTAAATCTTTTTGTAAAATCGTCACGCTCGAGCATTCTGGCAACTGTATATTTAGAAGCGAGTTTAATTACATCGGCAAAGCTCATTTTACCCAGCCACTCGGAATTATATACAATATCGGTTTTTTCACGATCTAAAATTTTTGATGCCTGTTCAAAATACGATTTTGCATTCTCTTTTATTTCTTCAGTAGTTAGTGGCGGACGGGTAGAATTTCTACCTGAAGGATCTCCAATTAAAGTTGTAAAATCACCAATAATTAGAATTGCCTTATGCCCCAATTTTTGAAACTGTGCTAATTTGCGTAATACTACAGAATGCCCAAGATGCAAATCAGGGCGCGTAGGATCACAACCTAGCTTTATATTTAGTTGTCTATTTTCTTTAATTGCCTTTTCTAACTTTTTAACTAATTCATCTTCCGGAATAATTTCTACGGCTCCGCGTTTTATAAGATCCATTTGCTCGTTTAATTCAGGAAATAATATTTTGTCTGTCAATTTCTGCTCCGTTTATATCACACTTTAAAATTTCGTTCCATGTCTCGTTGTAGGTCTTTTTTCGCGATACTATCTCTCTTGTCGAAGGATTTTTTACCTCTGGCCAATCCTAATTCAACTTTAATTTTACCTTCCTTAAAATATAGTCTCAGGGGAATAAGCGTATATCCTTTTTCGTCAATTTTAATTTTTAATTTTCTGATCTCACTTTTTTTCAGAAGGAGTTTTCTTTTTCTAACGGGTTCGTGGTTGAAAATATTTCCATGATCGTATTTTCCTATATGCGCACCCATCAGCCATACTTCGCCGTCGCGTATTACTGCGTATCCGTCGGTTAAATTTGCATTATTCTGCCTCAAGGATTTAACCTCCGTACCAACTAAAGAAATACCAGCTTCCAATCTTTGTTCAATAAAATAAAGAAACTCGGCTTTCTTATTTACGGTTATATTTTTTTCTTGTTCAAGCATTTTAAATAGAACAACAAATTTATTTTGAAAGGCGGTTAAATGCAAGGGAAGTAGAAAATCAATTTATTTGATATGTCCGATTTGAAATTGTAAAAAAGCATAAGGAATCTGTTAAGATGATTTAATAATAAAAACTTAACATTAAATATCTGGATTTTTTATTTGAATAATTTTAGAAAGAGAGAATAGGTTAAAAAAAGTTCTTTTGATATAGATGTTAATTGAATATTTTGGCAGGAATTGATTTTTCCAAAAAAGAAATTTTAACAAACATTTCGAATGGATTAAATATGCTTGAATTTCAGAAAAAACTGAGTAATATATTTTACGCAATCCTTAGCTTACCAGCAACAGCTATGGGATTTGCTCTGTCTATCCAAATTGCCGCATTAAGCTGGATAATGAACACACAATATGGTTTTGATATTCACGAGATAGGCATAGTATGGGCAGCGGGTCCACTTGCGGGAATACTTGGTCAGCCTATAGTTGGACTTATAAGCGATAAAGTATGGTTTTGGGGAGGAAGAAGAAGGCCTTTTGTTATTATTGGTGCGACATTAGCGGCTTTAATGCTTTTTGCGCTGCCCAATATTCATCTTATAAATGATTTTTTCGGATTTGGAAGTTTACTAATTGTTGCAATTGTAGTCGCTCTTTCACTGGATTTAGCTATCAATATTAGTTTTAATCCCACAAGGTCTATAATTGCAGATGTAACCCCTGAAGGCATCTCTAGGACAAAAGGTTATACTTGGATGCAAACTATATCGGGAACATTCGGCGTTTTGGCTTATGCTATAGGAGCAATTTTCGGCAATTTTTTTCTCATTTACTTTGGAGTCGGACTTGTATTTCTTTTCTCAATTATTCCAATGTTTTTTATAGAGGAGAAAAAAGAACTACTTGAAGTTGTAAAAGAGGATTCGATTGAACATAAAACAATTACAACAAATTGGCCCGAATTATGGAAAATTTTTATTGCTCATAGTTTCTCATGGATTGGCGTTCAAACTATGTTCGTTTATATAATTATATATATTAAACAAAAAATGTACGGTGTTGTGGATTTTCAGGAAAAATTGACTCCGGATATTGATAATCAGATTGGTCAGATATTATCAATTTCATTTCTTGTTTTGAACGCTATTGGAGCTTTACTTCCAGCATTTGTACTTGAACCCATTACGAAAAAAATTGGGCGTGTAAAAACCCATTTAATTAGTGTGGGAATTATGAGTTTAGCTTACCTGGGTATTGTGCTTATTGGGAAAACTCCTTTTTCACTCTATGTTTTAATGGCATTTGCGGGAGTCGGCTGGGCAGCGATAGTAAGTCTACCATTTGCGATATTTTCAGAAAAAGTGGACAGCAGAAAGATGGGTTATTTTATGGGAATTTTTAATTTGTCCGTTGTAATACCCCAATTAGTAGTTAGTTTGGTACTGGGCTATGTTATAAGTGCGGTTGCAGATAAGAATATTATTTTTATTATCAGTGCGATAACTTTGGCAATTTCATCGGCGCTTTGGACTCTTGTTAAAGAAAGTGAATAAACTATTAAAAAAAAAATTAATACCGTCGGTTAAATTCCGGCGGTTTATAATTGCCAGCTTATGTCGTTCCACCATAATTTAAGCATTTCAACGTCTCCATTAATAATTCCCTCTCTCGACACTTTTACAGGAGGCGGGAAAAAATTTGCTAACTTTTGGTAAATCATTTCCCTGTTGCCCTTCATCGATAATTCGAGTATCCTCAATAATGTTAAAGCATCAGTTTCACGGGCTTTTAAAAGTACAGAACTGAGCAGTCCGATATCATTTATATTTATACTTAATCTGTAAAGTTCATTCCTGAATTCTTCGTTCGTTTTATTGTGGAAAGGAAACATGATTACATTATTGGACTGAATAATGCAGAAATAATTCTTAGATAATTTTAGCCGGTCCTTTTTCTTAATTACTTCAATCTTATTTTTTTCTACTTCTATGATGCATTGACCAATTGAATCAATTTGCATTGAAAATGTGCCATTCATTCCATTTACAATCAAATCATTATATACAACTTCAAAATTTGGATTATCACTAATTGGTGTAAAACTAATGCTCCCAGAATTAAATACAATTGAGTTAGTAGTCTGTTTAGTCTCGGTTATTAAAATTGATGAGTTTTTACCCAGAGATATTTCGCCTTCCATTGGAATAATGATCTTCGCTGATGAATTTACTTCAGTATTAATTCTATCGCCTTGATTTACATTTAATTGTTTCACATTGTTGTTGTTGATTGATATATTTCCATTCAGTGAAGTTACTTTCCATGGTCCGCTATTATTGAATACCCTTATAAAATAATAACTGAGCGCCGCTAAAAAAACAATAAGGATAACCAAAAGCATTGAAATTTTGGATATAGCAGATTTTTTTTGTTTTACAATTTTTTTCGCTGGCGCCTCAAATGTTTCAATTTTAGATTCAGTTTTCCGGCTTCGTTTCTCAATTTTCTTCAATGTTTCAGGTTCAATTTTCACCTTTTCCGCGGAATCACTTAACTGCATTAGTTTGTCTGTAAGGTCTGAAATAATTTGTGGCGGTGGATCGAAGGTTAATGGCATTTCGGAGATGTGATTTTTTATTTTTTTACATGTTTCTAAATATTCATTTTCTTCCTCACAATTGACAATATTTTGTTCAAACTCTATTCTTAAATTATTTGGCAGAAGATCTTCAAGATAATCATCCGAAAATATTTTTAATTCGTCACAATTCATTTTTTAATTCCATTGCAATTTTGCGGCGAATATTACGAACCGATGATTTTATTTCCTGTTCGTCATAATTGGTAAAAAAGTCTGTGATTTCTGAGTAAGTATAACCTTCCATTTCGTGAAGAATGTAGATTGCCCTTTCAATTTCAGGCAGATGCAATAAAATCTTTTCCAAAGGGTCATTTGTTGCTGGCGGAATTTCTTCAGATGTAAGTTTTAACTCTTCACTAAGTTTTTTAGTCCTTATTTCTTCAAGAATTGTGTAGATGGCGATACTTCTCAACCAAACTTCAAAGGCGGTGTCCGCTCTAACAAATTGAATATTTTCCCAAGCCTGCAAATAAATTTTTACGCTTATATGATGAGCCAATGTTTCGTTTGTAAGCATACGTACGCATAATGTAAAAATTTTTTTTGCGTTTAATTCACACAAATCTATAAAAGAGTTTTTTCTGCCGCGTTGTGCGGCTTGAACAAGTAGCTGAAAGTAGTCATGCTGCATAATTTAGATACAATTAATTTTTGTAAAAAATAATTTTAGTACCTCATTATCCCAGAAATTAGTCATGAAAAAACTATTTAAGCTGTTTAATATAATTTATTTGGGTAAAAACGACGGTACGTTTTTTCGAAAAGTGATAAAAGTTAATAGCTTCCTATCAATTAATTTTTTTGATCGAACACAATATTACATTTAGTTCAATTAAAACTTTCAATTGCTGTTTCAATCTCTGGAAAAGTTTTAAAAACCTTAAACATTCTTGTAGTTTCGAACATCGTCCATACAGGGCTTTCAACATTACCAATCACCAGCTTTAAATCTCCACCTGAAGTGGCCATTTTTTTTAATGTAAATACAAGGGATCCTAAAAAAGTTGAATCCATAAAGTTTACGTTGCGGCAATCGATTAAAATTTTCTTTTCATCATTTTCGATTAAGCGGGTCAAATAACTTTTAAATCTTTGAGCGTACTTTAATGTGGCATCAGGTGTATTTATTTTAACGACTAATACTTCGTCAAATTTATTATCTTCAAATTCATAGAGCATATAATTATCCTATTTAGAAATAATCCCGCTTTTTATTATCGGTTATAAAGCAGAAATCTTTAGTCTATAATGTTACTATTTTTAATAAATTTAATAATAAACGTAAACAATCGATTAATTACATAAGTAAGCTGCAGAATAATAAAAATTTATTCAACTACATTAGAATATTTTTATCCGGTAATATAAGCTAAAATTAAAAAAGTTGTTACGTTTGTATAACACCTGTAGAAAATTTCTCGATATCAGGATTATTGTTGCAAACATCCAAAGAACGTGAAATATAATCTCTTGTTCTGGCAGGATCAATTATTTCATCTACCCATAATCTGGCGGCCGCGTATAGAGGATCGCTTGTAGAGTCATAAGATTTTTTTACTTCATTTAGAATTTCGTTTTCTTCTGACTCTGAAATAATTTTCCCTTGTTTCTTCAATTGTTTAATTTTTATATCCAGTAAAACGCTGCTTGCCTGTGTGCCGCCCATAACGGCAATTTTCGCATTTGGATAAGCAAATATAAATCTTGGATCATAAGCTTTTCCACACATCGCGTAATTCCCTGCACCGAAACTATTCCCAACAATAATTGTTATTTTGGGCACAACGGAATTAGCAACGGCATTTACCATTTTGGCGCCATCTTTAATAATGCCGCCATGTTCCGCATTACTACCGACCATAAATCCTGTAACGTCCTGTAAAAAAATAAGTGGAATTTTTTTCTGATTACAATTCATTATAAATCGGGCCGCTTTATCGGAACTATCAGAATAAATTACTCCGCCGATTTGCATTTCTTTTAATTCTGTTTTTACAATTTTTCTTTGATTTGCAACGATGCCAACAGCCCATCCGTCAATTCTGGCATAAGCTGTAATCAGTGTTTTTCCATATCCCGCTTTATACTCATCAATTTCAGATTTATCAACTAAGTGGGCTAGTAGCTCGTAAGTATCATACCCTTCTGTTGTTTCTTTGGGGAGAATTCCGTAAATATTTTCAGTTGGGAATAGGGGTTCTTCTGATTTAATCCTATTAAAATTCGCTTTTAACGAAGGTCCTGTTTTATCGGTTAATCTTCTAATTTGTTCCAGGCATTCATCATCATTTTTCATAACATAGTCAGTAACACCAGAGACATTGGATTGAACAACTGCACCGCCTAAACTTTCATTATCAATCTCTTCACCAATTGCGGCTTTAACAAGATGCGGCCCCGCCAAAAACACCGAGCCTTCGCCCTCAACAATTAATGCTTCATCACTCATAATAGGAAGATAAGCTCCCCCTGCGACACAGGGTCCCATTATTGCCGAAAGTTGAGGGACACCCATAGCGGATAATCGAGCGTTATTACGAAATATTCTGCCGAAGTGTTCTTTATCGGGGAAAATTTCCTCTTGCAATGGAAGAAATACTCCAGCACTATCCACTAGGTAAATAATGGGCAATCTGTTTTCCATAGCAATTTCCTGAGCACGCAAATTTTTCTTAGCAGTAAGTGGAAACCACGCACCCGCTTTAACAGTTGCGTCATTTGCAACAATTAAATGGTCGCGTCCATTTAGTCTGCCGATTCCAAAAACAGTTCCCGCCGAAGGCGCGCCGCCGTATTCTTCATACATCCCGTATGCGGCAAAAGAATTCAATTCAATAAATTGGCTGTTTTTATCAATCAGTCTCGCTATACGTTCCCGAGCTGTAAGTTTCCCTTTAGCATGTTGGTGAGCAATGTATTTTTCGCCACCTCCAAGTTCAACTTGTCTTTTTATCGCTGTAATTTTTCTGACAAGATTTTTCTGATAATCTTCATTCAGAAAAAATTTCCCGTTCTTTTCTTTGTGTGAACCGAGTACTTTCATATTTTTCAATTCTATTGGTTGATTAAATTTCGAGCTATAATTATTTTATGTACCTCGGATGTACCTTCTCCTATTGTAAGCAATTTAACGTCTCTATAAAATTTTTCAACAGGGTAGTCTTTAGTAAAACCATATCCTCCGAAAATCTGAACTGACTCGTTGGCGGCTTTTGTCGCTATTTCGCTAGCAAAAAGTTTCGCGATTGAAGCTTCCTTATTTATATCCTTACCCGCGTCTTTATTAAACGCGGCTTTATAGGTCATTAACCTTGCCGCTTCCAGCTCCGTTGCAATATCCGCAAGTTTAAATTGGATAGCCTGGAAATCAAAAATTGGTTTTTTGAACTGTTTTCTTTCCTGTGCGTATTTTACAGAATTTTCGAGACATCCTCTAGTAAGTCCAATACTTAAAGCGGCAATTGAAATTCTTCCGCCTTCAAGTATTTTCATAGCTTGTATAAATCCGTCTCCTTCTTCTCCGATAAGATTTTCAGCGGGAACTTTACAATTTTCGAAAATCAACTGCGTGGTCTCGCTTGCCCGCATACCCAATTTATTTTCTTTTTTCCCTGAGGAAAAGCCTGATGTCCCTTTTTCAACAATGAAAGCAGAAATACCTTTTTTGCCTTTCTCCTTTTCGGTTATTGCCATTACAACTGCAATTTCACCTACATTTCCGTGAGTAATAAAATTTTTAGTACCGTTTAATATATAGTAATCACCATCTTTAACGGCGGTAGTCGATAAAGCCGCGGCATCGCTTCCCGAACCGGGTTCAGTAAGACCCCAGGCGCCAATTTTTCTTCCGGAAGCCAGGTCGGGCAAATATTTTGTTTTTAATTCTTCATTTGCGAAAAGATTTATATGATTCGTGCACAATCCATTATGGGCGGCAACTGATAACGATATAGAGGGGTCTATAAATGCAAGTTCCTCTACGATAATGGCATATTCAATGTAACCGAGGTTTGAACCACCAAATTTTTCTGGAACAAGTATGCCCATAAATCCCAGCTCACCTAACTCGCTCAGTATTTTTTTTGGGAATTCTTGTTTTTCGTCGTATTCCATAAAAACGGGTTTAATTTTTTGATGAGCGAAGTTTTTTATGGATTCCCTAATTATATTCTGTTCTTCGGAATATGAAAGTATAAAACGGTCTTGAGTTAAATTTTCCATTTTATTTCCTTAATTCTATGAATTAAAAATCCTGTAAATTTCATCGGCAAGTTCATAAGGTGACTTTTTCCCTTCTGTAACCTGATAAATATTTGCTAAAAGATATTCTTTTGTACTCTTTCTCCATAGTTCCTGGCTGAATTTTGAAATGATAATTTCTTCTATTCTGCTTATAAAGTGTTTAGAACGGTTTTTATTTAAGAGGTCTGTGGAAACCAAATAATCTCTATGATTTTGAATAACGTCAACTAGTTCAGTAATTCCAATATTCATTGAGGCTGTTGTTTTAACTATTTCAGGTGTCCACGATGAAGGATCTCTGAATTTTAGATGCGTCATACTTTTAAGTGACGTAAACGCGCTGTCGGCCCCCGGTCGGTCGGATTTATTAAGTACAAAAACATCCGCTATTTCCATTAAGCCGGCTTTCATGGCTTGAATCGAATCGCCTGATTCTGGAACGAGACAGACAACTGTGGTATCCGCAGTTTTCGCTATATCCAACTCCGATTGGCCGACTCCCACAGTTTCAAAAATTACAAAATCGTAGCCGGCCGCATCAAGCACGTCACCAGCCTCGGCAGCTTTTTTACTCAATCCGCCCAGGCTTCCGCGGCTTGCCATGCTGCGTATTAATACTAATTCATCAGTCCCTATCTCACTCATACGTATACGATCGCCTAACAAAGCTCCGCCGGTAAAAGGGCTTGTAGGATCAACAGCAATAATGCCAACACTTTTTTTTTGCGAGCGGAATATTTTGGTTAGTTGATTTGTTATTGTTGATTTGCCAGCGCCCGGAGGACCAGTAATTCCAATTCGATATGCGTTGCCGGTTTTCCTGAAAATATGATTCTGTAATTCCGTTAAGTCTGCTGAGTTGTTATTTTCGATAAGTGTAATTATGCGGGCGACTGATATTTTGCTGCGTACCGATAAATTTTCGATCAACGAATTAATAGTCATAAATTTTTTGGTTGGTATAACTTATTACTCATAATATAGTCTTTTACTTTTTCAGGTACAAGAAAGTCGATAGGTAAATTCTTCAGTAGTCTTTCTCTAATAATTGAAGAAGAAATATCAATGACCGGAGTATCCACATAAACGGCTTTTTTCATAAACGTATTCTCTGTTAGGGGGGTAGTATCAATTTTTCGTTTCATTACAATTACGTTTGCAAGGCTAAAAATCTTATCAGGGTTTTTCCACTTATCAAAAACCGCTATATTATCGTATCCTACAATCAAATCGATAGAATCGTATAAAGTTTTAAAATATTCTAAAGTATCTATAGTATAAGATACTCCTCCCCGTTCAATCTCAAACGCTGAACAATCAAACTTAGTGTGATTTTTAATAGCGGTTTTAATCATAGCGAGTCTATGTTCGGCACTAATTGAATATTGACCGATTTTAAGCGGTGATATATAACAGGGAACAAAAATAATTTTTTCCAATTTACGCTGTTCTAAAACATTGGAAATTGTTATCAAATGTCCGTTATGTATAGGATCGAATGTTCCCCCAAAAATACCAATGTGACTCATTCTACTCCGTTTTTTCTTTCGATTTCAATAAATTAATAACTTTTTCGCGTAAAAGTTTAATTTCTTCCATTAGACTTTCATCATTTCTATAAATTTTTAATTGTCTTTTTCTGAATGCAAGCATAGTGGAATATTTTATAAAACTTTTTCTAAATGGTTCTTCGATCCATCCTTCTTTAAATCTTTTATCCGAAGCAACAATCATACGAATATCCTCAGGCATTTCATCAATTAATTCTGTTTGTAATATCCTGCGTTCCAAAAGCAAGGAAATTTTAAACATCAAAATAAATAAACATATCAAAATTAAAAGAAATAGAAATCCAAAAATATACGTCGAATTAAAACTGACAAAGATATTCCAAACTGCATGAATAAAAATAGCAAGGGAAATGCCGGCAGTTATGATGATACGTTTATATTTAACGGTTGAAAATTTCAAATAACCTAAAATTGCGCCGAATATACCTGTACTAATACAATGCATTAGTGCCGAAAAACATGTTCGGATAAGTACTAATCCAAACCATTCTGAAAATGTATCGCCGTACGTTATATAGTAGAAAAAATTTTCTGTCATCCCAAATCCTAAACCGATTGCTGCGCCATAAACCAAACCGTCCGTAATATTGTCCATCCGTTTGTCAGAGTAACTTTTCCTGAAATATATACCTTTTGTAATTTCTTCAAGCACCGGCGCTGTAATTATTGTCATTAATAAGGGATAATAATTTTGGCCGAAGGATATATCGAGCAACCATTCTATTGCTGAACTTCCCAAAACAGCAAAAATAATGGCGCCGAAAGCTCCCCACAGAAAATGGGAAATTACAAACTTTAGCGGTTCCGGCTCATACTTATCCATTTTCCAAATAATGAATAAATACACAACCATTGGAATAAAAGATGCGACAATTGAAGCGGCAATCAGCATTCTGTTTTTCTGTTCATCATTTTAAAATTTTTAAATGAAAAATTTCCACTTCTAATCAAAATAGATGCGTCGTATAATTTTGCTGAAATCAATACAGAAATATATATAGATGCTATAAGTATAAAAATGCTGAGCATTATCTCCAACATTGAAACCGAACCGGCAGATGATCTTAAAATACCTATCGGAGCGGCTGTAAAAGGAATTATAGCCAATACTTTGGCTAAAAATGATTCCGGACTTTGTAAAATATTTACAGATAGTAGTAACGGGAAAATTATTACTATACTTAATAATGACGTTGCCTGTTGAGCCTGATATTCATTTGAAATGAGCGAACCTGCACCAAGAAAAATTGTACTGTATAATAAATAACCTAATAGGAAATAAATAAGCTGTAATACAAAGTATCCGGAAACCGATTGAAGTATAGAAAAATTTGAGAGAAAAATTAAACCGAATAAAAGCCAGATAATGGTTTGAAAAAGTCCAATAAGAACAAGCCCGAATAATTTACCTCCGACAAGTTCTTTGCTGCTGCAGCTTGAAAGGTATAATTCGATAAGTCCGTTAGACTTCTCATACAGCATACTTCTTACAAAAGTGCCTCCTGAGGATAACGTTAAAAAAGCCAGCAAAACAATAAGTGAAAAAGAATAAAAAAATATATTCAGTGAGGTAGATAAGTTTTCGGACTCAACAAGAATTGGTGAAATATCAAAGGTAAATTGATTTGTGAGATTTAGCTTATCCTGAAATTTATTAAGCGAGACCTTAATTAATAAATTTTGCAACAGAAGCATATCGGCAGCGCTTAATTCTTTGTTATGAAATAAATCTGTTGAATTACTCTGGTTATTGAAAAGAACTAAACCATCGGCGATTCCAGCTTTCACCTTATTTTTTGCCCACGTAACCTGCTCATCAGTATCGCCATCTTTAATCATTTTAAAGAAAATAAATCTGGATTCTCGCTCTGATATTCTGTTTTTTTCTTCAAGTAATCTGAATTCCTGCTCATCTATATTAACAAAACCTATTAAGCGCAAATTATTTGTAGGGTGTTCGGAAGTTAACATGGTGGGCGCAAGACTTAGTATAATTACGACAAGTGGAAACAGAAGAGTAAAAATAAGAAATGATTTTTTTCTTACTTTTTCTTTAAATTCCCATATTGCAATAGCTAATGATTTTCTACTTATCACAACAAAAATATATTGGTTTGTAAACTTTAAATATAGTTTAATTTTTGGTTATTATTTTCTTGATCAAAACTTCTTTGTTAATTAATTTGATATTCATTCTCTTTTTGTGGTAAATTCATGTAAAACAACAATTTTTCAGGTTATAGAATCTCTTGCTTAATAAAATGACTGTTAGTATATTTGCAAGATAATTTTTTTTGGTTCTATATAATGATTATCAAGTTTACAAACTATTCGGATGGAATTCACGAATTTGAGCTTGTAAAAAAAGCCAAGGATCTTCATCTTGAAGAGCCATTTATAAATGATGTTCATATAAATTGTAAAATGGATAAATCTCACAGCCAATTGGTATTGAGCTGTGATTTATCGGTAGACGTTAAATTAACTTGTGACCGGTGCGCTGATGATTTTGAAAGTAAATTTGAAAATCATTTCGACAACATTTATCTTTTCGGAAGGGAAGAAGAACCTCTTGAAGATATAGATGTTTATCAGCTAGCTCCTGAAGCGGATAAAATAGATTTAAGTGAAGACGTTAAAGAATACGCTAATTTGGCATTACCGATGAAAATTCTTTGTTCAGAGGATTGCCTGGGTTTATGCCCTAAGTGCGGTAAAAATTTGAATGAACAAACTTGTGGCTGTTCCAAAGATAATGTTTCAAATGTTTGGGAACCACTTCAAAAATTGAAAGATAAATTAAATAAATAAACATAGGTAGTTGAGAAATGGCACATCCAAAGAGAAAGATTTCCAAGAGTAGACGCGATAAGAGAAGAACTCACTATAAAGCAGCAGCTCCTACGTTAACTTCGTGCTCTAATTGCGGTGACATGAAAATGAGTCACAGAGCTTGTCCAAGCTGCGGGTATTATGCCGGCAGATCAATGTTTGTTCCGGAATCTTAATCAAATCATTCGATGAGTTCAACAATTAATCCAAAATGCATTATTGCAGTAGATGCGATGGGGGGAGATTACGCCCCTCGCAATGCTGTCCTTGGAGCTATTGATGCATTTAAATCCAGCCCGGATTTTGAGCTATTGCTTGTGGGTAAAAAAGATTCTATACAGGAAATATTAAGCGAGAATAATCTTGAATTTGATTCAGATAAAATTATTCATGCTGAGCAAATAATAGAAATGCACGATTCACCTACAACCTCACTAAAACTTAAATCTGATTCTTCAATCGTTGTCGGCTCCAAACTTGTAAAAGATAAAAAAGCCCACGCTTTTGTTAGCGCTGGCAATACTGGTGCAATGATGGCCGCCTCAACTCTGATCACTGGCAGAATTAAGGGTGTTAGCAGACCTACAATGGGTGCGGCATTACCGACAGCAAAAGGGGGTGTCTGTTATGTTTACGATGTTGGCGCTAGTGTTGACAGTAAACCCGATCACCTTTTTGAATACGCGGTTATGGCGTCAATATTTGTTTCTGAAATTGAAGGAGTTAAAAATCCTACTATCGGTCTGTTGAGTGTCGGTGAAGAGTCTGAAAAAGGGAATGAAGCCACTAAAGCAGCGCACAAACTTATAAAAAATTCCAATCTTAATTTTATCGGAAATGTTGAGGGTCGTGACGTACTTAAAGGTGATATTAATATTGTTATTTGCGACGGATTTGTTGGAAATATATTGCTTAAATTTGCCGAAAGTGTTATAGGATTGTTAAAAGGGAAAATGCGAATTTATGCCGATAAAAGTATAACTAATAAACTAAGAGCCTTACTTGCAAAAGGAACACTTAAAGGGGCCCTTACTGGGATGGATTATCAGGAGTATGGGGGTGTTCCGTTATTAGGGATAAATGGTATCAGTATAATAGGGCACGGTTCAAGCTCGCCATTAGCCATCAAAAATATGATATTGAAAGCCAAAGAAATGTACGACAAAAATTTAATCCAAAAAATTGAAGAATCGTTAAAGTTTTACACGGAAAAAAATAATGACTAAAAAAATAAATGCTGCAATAACTGGCGTTGGGATGTATGTTCCCGACAAAGTACTTGACAATAAATATTTTGAATCTATAGTTGATACAAATGATGAGTGGATAATGACTCGTACCGGTATCAAAGAGAGAAGAATTCTGGAGCAAGGTGCTACAAGTGATCTTGCCGCCGGTGCGATTAAAAATTTATTGGAAACAACGGGTACAGATCCTGAAGAAATTGATTTGATAATTGTTGCCACAGTTACACCCGATATGTTTTTCCCGGCGACAGCATGTTTGGTGCAAAATAAAGTTGGTGCAAAAAATGCTTGGGGATTCGACCTCTCCGCAGCGTGCTCTGGATTTTTATTTGCTCTGGATACAGGATCAAAATTTATAGAGGCCGGTACTCATAAAAAGGTAATTGTTGTAGGTGCCGACAAAATGAGCTCCATAGTTGATTATACTGATAGAAATACATGTATTTTGTTTGGAGATGCTGGCTCCGCGGTGCTTCTGGAACCAAATGAAGATTTGAATTTTGGTTTACAAAACTCGATTTTAAAAGTTGATGGTTCCGGTTCTGAAGCACTTCACATGAAAGCGGGAGGAAGCGCTATGCCATCAAGTCATGAAACCATTGACAACAAGTATCATTATATATATCAAGATGGAAAAGCTGTATTCAAAGTGGCGGTTAAAGGAATGGCTGATGTGTCAGTTGAAATTCTTGAAAAAAATAATTTAACCGGTGACGATATTGCCTGGTTAGTGCCTCATCAGGCTAATCTTAGAATTATTGACGCTACTGCTAAAAGGATGGGGCTGCCAAAAGAACGTGTAACGATTAATATAGACAAATATGGCAATACCACAGCCGCTACAATTCCGCTTTGTTTAACTGAATATTACAGAGATGGAAAAATTAAGAAGGGCGATAAACTTGTTCTTGCAGCTTTCGGCGGTGGTTTTACTTGGGGCGCAAGGTATCTGGTTTGGAGTATGGACTAATGGGAAAAGTTGCGTTTATTTTTCCTGGTCAAGGATCTCAATACGTTGGGATGGCGAAAGATCTTTTTGAGAAATCTGAAAAGATAAGGAATGCCGCTCTTGAGGCCGAAGAGGCGATTAACTTCAAACTTTCTGAAGTTATGTTTGAAGGTCCAATGGAATCTCTTAAACAGACGGATATTACCCAGCCAGCAATTTTTATGCACAGTGTTTTTTTAAATTCACTAATCCAAAATATTAAACCGGATATGGCTGCGGGACATTCACTTGGAGAGTATTCCGCGTTAGTTTGTGCAGACGCAATTGATATGATTGATGCCATTAAACTTGTAAGGACAAGAGGGCAAGCTATGCTCCAAGCGGGTAAGGAACAACCTGGAACAATGGCCGCAGTTGTTGGACTTGAGAACCAGAAAGTTGAAGAAGCATGCAGGGAGGCTTCTGAAATTGGAGTTGTTCAATGCGCCAATTTTAATTCTTCCGGTCAAATAGTTATTTCCGGATCTATTGAAGGTGTTCGTAAAGCGATGGAAATATGCAAACTGAGCGGTGCAAAATTAGTTAAGGAACTTATAGTAAGCGGAGCTTTTCATTCACCTTTGATGTCCGGTGCTAAAGAAAAATTAAAAACGAAATTAGAAGAAACATCAATTAGAAATTCGAGAATTCCCGTTTACGCCAACGTTACCGCTAAACCGGCGATAAATGCATCTGAAATAAAAAATTTATTGTTCGAGCAATTATCCGCGCCTGTAAGATGGGAAGAAACGATCTTGAATATGATTGAAGACGGTGCCGATGAGTTTATTGAAATTGGCCCCGGCAAAGTTTTGCAAGGTCTTGTAAAAAGAATCAATAAGGATGTGAAAGTTTGGGGAATTGATACTTTTGAGGACGTAGAAAGGTGCATGGCATAATGGCTGATACTTTTGAAAAAAAGATAAATGGTTATTACATTGATCCGTTAATTTTTACTCATAAATTTGTAAATGCTTGCGATGTGTGCATTTGTTCGGGTGAATGCTGTTATTATGGTGTTTATACCGATAAATTGGAACATGAGAAAATTATGGGTATGAAGGATCGTATTAAAAAATCTATGGACGATTCCCAAACTACGGATGATTCTCTTTGGTTCGAAGAACCGCAAGAAGATGAAGATTTTGATTCTGGCATAGCTGTAGGAACTGAATTATACAATGGGAAATGCGTTTTTTTGGATAAACAAGGATTTTGTACCCTTCAAAAAGTTGCCATGGAAGATAAAGAATTCAAGTGGAAATATAAACCGCTATATTGTATATTATTTCCTTTAATTATTATCAATGGAGCTATTTCGATAGATGACGACCATCTAGACAGGATGCACTATTGTAATAAAATTGAGAATCAAAATTCAACCATATATGATTGCTGTCTTGGTGAATTGGAGTATTTATTAGGAAAAGACGGAATGGTTGAATTAAAAGAGTATAGAGCCGAATATTTTAGTAAGTTAAATTCCAAAAAGGGTATAAGTGAACCTGTTAAATAAAAAAGTTATAGTCACAGGCGGAACTCGCGGTATAGGCAAAGCTATTGTAACTGAACTTGCCAATGGTACATATGGCAATTCTTTTATTTCAGACGTTGCTTTTGTTTATAATAGCAGTGATGATCAGGCACAACTCTTAGTTGATGAGTTATCTAAAGGTCCGGCCAAAATATTTGCCTTCAAAGCCGATGTTTCATCTTATCAGAAAGCTCAGGAAACTGTTGAGAGCGCTATTGAAAAACTGGGTGGTCTGGATATTCTTATTAATAACGCGGGCATTACACGCGACAACCTGTTGTTACGAATGGAAGAATCTGATTTCGATAAAGTTATTGATGTGAATTTAAAGAGTGTTTTTAATTATACGAAGGCAGCCATAAAACCAATGATAAAACAAAGATCCGGCAGAATAATTAATATAACTTCTGTAGTTGGTTTAATTGGCAATGCCGGGCAGGCAAACTATTCAGCTTCCAAGGCGGGTGTTATCGGATTTACAAAATCAATTGCTAAAGAACTAGCGGCCCGTGGAATTACAGTTAACGCGATTGCACCTGGTTTTATTGAAACAGAAATGACAGAGAAATTAAACGATAAACAAAAAGAAGCATTACAAGCAATCATTCCGATGAAAAGATTCGGGACACCTGAGGATATCGCCAAAGTAGTCGGATTTTTATGCAGTGATGCAGCCGATTATATCACAGGTCAAGTCTTAGCTGTTGACGGCGGCATGGTAATGTAAGAGATTCAAAATAAACTTATTTCTAACAATATATTTAGGAGTGTATAATGGACGTTGAAGCTAAAGTAAAAGAGATTATAATGGATAAACTCGGCGTTGAAGATTCACAAATTACACCAGAAGCGTCTTTCACTAACGACCTAGGTGCCGATTCACTTGATATAGTTGAATTGGTAATGGGATTCGAATCGGAATTCGATCTTTCAATTCCTGATGAAGATGCAGAAAAAATTACTACAGTTGGTGACGCTGTAAAATATTTAAGCGAAAAAGCACAAGGTTAATTTTAACTTTTCAGCAATTTTTTTATTTTGCCCCCAAATGTTTTGGGGGCGGTATTATATCTGAACAATTTCCTTATTCCCTTTTAAACTCAATAATTTTAGATAAATTTAGTAATAAATACGGGAGTTCAATAATGCAAAAGAGGCGAGTAGTTGTAACCGGTTTGGGTGCTCTTACGCCCATTGGAAATAATGTTGCCGATTTGTGGAGCGGATTAATTTCGGGCGGAAACGGTGCTTGTCTAATTTCAAAATTCGATACTTCCGAATTCACAACTAAATTCGCATTCGAAGTTAAAAATTTTATTGCGGAAGACTTTATTGATAAAAAAGAAGCTCGCAGAATGGATCCTTATGCTCAGTACGCGGTGGTAACTGCAAATGAAGCCATGAAGGATTCTGAAATCAACTTGGACTCTGTTGACAGAGAAAAATTTGGTGTAATATTTGGAAGCGGTATTGGCGGAATGCTGACTTTTGAGGAACAAACGAAAGCATTGATTAGTGGAGGTCCAAAAAAAATAAGCCCATTCTTTGTGCCGATGATGATTTCCGATATCGCTGCAGGTCAAATTTCTATATTGCACGGATTAAAAGGACCAAATTACGCAACTACCTCCGCGTGTGCTACATCTACACATGCAATTGCCGATGCGTTTATTCATATACAAAGAGGTTCGGCAGATTTAATGGTTTGCGGTGGCTCCGAAGCCGCCATCACTCCCATGGCAATTGGCGGTTTTAATTCCGCTCGCGCTTTAAGCACATGGAATGAGAGATATATGGAAGCTTCGCGTCCTTTTGACAAGGACAGAAACGGGTTTGTAATGGGCGAAGGCGCAGGCTCACTTATTTTAGAGGAATATGAGCATGCCGTTAAAAGAGGAGCAAAAATTTACGCAGAAGTTCTTGGTGTAGGATTAACTGCCGATGCTTATCACATTACAGCTCCGGCACCCGAAGGTGAAGGCGCTCAACGCTCAATGCGCGAAGCTTTGCGTGATGGTGGAATTTCACCCGATCAGGTTGATTATATAAACGCCCATGGAACATCCACTGAATTAAACGATAAAAACGAAACTTTCGCAATTAAAAAAGTTTTTGGCGATCACGCTTATAAATTATCGGTCAGTTCCACAAAATCTATGACTGGTCATCTTCTAGGCGCAGCAGGCGCGGTAGAATCTATCGCCACCATTTTGGCGTTAAAAAATTCAATAATTCCGCCTACTATAAATCTTGACGAACCGGATCCTGATTGTGATCTTAATTATACTCCCAAAGTCGCAGTAGAGAAAGAAATCAGATACGCCTTGAGCAATACTTTTGGTTTTGGCGGTCATAATTCTACTATTTTATTCAAGAAGTACGAAGGATAAAATTGTTTAAAATTTTTCGTCGGTTTATCAGCAATTTGTTTCCCGGCGGGAAACAGGCTAATCTTCTTAAATTCGAACGGGAAAAGTTAGTCTTACTTGAAAAACGGCTTGGTATAAAGTTCGGTCAAAAAGAAATTTTTATAAAAGCGCTTACACACCGTTCTTATCTTGAAATATCTCCGGAATTTGAAAAATCAAATGAACGACTAGAATTTTTAGGCGATGCGGTTTTAGGTTTGGTTGCAGCGGAAACTCTTTTCCAAAAATTTCCCAACAAACACGAAGGATTTCTCACCAAATACAGATCTCACCTTGTAGATAAAGAAGCATTATTCGAGGCTGCAAAAAGAATAAATCTTTTTGATTTCGTTCTATACGATCACCGCTATGTAAGAGGTTCAGAAGAGGGGAAAAAAACAATTATCGCTGATTGTTTGGAAGCATTGATTGGCGCTATTTACCTTGATAAAGGATTAAAAACAGCAGAACATTTTATTGTAAGATGGATAATTACTCCTAATTTCCAGTCAGGTGATGTAAAAGTTGATAAAAATTTTAAAGGTCAATTACTTGAAATAACTCATTCCGAAAAACTATCCGCACCGAAATACAAAGTAGTCAGCGAAGAGGGCCCCGATCACGATAAAAAGTTTGTTGTTGACGTAATTATAGGTAGTGAAAGTTATGGGATAGGTGAAGGGAAAAACAAAAAATCCGCCGAACAGGAAGCCGCAAAAATTGCTATAGATAAAATTTTCAGGAACAACAACTAAATCCGTCCTTTTTAAATAATCCCTAAGTAATTCAGTGTAAATATTTATATTTCGTATGTCAAACTAAATTTGTTTGGCGTTAATTATAAATTCGATTTTTATGGAATAAAAACGAGAGTTTTATGAAAGCGTTAGAAATAACAGACCAATTTGTTGAAAGACATATAGGACCTTCAAGAGAGGAATTGGATAAGATGTTGAAGGCAATTGGTGTAAATACTTCGGAAGAATTGATAGAAAAAACTATTCCATCTTCAATTAAGCTGGAGGAAAAATTAAAACTTGAGCCGCCACAATCCGAATTTGAGTACATAAATTCTATAAGATTGCTGGCCGCAAAAAATAAAATTTTTAAGAATTATATTGGTATGGGATATTATCCAACAATTACCCCGGCGGCAATTCAAAGGAACGTCTTTGAAAATCCGGGCTGGTATACGCAATATACTCCTTATCAAGCAGAGATTTCGCAAGGCCGATTGGAAGCTCTTCTAAATTTCCAGACCATGGTATGCGATTTAACCGCATTGCCATTGGCTAACGCGTCTTTACTTGACGAAGGTACAGCTGCGGGTGAGGCAATGATAATGGCATTTAACATGCGAAAAGGAGATAGAAAAAACTCCAACATATTTTTAATAGATACCGATGTTTTCCCTCAGACGATTGATGTGCTAAGAACTCGTGCTTATCCCCTTGGGATAGATCTTCAAATTGAGGATAAAAACAATTGGGTGTTATCCGAAGATGTATTTGGTTTGCTTGTACAATATCCAACTGGAAGCGGAAAAGTTGTTGATTACAAAAAACTTTTTGATCAATCAGGCAAAGCGGGCATTTATAATATTGTAACTGCCGATCTTTTAAGTTTAGCCTTGCTTACACCGCCGGGAGAATTCGGCGCCGATATAGTTGTTGGTTCCACACAGAGATTCGGCGTCCCTATGGGATACGGCGGACCGCACGCCGCATACTTCGCCTCAAAAGAAGAATATAAAAGAAATGTTCCCGGGAGAATAATTGGAGTCTCCATGGATGTACATGAAAAGCCGGCTTTGCGAATGGCATTGCAGACAAGGGAGCAACATATAAAACGTGAAAAAGCTACAAGCAACATTTGTACGGCTCAGGCACTATTGGCTATAATGGCTGGGATGTATGCTGTTTATCACGGTCAATGCGGTTTAAGAAAAATTGCTGAAAGAATTCACCTGCTTACTAAAACCACAGATTTGGCTTTAAAAGATATGGGTCTCAAACAAAATAATACCGTTTATTTCGATACTCTCGAACTGGAACTGGATAATAAAGAAGAGCAAAAGAAATTAAAAAAGATAGCAGAAGCAAAAGAAATTAACTTAAGATATTATGATGATTCCAGAGTAGGAATATCTTTTGGCGAAAGTATTCTGCTGGAAGACGTGAAAGAATTATTAGAAGTGTTTTCTCAATTGACCGGCAAAAAATTGAATGAGATCAATGGCCAGTTAGATATAAACTTTCCTGATGATTTTTCAAGGAAAAGCGCTTATATGACGCATCCTGTTTTTAACAAATATAAAACTGAAACCGATTTGATGCGTTACATTAAAAAACTTGAAAGAAAAGATTTATCACTTACACATTCAATGATTCCTTTAGGTTCATGTACAATGAAACTGAACGCTGCGGTGGAACTTTTACCAGTAACATGGCCGGAATTTAATCAGCTTCATCCTTTTGCTCCTCGTGAACAAGCTGCCGGATATACTCAGTTGTTTGAAGAGCTGAAAAAACAATTGTGCGAAATAACAGGGTTTGCCGGCGTTTCTTTACAGCCAAATTCTGGCGCTCAGGGTGAATACTCAGGTTTAATGGTAATTAGAGAATATCATATCAGCAGGGGAGATACCCACAGAAACGTTATTTTAATTCCTTCATCGGCTCACGGAACTAATCCCGCAAGCGCGGTAATGGCCGGCGGAAAAGTTGTTATTGTAGAATGTGATAAACATGGTAACGTTCAGCTGGAAGACTTACAGGCAAAAGCCGAATTACATAAATCTAACCTCAGTTGTTTGATGATAACATATCCTTCCACTCATGGAGTATTCGAAAACAAGATTAAAGAGATTTGCGAAATAATTCATGAAAATGGCGGACAAGTTTACCTTGATGGCGCTAACTTAAATGCTCAGGTTGGTATAACAAATCCATTTGTTATCGGTGCCGACGTATGTCATTTGAATCTTCATAAAACATTTTCTATACCTCATGGAGGCGGTGGTCCCGGAGTTGGCCCTATAGCCGTGGCCAAACATCTCGTTCCTTTTTTACCGGGTCATTCTGTTGTTGACATAGGCACGAATAAGGCGTTGAACGCAGTCTCCTCCGCTCCGTGGGGGAGCGCAAATGTGTTGCTGATATCTTACGCTTATATTAAACTGATGGGCGGCAATGGATTAAAAGCCGCTACTGAAGCTGCGATTATAAACGCCAATTATCTAAAAGCCGTACTTGAACCATATTTTCCCGTGTTGTATACTGGTAAAACAGGATACGTGGGTCATGAACTGATATTCGATATTCGCCCCTTCAAAACAACCGCCAATATAGAAGTTGAAGATGTAGCCAAAAGATTGATGGATTACGGTTATCACGCTCCAACTGTATCTTTTCCTGTGCCGGGCACATTAATGGTTGAACCTACTGAGAGCGAATCTAAAGAGGAACTTGATAAATTCTGTGACGCTATGATTTCAATTAAAAAAGAGATTGAGGAAATTGAAGCGGGAATTCTAGATAAAGTAGACAATCCTTTAAAAAACGCGCCACATACTGCAGAAGTTGTAATTAATGATAACTGGAATCATAGCTATTCAAGGGAAATGGCGGCATACCCGGCCGAATGGTGCAGGGAAAATAAATTCTGGCCGAGTGTCGGTAGAATTAACAACGCTTATGGAGATCGGAATTTGGTTTGCAGTTGTTTGCCTGTTGAAGCTTATATTGAAGAAACTATTTCATAGGAGTAATTTAATCTCCTAATTTTGGAGGATTTTTAATCCTCCAAAATATATTTTATAATTATTAATAAGATTGTTTTTATGAATTACTGTGAAATTTTAAAAGATGCCAAAACAATTGCTGTAGTTGGGCTTTCCACAAATCCCAATAAAACAAGCAGAAACATTGCGCGATATCTCGTTGCGGCAGGATATAAAGTTTATGGCGTAAACCCAGCCTGTAAAGAAAGGGAGTTAGATGGAATACCGGTATTTGAAAATTTGAAAGAGATACCGGAAAAAATTGATATAGTGGATGTATTCAGACGCTCCGAAGACATTCCGCAAATAATTCCGGATGTTATTAATATTAATCCTAAAGTATTGTGGCTGCAGCTGGGAATAAAAAATGACGAAGCTGTAAAACCTATTTCGAAAAAAGGTATAACTGTTGTTCAGGATGAATGTATATACATTCAACATAATAACTGTTATTAATTGTTGAATTTTTTTGTTTAGTTGTGCCGAATTTATTTTTTCAACAAGTGTTCCGCATACAATTCTAATGGAATTAACAAATGTAATTAGGAAGGTTCTCTGTTGATATTAAATCAACATTAGAAAACTTTAACAGGAAATTCACTAACGTGAACATAAAACAAATTAAAAAACCTCAATCTACAAATAAATTTTTATTAGTTATTATCATATCTCTATTAGAGTGGAACAATGCTCTATAAAATTTCTCTTACTATTCTTTTTATTTCCTTGTTCGTCCAGCAGATCAAAGGCTTTAACTCGGACACGCTTGATGTAGATGACAATACCTTTATAAAGGTTGATTCAATTGAGATAAGAGGGAATGAAACTACAGAAGATTTTGTAATTATGCGCGAACTTACTTTCAAAAATGGCGACGAGATCAGCGGTAAAATTTTATCATATAACAAGGAACGTATATACAGTCTTGGTCTATTTAATTTTGTTAAATTATTCGCCGAAAAAAATGACTCGGTTATTGTAATCGTTATTAATGTTGATGAATCATGGTATATTTATCCTATTCCCTTTTTAAGTGTGCGGGATAAAGACTTAAAACAAACATCATACGGGATGAGTTTATTATACAGAAATTTCCGCGGTAGAAACGAAACAATACAAGCGGTTGCTTCATTCGGATACGATAAATTTTATTATTTATCATATTTAAATCCTTTATTGATAGAATCGCAAGGCATAATATTCAGCTCATCAATTTTATATCAAACTCCGGTTAATAAAAGCAGAAAGGCTGAAATAATTCACGGCGGGTCCTTTGATTATACGGTTGCTTCGGGTGCTTTCAGTTTTGGTAAAAGACTCAATCAATTTAATGATGTTTATCTGATTAGCGGCTATAATTATGTGGAGGCACCAGAAATTAATTTTAAAGGTATAACCGCATCGGACGGTAATATTGATAGAGGAATGATGATGGGGATGATGTATGTCTACGATACCCGCGATCTTAAACAATTTCCGACAAACGGCATATATTCGAAATTTGATTTTTTACACAAAGGTCTTTTTAATTCGAAAATCAATTATAATGTTTGGGGAATAGATTTCAGGGAATATAGAAAAGTCATCGAAAACTTAACAGGTAAATGGCGCGTTGCATACAGGAACACTTTCGGAGATTATGTGCCTTTGTACGATTATTTCTTTTTCGGTTATCTTGATTATATTCGCGGGCATAGAAACAATGTTAGAGAAGGTAAAAATATTTTAATGACTTCTTTCGAAACCGCTTATCCCCTTTTAAAAGAATGGGATGTGAGTTTAGATTTACCTTTGATTCCTAAGAATTTAACTTCCGCTAGAATTGCTTTCCATTTAAATTTATTCTATGATGCGGGAATAACGTATAATAAAATAGAACAATTAAGTATGAATAATTTCGATTCCGGTTTCGGTGCGGGTATTACAATACTGGTATTGCCTTATAACGCAATAAGATTTGAATATGCTTTTAACAATAAAGGTAAAGGAGAATTTTTAATTGGATCAGGTTTTTCTTTCTGACACCGAATTATATTTCACTACTCCCGATAAAATAGCCAAACAAGATGTGGTTATTGTCGGCGAGGAAGTAAAACACATATCTCAGGTAATGCGTAATAGCATTGGGGATGAAATATTTGTTACCGACGGAACTGGTAAAATATTTCGCACAAGCATTAAACACATCTCAAAAGGGGAGTGTATTGCTGGAATAATACAAATATTTGAATATTCCGATCCTCTAATGGATTTTGTAGTTTGCATTCCTCGTTTGAAGAATAATGACAAATTGGAACTGGCTTTGGAAAAATGTGTGGAACTAGGAATAACTAATATTCTTGTGTTTCAATCATCCAGATGCATAGGTAGAGGTTCGAAAATCGAGAGGTGGAATAAAATATCTATTGGCGCTATCAAACAATCTCTGCGCAGTTTTTTACCGACAATAGAGTTTTTAGATAAATTTGAAAATTTTAATAATTTATCAGGCATTAAAATAATATTCGATCAATCGGGTGATATTTTATTTAAAGATTATTTGAGCTCCAATTCAAATGACAACATCAATGCGGATAATAAAAAAAAATATTTAATCTTCGGTCCAGAGGGGGGATTATCAGAAGACGAAATCAACTTGGTTAAAAATAAAAAAGTGTTAAAATTGAACAATAACAGATTAAGAAGTGAAACGGCTGTTATAAACGCTGCTTCGATATTGTCGCATTACTTTACAGAAGTTCAATAGTTTTTTTAATCAGTTTTTCAAACTGTTCTTTAACTACTTCTGCTGTTTCCATAACCTCTGTGTGAGATAATTTAACTTGTGAAATTCCAGCCGCCATATTTGTAATGCAAGAGACAGCCGCTACTTGCAATCCTAATGTTAAACCAAATAATGCTTCGTGGGCTGTTGACATACCCACCGCGTCGTTAGAGGTCATCTGCATCATTTTTATTTCCGCGGGAGTCTCATAACTAGGACCTTTTGTAAAGTAATAAACCCCTTCTTTAAGCGGTATTTTTTCAGATAAGGCAGCCTGTTTTATCGCGTTGCTGATTTTTTGGGATGGAAAATCGAGAGATCGGTTTTTACTATCAAGAGATGTTAATCCCACAAGGTCTGTTATCTCTTTTTTAATATTTATAGTGTTCAATGAAGTAATAAGCATAAGATCTGCCGGATTAAAATTTTGATTTATTCCTCCCGCCGCGTTTGTTAAAATTAAATTTTTACAACCTAATTTATATGCGATTAGAACTGGAAGAACACATTCGTAAATTTTATATCCTTCGTAAAAATGAATTCTGCCTTGAAATATCAAAAGTTTTTTGTTATTGTGTTCAGCAAAATGAATATATCCCTTATGTCCCTGAACTGTAGATTCCGGGTAACCATTCAAATCTGCTGTAGGAATAGACTTTATAGTATTAACAACATTAGCAAATCCGCCCAACCCGCTGCCTAAAATCAAAGCTGTTTCTGGCTCAAAAGGAGCGAGTGATTTAATTTCTTTTAAGAGATTATCGTATTTGAATTGAATATCCATAAGGCCAGTCATAATTTGAATTATTAAATGAAAATTTATTTATTATACATAACTATAAAAAATATCCTGAATAAAAAAATTACCGTTATTGTTTTCTTCTTTTTTCGTACACCATTTTATAAACAATCCCAACGGACAAAGACTAATATTCACAACTAAAAAAGTATTCCAGCCAGAGTCGCCGTCATTAAAGTAGCCAGAGTTCCGCCAACTACCGCGCGTAATCCGAGTTTTGCTAAGTCGGATTTTCTATCAGGCGCAAGGGGGGACAATCCTCCAATCTGTATCGCGATAGAGCTAAAATTAGCGAATCCGCACAAAGCATAAGTAGCCATTAAAATCGCTTTTTCATTTGCCATTTCTTTTAATTGAATTAAATTACTCATATCCAGGTATGCCACAAATTCGTTAAGTACCACTTTGGTACCTATAAGACTTCCGAATTGAAGAGCGTTTTCCCAAGGAACTCCAATTCCATAAGCGAGAAACTGAAGAATAATCCCGAAGAATAATTGCATGCTTAGAGGATTGCCGTAATGCTGAATTAAAATGGCGTTAAGACCTACTAGATTACCAAATCCTTCCAGCGCGTAATTAACAAGTGCGATAAGCGCTATAAAAGCAAGCAGCATAGCTCCAACATTTAATGCCAGTTGTAACCCTTCGCTGGCACCGCCGGCGGCTGCTTCAATTACGTTGGAAGATTTGGTTTCGATTTTAACATTTACATTTCCTTTTGTTTCCGGTTGTCCCGTTTCAGGAAAAATAATTTTTGAAATTACCAAGGCGGCAGGTGCGGCCATTACACTCGCTCCAAGCAAATGCGTAGCGAACAACAATTGTGCTTCATAAATAGAAATTCCCATCGATTGTGCGAATGAACTGCTTAACATCTGAATGTAAGCTGCCATAACGCCGCCCGCAATTGTTGCCATTCCTCCTGTCATAATTGTCAGAAGCTCGCTATTGGTCATTCCTTTAAGAAATGGTTTTATCATTAGCGGCGCCTCAGTCTGCCCTACAAAAATATTCGCGGTGCATGATAACGATTCCGCTCCGCTCGTCCCAAGCACTCTGGCCATTACCCACGCCATTGCCTGAACAATACGCTGCATTATTCCGAGGTGATATAAAATTGCCATTAAGCTTGCAAAGAAAATAATAGTGGGGAGCACTTGAAAAGCGAAAAAATAACCGAGACTATTTTCAGTTCCCGGGCTAATTGCCAAATCACCGAAAATAAACTTTGCGCCTTCCGTGGTAAAATTTAGTATAAGTACAAAGAAACTGCTTATCCATTGGAAAAATAATTTAGGCCAGCCAAACACGAAAAAAAACTCACCGAGTTCTTTACCTTTTATTATAAAAATTGCGAATACAAACTGCAGTGTTAGACCGCTAATTACAAGACGCCAACTTATTCTACTTTTATTATTCGACAATAAATACGCGATCCCAACAATTAGTAGAATTCCAATCATTCCACGGAGGATACCGATCATATCCATTTAGTTTTCCTTATTCTGATTCAGGAATATAATGATGCTTTCTGCAGCGGGCTTCGTAACTATCCACCGCTCCTACCAAAACACGTTCACCGGATTTAATTGTACGTTGTGTTCTACCCGCCGGATTTCCGCATACAACGCAAATAGCAAGAGTTTTTGTAATATACTCCGCAATTGCTAAAAGCTGATGCATCGGTTCGAAAGGAATACCACGGTAATCCTGATCCAAACCCGCAACGATCACTCGAACTCCTTTGTCAGCAAGTATATTGCATACATTTATTAATTCGTTATCGAAAAACTGACCCTCATCAATTCCAATAACTGAAGCGTTACCGGCAAGTTCCAGAATTTCGGATGAAGATTTTACAAGTATAGACGCTAGGGCCTGCTCGCTATGTGAAACAATTGAGCTTTTCGAATAACGTTGATCAATTTCAGGCTTGAAAATTTTTACATCAAGTTTGGCGATTTGTGCTCTCCGAAGTCTTCTGATTAGTTCTTCGGTTTTACCGCTGAACATACAACCGACAATAACTTCAACCCAACCGGTATCGGCAGGCACAAAATGAGGCGTGAAAGTTGTCATAAAAAACCAATGTCAAATGTTAGATGAAATATTTTAAAAATGGTCTGCCTGTGGATTCAAACTATAAAGAATCTTTAGTAAATGAATACGGCAGCAGCTCTTTTAGTTTAACAAGTTTAAAATCATTAATATTTTTAAGCATAATAACGTCGATATCTAATCCACAAAGTTCGGCGAGTACTTGTCTGCATGCTCCGCAAGGTGATATATAGTCGTGTGAATCGCTTGTAATAGCAACTGCCTTAAATTTTTTCTCTCCCTCTAAAACGGCTTTATAAACGGCTGTTCTTTCAGCACACATAGTAAGTCCATAGGATGCGTTTTCGATATTGCCGCCCGTGTATATTTTACCATCCTCAGTTAACAAAGCGGCTCCAACGCGAAAATTTGAATACGGAGCGTAAGCTTTTGTTTTTGCTTTTTCCGCTTCCTCTATAAGCAGTTTATAATCCATAAGTTCCCTATAAATAAATTATGACCATCTTTTTTTAAAACGAAATGAGTTTATAAAATTAATAATGATAAATACTTCGTAGGTTAGTGGTAATACGAACAGTTCAAATGTATTAAACTTATAGCCGAATTTTTCTTGGAATGAATTAGTTATCAAATAATCAACCAGCATTTTAATTATTATCGGTAAAACAAATATAGAACTAAGAAATGATAATAAAAACGAAAAGAGACAAAGAATATTTGCCGTATGCCAAAGAGTAAGAATAATTTTGTGACGCAATAAATAGTGATGTGAAGTTGAAGTGTGTCTTGCTTTCTGTTTAAAATAATCGTTTAAGGATTTCTTTGGTTCCGAATAAACGAATGCCTGATTAGTTGTAATAAATTTAATTGATAATTTATGTTTAATAGCTTCTCTTAAAAACAAATCGTCGTCGCCGCTCAATGTTTCGTTAGTTCCATTATAGCCATCAAGTTTATTAAACACACTCTTTTTGAAGGCGAAACTGCGTGCCGAAGCCGAATAAGGCAGACCTATATTCGCAAATCCGAAAATGAGAAGATGGCTTCTTAAACTTTCGAAACAAATTATTTTATTTATGATTCCTGAGTTCTGATTAAGGGGCGCTACACCAAAAACAATGTCGCAGCTATTCAATTTTTGTGAGAAATATTTTAACCATTTCGGCTGAACAGTGCAGTCCGCATCCGTTATAATAAGATTTTCAAAAGTTGCGTTATTAATACCAATTGTAAGTGCTGATTTTTTCCCGATATTTGAAGAATCTGAACGGATAAGTTTAAGATTATTATTTTTTGATGCATAGCTGGAAATTATTTCAGCGGTATCGTCAGTGGAATTGTCGTTTACGATAATTATCTCAAATTTATCCTGCGGATAATTCAGTTGATCTAAAGAACTTAATAATGCCTGGATGTTTTTGGCTTCATTCTTCGCAGCAATTATAATTGAAAAATTTAATAATGTGCTTTCGGTTAATGTTTCTTCGGAAATTCTACTTAGAGAAAAAAATAGGAGAAACCCAATTAAAAGAAGGAGAAGTGAGAATAACAATATTATAAGCGTAATTACAAACATAGACTTTTATCGTTAAGAAGTTGAAATATTAATAAAATCATAAAGTGAATAATTTAATTCAATAAATATGTTAAAAACGGTTTTATTAAAATTCATCTTCAATAATCCATTCCTCTGCTATGTTCTCATCCATTCCCGCAATAAATCTTGAAGGTTTAGCCAAAGTAAAACCAACTTGCCGGTCGAAAATACTTGTAGGATAACAAACATATAAATTCTGTTTTGCACGTGTAGATGCCACGTACATCAGCCGCCTTTCTTCTTCAATCGATTCAAGGCTATCGAACGATTGGCTCGAGGGAAAAAAACCTTCGAGCGCATGCATAATAAAAACACTATGCCATTCCAATCCTTTTGCAGAATGAATAGTAGAAAGTGTTAAAAATTCCTTTTCTTTTTCTTCCGCATCTACGTCAATTACACTATCCTGAGGCGGCTCAATGGCCATATCAGAAAGAAAAGTTTCTGTATCCGTATAGTTGGCGGCAATATTGGAAAGAATTTCCAAATCTTTTTTTCGTTTGTTGAAATCGTCGTATTTGTTATAAAATAGTGGATTATAATATTCAAGAATCAATTCAATTTTGTCCGCGGGGTGGTATTGTTTCTTTCGAATATTGAATAACAAACTTACAAGCGGATTTACTTTTTCGTGATAGCTGCCGGGAATTAAAGCTTCAGTCGATTCGTAGGAGTTAAAATCCAGCGAGTCCAGAGCTGCCATTATCATTTGAGCTTTTTTTGGACCAATACCCTCGTGCAGCATAAGCACCCGATACCAGCTCACAAAATCGCGCGGATTGTCGGATATTCTCAGAAACGCAAGTACATCCTTAACGTGAGCGGTTTCAACAAATTTCATTCCGCCGAATTTTATAAAAGGTATATTTGCTTTCTTCAGTTCAACTTCCAAATCGAATGAAAAATATGAGGATCTGAACAAAACCGCTATGTCATTTAGAGGAACTCCTTCTTCGCGTAATTCCAACACTCTTTCAACTATAAAGCGTGACTGCATATTTTCATTTTTTGCGGCCACAATACCGGGAAGATCGCCGTTTGTTCTCCGGGTATATAAATTTTTAGGATATTTTTCAACGGAGTTCTCAATAATTTTATTAGTAAAGTCGAGAATCGGTTGTGTGCTCCTGTAATTTTCTTCAAGTTTTATTAAAGTTACATTTTTAAATAGGGAAGGGAATTCCATTATATTCTTAAAATTCGCACCGCGAAAAGAATATATCGATTGGGAATCGTCGCCTACGACCATTACGTTATTATTAATCTGAGCAAGCGCTTTCACAATATCCGACTGCAATTTATTTGTATCCTGGTACTCATCAACCATTATAAAATGAATATTAGACAGCAGCGCCCTTGCGGCCCCGTTATTGAGAGTTAGAAAATTTTCCAGATAAATTAGAAGGTCATCGTAATCTAGTAAATTATTTTTGACTTTATATTCATTGTAAATTCTTTGTACATCAGAAATTTTATCGATGTACTGAACAAAATGCGGATAATCTTTTTCGAGTAATTCCAGAATGGGAATGCCTGTGTTTGAGCTAAGACTTATAACACGGAGCAAGGTTTGTTTATTTGGGAATCGTTTCTTTAATTCTGATAGTTTTAATTGCGCGCGAATAAGATTTATAACATCTTCGCTGTCACCCTGATCCAATATTGTAAATCCCGAATCGAGTCCGATAGCTTTTGAATACTTGCGTAACGTAAGGTTCGCGAATGAGTGGAATGTTCCACCATTTATTTTAGAACAGCGGTGGTCCAGCAGAATCGCAGCTCTGTTCATCATTTCTTTTGCGGCTTTACGGGTAAACGTAAGCAGAAGTATGGAAGAGGGATCATAGCCCGATTCAATTAGCCGGGCAACACGATAAACCAAAGTTCGGGTTTTACCTGTGCCCGCGCCGGCAATCACAAGATAGTTACCTTCAATACGTGAGGCGGCTTCAAACTGAGTGGGGTTCAACTCATGCTGATAATTTATAGAAAATCGGGCTTCGGTTAGTGCCGGTTTTTGTAACGCCGTTTCATTTATTCTTTTTAACGTATATTTCTTAGCCACTTAAATCTCTTACACTTATCCAAAGCCCGTTTCTCTTTTCTATTTTAAACTCTGTTGTCTTATTATAGGAAATACTTACAAACTAAAAAAAATTAACGTTTCCTAAGAGCAATCGGTTTATTCAATATTTCATTTATAATTATAAGATCTCGAAGTTCGTTAGTATTCTTCAATTTTAATTTGATATCGTTTCTTCTTTTAATTGTGTACTTGCTTTCTAAGGATCCAATTGTTTTTGGTTCCTCATCATCATTTCGACTCTCGCGTGATGTTTTTATGCGCCGGGTGTATGATTTAGTTTGTGCGCTTTGTGCGGATCTTTTAATTGCCTCCTCAAAATACGAATCAACCTCAGATAGTTTCTGAGGTTTATATTGAGCATGTTCGTTGTAAACATCCGCGGATTCGTCGAATGGATCCGCGGATTTTGATGGATCGCCGGAATCATATTTATATCTGGCTGACTTATCCTGCTCAGGTTTATCCGTTCCGTATATTTCATCGGGGAAAAGAATTTTGCCGAGATCAATCGATTTTTTAGATTTCTGTTTTTCTCCATCATTTTGCTCAGTATTGGAAGTTGGTTTTTTCTTAAAAAATGAACTCAGCGCGCTGACTATAAAAAATAATATTACAAGATATTCTACAATGTTATCCATAATTTTTTCACCACAGAGATCAGGAGGAAACTAATAAGAATTTTATACCACTGTGATTTTCCCTTTATTTGTTTTTCTTATCGTCATTTTTATCTTCATTTTTATCATTTGGTCCGGCAATGCTATTGCGCATATCAGTATCGGCTTGAATATTGCGTAAGTTATAATAGTCCATTACACCTAAATTGCCAGAACGGAACGCTTCTGAAATAGCGCGCGGAATTTCCGCTTCGGCTTCAACCACTTTAGCTTTCATTCTAGCGACTTCAGCGGTCATTTCCTGTTCAAGTGCTACAGCGGCAGCTCTTCTTTCTTCCGCTTTTGCACGAGCTACTTTTAAATCAGCTTCCGCCTGATCAGTCTGTAATATTGCGCCAATATTTGTACCAACGTCAACATCGGCGATATCAATCGATAATATTTCAAATGCGGTACCCGCGTCAAGTCCCTTGGCTAAAACAACTTTGGAAATACTATCCGGATTTTCCAATACAGCCTTATGTGAATTGCTTGAACCGATTGTCGATACAATACCTTCGCCGACTCGAGCTAAAATTGTGGCTTCAGTCGCTCCACCGACAAGTCTTTCCAGGTTGGCTCGTACAGTTATTCTGGCTACAGCTTTAAGCTGTATACCATCTTTTGCGACAGCCGAAACCATTGGAGTTTCGATTACTTTTGGCAACACGGACATTCTAACAGCGTCAAGGACGTCGCGTCCGGCAAGATCAATCGCGGCTGCTTTTTCAAAAGACAACTCAAGATTAGCTTTATTAGCTGAAATTAAAGCGTTAACAACTTTAATTACGTTACCACCAGCTAGATAGTGTGCTTCTACAAGTGAGATGTCGAGTTTAAGTCCGGCTTTTGTGGCTGAAATCATGCTTCGCACAATTACCATCGGCGATACTTTACGAAGTCGCATCCCGACCAGATCTTTAAAAATTTTAACTTTTACGCCGGAGAAATAAGCGGTGATAAATAATCCGATAGGAACAAAGTAAGTGAAAATTATCAAAAAGAAAATTACACCCACTATTATTAGAACTGATAATCCTGTAACAGCTTCCATTTTTACCTCTGTACCTTAGTTAGTAATTCAATTAAAATAAAGATAAAGAAAAAGCGGTAAATATGTATCAGGAATTGGGAAATAGTATTCTTTATTAAAATAAAGGTTGCTCTGTACTAGTAAGGATAAAAGTAATATAAATTAAAGTTCTTCTCAA
>PGYT01000132.1 GCA_002839805.1 Ignavibacteriae bacterium HGW-Ignavibacteriae-2
ACCTAACTACGGAAAATAAAGAGTCGAAATTTATGAAACAGGTATTGGTTTTAGAGGATCAAAATTACGCTCAAGTAATTATTGAATGCCTATTGTTTTTACTTCTATTTTTAGTGAGAATAATGAGATCCATAAAAATTAAATAACTTTGTTGTGATTCTTTTGCAAAAATATTTTTATAAATAATAAACACAGTTGCAAAAAAATAAATGTTTGCAACCGTGTTGGGGATGTATTAGCATAGTCGAACCAATCAGGACTTAAAATTAGAATAGGCATTTATTTTTAAGATAAAAGAAATGAATAATATTTCTATAATTATTTTATATACATTAATCAGTATCAACGCCAAGACTTGGTATGTTGCCCGTTTTTATTACAATAGTATATCGCGTGTCTTTGGACGCAAAAAATGTTTTACTGGGTGACACCGACTCATTCTGAATACCGGCAGTAGCAGTTATATTTCCTTCCGAAGCAAATTGATATTCTGTAGTTTGACCTGGTTCAACATCGTTAATATTGATAGTATTACCACCGGATGTTTGTATCTGAACGTTGGCTTTGTCCGATCTTTCGTTATGAACTCGAAATTTAGGATTTACTTCTTCCGAACAACCAATTATAGCAATTAATAATGCCAGACAAAGAAAAGTACCTACGATGTTCTTCATATTTTCTCCTTTAATCTTTAATCCGCCTGCTGTTAAAACAAACGGCACAGTTATTTTAATAAACTCAAATGCGGACTTATACAATTCCGCTTCTATCAATATTATTTATAATACACTTAGAACTGTCCTGTCTATATATTTAGAGTAATTTTCTTTCAACTCTTCTGTTGCTAGATCTTCCTTCGTTTGTAACATTTATAGCAATCGGATTATCTTCACCATATCAAATAATTTTAGATTATTTCGATTCACTCTTTGATTTACAACATAGTCAAAAACAGACGGAGTGCTATTTTCGAGAAGTTTTAAATTATAAGCAGCCAAACCGACTCCATTAGTCTTTCCACCGATTTTACATTAATATCAGGAATGTTATTTCTTAGCACTCCATTGAATCTTCCGGGTACTCTATTTTTCTCTATGTTGTTTTCATTGATGTGAAATTTTAAAAGAAAGCAGCAATTATAAACATATTATTTTCCAACTATTCATTGTAAACTAATTCTTAATATAATTACGCTTTAAAGTCATGTTCTGATAGTTTTATTCAGAGAACTTTTCGTCCGCTTATAATTCTAACAAGTACCATTATAACTGCGATTACCAAAAGAACATGAATCACTCCACCCATTGTATAAGAAGTCAAAAATCCAAGTAACCACAATACTATCAAAACAACCGCGATAGTGTATAGCATAAAATTTACCTTATTGATGTAATATTTTCATTTATTTTTAACATTAGATAAACACTTCATTATTAAGTGTTAAGATCTACTTTAGTCCGCCGCTTTCAGCAGCGTCTTTAAGTTTTTCATTTGCAAATATTGCTATCTCAACCCTTCTGTTCATTCTTTTTCCGTTATCTGTATCATTTGATGCGACAGGTTCACCTTCACCAAGTCCAATAATGGTAAATCTTGAAGAAGAAACTCCCCGTGTTCCGGTATAGTCGGAAACTGATTTAGCTCTGCTTTCAGATAAAGTATAATTGTATTCTTCTGAACCATCTGAATCTGTATGTCCTGTGACAAGAATATTTGTATCAGGATATTTATTTAAAATTGCAGCGAGTTTACTGATATTTGTTTTAGCATTATATTCGAGCGTTGAGGAATTTGTTGAGAATAAAATTCCTGAATCGAAAGTAATTTTAATTCCTTCTCCGACTCTTTCTATTGTAGCGCCCGAAATATCCTTTTGCATTTCTTCGGCTTGATTGTCCATATAATTCCCTATCAAAGCCCCCGCTGTTCCACCGACAGCAGCTCCTATAATTGCGCCTAAAACCGTATTACCTGAATAGTGCCCAATTACTCCGCCAACCACGCCGCCGCCAACTCCGCCAATAGCGCCCCCCTTTACAGTGTTGCTTGCGCTGCAGCCATATATAAAAAGAAAACCAGCAACTGCCGAAATTAGAGCTAAGCTTTTAAGTTTTTTCATTTTGTTTCTCCAGTATTTTATTAGAATGTTATTTATTCGCGAGCTTAAAAAAATAGAAGCGGTTTTAAGTATGCCGCTCCTTATCAACATTAGATGATTCTAACAAATATCTACTACGGTGTATCTTTTGAGAGTAATTGATTGCACATATTTTTCAATTTTTAAAAGAAATATCTTATTCCCAACCCTGCATCAATTCCCAGTCCGGTTGATGATGTAATTTGCAGCACCGGTACTAATTCGACAAATATATCTATGGGAGTTGCATGCGGAAACCAGGCTATACCAAATACTCCTCTTATACCTATTGATTCTTCATAACCTCCGCCGCTGTTGAATCTAGCGCCAAGTCCGTAATACAGAGGGAATCTTTCGCTTGAACTTATTGCATTAAATGAATGCCAGAGATAATCCATATGGAAATGGACACGGTTTCCGTCATTGTAATATCCTTTGTATTTAATTCGATCACCGCCTACACCTACGCCAAGGCCAAAATCAAATGCGTTTATTCTAGAGGTCCAGAGTTTTGCGCTTAAACCTGTTGGTTCCCCTAAAATTAGACCCAATCCAAATCCGTGATCTTGCGCTTTAATTGGTTTTGCCAGGATCAATACTAAACCCAAAGCCATCCCGAATAAAAAAATCTTTTTCATAATTCTAACTCCTCATATTATTATATTCATTTATTTCAGACGTAAACTGATCGTTCCCAAATCGGTATTTTGTTTCGCAACAACTGCAATATTTAAAATTGTAGTATCCCTATAGAGTTCATTTGTTGGAAATACTTTTACGTTATATGTCCCCTGTATTAATGCCATCAGCATAAATGATCCCGAGGTCGGGTCTGCAAAAGTGCGTACCGTATCTATTCCTATTATTGTATTAATAGCAGCCAGGGCGTTGGTCTGATTTATTCTTCCTGAAATGGTACCTGAGATAACCGCAGGTACAAGTCTGATTACGGGTTTTAGCTTATACTGCCCACTGCCTGTTTGTATGATTGAATGTTCCGCATCAAAATCCAGCATTAATTCATATACAAGTCCCGTTTCAATATCAAATGCGTGGTTTAATTTAACTCCCGATTCTGCTCCGCCCGGAACATCAAGACTATAAACGTCACCATTTATTACAATATTACTGCCCGTGCCAATTATTAATCTTATTTGCGTATAGTTACCGGCATCAAGTGAGTTATTGCCAAGAACAGCACTAGCTCCGTTTCTTAAAGAAAGCAAATTATAAGTCGCAACATTATTGTTTATTACAAACCATCCGCTGCTGGAATCTGAACCGGATTTGTGAACTTCTACTCTTGTAACAACAATATTTACCTGATCAAAATCACCGGGACCGTCAACCAATGTAATCTTAATTTGTCCCTGGTCGTTTTCAGGCGATATTGAATCGGAACAACTAAAAATGAATATAGTAGCTCCAAAAATACTTAGGTATAAAAACAGTCGAAGTATTTTTACAAATTTCATCTGTACTACTCCAGTCACTTAATTATCCGAAAAACTATTCTTCTGTTCATAGCTCTGCCTTCTTCGGTATCGTTCTTAGCCACAGGATTTCCTTTCCCATAACCTATGGTAGAAAGTCTGTTTGCATTAATACCTTTAGAAACAAGATATTTTTTAACAGTTTCAGCTCTTTCAACAGAAAGTTCCTGATTATATTGCGCTGTACCTACATAATCTGTGTAACCTTCAATTTCAACATTAACAGTGGGATTTTCATTTAATAAATTAACAGCTTTATCTAGAACTGAATAAGATTCAGGTAAAAGTTCTGATTTATCAAAAGCAAAATTCACACCTACAAGAACTATTCTATCGTCTGAAATTGCTTTAATATATCTATCAACAATAACTTCTTTTGTAACTTCTTTCGGTATATGTTTCTTAATCATATCTTCAATTTTGTCATAGTCGGTCATATCTTTCACCGGTTTTGTAATACCCTGACAAGGTTCACATTTCTTTGATACCTCACCTTTACCAAATAACATATTTACACCCGCGCTAAGAACTATGTATGAATCACGTCCATTTATTTCAGTGGGAGCTATAGTTCCGTCAAGTTTTGAATTATTTGTAACATGGTATCCAAACTCAGTGACTAGGCTCCATGTTGAATTGAATTTGATTTCGGCGCCTGTCCCGATATTTAATTGAGACCCGAATTTGTTGTCATCGGCAAATGCTGTTTGTCCATTAGTAATTGACCTGTAATTGCCGCCCACTCCAGCGAAAATATATGGGGAAACCGGTGCGCAAGGAACGAGATAGTATAACAAATCAATGTTGCCTGTTATAAGATTAGTTTCTTCAGTGTTCAAGACAAATAATGGATCGCTCCATTCTCCTTCGATATGATTATAACCCCCTTTTAATCTAAGACCAACATTCTCGGAAAAATTTCTTTGGATTGAAAGATATCCGCCGTAATTAGAATTTAAAGAGGTTATGTTTGCTGAGGCAAATCTGGGGTAATCTAATCCGAATCCGAATGCCCAGCTTTTGGTTACTGTTTGTGCCTGAACAACACCCATTACAACAGTAAACATCAGTACAATAGTTATAATAAAATTTTTCATTTTAGGTATCCTTTTATATAATTTAAATATCAATTTCTGTTTGCTCACTCTTTTTGAAATTAAAGCAGGGAGATGAATCTCCCTGCCCGAACTTTTTAATTTACGGCAATACAATAGTATTTTGATCCAAAGATATTTGTCCGGCAGCCGCACTTTGTATCAGCACTCTACCTACTAAATTTGCACCAGTTAATAGAGAGATTGAGGAACTGGCAATGATCGTTCCTTTCATTATTGAGTTTGTACCAAGAGTAACTGCAGATCCTGCCACCCAGAATATGTTCGCCGGATTCGCATTACCTGCCAGAACAACTTTGCTTGTTGCTTGAGTTGTAATTGAAGTTGCACTGCGAATAATGAAAACAGCATTGTTATTGCCACCTGCATCCAAAGTCACAGCTCCACCCGGTGATATTTCAATTGAAGACCCTGACTCATAAAGTCCTGGAACAAGAGTCAAACCATTGATATTGCCTGAGAGCGGTGTCGGCGTTCCGCGCAAAGCTGCTGTTGCATCCAAATATGCCGCTTCAGCGTCAGCTTTAGCTTTTATTAACATTGAAGGAGTTGGGGCAGCATCATTGGCCGCATAAATACCGGGTCCTCCTCCGTTTACCTGAGGATCAGTAGAAAATTGATTCGTGATATCCGGTGTCAATACAAATCCGGTCATATTAGATCTTAATCCCGGAGACATACCAACATCTCCCGTTATTGATGAAGTTGGAATGTTTGTGAGGTCTGAGTTAGACAAAATTGCAAACCTCGCCGCAGTTCCAAGAACAACAGGCAATTGACCGATTGGAAATGATGATTTAAAGTTAGCTACTAATGTTCTGTTTGCATTTATTGCAAATGTATAACTTGCATTTGTCGATACTTCAATTCCGCTTTCAGTCCAATTTGTAAAGGTATATCCAACATTTGGAGTTGCCGTCACATTAACTGAAACACCTGCGTCATATGTACCTCCACCGTTTGTTGT
>PGYT01000133.1 GCA_002839805.1 Ignavibacteriae bacterium HGW-Ignavibacteriae-2
CCCGGAAACTGATACACCCGATATCCTAAAAAAATTTGCTTCTTTAAGAAACTTGGATCTCAACAACTGGTCATTTTTAGCCGGTGATAAAAAAATCACCAATCAACTAATTAAAAAGGCTGGCGTGTTCGCCATCCCAAGCGACACATCTAAAACACCTTCTGCTGAAGAAATAGTTTTTTTCGTTCACACAGACCGAATATTAATAATGGATGAACAAGGAAATAATTCAAAAAAATTCTTGTTATGTATCTTGCACCTGTGCGGACTGATATCTTGCAGTACTTAAAAGCAGAAGCTAATGGTTTTATTCTGAAAGACGTATCTCTGAATGATTCTTTAATAACTATTAGATAGTTCAACCGTGCTTCCACCGCTTTTAGTTGCCTCATTATTTTCACAGATTTTGGAGAACGCAATGAGAGACTGTAAGTCCATCTAAAAAAAGCTGTGCAAAAGACAAAGAGAAAGAAGGTAATTACAGGTTTGCTTAGCGACAGAATGTGCAATAGAGTGATCGGTCAAAAGACTAATATTTCAACTAATACTGTTAAGAGTAATATTCATAATATAATGTAAAAACTTGTACTTCACACAAGACTGAAAATTGCAAACTATTCTTGTAATGAAAAGTCTTTAAAAAATGTCTGATAGCATTTCTATAATAAACAACTAAACATATCTTTAAATTTAATAATGTCTTGGTTAATTCTTATCTAAAAGATGTAGTCCTTTTTTCATCCTTTTGCTCTATTGATTCTTTTATGTAAAGCGACGTATTCTATATCGTAAATAAAAAAGGAAATTCTAATGAGAACATTAATTATAATACTGTTTTTTTTGAGCACATTTATAGTATTAGCGCAGGATAAAGTTAATGAAAGCGGTGCACTTATAAATGATCAAAACGATAAATGGATGACAAAAATTGCATCTAACTCGGAAATGCGAAGTAGAATATTGGATATGATGATCAAAGAAACTCAGGGTAACGAGGAAGAAACAATGAAGCTGGTCAACTTGATGATTAATAATCAGGAAATTAACTCAATGATGCTTTCTTTACAGTCAGAGAAAAATGATTATGAGAATTTATCCATACAGCCGCGAGGAATTATGCCAGATAGTGTTAAGTCGGGTAAAACTTATAAATTACTACCTATGCACAAAAAATAAGGCAAGTTATAGTATTACTTGATTTTAGATTTATCGATATAAAATATCCAGAAAATGAATATTTGTATTTAATATTAAAAAAATCTATTCCAAATACATTCTGGTACAATGCGTTAAGTATACTCAAAGAGATTGCTATTTATTACTTTATAAATACGACACTTAAATATTTCCGGCGTAGCATTTCGATACTTTTTTAATTAAATCATCCGCTTTTCTAAATTCATTTGAATTATTCACTCATCCTAAGGATGTAGTTCCTTTTTCATCCTTTTGTCCGATTGTCGTAAAATAAACTTGTTCATATCTTTTAAACAAAAGTGAATTAAAAATACGATACAAAATGTAATAAATAAAAAACAAGGGACTTTAATGAAACTATTTATAAACACAATTCTTGACCGATTGATACTATTCATATCAGCAATACTAACAATTACTTTTATTCTACCTGCCGTTATCCTGGCTCAATCGCATTCACCAGTAAATATTGGAACAGCAGGAAATTTTGTTCTTTTGGCAAAAACAGGAATCTCAACCACGGGCTCAACCCAAATTACCGGTGATATTGGACTTAGCCCGTCCGCTGCTACATTTATAACAGGGTGCGGATTAATTATGGACGCTTCAGGTACATTTTCAACATCATCATTAATTGTTGGAAAGGTTTATGCAGCCGATTATACTGATCCGACTCCGACCAAAATGACTACTGCAGTAGGCGACATGGAAACTGCATATGTCAACGCAGCAGGCAGGACATCCCCGGATTATACAGAATTATATACGGGTGATTTAACAGGGCAGACTCTTACACCCGGACTTTATAACTGGAGTACTGGAGTTCTTGTATCTGCTGGCGGTGTAACTATCTCGGGCTCTGCAACTGATGTCTGGATTTTTCAGATATCACAGAATCTAACTCTGGGCAACGGTGCTATGGTCACTCTGAGCGGCGGGGCTCAAGCTTCTAATATCTTCTGGCAGGTAGCCGGACAAGTTACACTCGGAACAACATCTGCTATGAAAGGGATCATATTATGTAAAACTTTAATTGAAATTCAGACAGGGGCTGTATTTAATGGCATAGCGTTGGCTCAGACTGCAGTTACATTAGATGCCAATAAAATAACAAAGTCTGCATATGTGACCACTGTAGAAACTGAGTTGTTTCCTCAAAAGTTCTCACTCTCACAAAATTATCCTAATCCTTTCAATCCTACTTCAACAATTAGATATTCTGTACCTAAAATGAGTTTTGTAAAAATAAGTGTATACGATATTCTTGGGAATAAGATAAGAACTTTAGTGGATGAGGAAAAAAGCCCTGGGCATTATGAAACAGTTATCGATGTACAAAAATTATCGAGTGGAATTTATCTTTATACAATTCAGACAAGTGATTTTGTGCAAAGCAAGAAGATGATAATAATGAAATGAAATTCGAGTAAGATCTGGATGAAAAACCTGAGTGAATCCTTAGGTTTTCCACTCAATTAGAATCTACTCAAATCATTATCGACTCTTTATTCTTTAACATTGATAATAGATCTAAGAAATAATCCAATGGATATTATTCGCACTATTGTGTAGCATATTCCTGCTGCATATTATAACCCCAAGAGTATTTTCATAATTGAAGTATTATCATATAGCATAGCATAAATAATAGAGTCTAAATTTAAATCAAAAGATCATGCCAATAGTAAAGGTCAAAACAGATAAAATGGTTTGAAGAATATTCCGTTGAACACCATGAATGATTAAAGGCATTTAACCTATATAAAAAGCGAAAAGAAAAACCACGGACCAATTTTTTAATAAATCAATTGAGTCTCTGGCATTTAAGGGTCCTTTCACAAATGAGAAAGTGCCGGGTGAATAATCTTAGACATCAAAGAAATATTAATAATGGAAAAAATAATTTTGCCTAAATCACAAAACAAAAACCCGGAGGCAGAAAAGATGTCGAGTAAACCTATCGAAACAATTTCTGATTCGGTGTTTAAAGTTTTCTTTGAAGAAGTATATTCAATAACAATATTCACTTTGCGATTCTTTAAAGAAGCGATTTTACCGCCATATGAGTTTAATGAAGTGTTAAAACAATCTTTTCTGATCGGTTACAAATCTCTTCCCCTGGTAGCCATTACAGGATTTATAATAGGGCTTGTACTTACTATACAGTCAAGACCAACGCTGGCAAAGTTTGGGGCAGAATCCTGGCTGCCGGCTATGGTGGCAGTTTCAATTATTAGGGAGATAGGACCTGTTATTACCGCGCTAATTTTTGCGGGAAAAGTAGGATCGGGAATTGGTGCAGAATTGGCATCGATGAACGTAACAGAACAAATAGACGCTATGCAGGTTTCGGATACAAATCCATTTAAATATCTTGTTGTAACAAGAGTGGTTGCCGCTACTCTTATGCTTCCAATATTAGTGATTATTGCCGATTCAGTTGGTTTACTCGGTTCTTTTATGGGAGTCAACATCAAAGGTGATGTCAGCTTTTACCTCTATTTTTCGATGGTATTTCAAAGTATGCAATTTGAAGATTTATTCCCAGCGCTTATCAAAACAATTTTCTTCGGATTTGCAATTGGACTAATAGGAAGCTACAAAGGCTACAATTCGAATAAAGGCACTGAAGGTGTGGGTAAAGCCGCAAACTCGGCGGTAGTATTCGCATCTTTAATGGTATTTGTAATTGATATGATAGCTGTGCAAGTAACAAGTTTACTCCAGAACTAATGATAGCAGTCGGAAAAATGACTAACAAAAAACCTTTAATTGAAATTGAAAATAATAGTAAACAGGAAACTGTTGTTGTTGAAATGAAACATCTCAAAAAATCATTCGGGAACAACCACGTGCTTCGGGATATTAATTTGATTGTTAATAAAGGGGAAAATCTTGTAATACTTGGGCAATCCGGAACCGGCAAATCAGTACTTATTAAATGCATTGTCGGCTTGATTCAAATTGATGAAGGGAAACTTTTAATATTCGGGAAGGTCATTTCTGAATTAAGGAATAAAGAATTAATTCAAATTTACAGAAGGATCGGCTTCCTTTTTCAGAGCGGTGCTCTTTATGATTCAATGTCGGTCAGAGAAAATCTTGAATTTCCACTTAGAAGACAACTAAGTTCAACACCAAAAGAAAAAATCGATTTTCTTATTGAAGAAGCATTACATAATGTAGGGCTTTCTAAATCAATTGATAAAACCCCTTCGGAACTTTCAGGCGGTATGCGTAAAAGGTTAGGTTTAGCTAGAACGCTTATTTTAAAACCTGAAATAATGCTTTATGACGAACCGACAACGGGATTAGACCCGATAACATCTAAAGAAATAAGTAATCTTATTCTGGATGTTCAAAAAAAATATAACACTTCCTCAATAATTATTACGCACGATATCGAATGCGCAAAACTTACTTCAAATAGAATTATTGTGATAAAGGATGGTATATGCGCTGCGGAAGGTTCTTATGAGAATCTTGAGAAATCGACTGATCCGTGGATAAGATCCTTTTTTCAATAATAAATCAGGCAATAATTAAGAGTAGATAAAATGAAAATAAATACAACTAATAAAGTAAAATTGGGGATTTTTATATCCTTGGGAATAACGCTTCTTATTGCAGGCATATATTTTATTGGTGAGAAACAGCAATTATTCAGAAGCACTTTTCATTTACGAGGAGTATTTCAAAATGTTTCCGGACTTCAAATAGGCAATAATGTCCGGTTATCGGGGGTGAATGTTGGAACCATTGATAATATTACTATCATAAGCGATACCTCAGTAAGTGTTGAAATTCTTATTGATGAAAACGCAAGAGAATTCATTAAAAAGGACGCAGTTGCAAGTATCGGCTCGGAAGGACTTATGGGCAATAAAGCCTTAATTATAAATCCCGGAACCGGCGGAAAAAAGAGAATTGAAAACGGCGATATAATTAAAACGAGTATGCCTGTTGACATTGACGATATTTTGTTGACCTTAAAAACAACCATTGAGAATACAGCCACTATTACAAGTGATTTGGCAAGTATTACAAACAATATTGAATCTGGAAATGGAACAATTGGGAAATTGATAATGGATAAATCTCTGGCTCAAAATTTTGATTCTTCCTTTATAAATCTAAGTAAAGGTACAATGGGTTTAAAATTACTTATTGATGATGCTACAGTTAGTTTTGGTAAAATTCACATTGAAGAAATTTTGCTATCATTAAAAACAACTATGGACAATGCCTCAGAAGTTACGAATGATTTGTATTTGATTACAAGCAATATTAAATCAGGTAATGGCTCGCTCGGGAAACTTTTAATGGATGAACCAACTGCACAGAATATCGATTCTACATTTAAAAATATAAATGATGCCACAAAAGAACTGAAGTTACTTTTAATAGAGGCACAAAATAGCTGGCTGCTATGGGGATTTTAATCTTTTG
>PGYT01000134.1:0-2158 GCA_002839805.1 Ignavibacteriae bacterium HGW-Ignavibacteriae-2
CAACCACACTATCCTGTCCTCAACAGATCCAGTCGGAAACTTATGTCCCGTTTTCTGATTGAATAGAGCGACAGTAAACCTTACAGTTTCTCCAGGTTCGGCTTCTTTTATATCGGGATAAATTCTAATTTCAATTGTGCCTTTTATTTTACCCGGATCATGAGCTCCGTGGAATAAATGCAGCCTTGCGTCGGGATAAAGATCGCCCATAGACGCGGTACGAAACTCTGATTTGGGCATATGGCAATCCTGGCACTGAACTCCTTCCTTAAAATAAGGTCCTTCTTTCCATTCTATATGAGTCGATTTTACCCATACTCCATAAGGACTTTTTTCGTTATGACATATCCCGCAAAAGTCCCCGGATTTATGAAATTCGGTAACCTTAATTTCGTGAGCGGGCGATTCAACAGCACCTTTTCGTGAACTATATTTTGTTTTACCTGGTGAAACGGTATAATTAAAATTGAAAGGCAAATCGCCTTCAAAACCAGTAATACTATGACAAACGTCGCACGAAACAGATTCATTTGCACGCGAATTTAACTCGGGGCGGGGCGGGGGAACGTCACCAACTAGATAAGCTATTGGTGTATGGCATCCGTTACAGTCTTTTTTTACATCAGCTACTTTTTCATCTTTTTCGGCGTGTGGAATCGCAAGCTCAAAATATTCAATTTCATCCCAATGATGAGTATAAGCTTTGCTCATCATTGCTTGCTGCCATTGGGCGTAAAAATCAGTATGGCAAGAAGTACCACAATATTGAGGTGTCTTAAAATCATCGTAATTCAGTTTTGTTTGAGAGAATAAATTATATGAAATAAGTAAGAAAAATATAAGCAGGAAAGTGTATCTATTATTCATTAGACCCTCCGATAAATGAAATAAGATATGGACAACTTATTAAATCATCCTTTTATAAGCAACATCTTAGAATAATTAAATTGAAAAAATATTTAAATAAACTTTGTTGAAACAAATATGTGGTTATATCTTTGTAACCAATTATGAAAAAATATTATTACATACTTTTAGTTTTATTTTTTGTCTCCGATGTTTTTCCGCAAAATGGAGTAATCAATTCCTATTATTCAAATAAGAAATTGCGGGAAAGTATTTCTTTTATAAACAACATTTTGGATGGTACAAGTTATTGGTTCTATGAAAATGGGAATTTGAAAGAGGAAAGGACTTACAGTGCTGGGAAACTGAACGGCTGGATAAAATATTATTATGATTCCGGACTTTTGAAACAAGAAATATTTATACGTGATGGCGTGCGAGACGGACTGATGCGAAGTTATTATGATAACGGAGCGCTTCAATCGGTATGCACATATGAGTCCGGAAAATTAAATAAAATGATCGAACTCGATTTCGACTCATTATACGTGCCTTCCATAGATCAGTATGTCGGAAATAAACAGAAAGAACTAAAACGAAACCGCGATTTATTTTTGTGTGAAATAGAAACTTGCGCCAAACCCGCGGGTGGCATGGAAGAAATAATTAAAAATTTGGTTTATCCCGAGTATGCGAAAATTTACGGTTTAGAAGGAAGGGTATCATTAATTGTATCTGTGGATTTGAAAGGTAATGTAGGGGAAGTTAGAGTAGTAAAAGGTTTGGGTTTGGGCTGTGATGAGGCTGCAGTGGAAGCGGTTAAAAAAACAAAGTTTTTACCGGGCGCTGAAAATAGCAGCGCTGTGGATTCTAAAGTAATTTTCAATGTTGAATTTAAACTTGATGATAAAGACAAACCTATAGCCCTTCTGCCTAATCAACAACTTACTGAAGAAAACAGTGAACTCCGTAAATATATAGAACCTGAGTTAGAATCGGACAAAAAAAATATTAATGAACTTAAAACCTCAACTGGCAATAAACCCGGTGATAAGTCGAACAAAGAAATTAGCTCACAAAATTTTATTTGTGATGTTGACGTATGTCCGAAACCGCTTGGTGGATTAACGGCAATTATGGATCAGCTTATTCTGCCTAAACGTGTTCAAAGATTAAAATTAAACGGGCAAGTAGTGATTGAGGCGGATATTGATATGTACGGCTTGGCAAGGGATACCAAGGTGATTTCTGGTATCGGATACGGCGCTGATTCGGCGGCGGAGGTAGCTGTACTAAGCACTCAGTTTGAACC
>PGYT01000134.1:2221-7860 GCA_002839805.1 Ignavibacteriae bacterium HGW-Ignavibacteriae-2
TTTAAGTTAATTGACCGCTTCGAAACAGTTTACAAGTAACTCTTTTAATTCCTGTTCAATGTTTTTACCACGGTTTTTAGCATACCAAAAATGAAGGTTTTCGTTTATTGCCGCTTTAAGCAAACCTTCTTTATTCAGGCTGTGAACTAATTCCTGAGCTTCTTTCGGTCGCGGCCCCCATTGAAATTTTTCATTACCTTCTTCATCAAATACAATTAATTTTGGAATACTTCGTGATTTGCCATTGGTGAGATACAAATCCATCGTTTCAAGATTTTTATCCCTTTCCATAATAATTAAATTTATATTTTTATTTAATTCCGCCATTTTAGCAATGTAAGGCAAATTTTGGGCTGAATCGCCGCACCAAGCCTCAGTTAAAATAAGCCAGGTTTGCCGGTGATCTATAGCCTCAATTATTTCTTTTAATTCTTCGCTCACTTTGTAAGTTTTAATAATTCTATTTACCCTATGAACATTAAGTTTTGTAAATTCATAAAAATTTCTATCCGAATCGTTCAGTGTATTAATGTCAGTACTTTCCAAATATTTTTCTGTTTTAGAGTTAAATTCGGAGTTTGTTAAAGTATTTTCAAAATTTATTCTACTTAATGTCGTATTCATTCAATTCACCGTAATTTTGTTTTCAGTATTTATAAAACTATGTAATTCTTATAAATTATTAAGTAAATTGGATGACATTCAGTTAAAAAAGATTCATAAGTATTAAAAAATTATGTTGTCACTGCATTCACATTCCAACTATTCTTTACTAAAAGGTACAATAGTTATCGATAAGCTGCTCGATTTCGCCGAAAAGGCGGGCAGTAGCTATGCGGCTTTAACCGATTTAAACGCCATGTATGGGCTCATTCAATTCGCGAAATCGGCATCCGAAAGAAATATTAAACCCATACTTGGTGTTACACTAAACGATCCTGAAAACGAAAAAATTGAAGCTACTATTCTCGCAAAAAATAATCTTGGATATTCGCGCATTTGCAAACTGATTACTACACGCAAATTAAAGGATGATTTCAGTTTAACTGAAATTTTCAAACAGGAATTATCTGATATTTTTATAATTACTTCCTCTCTGGAATTACTTAAATGTTTGCCTGACGACCCGGAAGTTAAAAAGAATGTTTTTGCGGAGTTAATAATCACTGAGGCTCAGAGGAAAAACACACGACTATTGTACGATTATTGTAAAAGTAATACTATACAGTTCTGTGCCTCACATCCCAGTTATTTCTCGGACCAGGATGAATATTTATTACACAAAGTAGTTACCGCTATAAGATTAAATTCCACAATTTCTCAATTGGTTGAATCTGATTTTGTTGATAAGGAATATTATTTAAAGTCCTCGGCAGAGATGCACGAAATTTTTAAGACCTTGCCGGAAGCATTGCGAAACACTCAATGGATAGCAGAAAATTGTAATGTTGATCTAAAATTCGGTGTATATAAATTTCCGCAATATCCGCTGCCCGCGACTGAGACTTCCTTTTCATACCTCTGGAAAATATGTTTCAAAGGTTTGGAGGATAGATATAAACCCATCTCCGATAAAGCAATTAAACGGCTGCAATACGAGTTGGAGGTAATTGATGATCTTGGATTTTCCGATTATTTTTTAATTGTTTGGGATATAGTTCGGGAAGCTCATCAAAGAAATATGGTAACTATAGGAAGAGGATCAGCGGCGAATAGTTTGGTTGCTTATTGCCTTGGATTAACTCAGGTTGATCCGATTGAACATAATTTATATTTTGAAAGGTTTCTAAATCGGGGCAGAACGTCGCCGCCGGACGTGGATCTGGATTTTTCCTGGAAGGAGAGAGACGCGATAGTAAAGTACGTTTTTGAAAAATATGGTTACGAAAAAGTAGCTATGATTTCTACAACAGTAACTTTCCGGGCACGTTCGGCTTTCCGTGAAACAGCCAAGGTTTTTGGAATACCCGATCATGAAATATCTAAATTCAGTAAATTTATTCCCTGGACAAGCGCCAAGAATTTGCCCGATCTGGCGTCAAAATTCCCCGAATCAAAACAATTAAAATTTGACGATGAAAATTGGCGGAAAATAATAAATATCGCTTCAAAATTAGCTTCATTCCCCAGGCACCTAAGTATTCATCCAGGAGGAATTGTTATAACTAAAGGGCCTATTACCGACTATGTTGCGGTAGAATACGCGAAAAATAAAGGTGTGGGTCTTATCGTTACACAGCCGGACATGTATCCTATTGAAGATATGGGTTTAATAAAAATAGATCTTTTAAGTCAAAGATCGTTGGGTGTATTAAGAGATACTATGAATACGTTAAATAGAAATGAAAATCACAATTCCGATACAACAATATTTAATATAGACAAATAATTGGTATGTGAAAACTAAACTAAGTGAGTTGTTCTTCTAAGATTAGAAACTCTTTGTTCAATTAAACGCATACTATCTATTGCGTTTATTTCTCGGTAATGATCATAAGAATAATTAAGATACTTAAGTTCCTGATCATCCTTCTGGAGTTCGTTAAAAAGAGAGGCTAATTCATAATAACAATCGGCTATATTTATCTGCAAATTTAATGCTTTATTTAATCTTAAGGCAGAGAGCAAATTATTTTCAGCCAGTTTGTAGTTCTTGAGGTGTTTATTAATTATACCCTGTAAACGATATACTTCAGCAATATTTACTTTATCGTCAAGTATGTGGGCAATTTCCATAGCTTTTTTCGCTATTGCATTCGCGAAACTATATTCCTCTAAGTTCAAGAGAATTTCCGATTTATTTATATAAGAAACGGCAAGAATCGGATAATATTCGTTTTTAATTGCTATTGTAATAGCGGAATCAAATTGTTGCAGGGCCGAATGATAATATTTTTGCTGCTGGTACATCATTCCTATGTTGTGCCTTACTTCAGCGATTCGGCGGAGATCTCCGAGTTCTTCTAATAATCTTAGGGCGTCGTTAAAATAATTTAATGCCTCAACATATCTTTCGTGTATATTGTTTATAATTCCAAGATTAATATTTAACATCGCTATCAATTGTTTATCATTAAAATTTATAGCAGACTGCAGACTTTGTTCAAAATATTTTGCCGCTTCCGCAAGGTTCCCTCTCTCTCCATAAATTGTTCCTATTGAATTGTCACACTTAGCTATACCTAAAGAATTATTCTCCTCTTCAAAGTATTTTTTTGCCTGCTCTGTAAGTGTTAGACTAATGTCCCATTTTCCTCTTTGAGCGTATAGGTCGGAAAGGGATAACATAGAATTGGCGGTAATGCTATTTATTTTGCATTCATTTTTAATTTTCGTGATAATTTCATCCGCAAAATTCAAATAGCCGTGCGAAATGCACAATTCGCTTAGTTTTGTTAGCAATTGCAGATATTTTTCATAAGTTAATTTTTTTGAGGCCATTGTTATGGTTCTATCAATACTGAACCTATCTTTAACATGAGAAATTTCAAAATCTAATTGTGATCTGTCGGCGGCGCTAATGTGGTTTATTCCACGACTCTGTTTTGGCTCATTCATCAAAAAATAACGGTTGAATTCCAAGGCATCCGTTGTATTAAGATAACTTCCTACTATTTGTGCTAAGTCTTGTTTGAAATCTGTTGAATTTGCGTTCACTTTATGCCCTTTTAATCAGTGAAAACATTCTTTAATAACAAAATAATATATATTACAAAATTTTAATTCTCCGGTTTGTTGAACCGGATTATTTTAATGTTTTTCAAAATGAGAAAATAACAAAACGAATCTTCGCTGACTTTTTTTAAGCACAATTACAATTTGAGCCAATTTAACCAGAAAAGTATATTCAAGAAAATCAATAATTCTATTCATCACGACACCATTTTATCAGCATTAGAATAAGGGCAAATAGTATGCCATTAAGCAATAAAATTGATCATTTTAAGATGTATGAAATCAAGCATATCGAATGGTATTTTTTACTGGAGTGTAAAAATATTTTATCATCTAACTAAAAATATTTGATAAAATATTTAATTATTTGCTTATGAATTAAGGACACAAAAAAGGAAGGAATCTATGTTATAAAGTCTGTGTATCAGATAAATACAAAATCTCAAAAAGGATCATTTTTTGTTAATATTTGCTACTTTATTAAATGAAATCTATTAAAATCATTATTAATTGGTACATTCTCCTTTTCGTAAAACTTAAAATTAATTATTAATTTCTACTATGGAATATGAATCATTTGTAACTTTTAATTCACAAATCCATATCTGCAGAAATGTGGTATAATTGCGTTTTGTATCTCAAGTACGCCATTTTCCGTGTCCACAGTTATCTTTTCAAATCTAATAAATTCCAGATCACCCGCATCCGATTGAAAAACGAATTGAAGTTTATCCGTATTTATTCCGGCAAGGTTTAATCCTTCGTATCTGCCGTTAAATATTGGTTTATTATTAAATTTCATATGAGGAGTAAAAGTATAAGAACAAGTCCTTGTATCGGCGGTCATTGAAATATCTGCAAAATCATTGGAGTCGTCATCATCGGTGTCTATAAAATTAGGAGGGAATGTGAGTGAACTATAAATATTTATTGTTTTACCATTCTTTGTCTCATAAATTTCGTTAAATTCTAAATAACCTCCCTCAGAATTCATTATTCTTTTTTTCGCCGAATATACCTTACGTAAAGATTCCTCTTTTAGTTCTGGAAGTGATAACCAGTTACTAATCTCTCCGCTATTTACAACAGATTTAGAATTAATAACCTGGGAACTTTCCGATGATACAATTGAACTATTATCGCTGCAAGACGAAAAAATAAACCCAATTAAAATAAGTGAAAAGTACAATTTTTTCATTCTAATACTCCATTTATAGATATTTTACACAACATTTGCCGATTTGGTAAGGGAATACATTAGAAAGGTAAATTTCTGAGAGTAAAGTTTTTAATAACAAATCGGTAAAAATATTGTGTTCCCCACAACCTGCATACCCAATTTATATGCCAATCCGGTTTTTGGAATAATAATTATTGGATTATTAACCCGTCAAATCAAAAAATAGTCCTAAAAACAACGATTTTAATTGAATTTGATTGTGCGGAATAGACTAAAGATGGGGCATTTGATGTAATTAATTAATTGTTATTTGTGGATACTAAATTTATACAAGTTTCAAAAAGAGACATTATGTTGACATTTCAAGCTATAATTTAATTTGCCAATTAAAAAGTTTACTGTGGAAACATTTTTTTTATTGAAAATAAAAGTGATAATGTCTTGAAAAATTTGGGGAGTAATAAATGTTATAAATTGATTTTACCAAATCCGGTTTCAAATTTATGGGGTGAATAAATTAAGTGAATTGAACCAATTCAGTTTTCAAGCTCTACGAGCTTAGTTTTAGCGTCAATTTTTTTGTAAAATTTACGGGCTTTTGTTAGTAATTCCTTGCTCTTTGCGTCCTCGTCCTTGGATTCGTATAATTTGCCCAATTCTGCGGTTGATTCAGCGGTGTTGATCTCGTTGTTAAAATCCTCATTCAAACGAATGCTGTTTTCAAAAAACTCTTCTGATAGATTAAAATTATTAAGATTTTTCTGGATAATTCCCTTAACGCGAT
>PGYT01000020.1:0-1593 GCA_002839805.1 Ignavibacteriae bacterium HGW-Ignavibacteriae-2
CTCACTCGTTCACGTGTTAAGTTAAATTTTTCACCTATCTCTTCAAGGGTTAAAGAATGTTCTTTGTTTAAACCGAAATAAAGTTTTATCACTTCGGCTTCTCTTTCAGTTAATGTTGAAAGCGCTCTTTCAATTTCGTTTCGTAAAGAATCGCTCATTAAAGTAAAATCGGGCGAGGGCTCGTCTTCGCTTTCAAGCACATCCAATAGTCGGTTCTCTTCACCCATGTTAAATGGCGCATCCATAGAAATGTGGCGGCCGGATATTTTTAAAGTGTCAGAAACTTCACCTATATCCATTTCAAGTTCGCGGGCTAGTTCATTAGCATTCGGCTCACGCTCATATTCCTGTTCAAGATTGCTGTAAGCTTTTCCAATTTTATTAAGCGCTCCAACACGATTTAAAGGTAAACGTACAATGCGGGATTGTTCCGCGAGTGCCTGTAAAATAGATTGACGAATCCACCAAACAGCATAAGAAATAAACTTAAACCCTCGCGTTTCATCGAATCTTTTTGCCGCTTTAATTAAACCTAAGTTGCCTTCGTTAATTAAATCCCCCAGCGATAATCCTTGATTTTGATATTGTTTGGCAACACTGACAACAAATCGTAAATTAGCTTTAACTAATCTTTCTAAAGCTATCTGATCTCCTTTTTTTATTTGAATGGCTAGTTCAATTTCCTGATCGGGATTAAGAAGATCAACTTTCCCGATTTCCTGAAGATATTTATCTAACGATTGACTTTCTCTGTTGGTGTACTGTTTGGTTATTTTCAAAACAATCCCCCGTCAATTTAATTCAGAATTAATGGAATCCACAATTCCAACGATAGTTGCATCAACCGGAGCCATGTCAACATCCATCGGTATAACCGCTTCACTTGCGGTAATATAATAAATTATTTCTCCCGCACCAGCGCCCGCGGTGTCGATAGCAATAAAAGGCTCGCCCAGAATTTCTAAATCGCCGTTTAATGGCTGAACAAGCAACATTTTGTAACCGTGTAAGGATTCATACTTTCTTGTCGCCCATATATTACCAATAACTCTCCCTAAAAGCATCAGTTCTCCACCAGATCTTCAACTTTTTGTTTAACTGAAATATCAAGTTTATCAACAATTGCCATAATCACCGCGTCAATCGGTTTGTTTTTTGTTATGGTGGTTTGCCTAGCGCTGCTGCCCTGCGCAACAAGTACAACTTCTCCTACACCGGCTCCAACAGAGTCAACAGTTACAACTGTCTTATTTGTTGGAGTATAATCCAAATTTAGTTCTCTTACAATTAAAAATTTGGAACCAACCAGGCTTTCGTCTTTTCTAGTAGACCATACCATCCCAATTACTTTGCCTAATACCAATTTTTCCTCATTATAAATTATTATCTGCTAATTCTATATCTGCAAATTTATATTTTTCTTTCTTATTTGTCAGTATCTGGAGTTTATTATTTTCAGCTATTACAATTATTAAAATATCTCGCAAATCACCTTTTTTACCAGAATACTTTTTTACTGACAAGCTGTAACGGTAATGTATGCCTAATATTTTTAAGGAACCCAGTAATTTATCAATTGCAAGCTGTTCCTCA
>PGYT01000020.1:1704-44667 GCA_002839805.1 Ignavibacteriae bacterium HGW-Ignavibacteriae-2
AAGATATAATTCCGAAGCATTTATAACGGTGGTAAAACATATGCCGGCAGCCATAGCTTTTTCGAGCATAGATTTTGAATCGCGGGACTGCGTCAAATGATCGACTAAAATATCAGTATCAATAAGAAAATGTTTCTTATCGGACATAAGCTTCAATTCGATTAAGAAAATTTGGATCCTTTATGCTTCCTTTTGATTGGTAAAACGCTGATATTATGTCTTCCGGTAAACCTTGTAATTTTTGTATCCGATTAAAATCTTGTATATCAACAGTAAAATTAATATCGCCTTTTAATATTTTTTTCTCTTTATCCGCGGAATCTTCAGATATATCAAATTTAATATTATCGGAAAATAAATTATTTTCGTCAGGTGTTTCCTTGTTTTTTTTTACCGTTAAGCTCTTATGTATTTCTTTATTATTCATTTAAAAAACTTTTCCCTTTAAGAGTATTATTTACTTTAAAATATTGTGCGGCTGTTTGCGCAATATCAGCAAATGTTTCCCTTATTCCTAAATTTTTTCCTTTACGTCTTTTATTATAATATAATAAAGGTACATATTCCCTGCTGTGGTCGGAACTCGTAGATGTGGGATCATTGCCATGATCAGCGGTAATAACTAAAACGTCGGTGTCGTCAAGTTTATCAGTAATTTTGGGGAGAGCTTCGTCAAATTCTAATAAAGCCTTGTAAAATCCATCAGGATCGTTTCTGTGACCATAATAAACATCGAAATCAACAAGATTAATAAAAATAAAAGCGCCCTGCTTTTCGGAAAGAGTTTTAATTATAGCGTCAATTCCTTCGGCATTTGATTTCGTTTTTATTTTAGTTGAAATTCCACTGTAATTAAAAAGGTCGTTAATTTTTCCGATAGCAATTGTCTCAATTCCTTCGGTTTGCAAAACATTTAGAATAGTAGGACCTGTAGGATCCAGGGAAAAATCTTTCCTGTTTGTTGTGCGTTTATAGCTGCCGCTTGTTCCTATAAAGGGACGGGCAATTACTCGCCCTACAGAATCCTTATCTATTAGAACTTTATCACGCGCAATTTGACAAATTTCGTACAACCTTTCTAAAGGAATAACTTCCTCGTGTGCAGCAATCTGAAAAACCGAATCGGCGGAAGTGTACACTATCGGGAAACCTGTATCCATGTGCATGTCTCCCAATTCTTCAATTATTACAGTTCCTGAAGCGGGTTTATTACCAAGCACCCCTTTTTCACCGGTCTCTTCAAGAAATTTTTCGATAAGTTCTTTTGGAAATCCTTGGGGATAATAGGGAAAATCGAAATCAACTTTTAATCCGCCGATTTCCCAATGCCCTGTAGTGGAATCTTTTCCCGGTGATATTTCATTCATTTTGCCGTAGGAAGCAATTGGTAAGCTTACTTTATCTATTCCGTTAATCTGAACAATATTACCCAAACCAAATTTTTTTAAGTTCGGCAGATCTATGCTGCCTATGTGCCTGGCAATGTTTGAAATTGTATTACTGCCCTGATCGCCGTAATTTGCCGCGTCGGGTAATTCGCCGACACCAACTCCATCTAGAATAAGTAAAACAAAATTATTCAATAGACCTCTTTAAATACTTTTAACTGTATTACCGCCCTTTTCAATAGATTTATTCAAAGCCAGTTCCGCGTCGTACATTACTTCTTCTACATCTGTTTTATTGGTTGTATTGGCAATCCCTATTGAAACTGTAAAAGTGGTTTGTTTTGTAGCAACGGCAATCGGTTTACGCGCTATTTTAATACGAAGTTTCTCCGCCCAAAGAAATGTTTCTTTAATGGGTGTATTAAAAAAGTAAATTCCGAATAATTTATCTCCCAGCCGGGCTATTATGTTAAATTTATTGGTTTCCTCTCGTATTATTTGCACTATAGATTTTAATACTTTAGGGAAAGGATCGCCTTCAAATAATGAACCTTCTTCTAAAAATGCGTCAATTTGAATTAATACAAGAGCGCCGGGAATTTCCATAAATGCGGATTTTTCCAGCTCGGTTTTAAGTGAGGAAATAAATGCATTTTGATTGAGGAATTTTGTCTCCACATCGTTTGTCAGCAAACTGCGCAACAAACTTTGAGATGAGTAAGAGTAAACAATGTATGCGAATATTTTAGTTGCCTTTTTAAGAAATTCGATATCGCTGTTTGTATAAGAATTTTTCTTTAGACTTTCGAAACAAAGGACTCCAAAATTTTGTTCATCGTAAGTTAAAGGAATTGCGAGAAAAGATCCGTCGAATGTTATTCCCTCATTTTTAGTATAACGTGGAACCTCATTCTCCGCAGTATCGTCCACTTTAACTGGAAGTCCAGTAAGTATGCATTTACCAGTAAGCGTGTCGTTCAGATCAATTTCAGAATACTCGCCAACATATTTTAACGAAGTATTGTTTGTTACTTTTGAAATCTTAAATTTGTTATCGCCTGCCGAAAAAGTGATAAAAGCAAAAACATCCCACTGAAGCAGAGATTTAATTGATGTTTCAACAATGTTGTTAAGTTCTTCTTCCGTCTCAAACTTTTTATTCGCCGATAGAATTCCCAGAAGACTTTTTAACCTTTCCTCGGATTGTGTGTTAGAGAATTTTTCATCGAACAATGATATTATTGAAGAAATAACGCGAACAAATCGACCGAGAGAATAGATTGTTTCGATGCCGAATGCGTCAATAACTTTGGAATCGATAGCGAGCACAGCTGATAATTGTTCGTTGTAATAAAGCGGCACTCCGATAAAACTTTTAATTCCCTGCGGTTTACTGTAATAACGTATAACGTCTTTTTCTGCGTTTTCTGGAATATCCGTTAATAACTCGGGTTCTTCTTTAAGAACAATTTTACTTAATATATCGTCTTCAACGTCAAATTTTTGGAGAATTATATCGGTAGAACCCGAAGCGTAACTTTCTAACGCTATTTTATTCTTCCTTTTGTTATACCAGAAAAATAAAGTGGCGTGCGCCATATAAGCTTCTTTAATTACAGAAAGAATTTTTTCGAGAATAAAACTAAAATGTTCGTCGTGTCCAATGTTTTCGGGCAGTTTTTCATTAGCTATTCTAACAAAGTTTTCTTTTAAATCAGGCGGTTTAAAATAATTTTTACCGCCGATGGAACTTCCAGCCCTTATATCACCAGCTTTGGAAACTTCAATCTTTTTATTAGGCGAAATAATTTTAAATTCTTCGCCGTAATCTGTTTCATAAAGTTTCTCTTCCCCTTCTTCTGCATCTAGTTCACTATCTTCTTCATACTCATCTTTGTAAGGAATATCGCCTTCCCTAATTGAATCGCGAAGGAAAATTATGAATGCGACATAAACTATAAGAAGTACCGCGGCTATAACATTTAATATAAAATCTTCTGTAAAAAATTGAACTGCGGAAAGCAAAGGGATTAAAAGGAATGTTAGAAATCTTTTTCTATTTCTGTTTATAAATGGCATCGGCAGTATTAAAAATAATTATAAAAGATTAAGAGAAATAATAATAAAACTTTATATCAATATCATTATTAAACCCGCCTAAATGAGGCTAATTTACATATTTTGGGTATAATTCATATTATAAACTAAAAATATTTTTAAATGATATAGAATAGGACATCTCTGAATTTAAGCATGGGGCAATCATTACTATAAATTCTACATAAATATTTCATTTAATACACTAAGAACTTCTTTTCTTCCTGTACCTTTAACCGAGGAATAAAGAATTACATCGGTCCCAATTTTAACATTTCCAAACGCATTTTTTATATATCTTTTTGCGTTTACGATTTCGGACTGTTTTAATTTGTCAACCTTTGTTAATATATAATTACATGGTATTTCTAGATCTTCAAGAAATGTATGAAGCAGCATATCAAGTTTGGTGGGTTCGTGCCTGCTGTCTATAAAATGAAAAGCTCTTACTATATTTCCGGATTGCTGCAGGTAATCATTTATTAGCTGCTGCCACTCGTCTCTTTCTTTTTTTGATACTTTGGCATAACCGAATCCCGGTAAATCTACAATATAAAATTTATCGTCTACCAGATAATAATTTAGTAATCTTGTTTTACCGGGGGAAGAACTTATTTTAGCAATCTCCTTCCTTCTAAAAAAAGAGTTAATAAAAGAAGATTTGCCCACATTGGATCTGCCGCACAGTATAATTTCAGGAAGTTTACGTTCCGGAAGTCCATTTACAGTGGATGCGGATTTTATAAATTTTATGTCATCGAACATTTATACCAGTATAATTATTATTATAAAATAAACCTAGAAATTTGAAAAAATAAGATAATTCAACCAGGAGGATAAATCTGTTCGGTTTAATAAATTTTTAGAATATTTAAAATAAAAAAAGAGCAGACCAACAGGAATGCTCTTTAATATTTACAAGAAAAAGTGAAATTATTTTTCTTCGCTTTTTTCTTCAGAACCTTCAGAAGCTTCGTCTTTTACAACTTCTTCAATAACGTTAGCATCTTCTATTTCTTCCTTTTTAGCCTTCGCTTTAGATCTTGTTTTGGCTTTAGGTTTAGGTTCTTCAACAGCTGCTTCAACTTTTTCTTCAACTTTTTTAGTTTTTACTTTGGCTTTAGCTTTAGTTTTAGGTTCGCTTTTTACTTCAACGACGTTAAAATCAACAAGTTCAATAAGCGCCATTTCAGCGGCATCGCCTGCTCTATTACCCAATTTAACTATTCGAGTGTAGCCGCCAGGTCTGTCTCCAATTTTCGGAACTATTTCGGAAAATAATTCTTTTAACACATCTTTATCTTTAATAAATCTGGCAACAAATCTTCTTCTGGCAACTGAGTCATCTTTAGCTTTAGTGATAAGCGGTTCAACAAATGATCGAGTTTCTTTTGCCTTAGCTAGGGTAGTTTTAATTTTTTTGTGTTTAAAAAGAGCTGTAGCCAATGCTTGTAAAGTTGCAGCTCTATGCGATGAAGTTCTTCCTAATTTTCTACCTTTAACTCTATGTCTCATTCTTCTACCTTTTTTGCAATATTAGTTATTATCAGTATCGTATTTTATATATCGGTCAACGTCCATACCAAAATCGAGTCCGTAATTTTCTACGATTTCAATTAATTCAGCAAGGGACTTTCTACCAAAGTTTCTGAATTTTAACATCTCAGATTCATCTTTACGAACTAAATCGCCAAGAGTTTTGATGTTAGCGGCTTTAAGACAATTATGCGATCTAACGCTTAACTCTAAATCGTCTACACTAGTTAATAATATTTTTTTGATTCTTTCAGTTTCAGCATCTTTTTCAGTTTCAACTTTATGCTCTTCCTGCTCAACATCAAAATTAATAAAAAGATTAATATGATCTTTAAGCACACTGCCAGCGTTAGATAATGCGTCTTCAGGAGTCAAACTGCCATCTGTAGTAATTTCGAGTGTTAATGCCTCAAAATCGTTACTTTCCCCAATACGTACATTTTTAACATCGTACGTAACTTTGCGGAGTGGCGTATAAATAGAATCAATAGGAATAATTCCAATAGTCTGATCAACAATATTCTGCATTGTAGAAGGGACATAACCTTTTCCAAAGCCGAAACGCAATTCCATAGAAACTTTCGCGTCACCATTTAAGGTTGCAATTTTATGGTCGGGATTCAATATTTCGATATCGGGACAAGCTTTTTGCAATTCTTCTGCTTTAAAGTCACCAGGACCGTTTAAGGATAATTCTAATCGATTCGCTTTTTTGTTCAATATTTTCAATCGAACTTTTTTTAAGTTCAATATAATTTCAGTAAGGTCTTCAACTACTCCGGGTATATTTGTAAACTCGTGCAGTACACCGTCTACCTTAATTGCATTGATAGCAGCACCGGTTACCGATGATAAAAGCACTCTTCTAAATGCGTTTCCTAAAGTTACACCAAATCCTCTTTCTAACGGCTGAACGGTGAACTTTCCGTACCGATCAGACGCTGTTGAATCTTCTAATATCACACCTTCCGGCATCTTAATGAACGGATAGCTCATTTAAAATTCCTCTTTCTAATTATAGATTATTTTGAATACAACTCAACAATCAGTTGCTCATTTGCATTTAACGGTATTTCTTCTCTTTCAGGAACTTGTAGAAAAGTACCGCTTAATGAAGCTTTTTCAATTTGTAACCAACTGTACAAATTATCCTTGGTTCTTCGTAAAGAATCATGAATAGAATCCATTTTTTTACTTGCATCTCTAACTGAAACAACATCTCCAGGAGCAACTAAAAATGAAGGAACATTTACAGTTTGTCCGTTAACCAACAAGTGACCATGTAAAACTAACTGACGCGCAGCTTTGCGAGAAGGAGAAAATCCTAATCTGAAAACCACATTATCCAATCTTCTTTCTAACATCATAATCAAGTTAGCGCCAGTAACACCTTTTTGTCGGTTTGCATTCTCAAAATAAGTTCTAAACTGAGTTTCAAGAATTCCATAAATTCTTTTAACTTTTTGTTTTTCTCTTAACTGAACTCCGTATTCGGAAAATTTAGCTCTTCTATTTAAACCATGCTGTCCGGGAGGATAATTTTTTTGCTCAAGCGGACATTTTTCGGAATTACATTTAGAACCTTTAAGAAAAAGCTTCTGTTTTTCCCGTCTGCATAATTTACAACTTGGACCAGTATATCTTGCCATTAAGTACTCTCCTAATTAAACTCTTCTTCTTTTGGGTGGTCTGCAACCATTATGTGGGATAGGTGTAATATCTCTAATAGACATTACTTGTATACCAGCAGTAGTTAAAGCACGAATAGCCGCTTCTCTTCCTGAACCTGGTCCTTTTACAAAAACATCAACACGTCTTAAACCGAGATCGTGAGCTTCTTTTGCAGCCGATTCAGCAGATACCTGAGCAGCAAAAGGTGTGTTTTTTCTAGATCCCTTAAAACCATTTTTACCAGCAGACGACCACGAAATTGTATTTCCATAAATATCTGTTATGGTAACAATAATATTATTAAACGATGCTTTAACGTGAGCAACGCCAACAGCATCCACATGAACTTTCTTTTTTGTCTTTTTAACTGACTTAGCCAAATTTCAACTCCTTTTTAATTATTTCTTGCCGGCGACTTTCTTTTTGCCTGCAACAGTTCTACGTTTACCTTTACGAGTTCTAGAGTTGGTTTTAGTTCTCTGTCCACGGCAAGGCAAGCCACGTCTGTGTCGTAACCCTCTGTAGGCACCAATATCCATTAATCTTTTAATATTTTGTTGAACTTCGCTTCTTAGCGCACCCTCAACTTTATATTCGGTGGTCATTACAGATCTAATTTCAGCAACTTCCTGCTCAGTTAAATCAGCAATTTTTTTCTCCGGATCCACTTTAGCTTTAGCTAAAATATCACGCGACGATACCTGTCCGATACCATAAATATAAGTTAATCCGATGTAAGCTTTTTTTTGTTTTGGTAAGTCAATACCTGCAATACGAGCCAAGCTGTATCCTCCTAATAAATTCTAACCTTGTCTTTGTTTATGTTTTGGAGTTTTGCAAATTACTCTAACAACACCTTTTCTTTTGATGATCTTGCAGTGCTCACATATTTTCTTTACTGATGCACGAACTTTCATCTTCGCTCCGTTTATTTATATCTGTAAGTAATTCTACCTTTGTTCAAATCGTAGGGAGATAATTCTATAGAAACTTTATCTCCAACTAATATTTTAATAAAATGCATACGCATTTTACCTGAAATATGAGCTAACAATTCGTGTCCATTATCAAGTTTCACCCTAAAATGTGCATTCGGCAACGTTTCAGTTACCACTCCATCTACTTTAATTGCGCCTTGTTTAGCCATTTAACACACTGTTAATATTTCAGGTTTTCCATTTATTATCGCAATGGTATGCTCAAAATGAGCCGAAGGTTTTCTATCAGATGTTCTGACTGTCCAACCGTCGTTTGCAACATCAACATTAAAACTTCCTAAATTAACCATAGGTTCAATAGCAATGGTTAATCCGTTTTTAATTTTTGATCCTGTTCCTTTTCTACCGAAATTAGGTACCTGTGGTTCTTCGTGTAAATGTCTTCCTACACCGTGTCCGCACAATTCCCTAACAATACTAAATCCATTTCGTTCAACTTCTTCTTGAACGGCGGCAGAAATATCACCGATTCTGTTATCAACAACTGCCTGCTCAATCCCCAAATAAAGGGATTTTTCCGTTACATCCATTAATTTTTGTTTGTCTTCCGAAACTACACCCACAGCAACACTAATTGCCGCGTCTCCATAATAATTATTTTTCAGAACACCAACATCAATAGAAAGTATTTCACCTTCTTTCAGAACACGATTACCAGGAATTCCGTGAACAACTTCGTAATCTACTGATGTACATAAAGAACCTGGAAAATCAAATGAACCTGCCTGGGAGTAACCCTTAAATGCAGGAATCGCATCATTACTTCGTATATAATCTTCAGCTATTTTATCTAATTCTAAAGTTGTAATACCGGGTTTAACATTTCTTTTTACCAATTGTAATGTTTCTGCAACTATCAAACAACTTTCACGGATTTTATCAATCTCATTTTTAGTCTTAATAAGAATCACTTAAATCCCGCCTCGTCGTCCTTTCATTTTACCCGATTTCATAAATCCATCATAATGTCTCATAAGCAGATGAGATTCAACCTGCTGTAAAGTATCCAAAGCCACACCTACCATAATCAACAAACTTGTGCCGCCAAAAAATGAGGCGAAACTGCCCGATACACCAAGCCTAGAAATAAAAGCTGGTAATATAGCAATAATTGCCAAGAAAATTGAACCAGGTAATGTGATTTTTGTAAGAATATTATCAATAAAATCGGCAGTTTGTTTTCCAGGTCTAATACCCGGAACAAATCCACCTTGTTTTTTCATATTTTCAGCTACATCCTGAGGATTAAACGCAATTGCCGTATAAAAATACGTAAAGAACACAATCATAATTGCATAAACTGCAGAATATGTAAATGACGTATAATCAAAATGGCTGGCAAAAGATTGCATAAATTCGTTATTCGGGAAGAAAGAAAGCACAGTGCTTGGAATAAACATTATTGCTTGAGCAAATATAATGGGCATTACCCCGGCTGTATTAACACGTAAAGGAATATACTGTGTTACACCGCCGTAAACCTTTCTGCCAACAACTCTTTTTGCGTATTGAACTGGAATTCTGCGAGTACCTTGTGTAACAAGAACTATACCCGCGATAATTAAAACCATGAACGCAAGAATAATTATTTCAATTACAATATTTCTAGTTCCTGCACTTATTAAACGAACCTCGTCCAAAATTGCAAAAGGGAAACGGTTAATAATATTAATAAATATTATAAGTGATATACCGTTGCCTATTCCCTTCTCAGTTATCTGTTCTCCGAGCCACATCATAAAAACTACGCCGGCTGTCATAAGAATAACTGATTGCAACACAAATCCAAAACCTTGAATATCTGCAGGAACAACAGGAACACCATTAACAGACAATGGCAATACAACGCCTGTCACAATTCCAATTCCCTGAAAGGCGGAAATAAGAACTGTTCCATAACGCGTAAGCTGAGTGATTTTTTTCCTGCCTTCTTCACCTTCGCGCTGCAGTTTTTGGAAATACGGTACAACCGCACCAGCAAGCTGAATTATAATTGATGCGCTTATGTAAGGCATTATACCTAAGGCAAAAATGGCTACATTACTAAATGCGCCACCCGCGAACAGGTCGTATAGTCCCAATAAATTATCACCGGTTTTATTAGCCATTGCTTCTGAAAGCAAATACGAATCAACACCGGGAAGTGTAATGTGAGAACCAAGCCTTACGATAAATAGTAATGCTAAGGTATAAAGTATTCTTTGCCTTAGCTCATGAATCTTAAAGATATTCCGGAATGTGTCTTGTATTTTTCCCATTAAGCATTAATCTCTTTAATAGTGCCACCAGCGGATTCAATTTTTTCTTTTGCAGAAGCGCTGAATTTATTGGCTTCTACCTGCAACTTTGCAGTTAATGCGCCGCTTCCTAAAATTTTATAAGGATGAGCAGCTTTAGAAATAACACCATTTTTATAAAGAACAACAGCGTCAATTTTTCCGTCTTCAATTTTTTTAGAGTCAACCAATTGTTGCAAAACTTCAAGATTTACTACTTGATATGCCACTTTAAAAATATTGGTGAATCCTCTTTTAGGTACCCTTCTTTGTAAAGGCATCTGTCCACCTTCAAACCAGGGGCGGTAGTTATAACCGGATCTTGATTTTTGACCGTTCATACCTTTTGTAGCTGTACCACCGTGTCCACTACCTTCGCCTCTACCAATACGTTTTCTTTGTTTGGTAGATCCTTTTGCATATTTAAGATTACTTAAAACGTCCATTTATGCCTCTTAATCTTCAAATTCTTCAATTTTTACTAAATGCGATACTTTATTAGCCATTCCTCGTATCTGAGGTGTATCGTTATGAATCTTAAAGTAATTAGGTCTGCCTAAACCTAAAGCTTCAATAGTTCTTTTCTGATCTTTAGGCCTGTCGATTACACTTTTAGTTTGTGTTATTTTTAATTTTTTAGCCATTCTAATCCTCAATTACGCATTAAATAATTCAGATAGTTCAATTCCTCTTTTAAATGCCATCTTTCTGGCGTCAATCAAGCTAACTAAACCGTTTAATGTAGCTTTAACTTGATTGTGAGGATTACTTGAACCCAACGATTTTGTCAGGATATCCTGAATCCCAGCGGATTCTAAGACAGCCCTAACTCCGCCGCCTGCAATTAATCCGGTACCTGCAGATGCGGGTTTTAATAAAACTTTGCCAGCTCCATATTTACCGATTATTTGGTGAGGAATAGTGCCTTTTACAACAGGAACTCTGTACAAATTCTTTTTAGCGTCATCAATTCCTTTTGAAATTGCATCGGTAACTTCATTCGCTTTTCCTAAACCTACTCCAACATGACCATTTCCATCACCTACAACAACAATAGCGTTGAAGCTAAAACGTCTACCACCTTTAACTACTTTTGCTACACGATTTATGTGCACAACTTTTTCTTTTAATCCTTCAAGACCAGAGACTTTTTTCGGCTTCAATTTCTTCTCCTTAATTCAAAATTATCATTTGTTTTTGTTGCCCGAGGAGGACTTGAACCCCCACATACGGCGCCAAAAGCCGGTGTCCTACCATTAGACGATCGGGCAATTAATTTACAACTCTAATCCACCTTCTCTTGCAGCTTCGGCAACAGCTTTAACTCTACCGTGATATTGGCTAAGACCTCTATCAAAAACAACACTTTTAATATTCGCTTCAACTGCTTTTTTAGCTATTAAAGTACCAACTAATTTAGATTTCGATACTTTTCCTTTTGCATTTTTTATATCATCAGCAAGTTCCACAGATTTTGAGGATGCGGCAACAAGTGTTTTGCCGGCAACATCATCTATAATTTGAGCATAAATATGATTTAAGCTTCTAAATACAGATAATCTAGGTCTTTCAGGTGTACCAAAAATCTTTTTACGTGCTCTAAAGATTTTTCTTGTTTTTCTTGCTTTGTCTTTCTTTGTCATCTTTTAACTACTCCTAGACTATATTATTTACCTGCTGTCTTACCAGCTTTCTTAACAATAACTTCAGTAGAATATTTAATACCTTTTCCTTTATATGGTTCAGGTTCTCTGAAAGATCTAATTTTTGCAGCAACCAATCCTACCAATTCTTTATCAATCCCAGATATCTTAATCTGTGTCGGAATCGGAACTTCAAAGGTAATTCCACTAGGGGGTTGGAAATAAATTGGGTGCGAGTAACCTATAGTTAAAAGAAGACTTGTTCCTTTAAGTTCTGCTTTATAACCAACACCAACTATATCCAATTGTTTTGTATATCCTTCCGTAACACCTGTAACCATGTTCTGAATTAATGCTCTCGTTAGACCATGTAATGCTCTGTTTTCTTTCTGATCATTGGGTCTTGTAACTAAAACTTCAGATCCTTCTACATTCACTGTCATGTTAGGATGAATATTTAACGATAACTCACCTAATTTTCCCGCGACTTTAAATTCATTGTTCGATCGGGTTATTTTAACATCTTTAATATTTATTGGTTTTTTACCTACTCTAGACACTTCATTACCTCATTCAATTGTTACCAAACGTGGCAAATTACTTCGCCGCCAATGGATTCTAGTCTTGCTTGTTTGTCTGTTAATAAACCTTTTGAAGTCGATATTATAGCTATTCCTAGGCCGTTTAAAACTTTTGGAATATCTTCTTTACCAACATATGTCCTAAGACCTGGTGTGCTGATTTTTTTGAGACCTGTAATACTTGCAGATCCCTCGACATATTTAAGATGGACTCTTACAATATTTTGTTTACCATCTTCTATTACATTAAAATCGCGAATAAAATTAGCATCTTTAAGTATTTCGGCCATTTTTACTTTTGTATTAGAGGCCGGAATATCAACAAATTTCTTTTTAGCTTTTACAGCGTTTCTAACTCTTGTCAAAAAATCTGCTATCGGATCAGTAACTGGCATATAATAATTCTCCTATCTAATCAATTACCAACTAGATTTTTTAATTCCTGGAATTTCACCTCTAAGAGCCATTTCTCTAAAGAGGAGTCTTGATATACCGAATTTTCTGTAATAACCTCTCGGTCGTCCGGTAATCATACATCTATTTCTCAACCTAACAGGTGAAGCATTTTTAGGAATAGCCTGCAATCCCTCGTAATCACCTTTTTCTTTAAGTTCTTTTCTTAATTGAGCGTATTTCTCAACCAATTTTTTTCTTTTTGCTTGTCGTGCAATTAAAGATTTTCTAGCCATTTATAACCTAGCTTTTTAATTAAATTATTTTTTCCTAAAGGGAACACCAAATGCTAATAAAAGTTCGTATGCTTCTTTATCCGTTTTTGCCGAAGTAACAAATGAAACATCCATTCCCCTAACTTTGCTGATTTTGTCAACATTTATTTCAGGAAATATTATCTGTTCTTTTATACCCATGGTATAGTTACCTCTACCATCAAAAGATTTATCTGAAATACCCCTAAAGTCTCTTACACGCGGTAATGCTACAGAAATTAATCTCTGTAAAAATTCGTACATAATATCGCCACGTAATGTAACTTTGGTACCAATTTTCATTCCTTCGCGCAATTTAAAGTTAGAGATTGATTTTTTAGATGTTATAACCGAAGCTTTTTGACCGGTTATAGTTTCCAACTCAGTAACAGCAACCTCTAAAGATTTTGAATCCTGAACAGCTTCTCCTACACCCATGTTAACAACAATTTTTTGCAGCTTTGGAACTTCCATAACGCTTTTATATTTAAATTGTTCGAGCATTTTTGGGATAATTTCGGTTTTGTATTTTTCTAAATACATACTCGGCACTTTAACTGGTTTTGCCGCTTCCGAAGCCTGTTTCTTCTCAACTTTCTCAACTTTTTTAGGTTCTTGCTGTTTGTTTTCTGCTTTCTTTGCCATTTAAGATCTCGCCTTAAAATTTATTACAACATTTCGCCACTGGATTTGCTAACTCTAACGCTTCTTTTTTTACCAGATTTCTCATCAATAATTATTTTTTTACCTATTCTAGTAGGTTCACTCGATTTAGGATCAACAACCATTACGTTAGAGACGTGAATAGGTGCTTCTTTTTCAATAATTCCGCCTTGTGGATTTGCCTGATTAGGTTTTGTGTGTCTCTTTCGAATATTAACACCTTCAACAATAATTCTTTCCACTTTTGGAAATACTTTAAGTACTTTTCCGGTTTTTCCTTTACTGTTACCGGCTACAACAACTACGTTATCATCTTTTTTAATTCTCATATCCAATATCCTTGATTAAAGAACCTCGGGGGCCAATGAAATTATTTTCATAAATTTTTTATCTCTAAGCTCACGCGCAACAGGTCCAAAAATACGTGTTCCTCTTGGTTCGTTTTGTGGATTTAATAATACCGCAGCATTTTCATCAAATCTTATATAAGAACCATCTTTTCTTCTAACTTCTTTACTTGTCCTTACAACCACTGCTCTGGAAACTTCACCTTTTTTAACGCCACCACCAGGAATTGCAGCTTTTACAGAAACAACAATTAAGTCGCCAACAGTAGCATATCTTTTACGGCTACCGCCTAAAACTTTTATACATCTAACTTTTTTTGCTCCGGAGTTATCTGCAACTACCAGGTTTGTTTCTTGTTGAATCATCTCTAACTACTCCTTATCCAAACCTTATTTATTTAGCTTTTTCAACTATTTCAACTACTCGCCAATTTTTATTTTTACTAAGGGGACGAGTTTCCATTATTTTCACAACATCACCAACGCTGCACTCATTTTTCTCATCATGAACCATAAGTTTAGTCGTTTTCTTAAAATATTTCTTGTAGATAGGATGAGCTACTTTTCTTACAATAGCAACTGTAATGCTCTTATCCATCTTATTCTTAATTACCAAGCCTTGTCGAGTTTTTCTTAATGATCTTGTTTCCATAAAACTTTAGCAGCTCCTAGTTTGTTACTTCTACTTTCTTGTTGGCTTCTAACTCGCGTTCTTTTAATATAGTTTTCATCATTGCTATATCTTTCTTAACCAGTTTAAGTTTAGCGGTATTGGTCAAGTTTTTGAGTTCATGCTGAAATCTTAGATCAAGTAAGTCAGCTTGCTCTTCTTCAATTCTTTTAATTATTTCTTCGTTATTCATTTCCCGAATTTCGTAAATCTTCATTTCTCAACCCTTTTTATTGTTCTAAGTCAGGTCTGACCGCAACTCTTGTTTTAATAGGTAATTTGTGTCTAGCAAGTTCAAAAGCTTTGAAAGCAATTTCTCTTGATACTCCGGATACTTCAAAAAGTATTCTTCCCGGTTTTACAACCGCTACCCAAAATTCCGGGTTACCTTTACCTTTACCCATTCTAGTTTCTAAAGGTTTTTTGGAAACTGGTTTATCAGGGAAAACTCTAATCCAAACCTTACCATCTCTTTTCATTGTACGTGTAATCGCAACACGACAAGCTTCAATTTGACGGCTTGTAATCCAAGCCGCATCTAAGGCTTTTAATCCAAAGTCGCCAAAACTTATTGAGCTGCCTCTATAGGCTTTTCCTGCTCTTCTACCTCTATGTGATTTTCTATACTTAACTCTTTTAGGCATTAACATGACAAAAACTCCTGGTAATCTTTATTCTGATAATCTTTTACCTAATATTTCGCCGCGGCATATCCAAACTTTAATGCCTATCGCACCATAAATAGTATGAGATGTAGCTGTTGCATAATCTATATCGGCTCTTATTGTATGCAGCGGAATTCTACCTTCTTTATACTGCTCGGTTCTTGCCATTTCGGCTCCACCTAATCTTCCGGAACACATAACCCTAATACCTTCGGCTCCCATTCTGCGGGCAGAAGTAATTGCAGATTTCATTGCTCTTCTAAAAGATATTCTTCCCTGAAGTTGAGATGAAATATTTTCTGCTACCAACTTTGCATCAAGTTCCGGTCTTTTAATTTCGGTGATCTGAACTTTCACTTCTTTATCGGTAATTTGTTTTAACTCTTGCTCTAATTGAGCAATTTCTTTTCCGCTTTTTCCAATTACTACACCGGGTCTTGATGTATGTATCGTTAAAATAATGTTCTTAGAAGTACGGTCGATTATAATTCTGGCAATACCCGCTTTTTTTAATCTGTTTCGTATGTATTTTCTTAGTTTTTCATCTTCAAGTAGTTTGGCTGCATAACTCTTGCCTTCATACCAGTTAGATTCCCAACCTCGAATAACACCGACCCTAAAACCAATTGGATGTACTTTCTGACCCAAAAAATCCTCCGATATTAATCTTTTGTCGCTACTATTATTGTTAAATGATTCGATCTTTTTCGCATTCTATAGGCTCTTCCCATAGGTGCAGGCAACATTCTTTTAACTGTTGGACCTTGATTTACAAACGCTTCTTTTACATATAAGTCAGCAGGATTATGTTTAGAATCTTCATCCTTGTTGAACAAATTTGCAACAGCTGATCTTAAAACTTTTTCGGCAGCTCTTGAAGCATGTTTAGTAGAAAAGTGTAAAGTCTCAATAGCCTTATCTACAGATTCGCCTCTTACCAGGTCAATAACTAATCTCATTTTCCTGGGAGATGAGGTTATATACTTATGTGTCGCTTTTGCTTCCATTATTCTAATCCTATATACCTTGACTTATCGTTTTGAAGCTTTTTCAGCTTTAGTTCCAGGATGCCCTCTAAAAATTCTGGTTGGGGAAAACTCACCGAGTTTGTGACCTACCATATTTTCAGAAATATAGATGGGGATCATCTTGTTTCCATTATGTACTGCTATTGTGTGTCCAACAAATTCAGGACTGATAGTGCTGGATCTTGACCAGGTTTTAACTATTTTTTTCTGACGAGTATCATTTAGCTTTCTGATCTTACCCAACAACTTTACATCAATATGAGGACCTTTCTTTACTGATCTTGGCATACTTTACTCTAAGCTTTTCTTCGTTTAATAATATATTTATTAGATTGTTTTTTCTTCGATCTGGTTTTCAAACCTTTTGCTTTCTGACCCCAAGGAGAAACAGGATGACCGCCGCCCGAAGTTTTACCTTCGCCACCACCCATCGGATGATCTACAGGGTTTTTAGCAACACCTCTTGATGTAGGTCTTATACCTAACCATCGGCTTCTTCCGGCTTTACCTAAACTGATATTTTCTTTATCTGAATTTCCAATAGTTCCGTATGTTGCCATACATTCCAAACTTATAACTCGTACTTCGCCTGATGGTAATTTAACTTGCGCAAATTTACCTTCTTTAGCCATCAATTGAATTCCTATACCTGCGGATCGGCCTAACTGTCCGCCTTTTCCAGGTTTAAGTTCAACATTATGAATAAAACTGCCTAAAGGTAAATCCTTTAATTTCAGGGCGTTTCCTACTTTAATTTCAGCACCTTCACCAGACACTACAGTATGTCCAACTTTTAAGCCTTCGGGAGCAATAATATATCTTTTTTCACCGTCGGCGTAAACTAATAAAGCAATTCTCGGACCTCTGTTGGGATCATATTCAATAGAAGCAACTTTTCCTGGGATTCCAAATTTATCTCTTTTGAAATCTATGACCCTATATTTTCTTTTATGTCCGCCGCCTCTGCCACGACTAGTAATTCTTCCGTGGTTATTTCTTCCACCGCTTTTAGTTAAAGAAACAGTCAAAGATTTTTCCGGGGTTGTTTTAGTAATCTCATCGAAACTTGAGATTGACATAAATCGTGTGCCGGGGGTATTTGGTTTTAATTTTCTAATTGCCATTCTCTAAACCTCTCCAAAAAGATCAATCTTTTGACCTTCCTTCAATGTAACAATAGCTTTTTTGAATCTTGGTGTTTTTCCGGAAAATCTACCCTTTTTAGTAAACTGAGTTTTTAATTTTCCTTTATACTTAATTGTATTTATAGCTTTAACATTGACTTCAAACTTTTTTTCGATCGCATTAGCTATTTCAATTTTGTTGGCGTTTACATCAACCACAAACCCGAACTTATTCTCTTTTTCAGTAAGATCTGTCATCTTTTCAGTCAACAAAGGTCTTATTATTATATTATGCATCTTATCCTCGGTAGCGATTAGTTAAAAGTACTTTCTAATTTCTCAACTGCACCTTTTTGAAGAAGCAGAATCTGACTGTTTAATAATTCATAAGCCGAAACTTTATCTGCTTCGCGAACACTTACTTTTTCAACATTTCTACCGGATTTATAAATATTTTCCTGAGTACCATTTGTCAGTAGTAAAGTTTTTTTACCAGTAAGTTTTAATGCATCAAGAATTTTAACAAAATCTTGAGTTTTTGGAGTATCGAAGTTAAAATCTTCAACAACAATAATTTGCTCAGATTTTGCTTTAATAGATAAGGCTGATTTTCTGGCTAATCGATTTACCTTTTTATTAATCTTTTGTCTGTAATTTCTTGGTTGCGGTCCAAAAATAGTACCACCACCAATCCAAATTGGCGATCTGCTCGTTCCTGCTCTTGCAGTTCCTCTACCTTTTTGTTTCCAAGGTTTTTTACCGCCGCCACTCACTTCACTTCTACCTTTAGTTTTGTGAGTACCTTGTCTTTGATTTGCTAAATAAGCTTTAACAGACAAATAGATTACGTGGTCGTTAGGCTCGATGGCAAAAATATCGTTGGTTAACTCAACCGACTCGCCAGTTTTTGTACCATCTATTTTATAAATATCTACTTTCATTATTTAACCAATTACTTTTTAATTTCAACAATACTGTTCACTGATCCGGGTACGGCACCCTTAACTAAAATAAGATTCTTTTCAGGTATAATTTTCACAACTTTAGAACCACTCATAGTAGATTTACTATAACCAGTTCTTCCTGCCATTTTAGTACCTTTAAAGACTCTTGAAGGATAAGAACTAGACCCAATTGAACCCGGTGCTCTTTCTCTGTCTCCTTGTCCGTGTGTTCTACCGCCAACGCCGCTGAAACCATGTCTTTTCATAACACCCTGGAAGCCTTTACCTTTGGTTAAGCCAGTAACTTTAATTTTATCACCTTCGGTAAAAATATCGACTGTTATAGAATCGCCAATTTTGTATTCAGAAACATCAAAGCTTTTAAATTCTTTTAACACTAAAGCCGGCGTTAAATTATTTTTTGAATAATGACCTAGCTGTGGTTTGCTTACATGCTTTTCTTTCTTTTCACCGAAACCTATTTGTAAAGCATTATAACCATCTTTCTCTTTGGTTTTAATGTCCACAACACTGCACTTTTCAACGTCAATTACCGTAACCGGTACAATTGTTCCATCGGCAGTGTAAACACTAGTCATTCCTAATTTTCTTCCTAACAAACCAGGCATTTTGAAGTCCTTATAACTTAATCTCAATATCAACTCCCGCCGGAATCTCTAATTTGCTCAAAGAATCGACGGTTTTGTTATTTGTGTTATGAATATCTATAATTCTTTTATGAGCTCTAATTTCGAACTGTTCTCTAGACTTTTTATCAACGTGAGGAGAGCGCAATACAGTGTAAACTGATCTTTTAGTTGGCAAAGGAATAGGCCCAACAACAACTGCACCAGTAGTTTTCACTGTTTTAATAATCTTTTCAGTCGATTTATCAATCAGTATATGATCGTATGATTTTAATTTAATTCTTATCTTTTGACCAGACAATTTGTCACTCCTTAAAAGTAACCCGGCGGTAAAACCACCGGGATAAATTTATTATTCGTATATTTTAGTAACTAAGCCAGCACCAACAGTTCTTCCGCCTTCACGGATAGCGAAACGTAAACCTTCTTCCATGGCAATTTCGCCAATCAAATCAATTTTCATTTTAACTTTATCACCAGGCATAACCATTTCTGTACCTTCAGGTAAAGTAGCAATACCAGTAACGTCAGTTGTTCTGAAATAGAATTGAGGTCTGTATCCGGAGAAGAATGGAGTATGACGTCCGCCTTCTTCTTTTGACAAGATGTAAACTTCACCGTCAAATACTTTGTGAGGAGTAATTGAACCAGGTTTAGCTAATACCATACCTCTTTCAATTTCTTTTTTATCAATACCTCTCATAAGTACACCAGCATTGTCACCAGCCATAGCAGAATCTAATTCCTTACGGAACATTTCAATACCGGTTACAACAGTTTTCTTGTGCATTCCAAGACCAATCAGTTCAATTTCTTCTTGAATTTTAACTTGACCTCTTTCTACTCTACCGGTTGCAACTGTACCACGACCAGTGATAGAAAAAACGTCTTCAACAGGCATCAAGAAAGGTTTATCAACTTCTCTTGCAGGAAGAGGAATATAATCATCCACTGCAGCCATAAGTTCCCAAATGCAATTTAATCTTTCATCATCTGCAGGAACTGAATCATCCGAAGAGGCTTCCAAAGCATGTAATGCAGAGCCTTTAATTATCGGAATTTCATCGCCTGGGAATTCGTAATCAGTTAATAATTCCCTTAATTCCATTTCAACTAAATCTAACAATTCTTGGTCGTCAACCATATCAACTTTATTCATGAAAACAACCATTCTAGGCACACCAACCTGGCGGGCTAACAAAATGTGTTCTCTAGTTTGTGGCATAGGACCGTCAGTTGCAGCAACTACTAAGATAGCACCATCCATCTGAGCAGCACCTGTAATCATATTCTTAACATAGTCAGCGTGACCAGGACAGTCAACGTGAGCATAATGTCTATTTGCTGTTGAATATTCAACGTGTGCAGTGGCTATGGTAATACCGCGTTCTCTTTCTTCTGGGGCATTATCAATACTATCAAAAGTTCTTTTTGAAGACAAGCCTTTTTTAGCAAGAGCCATAGTGATTGCGGCTGTTAGAGTAGTCTTACCATGATCCACGTGACCAATAGTACCTACGTTGACGTGAGGTTTACTACGATCAAATTTTTCTTTTGCCATCGAGATTACTCCTTTTATTTCTAATGATAATTAAACAGTTTCTTTTTTTCTATTTGATGTTTTTTCAACAATTTCATCTGTAACTGATTTTGGCGCTTCAGCATAATGTGAGAATTGCATAGAATAAATTGCTCTTCCTTGTGTTGCGCTGCGCAATGTAGTAGCGTAACCAAACATGGTGGATAAAGGCGCCAGAGCTTTAATAACTTGAGCGTCTTTACGAGCTGTAAATCCTTCTATTTTCCCACGTCGTGAGTTTAAGTCACCCATTACGTCACCCATATATTCTTCGGGTGTAATAACTTCAATACTCATCATCGGTTCCAAAAGTATTGGTTTTGCTTTTAATGCACCGGACCTAAAAGCCATGGAACCAGCTACCTTAAACGATATTTCATCAGAGTCCACATCATGGTATGAACCATCGTAAAGCTTAACTTTAACATCCACAACGGGATATCCTGCAACAACACCGTTGCGTAAAGATTCCTGTATACCATTTGACACAGGAGTAATATATTCTTTTGGAACAACACCGCCTACAATGGCATTTTCAAATTCGTATCCTTTGCCAGGTTCGTTCGGCGAAATTTCAATCCAAACATGTCCGTATTTACCACGTCCACCGGATTGTTTAACAAACTTACCTTCGGACTGAATGGTTTGAGTAATTGTTTCTCTATAAGCAACCTGAGGTTTCCCAACATTTGCTTCAACTTTAAATTCACGTTTCATTCTATCAACTAAAATCTCAAGGTGAAGTTCACCCATACCGCTGATTAATGTTTGTGAAGTTTCATCATCAACTTTAACTTTGAAAGTAGGATCTTCGTCGGATAATTTAACTAAAGCATCGGAAAGTTTATCCTGATCCGCTTTGGTTTTCGGTTCAATTGCAATTTGAATAACCGGTTCCGGGAAAGCCATTTTTTCAAGAACAATGGCATCATCCTGCGTACATAATGTATCACCGGTTCTTGTATGTTTAAGTCCAACTATTGCAGCTATATCGCCTACTCTAATATCCTCTAAATCTTCGCGTCTGTTAGCATGCATTAAAAGAATTCTGCCAACTCTTTCCTTTTTACCCGAAACCGAATTAAAAATATATGATCCGGATTTTAACGATCCTGTATAAACACGCACATAAGTTAATTTACCAACAAAAGGATCCGTCATAATTTTAAAAGCTAAAGCTGCAAATTTTTCTTCTGGATCAATTTTAAGAATCACATCATCATTATTATCGACATGATGAGCGTGCAAATCTTCAGCGTCCAAAGGAGAAGGCAAAAAGTCAATTACTGTATCTAATAATTTCTGAACACCTTTGTTTTTGAACGAAGAGCCGCATAAAACAGGTGTAATTTTTAATTGAATTGTAGCTTCTCTAAGTACACTTTTTACTTCATCTTCAGATATTGATTCACCCTCGAGATATTTCTCCAGGAGAGAATCGTCGATTTCACTTACCGCTTCGAGCATAATAGTTCTGTATTTATTAGCTAACGGAACTAAATCAGCTGGAATGTCTATATCTTCAAAAGTTGCGCCTTGAGTATCTTCGTGATACATTCTGGCTTTCATCGACATCAAGTCGATAACACCCTGGAATATATCTCCTTCGCCAATAGGTAAAGAAATTGGAACTGCGTTTGCGCCAAGTCTTTCTTTCATCATATCAACAGCATGATAAAAATCTGCGCCAACCCTGTCCATTTTATTTACAAATGCAATACGCGGTACTTTATATTTATCTGCCTGTCGCCAAACTGTTTCAGATTGTGGTTCAACCCCGCCAACGGCACAGAATAAAGCTATTGCTCCATCCAAAACCCTTAGTGATCGTTCAACTTCCACAGTAAAATCAACATGGCCGGGAGTATCAATAATATTTATTTGATGATCTTTCCAAAAAGCAGTTGTAGCAGCAGAAGTAATTGTAATACCACGCTCTTTTTCCTGCTCCATCCAATCCATTGTTGCTGCGCCATCGTGAACTTCGCCCAAACGATGCACCTTACCAGTATAGAATAAAATTCTTTCTGTTGTAGTGGTTTTACCTGCATCTATGTGCGCCATAATACCAATGTTACGAACCTTGCTTATATCTACTCTTTTACCCGACATCAACTAACCTTTCTTACCATTTAAAGTGAGCAAACGCTTTGTTTGCCTCAGCCATTCTGTGAGTATCATCTTTTTTCTTAACTGAAGAACCTTCGCCATTAGCGGCAGCTAAAAGTTCGCTTGCTAATTTTTGAGCCATAGATTTATCTTTTCTATCGCGCGAATAATTACGAATCCACCTTAAAGCAAGCGCAGTTCTTCTTTCATGTCTAACTTCCATGGGCACCTGATATGTTGCGCCACCAACTCTTCTGCTTCTAACTTCAACTAAAGGAGAAACATTGCTAACGGCTTTTTTGAAGACATCCAATGCCGGCTTCTTAGCACGTTTTTCGAGAATATCGAAACAATCGTAAATCATTTGTCTTGAAGTTGACTTTTTACCGTCCCACATCATATAGTTGATAAACTTCGAAACGAGAATATCGTTATACTTTGGATCGGATTTAATATACCTTTTTTCTGCTCTTCTCTTTCTCATAATACTCTTTACTTTTTAGGTTTTTTTGTACCGTATTTTGAGCGGCCTTTTTTTCTATCATCAACACCGCTAGTGTCTAACGTACCTCGTATAATGTGGTATCTTACTCCAGGTAAATCTTTAACTCTACCACCTCTTATCAAAACAATAGAGTGTTCCTGCAGATTATGTCCTTCTCCAGGTATATATGCAGTAACTTCCATTCCATTTGTAAGTCTAACACGTGCAACTTTTCTTAAAGCCGAATTAGGTTTTTTAGGCGTAGTGGTATAAACTCGAGTACACACGCCTCTTTTCTGAGGACATGCATTCAAAGCCGGGGCTTTGTTCTTCGAAGTTATTACCTTCCTACCTTTTCTAACCAACTGGTTTATTGTTGGCACTGAACTACCTCCATTAAAATAAAGTGCTTAAAAATTCAGACGCTCAATTTAGGTCTTTTCTTTAATAAAGTCAAGCAACGAAATCTAATTTTATTCGGTTTTTATTCCGTTTTCGCCGCTTCTTTTTCTTCAATATTCGATTCTTCAATAACTTCAGCCAATTCAGGTACTTCTTCGTTAGCCAAAATTATTTTTTTGTATTTTTTCAGTCCCGTTCCTGCTGGAATAAGGTGACCCATTACAACATTTTCTTTTAATCCATTTAACGAGTCAACTTTAGCTTCAATAGCCGCGTTAGTTAATACTTTAGTTGTTTCCTGGAACGAAGCGGCGGATATGAAACTTTCAGTAGAAAGAGCAGCCTGAGTAATGCCGAGTAAAGTATTATCGAAAGTTGCCGATTCTGCATCGCGAGCAACCATTTCAGATTTACCTTTTCTTACCAAATCTGCATTAACTTCTCTAAATTTAGCGCGGGTAATTAATTGACCGGCGGTAAATCTTGATGCGCTTGGATCTTCAATATAAACCATTCCTCTGATTTTATCATTTTCATCAACAACTCTAACTCTGTCTATATAATCCTCATCAATAAATTTGGTTTCGCCTGCAGAAATAATCCTTAACTTCTGAAGCATTTGTTTAACTATCACTTCAATGTGTTTATCATTAATTTTAACACCCTGCAATCGATATACTTCCTGAATCTCGTTTACAAGATATTCCTGCACAGCGTTAGTACCTTTAATTTTAAGGATATCATGCGGATTAATTGGACCATCAGTAATTTTTTCACCTGCTGGAATTTCGTCGCCTTCCTGAACAAGTATGTGTTTACCATAAGCAACACTGTAAACTTTCTGATCCATACCATCGAGAGATTCCACAATAATTTCGCGAGAACCTTTTTTACGAACTCCAAACTTAACGATACCTTCAATTTCGGAAACAACCGCTGGGTCATGAGGACTTCGTGCCTCAAATAATTCAGTTACTCTTGGAAGACCACCAGTGATGTCCCTGCTTTTTGCAGCTGATTTTGAAATTTTAGCTAAAATGGTTCCTGCTTGTATTGTTTCATTTTCGTCTACCGACAAGTATGCCCGGTTAGGTAAGTTAAATATTTTTTCGTGACCGTTTTCATCAGTAACAACAATACTTGGAGTTAAATTTTTATCCTTGGATTCAATTATAACTTTTTGAACGTGTCCTGTTTGCTCATCGGCTACCTGCTGGAAAGTAACATTTTCAACTAAATCTATAAAACGAACTTTTCCACCTGTATCTGTAAGAATAACCGCGTTATAAGGATCATGATTGTATAATGATTGACCTTTTTTGATACTAGCATTGTCTTCGACCATAAGTTCAGAACCATAAGGGATTTCGTATTTCTTTAATTGTCTGTCGTCCTGATCAAAAAGACCTAATGAACCTCTTCGTCCAATAACTACTTTTACTTTACCGAAGAAGTCTGTTTTTTCAACAAAATTAATTTTATCATATTTAACAATACCTTCGACACTTGCGTCAACTTGCGATTGAGATGCAATACGTGATGAAGTACCGCCAAGATGGAAAGTACGAAGCGTAAGCTGAGTACCAGGTTCACCAATGGATTGAGCAGCAATAATACCTACGGCTTCACCAACTTCAACAAGATGACCGGTCGTTAAATTACGTCCATAACATTTTGCGCAAACCCCTCTTTTCGATTCACAGGTTAGTACAGTCCTTATATATACAGAATCGATTAAAGAGTCGTCTATTTGTTCGGCTACTTCTTCACCAATTAATTCACCGGCTTCAATAATAATTTCATCTGTTTTCGGATCATAAATATCTTCCTGCGCAACACGACCAGTAATTCGTTCTGCCAACGGCTCTCTTTCCAATTCTACGTCTTTTAATGCCGACATGTAAACGCCTCGGATAGTACCGCAGTCTATTTCAGATATAATTACATCCTGAGCAACATCGCATAATCTTCTAGTAAGATAACCGGCGTCAGCTGTTTTAAGAGCTGTATCGGCCAAACCTTTTCTAGCACCGTGAGTAGAAATAAAATATTCCAAAACGGAGAGGCCTTCTTTAAAGTTAGCCACGATAGGATTCTCAATAATTTCGCCCGATTGACCAGTTAAACTCTTTTGAGGTTTCATCATTAAACCTCGCATACCAGCCAACTGACGCACTTGTTCCTGAGAACCTCGCGCACCCGAGTCAACCATCATATGCAAAGAGTTAAACCCACCCTGATCAGATTTAATTTTATCCATGAGGGTCTTACTAACATTGTTAGTGGTATGTGTCCAAACGTCAATTATTTTATTATAACGTTCAGCGTCAGTAATCAAACCCTGTTCGTGTTCGTTTAATATCGCACTAACTTTTTTGTTTGAATCCTCAATTAATTTCACTTTTTCATCGGGAATAAGCATATCGCTAAAACTGATTGAAATTCCTGCAGCAGTAGAGTATCTGTAACCCAACGCTTTCAGATTATCCAAAAAGTTTGCAGTAACTTCGTTACCCAATTTTATAAACATTTTATATATAAAGCCGCTGAATACTTTTTTAACAAGAAGCTCGTTCCAGTATCCCATTTCCGGAGGTACAATCTGGTTGAATATTATTCTGCCGATAGTTGTTTCAATAAGTTTGCCTTTCATCTTAACTTTAACTCTGGCATGAAGTTCAACTATTTTTGTATCGTAGGCAATAATTGCTTCCTCGGCATCGTTAAAAATCAAACCTTCCCCGATGGCGCCGCTTTTTACTTTTGTAAGATAATAACAGCCCAAAACTATGTCCTGTGTAGGAACAACAATTGGACTTCCGTTTTGAGGCGACAATATATTATGGCTGGAAAGCATTAACAAAGAAGCTTCTAATTGAGCTTCGAAAGATAATGGTACATGCACAGCCATCTGGTCACCATCAAAGTCGGCGTTAAATGCAGTACAAACCATTGGATGCAATTGAATAGCTTTTCCGTCAATTAATAAAGGCTGAAACGCCTGAATACCTAATCTATGCAGAGTAGGAGCGCGGTTTAACATAACTGGATGTCCCTGGATCAGCTTTTCAAGAATATCCCATATTGCCGGATCTTTCCTGTCAACAGCTTTCCTGGCACTTTTTACCGTTTTAAAATGTCCGCGTTCAATAAGTTTTCGGATTATAAAAGGTTTAAAAAGTTCAACTGCCATATCTTTTGGCAAACCGCACTGATGCAGTTTTAATTCCGGACCTACAACAATAACAGATCGGCCGGAGTAATCAACTCGTTTACCGAGCAGATTTTGACGGAACCTGCCTTGTTTACCCTTTAACATGTCACTCAGAGATTTAAGAGGTCTGTTTCCATCGCTTCTTACAGCGCTGGCTCTTCTTGAGTTATCGAACAAAGCGTCAACAGCTTCCTGAAGCATTCTTTTTTCGTTTCTAAGAATTACTTCCGGCGCTTTAATATCTATTAATCTTTTTAATCTATTGTTTCTAATTATCACTCTTCTGTAAAGATCGTTCAAATCGCTGGTCGCAAAACGTCCGCCTTCTAGAGGAACCAAAGGTCTAAGTTCCGGTGGAATAACTGGAACAACACTTAGCACCATCCACTCTGGTTTGTTAGGAACTTTTCCTTCGTGCTCGCGGAAAGCTTCTAAAACTCTTAGTCTTTTAAGAAGATCATTTCTTTTTTGTTGAGAAGTTTCGTTAGCAAGTTGAGCTTTTAGTGTTCTGAATGTCTCTTCAACATCAATACTTTTAAGAAGTTCTCTTACTCCTTCACCACCAATTTTTGCAAGAAACTTGTTTGGATCATTATCATCAAGAGAATCGTTATTGTGGGGTAAAGTGTTAACTATTTCAAAATACTGATCTTCAGAAATAAGATCTTTTTCCTTAAGTCCGGTTGGACCCGGGTTTATAACAACATACGATTCGTAATAAATTATTTTCTCGAGTTCCTTAGTTGTCATTCCAATAATATTACCAATTTTTGAAGGCAATGCTTTGAAAAACCAAATATGAACAACAGGAACAGCCAAACCCAAGTGTCCCATTCTTTCTCTTCGGACACTTTTTAAAGTTACTTCCACACCGCATCTATCGCAAACAATCCCTTTATAACGAATACCTTTATATTTACCGCAGGCGCATTCCCAGTCTTTAACCGGTCCAAAAATCTTTTCACAAAACAAGCCGTCTTTTTCGGGTCTAAAAGATCTATAATTTATAGTTTCTGGTTTTGTTACTTCACCATGAGATCTGGATAAAATATCATCAGGACTTGCTAAACTAATTGTCAGCTTATCTATCTGTTTTATTTTAGATTCTTGAGTTCTTAACCTCATGAGTCATCTCCTTAATAGAGTTAAAAAATTTGTTTAACTAGTTGATCTTGATATCGAGACCCAAACCTTGGAGCTCTTTGATCAAAACGTTAAACGATTCCGGTATACCGGGTTTTTGCAAATTTTCACCTTTAACAATCGATTCATATGCCTTAGCTCTACCTGTAACATCATCACTCTTTATGGTTAAGATTTCCTGTAATACATGGGCAGCGCCATAACCTTCGAGCGCCCAGACCTCCATTTCACCGAACCTTTGTCCACCGAACTGAGCTTTACCGCCTAAAGGTTGTTGTGTAATTAAAGAGTATGGTCCAATTGACCGAGCATGAATTTTATCATCAACCATATGTCCAAGTTTAAGCATATAAATATATCCGCAAGTTACCGGCTGATGGAATCTTTCTCCGGAACGACCGTCTATTAAAGCAGCTTTACTACCAACAGGCAGATTAGCTTTTTCAATCCATGCATCAATATCGGCAATACCAGCGCCATCAAAAATAGGGGTTTCAAAACGAACGCCTAAATTTTTACCAACCCAACCTAGAGCGGTTTCGTAAAGCTGTCCCAAATTCATTCGGGAAGGCACACCCAACGGATTTAATATAATATCCACTGGAGTTCCATCCTCAAGGTATGGCATATCTTCCGCCGGAACAACTTTGGCAACAACACCTTTATTACCATGACGTCCAGCCATTTTATCACCAACTGAAAGTTTACGTTTTTTAGCAACATAAACTTTAGCTAATTGAACGATACCTGGAGCCAGTTCGTCGCCGCTTTGAATTTTTAATTTTTCGCGTTTATATTCCTCTTCAATATCGGCTCTGATCCTAAAATAATTTGAGAACAACAGTTTTACCATGTCGCTCTGTTTTTTAGCAGTGAACCATTCCTGTGTATAGTCTAACTTAGTAACATCATCGATATCTAAAAATGTGCTGTCTTTAATAACCGTACCATTTCTTAAAACAATGGAACCATCTAAATCACGAATTCCTGAAGTAGTATTTCCAGCGCATATTTTAGTAAGTTTCTGTATTAATTTGTTATAATGAGCATTTTTTTGCTTTTCAAATTCATGTTCAAGTTGATCAAGTTGCTTCTTCTCAAGCTTTTTAGAATCTGCATCTTTTCTTTTTCTACTGAACAAACGTGTTTTAATAATTGTGCCTTTTAATCCAGGAGGCGCTTTGAGAGAAGCATCTTTAACATCACCAGCTTTATCCCCGAAGATAGCTTTAAGTAATTTTTCTTCTGGAGTTGGGTCTGTTTCACCTTTAGGGGTAATTTTACCAATTAGAATATCGCCTTCTTTCACTTCGGCGCCTTCCATAATAATGCCGTTTTCATCGAGATTTTTAGTGGCTTCTTCACTGACGTTTGGTATATCCCGTGTCAATTCCTCTTCACCACGTTTGGTTTCACGAACCTGAAGCTCAAATTCTTCTATATGAATTGATGTATAAACATCATCGGCTACAAGTCTTTCACTTATAACGATAGCGTCCTCAAAGTTATATCCTCGCCAGGGCATAAATGCAACCAACACATTTTTTCCAAGGGCTAATTCGCCATTATCAATTGAAGGACCGTCGGCTAACACCTGATCTTTTTTGACCTTTTGTCCGGAACGCACAATAACTTTCTGATTAAAACAAGTTTCCTGATTAGTTCCGTTAAATTTATTTAGAGTGTATTCTACTCTTCTCTCATCATCGAATCCTGTTAATGCTTCAAAACTATCGGCATCAACATCATATTTTACAACTATTTTAATCGCATCCGCATATTCAACTATACCATTGCCTTCAGCTACTATCATAGATCTGGAGTCATGGGCAATTTTATATTCCATGCCAGTACCAACAAGCGGGGCTTCGGTAACCATTAAAGGAACTGCCTGACGTTGCATATTGGAACCCATCAATGCGCGGTTAGCGTCATCATGTTCCAAAAAAGGAATTAATGAAGCTGCTGCGCTAACAATTTGAGAAGGAGCAACATCCATATATTGTAATTCTTTTGGCAGAACAACAGGAAACTCTCCCTTATGACGGCATTTTACTCGTTCACGTATAAAATTTCCTTGTTCATCAATTGGAGCGTTTGCCTGAGCAATTGTATATTCGTCTTCCTGATCTGCGCTTAAATAATCAACAGTTTTAGTGACTCTACCGTCAACTACTTTTCTGTAAGGAGTTTCTAAAAATCCAAATTCGTTAACTCTTGAATAAATTGTTAATGAAGAAATAAGACCGATATTTGGACCCTCTGGAGTTTCAATTGGACACAATCTTCCGTAATGCGAGTGATGCACGTCGCGAACCTCAAAACCAGCTCGTTCCCTTGTTAAACCTCCCGGTCCAAGAGCAGAAATTCTTCTTTTGTGTGTAAGCTCCGATAATGGGTTAGTTTGATCCATAAACTGAGATAATTGGTTGGTTCCGAAGAATGCGTTTATTACACTGCTTATTGTACGGGCATTAACGAGATCCTGAGGCTGCATATTTTCTGTATCACGCATATTCATTCGCTCGCGTATTGTTCTGGCCATTCTGGCCAAACCAACGTTGTACTGCTGCATTAATTGTTCGCCAACTGTACGAACACGTCTGTTGCCTAAGTGATCTATATCGTCTACGTTAACATTGCCATTCTTCAAAAGAATGATGTTTTTCATAATAGCAACAATATCTTCCACAGTAAGAACTTTAATTTCAACAGGAATAGAAAGTCCCAACTTGTCGTTCATTCTAAAACGACCAACTTCGCCTAAATCGTATCTTTTTTCATTAAAGAACAATTTATCAATTAAAGATTGTGCTGCATCAACATCCGGAGCCTCACCTGATCTCAATTGTCTGTAAATAGCGAATAAAGATTCTTCTTTAGTTTTAGAGATATCTTTTCTTAATGTATTTAGAATTAAGTCCTGATCAACTGTTGTTTCAGAACTTATAAGTTTAATTTCATCAATAGATGAAGATTTAATTTGATCAATAATTTCTGGAGTTAGTTCGCCATCTTTAGCTACAAAAATTTCACCAGTAGTCATATCGATTAAATCATCGGCAGAAACGCGACCATTGTGCTCTTCTTCATTAAGTTTCTTAACTTTAACAATTTCAACAAGATTAAACAGATTTAATATATCTTCATCCGATTCATAGCCTAAAGCTCTTAATAGTGTTGTCGCGGGAAATTTCTTACGGCGATCGATATACACATACATGATATGATTGATATCTGTAGCAAACTCTACCCAGGATCCCCTAAATGGTATAATTCGCGCTGAATAAATTGGCGTGCCGTTTGGATGCAATGTTTGCGCAAAAGCAACACCGGGAGACCGGTGCAACTGACTAACTATAACTCTTTCGGCGCCATTTATAATAAATGTTCCTCTTTCCGTCATAAAAGGAAGATTTCCAAGATATACTTCCTGTTCAACCGAATTTACATACTCTTCGGTTTCATCGTCTTTGGTAGAAAGACGTAATTTTGCTTTAAGAGGAGCGTTATAAGTCAAACCTCTTTCTTCACATTCGGGAATAGAAAAACGTGGTTTTTCTATATAATATTCAACGAAATCCAGTCTGTAAAGCTCTTTGTTATCAAGAATAGGGTAGTTTGCATTAAACACCGATTGTAACCCTACATCTTTTCTTTCCGCAGGTGGAATTTTTAACTGAAGAAATTCTTCGAATGACTCCAACTGGATATTCAAAAGACTTGGTTGCTCAATACCAGCGGTGATTGATCCAAAAGATATTCTGTTGGTTAGCTTGTTAATATTTTGCTTCTCCAACCCTAACCTCCATAATTGGTATAAAAATTTGCAGATTTTTTTGTCTGCGTATATACAAACAAAAGTGATAAAGCAAATTTATCTGCTTTACCACTTTTGAAATTTTATAAAAGACTGAAAGTTCGTTACTTAACTTCTACTGTTGCACCAGCTTCTTCAAGTTCTTTTTTGATTTTTTCAGCTTCATCTTTAGATACAGCTTCTTTAACAGGTTTAGGAGCGCCATCTACTAAATCTTTAGCTTCTTTTAATCCTAAGCCAGTATGAGCTCTAACAACTTTAATTACATTAATTTTATTAGCGCCAAAGCTTGCTAAAATTACGTCAAATTCAGTTTTTTCTTCTTCAGCAGCAGCAGCAGGACCTGCGGCTGGACCAGCCATCATCATAGGTGCTGCAGCAGTCACACCAAATTCATCTTCTAAAGCAGTTTTTAATTCAGAAGCTTCAACTAATGTTAACGCTTTTATTTTCTCAACTATTTCAGCTATTTTTTCTGACATTTTTTAATACTCCTTATATCTATTATTTTCTTTTCAAATTTTTAAGCGGCTTTTTTCTTGCTGATCTCGTCAACTAAAACAACGATATCTCGCATTACTGCGCCAATGGCACCAACAACACCCGAAATTGGGTTGTGGATACTGCCAATGATACTTGCCATAACCTCTTCTTTGCTCGGCAATGAAGCAAGTGTTTTTAACTGATCTTTATCATAGAATGAAGATTCTATGTAGCATCCTTTAAATGAAAACTTCTTTTTCTCATCACTGAATTTTTGAATAATTTTCGCAGGCGCTGCAAAATTATTTTCACCAGCGAAAATAATGCCGGTCATTCCAACAAGAAGATTACTCAATTCCCCATGAGTACCAGTTTCTTCAATCGCTTTAGAAATAAAAGTGTTTTTGTATATTTTATACTTCACACCTTCATTTCGGAACAACTTTCTTAAACCGTTAATTTCTTCAACGGTAATTCCCTGGTAATCTACAAGGTAAACAGCAGTAGAATTTTCAAAGTTTTCTTTAATTTCCGCGATGACATCAGCTTTTTCTGTTCTGTTCATCGTTCACCTAATTCATTTAACAAAATGACTTACATTTGAAGCTATATATTGAGTGCGTAATTTACTTTACAAGAGCCGAAGCAACTTCTTTAGCAACCTGCAATCCGGGTCCCATTGTACTGGTTATATAAAAGCTTTTTATATATTGTCCCTTAGCAGCCGAAGGCCTCAGCTTAACAATTGTATTAAGAAATGCCTGAGTATTTTCGATCAACTGTTTTTCGTCGAAAGACAATTTCCCAACTGAGGCATGCACAATACCTGTTTTATCAACTCGGAATTCAATTTTTCCGGCTTTAACTTCTTTTACGGCTGTAACAACATCTGTTGTAACAGTACCGCTTTTGGGATTTGGCATTAAACCTTTAGGACCCAAAACTCTTCCCAATTTACCCAATTCAGGCATTGCATCCGGCGTAGAAATAATAACGTCAATTTCCGCCCAACCATCCTTAATTTTTGCCAAATATTCATCAAATCCAGCATAATCGGCGCCGGCATTCAAGGCTTCTTCCGCTTTTGGTCCTTTTGTAACAACCAAAACTCTAACCTCTTTTCCAGTTCCGTGCGGCAGACTTACTGTTCCCCTTACCATTTGATCAGCATGGCGTGGATCAACACCTAAACGAACAGCGCAATCCAGAGATTCAGTAAATTTAACATTTGAACCTGATTTAAGCAGCTTAATAGCCTCTTCAATTGAATATTCTTTTTTGGTATCAATTTTTTCTTTAATTGCTTTATACCGTTTTGATACTTTCATCTTTTTACCAAACTTTAATGATTAATGTTAATCTTCTACTGTAACACCCATACTTCTTGCGGTGCCTGCAATCATACTTATCGCACTTTCAAGATCCGCAGCATTTAAATCAGGCATTTTCGTTTCTGCAATCTCTTTCAATTGGGCCTTTGTAACTTTAGCAACTTTATTCTTGTTAGGTTCAGCTGAACCTTTAGCCAAATTAATAGCTTTTTTCAACAATACAGCTGCAGGTGGAGTTTTTGTAATAAATGTAAACGATTTATCGGCGTAAACTGTTATTACTACAGGAATAATTAATCCTGATTTTTCGGCAGTTTTAGCGTTGAACTGCTTGCAAAACTCCATAATATTAACGCCTTTTTGACCAAGAGCAGGGCCAACTGGAGGTGATGGATTTGCCTGACCAGCAGGAATTTGAAGTTTTATATACCCAGTAATTTTCTTAGCCATAACTTATCCTATCAATTTATTTTTCTAATTCTGCTTGAACAAAATCTATTTCAACCGGAGTTTTACGTCCAAAAATAGAAACCATAACTTTAATTTTCATTTTTTCTTCGTTAACTTCTTCAATTATGCCAGTAAAATTGTTAAATGGACCGTCAATAATTTTAACGAAATCTCCCGTTCTAAAAATCGTTTCGGTTCTTTCGGTTTCGTCATTTTGAGTAATTCGGCCAACAATTCTTTTTACTTCGTCAGGCATAAGTGGATTTGGAGTGTTTTGAGTACCCAGAAAGCCCATAACAGAAGGTGTGTTAACGATAAAATCTTTCACCCTGTTATCAAGCTCGGCATTAACAAGAATATAACCAGGAAAGAAATTCTTGGTTTTAGTCTTTTTCTTGCCGTCTTTAACTTCAAACACTTTTTCCGTCGGCACCAAAATTTCAAGGATTTTAGCTTGAAGCTCATCGCTGTCGCGCATTTCTGTTTCAATTAACGACTTTACCTTGTTCTCATGACCCGAGAAAGTCCTAACTACATACCATTTTGTGTTTGGATTTTCCACTATTAAAATATACCTGTTAGAAGCTGTGAAATGGACATATCAATCAAATAAGTAAATGCAGAAAGCAATAAACAAACTACAATTACAATAGTTGTTGATTCTTTTAATTCGTCCTGAGTTGGCCAGGTAACTTTTTTCATTTCCTTGACCACATCATTAAAAAAATTAATTATTTTCTCTTTCATAAAATCTTCTTTTTACTGTGCAAATGGCACGTCAGGAGGGACTCGAACCCCCAACCTGCGGTTTTGGAGACCGCTGCTCTACCAATTGAGCCACTGACGTGTTTATTTAGTTTCTTTAAATAGAACGTGTTTTCTTGCAACAGGATCGTATTTCTTAAATTCTACTCTACTTGGATGTTCTCTTTTATTTTTTTTAGTCGTATACCTATATCCAGTACCTTCTGTACTTTCAAGTATTATCGTTTGTCTTGCGTTTTTTGCCTTTGCCATTTTTTCTCCAAATCTCTCAAGATTTAAATTCAGCGATATATTGAATCACAATAAATCTATTTTTATAACCGGTTTTGTCCGGTCAATAATCTAATTAACTGAGCTGACGACCGGGATTGAACCGGTGACCTCATCCTTACCAAGGATGTGCTCTACCAACTGAGCTACGTCAGCTTTTCAATCATATAATCAATATTTTTAGAACTATTTGAGCGGGAGACGGGATTCGAACCCGCGACCAACAGCTTGGAAGGCTGTGACTCTAGCCAACTGAGTTACTCCCGCTTATAATTTTTCAATTTTTATCAGAACTTTAAACGAAATTGTTTCATTTATCACTTCTTGAACTCGCGACCAATCCCGTTGAACGGGATGACTCTAGCCAACTGAGTTACTCCCGCTTATAAAAACTTCAATACATAAAAAACTATTTTTTTTAATGCTTGAAACAATTTCCGGAAAATTATTTTTCCAGATATATAATATTTATTTCTAAGCGTTAAAAAATCAACGAAGTTTGAATAAAAAAGGGTTTATTACTCTTCTTCATCGATTTCAAATTTGTGGGCAGGGAGGGAATCGAACCCCCTCAGGCTTAGCCAACGGATTTACAGTCCGCCCCAACTCTCCAGCTTTGGCGCCTGCCCAGGTTTTGTAACAGTACACAATAAACTAATTTTAACGAGCAACAAATATATATGCATTTATTTTTAAATGCAAGAATTGTTTCTCTGTAGTTTTTTAGTAATGTGGAAACCTTAATGAGGTTTTAGCCAAAAAAGTACAGAAATTATAAAAATTTAACAAAAGTGGGCCTAAAATTAATGGTTCCACAACTCCCTGTCTAAGCTGCGATATTGAATAGCCTCACTTATAAATTGTGGTAGTATTTTATCCGATTGTTCCAGATCTGCAATTGTCCGGCTAACTTTAAGTATTCGGTCATAAGCGCGGGCCGAAAGTCCTAGTTTTGTCATAGCCATTTTCAATAGTTCCGATCCGGCCGAATCAATTGAACAATATGAACGTACTTCGCGAGTTCCCATATCCGCATTACAATGAATAAATTTTTGATTTTTAAATCTCTCCATTTGAATTCCGCGCGCACTAACAACTCTTTCTCTAATTTGTTTAGAGGATTCCCCCATTCTGCTTGATGATAATTCCTGATATTTTACCGCAGGCACTTCAATATGAATATCAATTCTGTCTAAAAGTGGACCCGATACACGCGACATATATTTCTGAATCAAATTTGGATTGCAGGTACACTCCTTATTAGGATCTGTAAAAAATCCACATGGACATGGGTTCATTGCGGCAACCAGCATAAAATTAGCAGGAAAATCCAATGACATTTTACTTCGGCTTATTGTAACCTTATAATCCTCCATCGGCTGACGCATTACTTCCAATACGTTTTTGCGAAATTCTGGGAATTCATCCAAAAACAGCACACCATTATGCGCGAATGAAACTTCCCCTGGACGCGGATAACTTCCGCCGCCAATTAATGCGGCATCAGAAACTGTATGGTGCGGGCTGCGGAATGGACGCTCCGTCAAAAGAGCTTTTTCTGAGTTTAATATTCCGGCAACACTATGAATCTTTGTAGTTTCAAGTGCTTCTTCAAATGATAGCGGGGGCAGAATTGAAGGGAATCTTTTAGCAAGCATTGTTTTACCGGAACCGGGCGGACCGATCATAATAATATTATGTCCCCCTGCTGCGGAAATTTCAAGTGCGCGTTTAACATTTTCTTGTCCCTTCACATCTGAAAAGTCCAAATGATACTTGTTAACTTCCATTAAAAGTTCTTTAGTGTCGGTTACAACTTTAGGAATTGATTTTTTACCATTTAAAAACTCGATAAGTTCACGTAAAGAGCTAATTCCATATACTTCCAGGTCATCTACAATTGATGCCTCTTTGGAAGACTCAATTGGCAATACAATTCGTTTTATTCCCCTATACTTTGCTTCAACCGCAATTGGTAATGCCCCTTTAATTTTCCTTAGACTCCCGTCCAGTGATAGTTCTCCAAGAATTATTGTATCATCAAGCAATGAAGAATTAACAGTTTCAACTGCTGCCAATACACCAATAGCTATTGGCAAATCGAAAGAGCTGCCTTCTTTTTTAAGATCAGCCGGTGCCAGATTAACAGTAATTTTTTTAAGTGGAAAATCGAATCCGCTGTTTTTAATAGCCGCAGTTACTCTTTCGCGCGATTCTTTTACGGCACTGTCCGGTAAACCCACAATTGTAATACCGGGCAATTGTTTTTCGCAATGAGTTTCAACTTCAACTATTATGGCGTCAATTCCAATAGTGGAACTGGAAAGCACTTTTGAGAACATACAATTTATTTTGGATGTGAAAAAATGAGAACTTACTTAGTTAAGATCATTTTTATTGCTTGGGTTGAAGTTTTTGATGAAACTTCGAGGAAATATATACCGGATGGCAGGTTGGATCCGTCAAAATCAAATTTATGGATGCCTTTTTCTAAAACGCCGTTATAAATATCAGCTATCTTCGTACCAACTAAATCATAAACAACAATATTAAATTCAGAAGTATTTAGTATTTCCACTTTTGTGGTAGTAACAGGATTAAACGGATTAGGGTAATTTTGTTCAATAAAAAATGTTTCCCTTTCACCCTGTCCAACTTTTAATATGGAAGAATAGGTAGTTGAGTTATCTTTATTTATTTGTTTAATTCTGTAATAAACAATCTCACTATATTTATTTTTCTGATCGATAAGACTATAAAATTTATCGCTTTTTCCTTCGGCAGTTTTGCTGGCAACATCTTCGTAAGTTTTACCGTCGGTTGACCTTTCCAGAATATAATAATCTACAAACTGATCGTCAGAATTTTTCCATAATATTTCATTAAAGTTATCGTAACTCTGTAATTTTAATTCAGGAATTCGTGAAAAAATTGGGGCAGTAGATTTTATATACTCAAGATTTCTGCTCTCAGTAAATATTGATGATTCAGAACTTTTTGCGTTATTCCTCATCTTTTCGAATGATTCCAGATAAATTAGTTTTGAACTGTCAGAAGTAGTTTTGGAATAGTTCATATTGGAGCGGATGAAGTTTAGACCGTTGCCAAAATCGAACAAACAAAGATTATCCACATGCACCTGTTTTGTAGAATTGTTACATAATTCAAAAACTAGTTTATCTGTTTTTAAAATGTTTGTTCTAACAGAATAAGAGAACTTGCCGTTCAAATAAAAACTTATTTTCGCTTCAGAGTATTCAATTACCACTGCATAGTAGTTCCAGCTGTATTCGTCAACAAATACATTTTCCAAATTAATATCTATAATGTCCGCCGCCAAAATATCATATTTAGAACGTTTAAATAACAAATTAAATATTGTATCCTGCCCGCTTTCTCTATAAATTTTCAAAAAATTGATATCCGGAGATTTAACCTTAGCCCAGTAACAGAATAAAAGTTTGTCATTTTCAGGTTGGAAATTCTGTTTTAATTTAATGTACGAGGATTTAGGCAGTTTTAATGAATTGCCCGCAAAGTTTTGGGGTTTGTAAAATTCTATGTTAACAACAGGTAGCTTTTCTAAATTGTAAGTAGAATTAAATGATGACAGTGATTCTTGGATCTTATTTTTCTTTATGAAATTAAACGCAAAAGCTATCTCTGTTTTTTTTATTCGGGGTGCTTTAACTTCAATTACAATTTGGGTATTTACACCTGAATTATAAAGTGAATCGGGAATGAATATGCTGGATTTAAAAACTTTTCCATAAAAGCCGGAAAATTTTGAATTAGTTACAAGTAAATCTTTCAGACCGCTATCTGTTTTTATTCGAACTCTATTTATTTTAATTCCTTCATCCACAAGCAAATAAAAATCAGTTTGTGGATATTCGCATATTTTGTGCGAAAGCAGAAGTGAAAATTGATAAACCGAGTCCATTGTAACGTAGCCGGGTTTATCAACTTTTAGAACTACCTGTTGCCCTTTACCAAAGCATAAAGTGACAGACAGAAGAAGTATGTATGATATAATTTTTAATATTCGCATCAGTCCTTCATAGAGATCGATTTCAATTTAAGAAATCGGCTTTAAATATGCTATTTAAGCTTCAAAGATGATTTATCCTTAAAAACAAGCTTAGATTAAAACTTATTTTAACTTATTTGAAATTTCTCCGGTGAGATAGTAGTTTTAATTAGTGTTCCGGGCTCAAACAATTCATGTGTTAATTCAACAAGAAAATTCATATCCAAATTATCGATATCCGATATTGTTTCTTCAATAGTTCTTACTTTATTAAAATAAATAAAGGACTGCGCCATACGCATCATTCTGTTTGATGTATTTTCCAGCCCGAGTAAAATATTTCCTTTTACATAAGCTTTTGCCCGCTGAAGTTCTTTTTTTGTAAATGGTTTATCGTAAAATTTCTGAAGCTCGATGTTTACCAAATTTAGAGCTTTGTTATAATTTTTAGGATTCGTAGAAAAATATACTCCAAATGTAGATACATCGTAAAATGAGTTTAGAAAAGTATTTATCTGATATGTTATACCGTTCTTTTCCCTTAACGCCTGAAACAAGCGGGAGCTGCTGCCGTCACCCAGAATATGAGAAAGAATGCTAATTGCCTGCCGCTTTTTGTTTTTATATCCATAAACCGATTTACCTATTATCGCGTGAATTTGCTGAACTTCTTTACGAAAGTTTTGATCTTCGGCGGTAGTGGGTTTGAATTTTTTTGTTGTTTGTTTCAATTCACTTTTTCTGCTGCCAAAATATTTTTCAGCCATCTTAACAATTTCATCGTGACTAACGCAGCCGGAGGCCACTATGAAAAAATTATTATTTGTGTAAAATTTATTAAGGTATTCTTCTATCGCTTTTTTATCAAACTCCAAAATATTTTTTTCTGTGCCGATAATTGGATAATGAAGTGAATTGCCCCTATAAATATTACTCTCAAATTTATCGAATATTAACTCTTCTGGCGAATCTTCAATGTCGTGAAGTTCATCGATTACAACACCTGCTTCGTTTTTAATATCTTTGGATTTAAGCTGCGAATCCAATATCATGTCGGCAAGCACCTCGAATGTTTTGCCTATATACTGGCTCAACCCTCTGCCATAATAACATGTATGTTCCTTAGATGTAAATGCGTTAAGGTATCCGCCAAGTGATTCAATTTCGTCGGCTATTCTACGAGCGCTTCTTTTTTTTGTGCCCTTAAATAACATATGCTCAATAAAGTGACTTATGCCATTATTTTTTGCTGTTTCGTTTTTTGATCCTGTATTAAACCAGAATCCTAGAGAAAAAGATCTTACGTAAGGAATATTTTCCGTAAGTACATTAATACCATTGGTAAGCTTCGTAATATTATACCCGTTCAATTGAATATCCCATCGTAATTTTAAAATAGGTGCAAATATAGGTAATGGCTAATTACTTACCAAACAGACGGGGTGGTCTCAAGTATGAGCGATTGTGAATTTTATAAACTTTCCTGGAGAGAATAAAGTGTTAATTGGTTGTTTTGTAACTGTCGTAAAATTCCTTTAATGATTTTGCGCTTCTATACAATTCGGCTTTTTCCATTTCAGATAACTCTAGTTTAAGTGTGTCAACAATTCCATTACCCGAAATTATTCTTGGGAGTGATATTGTAACATTTTCTATTCCTTCAATATTTTTAGTTTTTGAACTAACAGTAAGTATAGCTTTATTATCCCTTGTAATAACTTCAACCAATTTTGATATTGCCGATCCTATTCCGTAATATGTAGCCCCTTTCCCCTCAATAATTTTATAGGCGGCATTCCGGACTTTATCATCAATTGAGCTAATAATAGATTCGTCCAATAGAATATTTCTCTGTCGCGCAAATTCTTTCAACGGAATACCTCCAATATCAGCAATAGACCAGGTTAAAACTTCACTATCACCATGCTCGCCAATAACAAATGCATGAACATGTTGAGAATCAATTTCAAGATGGGTTCCCAGTAAAGATCGGAACCGTGCTGTATCGAGAGTAGTGCCGGAACCTATTACCTTTGAGTTATGAATACCGTAACTATCTGCAATATCCGCTGTAATTTGTGTTAAAATATCAACGGGATTTGTGGCCATTAATAATATTGACTTGGGGGCGTACTTGATAATATTAGGCACGATAGATATTAGGATTGCAGCATTTCTTCCAAGCAGGTCTATGCGAGATTCACCCTGTTTTTGATTAACACCCGCTGTTATTACTACAACTTTACAGTCGCGCAAATCTTCGTAATCACCTGAAATAACATCTACTGGATTGAGAAATGGCACTGCATGTAATATATCGGCCGCTTCAGCATCAGCTCTTTTTTTATTCACATCTATCAGCACAACTTCACTGGCCGCTTTTCGCATAACGATTGCATATGCGGCTGTGGCACCCACCAAACCTGCTCCTACTATTCCAACTTTCATTTATCACCTTTATAATTAAAACGACATCCAAAGTTAATAAGATATTTGATCTTTATTAAGATAAAAGGCAAAATTAAGGAAGAATAAATTTATGTGCAGTTCAACAAATTGAAAACGGCATCAAGAAAAGATGCCGTTTTATAAAGGAAATAAAAAATTATTTTTCGTAGGTATTTCTATATTTAACTATAAAATCCCCAATACTCTTATAAGCTTTTTCCAACTTTTCTTCCTGAGGAAGAAATACAACTCTGAAATGGCGTGTATCCTTTTTTTGTCCGAATCCGCTTCCGGGAACAACAACAACACCTGTTTCCCTTATAAGTTCTGCAACAAAATGATTATCAGAATTGCTGATTTCAAGTTTTGGAAATGCGTAGAAGGCACCCTCAGGTTTAACACAAGATATTCCGGGAATTTCATTTAACATTTCAACAGTTATATCTCTGCGACGATGCAACTTTTCGAGCGCTAATTTTAAATGATCATGATGGCCTTCCAATGCGGGCTTTATTCCGTATTGTTCAGGATGATTTGCCGATAGCCGTGCGCGAAGCATCTTGTTTATAGCTTCAATATAATCAACCAATACAGATTTTTGTCCGCTTACAACCCCCCAGCCAATTCTGAATCCTGGTACCATATAATTTTTTGATAGACCTCCGAATGTTACAACAGGCGCATCGGGATTTATGGAAGCGAGCGCGATATGTTTAGAGCCGTCGAATAAAAGTTTGTCATAAATTTCATCGGCAAAAATTATAAGATTGTTTTCAACGGCAAGATCAACTAGTTGTTTTAACGTATTATAATCCGCGTTGGAACCTGTTGGATTATTTGGATTGATGATTATTATACCTTTGGTTTTATCATTAATTTTACTTCTAATATCCTCAATATCCGGTTGCCAGCCATTTTCTTCGTTTAAGTAATATGGATTTTCGTATGCACGTAGTTTACTGGCTACCGCAGTATATAATGGATAACCGGGTGTAGGGGTTAAAACATTATCACCTTCATTTACCAAAGCTGTTAGAGCAAGTTCTATGGCTTCGCTTGCGCCTGTAGTTACAAAAATATCATTAATGTTCGAAATGCCTTTACGTTCTGCTTCTTTCTCAATAGAATCCACCGCTTCTTTGATTCCGGAAGAAGGCGAATAACCGTTTTTATTTTTTAACATTGCCTGATATGTTGCATCGATAAGGTGGCGTGGCGGTTCAAAATCAAATAAATTAGGGTCTCCAATATTCAAATACAACATTTCTTTACCTGTTTTGGCAACTTCGTTAGCAAGAACAACAATATCGCGCACGGCATAAGTTATTTTTTCTGTTCTGATGGCTGGTTTAATAACAAAATTGGACATCATATTCTCCACAAATTATAAAACTAAATTATCATGCTAAAATTACTTGATTTGTGCGGTATTAGCAAAATAGAAAAGTTA
>PGYT01000135.1 GCA_002839805.1 Ignavibacteriae bacterium HGW-Ignavibacteriae-2
TACTTCTTTGCCGAGCATATCGTACACTTTAATGGTAGCATGCCCCTGTTCGGGTAAATTGTAATTTATTGTTGTAGCGGGATTAAACGGATTCGGATAATTCTGTTCCAAATAAAATCCTTTCAAAGAATCGTCTAATACTTTTTCAACTGCGGTAGGCAATACAACACCTAACTCACCATTTGCATTAACCTGTTGAATCCGAATCCCATCAAGATTTTCCAACCAAAATACAATGAATCCTCCGTTCCCATCGATGATGACATCATAATAGCCCATATCCCGATTCGTATATTTTACTATCCTGTTGTTCCAAACATCATTTCCTTGCAAATCTAATTTTCGACATAAATTTACATTTATAAACAGAAATGAATTTGATGTTTTGAACATTTTTGTGTAAACTGAATTCGAATCAAACAACTGTATACCTCTCCCCTCAAACAGATTCTCCCCGTTCAATTTGAATCCTTGAAAATTGCTTATATATTTTGAGTAGTAAACACGCTCCTTAAATGTGAGTAGATAACGTCATCGCAGGGGAGGACGTTTTCTATAAACTCAAATGAATCAATGTCTTTGTTATCAGTAATCAGCTTATTAGTCAGAACGCCTTCTTTTGAGAAAGTTTCCAACACTATATCATATCTAACAGGCAATACTTTCTCTATTGCACCCAGTATTCCCACTGTATTAGAATCATATTCAAATAAAATTGAACCTCTCATCTCGATTTGTGCATTTATTTTCCATAATACTTCTCCCCGGTTATTTATTCTCACAACTTCGTTCAATTCTTCTTCCCGGTTATAATACCTTACTATTAAATCGCCGTTACTACACTTAATTATTTTATTTAACTCTCCCCGGTTCCACCTACTCTTGAAACTGAAACTGAGGCAATGATTCCGTATTTATCGATTTTAAAAAGAGAGGGTATTCTTACACTATAAGGCGCAGTGTCCAGAGGAGCAGCATAACATGCGGAAATAAATGCTCCCCCTTCATTATCTTCAACTCCAACTATTGGGGGGAGTCCCCATTTAAGTCAGTGGGCTGTTCATATACTGTAAATAAGACCTCTTTTTCAAAAAGTGCCGCTCCAAAAATTTGTGTACTCGGTTTATCGAAATTAAATAAATATTCCATATCGTTTCCATTGTAGTGAACCAGCCGGTCGGTCATCAAAAGAAAAATTTCATTCTGGTTTCTTCCCCATATTCGCTGATAGAATTAAGGATTATCGACTGTAATTATTGTTTTAAATTGATTGTTTATACATTTTGATATCCTGCTTCTCAGCACGATGTAGACTTCGCCGTTAATTAAACTTAAATCTGTCTGTATCCTTTTGCCCAGATATTGCCGTATATTTTTTTATATTCATTCTGATTGTGTTCATAAATAAGCGTACTATCATTGTATTCCCCTCCTCCCAGTCTATAGGAATGTAAATATCGCTTACCATCTGATTTGTTTTTGTAATATCGTTCAACAATACCGATCAGTCCATCGGAATTAAGCATAGTCCACTGTTTACCGGTGTAATGAGCTATTACGCTATTACTATATCCTTTATCATCAGCATATGCGCCTAACGAATATAAATTGTTCGGGGCCTCACCCCACGCGTTGTCAAATACAATCTGTCGGTTTCAATCCTTTGTTAAAACAACGTTTTCGCTCCAAAAGTAAACACTATAGTGCCATATTGCCCCTTCGGAACCGCCTATCCAGACATTTTCGTCGGAAGATCCCCAGATAGACTGGGGCCCAACCCGACTGGATTTTCCGTCAGTCGACCATTCATTCCCGAATAAACTGAGATTTACAGAATAGTAATATTATTTAAGCATACCCCCAAAGAGGTCAAGGTCTTAAGAGATTAAGATTAACTCATGAAAATGGGTTATGGGTGTTAAGTCATAAATTAATTTATATAATTCATTATAATAACTATCTAAAATATAATTGGATTAAAATGCTACTATCCAATCAGGAAAAGTAATTTGTATTTCAGGTTCACTTTAAAAATATTAATGATTAATTTTCATCAATATAAAAGAATGAAGTGGCGGTATGAAAAAAACATTTATTGTTTTAGTTTTTCTTTTTTCTACACTTATTTTGGGCTCAGAAAAACTTTCTCTTTTTGGCATTAGCCAATTTTTCGATGAGCAGGAATATGTTTTCGGTTTCAGCGATGATATATTCGTAAAAATTAACGCTCCGGCGGTTGCCGATTTCGATCCCGACAAACCCGTTTTAATTTCTTTATACGCTCTGCCCAATGGCAACACAACCGACCAGACAATCGGAAGGGTTTTAAGAGACGGGGACGACTGGCATTACGATATACAACATATCGGAGCTCAAACACGTTTCCTGCGGAAAAATTTTAATGATTATAATTATGTAACGGTGTATTTAGAAACCAGTCAAAAGAGCTGGCCTGCCTGGAAAGCTGTTCATTCGGATCACGCCCAGCAATTATATTCACTCGTTGATTCTATACAATCCATTTTTGGTAAATACTTTACCCAAATTGTTCTTACCGGACATAGCGGAGGCGGCAGATTTACATTTTCTTTCCTCGATAATTTTCAAGAAATACCGGATTTTGTAAAACGAATTTCTTTCCTCGACAGCAATTACGGATACGAAACCATATATGGAGAAAAAATTGTCGCCTGGCTGCAGAAGTCTAATGAAAATTATCTCTGCACAATTGCTTATAACGACAGTGTAGCTTTATATAATGGGCAACCGGTTGTAAGCGCTACAGGAGGAACCTGGTATAGAAGCAGAATGATGAAAAAATTTCTAGAAAATTATTTCACGTTTACAACAGAAGAAAATGACGAATTTATTAAATATACCGCTCTGGAAGGAAGAGTTAAAATTATTCTTAAAAAGAATCCGGATAAACTTATACTCCACACTGTACAAGTTGAACGAAACGGTTATATACACGGGATTCTTTCCGGAACCGAAAAAGAAAACATCAATTACAGTTACTATGGCGAAAGAGCTTATTCCGGTTACATTCAGAAATTTATCCCCAATTTAAAACAGATAAATATTCCTGATCGTAACCCGCAAGCAATTGGCGGCAAAACATTTATGAATGCCGTCAGTAATTTGAGTTTTGCGGATCGTGAATCCAGAATTTTAGAGGAAATTTCAAGCGGAAATATTCCCGGTTTTTTACGTAATCTTCTTCAGCAGAAAGCAATATTTACGGACGCTAATGGAATATCGCATACGATTTATTATCAGGTAATGCCCGATTATCTTGCAATTGGTTCAAATGATGATTATTGCAGGATACCAATGGGTCCGCTTACCGCCCAGAAAATTGCCAATTTATTTAATATGGTTCTGCCCACCAGTAAACTTGTTGATAACATTTATATAAACGCAACTACAAAACTTGAGCCTGTTACCTACCCATGGGTAGCCGGACTAAGCGAATCCGTTGCAAGGTTTGTTGAGCACAATTCTGATATTAACAATCAATTAATTGCTAAAACCGCTGTACTGGGAGAACTTGTCGGTGGAACTAAAAAGGACGTAGTTTTAAGCAATAAGATAACAGATCCTGCGCGGCCTAATCACGTTACAATTTATGGATGGCATAAATTGGACGGGAATCCTATTCAGCCGCTTACCAATATTCATATAGATACATATGTAGATTACAGCCATGGAATTCGTCTTCTTAATAGCGAGGTTTTAATTGACAGCGTTGTAAGCGATATAAGAGAAGTTCTTAAAGACGCGGTTAATTTCCGAATCTTAAGCAACGAAAGTACTCCAATGGAACAGACAAGTTATCTTAAAGACGAAACGCTTCCGGAAAAACCAAAATCTTTTGGAGTTATAAACGAAGGAAATAATTCCATAAAATTGATTATTCCTCAAAAAGCCGGAGTTATAAATTATCACGTCTCCATAAGTACCGACGGAATTAACTTCACAAAAAAAAGGCTGTTAACCCCTACAAACTTATTGATTGATAGGTTGGGTTCCGACTCTTTATATTTTATTCAACTTCAAAGCGAAAATGAATCCGGCTTGTCCGCAAAATCGGAAATGCTGGCTTGTGCCACCGGCAGTAAAAAAAACAGAACATTAATCGTAAACGGATTCGACCGATTATCCGATGGAAATACATTTAATTTTATTCGGCAGCACGCTTCCTCTTTTTTTACGAGTGATCTCTCTGTGGACGCTGTTACAAATGATGCAGTTAAAGAATTGTTAGTTGATTTGAACGATTACGAAATTGTCGATTATATTCTCGGTGAAGAAAGTACGGCGGATGAAACATTCGATATACTGGAGCAGGAAAAGATATCCAACTTTCTGAACAACGGGGGGAAACTTTTAGTCAGCGGAAGCGAGATCGGCTGGGACCTGGACTACAAAGGCTCACAAAACGATAAAGATTTTTGTTATAATTATCTTAAAACAAAATATGTAAGCGATGCCCCTTATAATATTTCAGGAAAATATTACACTGCTGCCATTCTGCCATCGAGTCCATTTGGCGGATTAGCTTCTTTTTTTTTCGATGACGGTACGCATGGAACTTATAACGTGGACTGGCCTGATTTAATTAAACCCGTAAACGGCGCGAAAAAATTTATGGGATACGCCGGTGTTGATACTACTCTGGGCTGGTCGGGAATTTATTACGAAGGTATGTTTCCAAAAGGTAATTCCCCCGGAAAACTTGTGCTTATGTCATTTCCTTTTGAAACAATTTATCCAGCGGGAACAAGAAATGATTTGATGAAAAAATTTATAACCTTTTTTAACAACCCCACAGAGATTAATGAATCCGGTACAATTGTGCCTCAGGTATATAAATTATATCAGAATTACCCAAATCCTTTTAATCCTACAACTACTATTGATTATGAATTGAGTTCGGATAGTTTTGTTGAGTTAAGTGTTTTTAACTTACTTGGTGAAAAAATTCAAACCATTGTCGCCTCACAACAGCCCGCAGGTAAATTTACTGCAACATTTAATTCTCGTTCCTTAAGCAGCGGAGTTTATTTTTATACGCTTACTATAACAGATATAAAAAGGAATTCGCCATTTTCAATCGCGAAAAAGATGACTGTTCTCAAGTGATTTTAT
>PGYT01000136.1 GCA_002839805.1 Ignavibacteriae bacterium HGW-Ignavibacteriae-2
TCAACTTCGGAAATAATCATATGTGTCACAGTGAAATTTACATTTGAATGTGCCTGGTCGAATGTCCAATTTGTTTGAGCGACTAAACTGGATGCGCTTATTAAAACTGCCGTAATAAGTATTTTGAATGTTTTCATTTATTTCTCCTAATATATTTGTTATATGATATAATGTCTTATTTGATACTGCAATATATGTTATAACATATAATGTTGCAACATCTTTTTTAAAAAAAATGTGTTTTGTGGGTAATTGTTCGATTATAGGCAGTTTTATAAGTATTTAAATGAAGTTTTTATATGTAAAAAAGTCGTTATAAACTTAAAAACAAAATAAATTCCAAAATCATAATTTGCACGGTCATTAAATATTGGGCAAAATGAGCGAATAGTTTCGCGTGGATATGTTGTTCATAAACAACTTTATTCATTTTTTTTATTACTTCTTAAAACTTTTACAAGAAACCGGGACGCAAAAAATATTACTACGCTCCAAGTTATAAGCATTGTAAACAAAGCACTTGTCGACATATTTATTCCTCTTAAAAATATTTTTCCAAAATTATTTCTGATTCATTTTAACTTTCCAGGAGTATGCAACCATAAAAGCAATTCCGATGAATGTTAACAACAGAAGAAGACGCGTCATATCAATTATAAAAACATTTGTTATATCACCTTCTATTATCCATCTTGTATCTTGTATACCGGTATTTAGTAATGTCCCGATAATACTATCATTAGCTAATTGCCACCCTTTCCCCGAAATAAAAGAACTAATTGCTCCTTTCCAATCGCCGTTAAGTGGTCTAATTAGCGAGCCTATAAAAACCGCAGATAGAAATGCGGGAGTAATGTATTTGATAACAAATTTAAAAAAGAGAGGTATTTTAATATCGGCTCCCCTGGTAATTTCTTCCCAGGCATTATTAATACCGAAAACCCAAGCGAACAAAATAGATTCACCAAGAGCGAATACAACAAGAGCGAAAGTACCGGCCCAATAATCAAACTCGTTAAACGCGCCGGCTTCATAAAATATAATACATGGAAGAGCAAGTATAAGGATTAAGGTGCCAAGAATAAAAGTTGATTTCCTCCTATCGACTTTGAATGTGTCTTGTATAAAAGCCATTACAGGCTGACCCATTGCAAGTGAACTTGTAATACCGGCTAAAAACAACAATCCAAACCAGGCTAAACCCGCCAACGCCGCCAAATATGGACCCCAATTCTGAAAAAGAGTAGGCATAGTACGAAAACCCATTTCGAATCCAACGTTAGCTTTAATCCAATCGAGTCCCAGATAAGCGGTTGCAATCGGAATTATAATAGACGCTCCAAGAACAACTTCAACAAATTCATTCATCCATCCTGCAGTGGCGGCGTTTAGAGCAATATCATCTTTCTCGCGCAAATAAGAAGCGTAACAATGTATCGAGCCCATACCGACTGAAAGCGTAAAAAATATTTGACCAGCTGCGGCAAGCCAGACTTTTGGGTTTGAGAGTGAATCAAATTTCGGTTCCCATAAAAAATTAAAGCCCTGTATAGCGTCGTTAACCGCGCCTGATTCTCCAGCATGCAAAGTAAATGCTCTTATCGCTAGAAAACTTCCGAATAGTATCAGTACAGGAATTCCAATTTTACTTGCTATTTCAATGCCTCCGCTTAGTCCGCGTGAAAGAATCCAAAGATTAATACCAAGTGTAACAGCGAAAAAAAGAATGGCTTCAGTAGGCAAATTAAATTTGCTGCCATTGCCCAAATCCAGATAATTAGCAAAAAAGGCGGAAACTTCTGAAGGACTTTTTCCCGCGAAAGAACCTGCCAACGAATGCCAGACATAAGATAAAGTCCATGATTCTATGTAACAGTAATAAGCAAGAATGGCCAAATTTGTAAAAATTCCGAATACGCCGAAATATTTTAGCGCTTTTGATTTACCCAGCGAGTCCAGCATACCCGGAGTTGAGTGATATCCGTATTTTCCTCCATGTCGCCCTATTCCCCATTCTATCCACATTAAAGGAATACCCATCAAAAAAAATGACACAAGGTAAGGGATAATAAACGCGCCCCCTCCATTTTGAACTGCCTGAGCAGGGAACCTTAAAAAATTCCCTAAACCAACTGCGTTACCTGCAACAGCCAGAATTAAACCAATTCTGCTGCCCCATTGCTCTTTGGATTGCGACATTGCCATAATTAATCTCTTATTTAAAAAATTGTTTTGTGAATTCTCGGGAGTTAGGTTATTAATTTATACGGCTGTATAAAACTGTGCGGAAAGAAAAAACTTAAATGTACCGGTGCGGGTTAAATCATCGGAATAATTATAAACAAATTTTAAGCGGTTGATATTATTATAAAAAGATTCTTTTTGAATGTGAAGAAATTGAAAATTTACAGATTGAAACGATTTTTTTTTAATCTGGCAGCTTTGTATAATTGGAGAATTACAAATCTCACCATTTGTCAATAATGATTCTTTATTCCATTCCGAATTTAAAAAATTATTAGACTCGTATAAGGCAAGGGGCGATAATATAATAAATATAAACAGCCAACCTATCAAATATGGCCGAAGTTTATTTATCATAAATTATCCTTAAAGAGAATGTGTGCATACTTAATATAATTTTGTTACAAATACAATAGAGTCCTGCATGAAGCAACACTTTAATGTAAATTTATTCACATAATCTATTTGCGAATTAAAAACTATTCGTTAATTTCACCGGAATTCAATCCGAGAATATTGCTATTTTGAACAAACCTGATCATACAAATAGATTGTTGCGAAACCTTGGATTATTATCCACTATCATGATTGTTGCCGGATCAATGATTGGATCGGGAATATTCCGCAAACCATCTTCAATGGCACAACAACTACATTCACCCGAGTTGATGATAATTATTTGGATTGCAGCAGGTTTAATTACATTGATTGGGGCAGCCATCAATGCTGAGATTGCAGGAATAATAACTGATACGGGCGGACAATTTATTTACTTCAAAAAGATGTACGGAGATTTTGTAGCATACCTATATGGATGGTCGGTACTCTCCGTAATCCAAACGGGAAGTCAAGCAGCGATTGCTTATGTATTCGCAGAATATATTGGATATTTTATTAAATATCCCCAATTACCTTACTCGGTACAAAAAATTGCCTTATACATGCCTCTGGTGGGTGATATATACCCATTTGCGGATTTTGGCACCAAGGCTGTTGCTATTATATGCACTCTGTTTTTGACGGGAGTAAATTATTTTGGGGTTATTTTCGGAGGTGTTGTACAAAATGTTGTAACTATTATAAAAATCTTATCAATATTGTTGCTTACCGTTCTACTTCTGTTTTTGGGTGATGGAAATACGTCCAATTTTACAAAAGATATGATTTCGGGAAACTCAAATTTAAATTTGTTTTCCGGAATAGGATTGGCGCTGGCAGGAGCATTTTGGGCATACGACGGTTGGAACAACGTAACGTTTATAGCGGGAGAAGTTAAAAATCCTAAACGTGATGTGGGACTTGGTCTTCTTTTTGGCACACTTATAGTAATAATAGTTTATGTACTTTTAAACATTGCATTTCTATATGTTTTACCGATCAATGAAATTGCGCTATCACCATTAATCGGGGCAACTGCCGCTGAAAAAATATTCGGTCATATTGGCGGAGAAATTATTTCCATTGCAGTAATTGTTTCGACATTCGGAGCATTAAATGGCAGCATACTTGCAACTGCCCGTGTACAATACGCAATGTCTGAGAAAAAATTATTTTTTAAAAGTCTCGCAAAAATACATCCCAGATATAAAACACCGCATGTTTCTTTAATAGTTCTTGGAATATGGTCTTCTGTACTTGTTTTATCAGGTTCTTTCGATATGATTACAGACTATGTAATTTTTGCTGCCTGGATGTTTTATATGCTCGGCGCATTTGGTGTTTTTGTATTGCGCAAAAAAATGAAAGACACAGATAGGACTTACAAAGTTTGGGGATATCCTTATACCCCGGCATTATTTGTTTTATTCTCTTTTGTGTTTCTTATAAATTCATTTATAGCGAACACACAAAATGCCATGATGGGATTGGTACTTATTTGCTCCGGATTGCCATTGTACTTCTACTGGAAATATAAAAAGTAATTGATTTTTTTAATACACAATATTAGTCAACTTCCAAAAGCTCTTTCCACTTCTTAATTTGATCAGAGACCATTAGAGGGTTAGGTGATCCAAATGATTTTTTTCGGTTAAGTGCAGTTTCAATATCCAAATAATCTTTTACAGATTGATCAAATACATCACTAAAAGTTTTTAATTCTTTAATTGATAATTCATTCAGCTTTTTATTATTAGCGATAGAGTAAGCCACAACCTTGCCAATAATAGAATGCGCCTGTCTGAATGGAATATTTTTTGAGACCAGCCAATCCGCCAAATCCGTGGACAACATAAAATCGCCTTTTAACTCTGCGGAAAATCTGTTTTTGTTTATTTTTAACGAACTGATTAAAAGAGCTGCCAGTTTAAGTGATTCACTGTAAGTTTTATAAGATTCGAAGGCGGGCTCCTTATCTTCCTGCATGTCCCTATTATAACTTAAAGGCAGTCCTTTCATCATAGAACTAACAGACAAATAATTTCCCTGGACTCTTCCGAACTTACCTCGAATTAATTCTGCCGCGTCAGGATTTTTTTTCTGCGGCATAAGTGACGACCCCGTTGTTACGGAGTCATCCATCTGAATAAAATCCCATTCAACAGTACTCCACAAAATCAATTCTTCAGCCAGACGGCTCAGGTGCATCATTCCAATTGAGCAGGCATTAAGATAATCGAGAACAAAATCCCTGTCCGAAACAGAATCCAGAGAATTTGCGGAGACTTTTGTAAAACCTAAATACTGAGCTGAAAAGGATCTGTCTGTTACAAATGTGGTTCCGGCTAAAGCTCCGGAACCGAGAGGACAAACATCGGCTTCGTCATATACATTCTGGAATCTCTTTTTGTCACGCTCCAGCATTTCAACATAGGCCATCAGATGAAA
>PGYT01000137.1 GCA_002839805.1 Ignavibacteriae bacterium HGW-Ignavibacteriae-2
CCGGAATCGGTATGACGGAAGAATACTTAAGCAGTATTTTTGAACCATTCGTTCAGGAAGAAGGTGGTTATTCAAGAAGATTTGAAGGTAATGGACTTGGTCTGGCTTTGGTAAAAAAGTATTGTGATTTAAATAACGTAAGAATAAGAATCGAATCTGAAAAAAATGTCGGCAGCAAATTTATATTAGTTTTCCCAGGCGTATTGGAATAGTAGGTTCTTATAATATTCGCATAATTGGTTAATTGTAACTATTTTTACCAAATAAATATTGCAATTATGGTGTTTGTAAAAATGAACCGGAATTATGAATTGAGAGTAGAATGGAAATTTGGAATGATATAAATAGTTATTTATATAGAAATGATGAATAAAATAATTTTAACTTAACCAACAAATTGACTTGAAAAAATAAAAATGAACAGCAATTTTACTCATAAATTTACTACCGTATTATTGTTATTCACAATACTGGGACATGCTACGTTCTTCCATCACGTTATTGACAAATATTTTGTTTGTTATGGCGCAGATGGACATGTTGCTATTGAGAAAGTTAACGAGTGTGAAAATTGTTCTGATAATCATTATTTAATTGAACAAAATGCTGTAAAAACCGCATCCATCAACAACAATAATTGTATAGACGTCAGTCTGCATGATTTTTGTTATGAAGCTAATCAATATATCACAAAAAATATTATTTTAATTCCTTCTCTATTACCACAAAATTATTCAAACATTTTCCAGCCTGACGAAAAAACAATATTGTCATTTTTAACTTATAATTACTTATTTAGAAATCCACCCTTACATAACTATACAACGGTTTCGCTTTTAATTTGATAACCCCCTTTCGAGTCAAACCATTTTAAATATTAAGATTTAGTAATTTTTATAAATATAAACCTAGGAGTTTATATGCGCCTGAAGAAGTGCGTATTTACTGCCGCTCTTTTATTTATGTGTACAATTGCGCCCAAAGCTCAGTCAGTTGAAGCTGAATTGTTCACATTAGATGCGGCTGTTAATAATGCGATTAAATACAATTCCGAATTAGAGTTAATAAGAAAAGAAATATATGCCCAACAAGCTGTTAAACATCAAAGCGGTTTGTACCCGAATCCGGAACTTGAAGTGGAGTCTGAAAATATATTTGGTGAAAAAGATTTCCGGGGATTTAGGGGAAGCGAATCAACGGTTAAGGTGAATCAAAATATTTTGCTCGCGGGCAAAATAAAAAACCGCGTAAAAATTGCCGAATTGGATATTACACTTTCAGAGTGGGATTATGAAATAAAACTACTCGAAATTTCAACTCAAATAAAAGTATCATTTGGCAAAGCATTAGCCGCGCAAAAACTAATGGAAAAAAATGATGAGTTGATTAAATTATCCGAAGAACTAATAACTAATCTGAAAAATTTAATTAAAGTTGGGAAAATTTCTCCTGTAGAAGTATCGCGGGCAAATATAGTTCTAAACTCCCTGCAGATAAAACTTATTAGTTTACAAGCCGATTACGCCGTATCAATAACCGAATTAAAGTCTCTTATTAATAACCCGTCACTTTCATTTCAATCATTGAGCGGGGATTTGGACTATGTTTCAGTTTTACCGAGCTACGATTCTCTTTTAATTTATCTCGATAATAATCCAAATCTAAAGAGATATAACAAAGAATACGAAAAACTAAACGCCGTTATTGATTACGAGAAATCATTGTCCGTGCCCGATTTAACAATCAGTGCCGGGTACAAAAGATTAAACGAGTTAAACACAAATACATTCCTTATCGGCGCTTCTATTCCATTGCCTCTTTTCAACAATAATCAGGGCTCAATTCAAGAATCCAAAATTAGATTTGACCAAAAACATGTAGAATACGAATTGGTTAAGAGCAGATTAGCTTCCAGACTTAAACAATCGTATATAAAATACAATTCGTTTTTAAACACCCTGGAACAATTAAGAGACGTATCAATTCCTTTTTCTGAAGAAACTTTCAGAATAATAAAAAATGGAAATATTTCAGGAAAATATTCAGTACTTGATGTTTTGGATTCTCAACGAACATTATTTGAACTTCAAAACCAGTATGTAAATACAATTGCAGAAATTCACGGTGTAAAATCGGAAATCGAAGGAATAATCGCGGATAAAATTAAATAGAGGTTACCTTATATGGAAAACAAAAATAAAATATTTTTTATAATCATTGGAATAGTTATAGGCTCAGCAATGATGATGTTTGGCATGTTAATATTCCAGGGAAATAATAACGATGAATTACTTAATCAACAAAGCGGATTATCAGATGAACACAACGAAAACGATAATTTGGGAGGAGTGATAATTTTATCCGATTCAGTGATTACCGAACTCGGAATTAAAACCGATATAGTTGGTCCTAAGCTGCTTCAAGCTCACGTGGATTTAACGGGCGAAATTGTTGTTGATCCGGACAAACTTGCTCATATAGTTCCACGTTTCGCTGGTATAGTAAAAAAAGTTTATAAAAAAATCGGCGATAAAGTAAGCAAAGATGAAGTGGTTGCAGTAATTGAAAGTAATGAAAGTCTTGTAACCTACAACGTTGAATCCTCAATTGACGGCGTAGTTCTGGATTTACATATGACTCCCGGAGAATTTATAGGTGATGATGAACATGTTGTTACAGTTGTCGACCTCAGTACAGTTTGGGCCGAGCTGAATATTTATCAAGAGGAGTTGAATAACATTAAAGTCGGACAGAATGTTGACGTTTTTTTTGATGGAGTTGATATTACTGCCAGGGCGAAAATATTTTATATAAGCCCTACCGTAGATGTGCATACGAGAACCGGTAAAGCCCGAGTTCAATTAAATAATTCAAAATCCATTTGGAAACCTGGAATGTTTATAAACGCTAAAGTTTATACGGAAATTGAGACCGTAGATCAGGCAGTTTCGTTGACAGCTATTCACAATTTTGAGGGACAAAAAGTTGTTTTTGTTCGCGACGGATTGGGATTTAGAGCTCAGCCTGTAACAATTGGTAAAACTAATACAATATACGTGCAAATTTTAACCGGTTTGAACATAGGACAAATTTATTTATCCGATGGAGCTTTTGTAATTAAATCTGAATTATTAAAAGAATCCTTCGGTGGAGATCATGGTCATTAAGAGGAGAATAATATGAATAGAATTATAGATTTTGTCCTTGAGAACCGTCTGCTTGTAACAGTTTTTGGGGTAATCGTATTAGCCGCAGGTTTTATAAGCTATAATAAATTGCCGATTGATGCATTTCCCGATGTTTCCCCATCGCTTGTTCAAGTGTTTACAATAACAGAGGGACTCGCGCCGGAGGAAGTTGAAAAATACGTTACTTTTCCAATTGAAACTGCCATGAACGGTTTGCCAAATGTAGAGAACATACGTTCGGTTTCTAACTTCGGGTTATCTGTCGTTAATATTTATTTTGAAGATGAAACAGATATTTATTTCGCTCGTCAGGTTGTAAATGAAAGACTGCAGGAAGCGCGCCAACAGATTCCGGAAGGGTTCGGGGAACCGCAGCTCGGACCTATCTCCACTGGAATGGGTATGGTTTTGTTTTATTATTTGGATGATACAACGGGCAAATACAGTTTAGAAGAACTTAGAACTATGCAGGATTGGATAATAAAATATCAATTGCAGACTGTTCCCGGTGTAACCGAAGTCCTCGGTATTGGCGGGTATGAAAAACAGTTTCACGTGGTGGTTGATCCAATAGCTTTGCTGAAATATAATTTAGCGGTAAATGACCTAGTGGAAATAATTAAACGGAATAACTTAAACGTCGGCGCATCATTTATTGAAAAAAATTCCGAAGAATTTCTCGTGCGATCCGTTGGATTAGCCACTAAGATCGATGATTTAGAAAATATTGTAGTACAGTCTGAAGACGGCACTCCTGTTTATTTGCATCAAGTTGCGGATATAAATATCGGTGGGTCTATAAGACGTGGACTTCAAACAAAAAATGGTATCGAAGAAATTGTTGCGGCGCAAGTTATTAAATTATTCGGTACAAATTCTTCGGCTGTAATAAATTCCGTAGAAAATAAAATGATTGAGATAAACAAAACACTCCCCGAAGGGATTAAAATTGTTCCTTATTACGAGCAAAAATCATTGGTCGAAGCTTCCGTAAATACTGTAACAAACGCGCTTCTGCAGGGCATAGTTTTAGTGGCTGTAATCCTAATTTTGTTTTTGGGTTCAATAAGGCCGAGTGTTGTTGTTGCTTTATCTATTCCCTATTCTGTTCTATTCGCTTTTATCGGAATGGAATATTTTAATCTTTCTATAAACCTAATGTCATTCGGCGGACTAGCTATAGCGATAGGCATGATGGTAGACGGAAGTATTGTGCTTGTGGAAAATATTGACCGGATAATAAAAGATGCCTCTCCCAGCGATAACTTACTTCAGAAAATATCAAAAGCCAGTAAAGAGGTTGTGAGACCGATTATATTTTCAATTATAATTATAATTACTGTCTTTATACCTTTATTTACCTTGCAAGGTGTTGAGGGAAAAACTTTCAGACCGCTGGCTTATACAATAACCCTTGCTATGTTTGGTTCTTTGATTTTTACTCTAACACTTGCGCCCGTTTTATCATCATTATTAATGAAACTCAAAATCAAAAAAAACTCTGAAAATAAACTACCGCAAGAAACTTATTTTATAAAATTTTTAATGAAAGTTTATGACAAGACATTATGTTTTTTCATTAAACACCGATTCGCAGCTATGTTATTAGGTTTTATTTTTATTATTACCGGTCTGTATATATATCCTAAACTTGGATCTGAATTCACGCCGCAGCTTAATGAAGGAACGCTTATTGTAAAACTGACTATGGCTCCATCAATATCTCTTGAAGAGAGCAAACGAACTACAATGTTAGTTGAAAAAAGAATAATGGGAATTCCTGAAATTGAAAAAACGGTTACAAGAATAGG
>PGYT01000021.1 GCA_002839805.1 Ignavibacteriae bacterium HGW-Ignavibacteriae-2
CATTATGATCAGTATGATTCCCACTTAGTTCGGTTCTTCCGGGAGTGCTTAATATGGAAATTTTATCTTGTTCATTAAAATATTTAGAATATAGATTAATGATTCTGTTGAAACGGTCCCGCTGATATTTACATTCATTTTCATCGTTACCGTAAAGATTAGCTATTTTTTCGTATAAATTATTTGACATATTTTATCCTGTTAAATGCTACCAGAAGATTGCGTAAAGTATTAAAGTGATAACTATTACAACCACGCCCATAATTGTTGTTGATCTGGAGGTTGTAGTATCAAAATCTTTTCTAACAGGAAGTACAACAGGTATGGGCAAAGGTTTATATAATGTCATACTTGTAAGTACTAAAATAACTGTACCAAAACTAATAGCCATCCTGTTCAAAAACGCGATGTCACTAAAAAATAATAGCAGCATGCCGTACATAACAGCATTTAATAATAAAGCTACAGTGCCGGAATCTTTCGGAGCTTTTTTTATAAATATTCCGAAAATAAAAGCCGCCAAAACGCCGGGAGAAATAAAGCCTTGAAATTCCTGAATAAATGTAAAAATACCTTTTAAGGCCGGATGACCGAGGAAAGGCGCTATTATACATCCAATTACAACTACTGCAATAGTTGTAATTCTTCCTACTGTTATAATTTTTTTATTGTCCTGTGTTTTATTTATATACTGAGTATATATATCCATTGTAAAAATTGTGGAGGCAGAGTTACTCATTGAGGCCAACGAACTTATTACCGCACCGCTTATCGCCGCAAATAAAAATCCTTTTAATCCGTTAGGTACAAGATGTTTAATTAACATTGGATATGCAGCGTCACTATTGCTGAGATCCGAAGCATATAATTGACCGGCAATTATTCCCGGGACAACAATTATAAATGGAATAGTTAATTTTAGTGCTGCTGCAAAAACAATACCACGCTGCCCTTCTTTAACAGATTTAGCTGCTAATGTTCTTTGTGTGATATACTGATTTAATCCCCAATAATAAAAATTCGGGATCCATAATCCAACCAAAAGTGCGGTCCATGGCAGTACAGGATGATCAGCGGGTAAAATCATGTGCATTTTAGTATGATTATTTGCCATGAATTCACCCCAACCTCCAATGGCGTTTAAAGACAGATAAAGGACTACAAAACCGCCGATTAGAAGAGCGCCTCCCTGAAAAAGATCCGCCCAAGCTACGGCTTTTAATCCGCCCCATGAAGCATAGAGAGCAGCAACTAAACCAATCAACCAAATGGAAGCTGTTAAATCCAGATCGAAAATAGTATTGATAGTTAATCCGCCCGAATAAATTACAGCTGAAACTGTAACAGCAACATATGTAAGAATCATGTATACTGCCATTATTGTTCTGGCGGTTTTATTAAAGCGGTATTCCAAAAATTCTGGAATCGTATAAATACCTACTTTTAAAAATTTCGGCAAAACCAGAAACGCAACTACTATAAGTGTAATTGCTGCCATCCACTCGTAACTGGCAATAGCGAAACCGGTTATTCCAGCACCTTGACCGGACATACCAACAAATTGTTCTGTTGAAATATTAGCCGCAATTAATGAAATGCCAATTAACTGCCAGGTTAATCCTCTGCTGGCTAAAAAGAAGTCTTCACTTGTTTTACCTTTACGGCTTTTAAAAATACTGACCGAAACAACAATCAGTATAAAAATTAAAAATATCAGAATGTCAAACCAGCTTAATACCATTATTTTGCCCCAATTTGATTAATTATGAATTTATATGCTTAACTAAGAATGAAGATTTCTATTCTAATTTATACTACGCAATTTAGTTTTATAAAAAATTTTCAATTATAATTATACAATTATTTATTTGTAACATTTTTATGCGCATAATTTTTATCTGATAAAATTCAAACCGGAATATTTCTTAACAATTCTGCTGCGCTTTCAGCGGTTATATCACGTTGAGCGTTCGCAAGCATTTCGTATCCTACCATAAATTTTTTAATCGCAGCAGACCGCAGCAGCGGTGGATAAAAATGCATGTGTAAATGCCATTCAGGATGATTCCGTCCGTCAGTTGGAGACTGATGAATTCCAGCTGAATATGGAAAAGACACGTTGAAAATTTTATCATACTTTCGCGATAATATATTTATTATTTCGGCATAATCATTAATTTGTTCGTCTGTTAACTGCAGTAAACTTCCGAGGATATTTTTACTAACAATCATTGTTTCAAAGGGCCAGACCGCCCAATACGGGACAAGGATAACAAAACTACCATTTTCATATACTATTCTTTCTTTCTGCTGCAATTCAATTTTTACGTAGTCTTTAAGCATAGTCCTTTTATGTGTTTCAAAATATTTTTCAAAATTTAGCTGTTCCTTAAGCGGTTCCATCGGTATAGTTTCCTGCGCCCATATTTGTCCGTGCGGGTGTGGATTACTAGCGCCCATAACTGAGCCTTTATTCTCGAAGATTTGAACATGATTAATAAATTTCTCCTCACCCAGTAAGGCGTATTCATTCTGCCAGGTCTTTACAATTCCAATTATTTCATCATCAGATAGTTCGGAAAGAGTTAAATCATGTCTTGGTGAAAAACAAACTACCTTGCATATCCCTGCCTCTGATTTACCGACCAAGAGTCCACTTATGTTAATATTTTCGTTATGTTGTTCGGAAGAAAGAGAACTGAAATCGTTAATAAAAACAAATGTACTTTTATAGTCCGGATTTTTATCTCCATTCGCCCTTTTATTATTTGGGCAAAGATAACAATTAGGATCATAAGCATGTTTAGAATCTAACGTTTCTATTTCCTCCTGTCCCTGCCACGGGCGTTGTGTCCTGTGCGGTGATACCAAAATCCACTCCCCGGTTAAAGGATTATATCTACGATGTGTGTGTTTCATAAAATTCTAATTTTTCTGTTCTATAATAATTGATTTAAGTAGATTCTCGTATAATTAGTTTGCTCGGCAGTATTATTGTTTTAGATCCGGTTAATTTTGTTTTTCCTTTAATTAATGAAATAAGAATGGAAGCTGATTTTTTACCCATTTCATAAGCCGGCTGGTCTATGGTAGTAATTGAGGGAGTTACAAACTCAGTTATTGGATTATTAGAAAATCCGATTATTGCAACATCTCCCGGAATATTTAATCCAATCTTTTTTACGAGAATAGAAACACCTATTGCCACCGGATCATTAACTGCAAAAACCGCGTCGAACTTAATACCTTTATCGATAATATTTTTGATACTTCTTATTCCGTCATCTTCGTGCATCCCGCCGAAAACAACTAATTCTTCCTCAAAATTGTAACCATTATCAATTATGGCTTGTTTGTAACCCAAATATCGATTTTTACAACTAAGCAAATTCTGGGGTCCAGCCAAATGAACAATTCTTTTATATCCCGTAGCAATCAAATATTTTACAGCATCATAGCTCGATTTGTAATCGTCAATAACAACTTTGTATGTGTCCAATCCATCACAAATCCTATCGAAGAAAACAATCTTTACTCCCTTTTCCATCAGATTTCTGAAATGATCTAAATTATTTGTAGTTTGAGAAACTGAAACAATCAATCCCGAAATTCTATTCATATAAAGGGAATTTGCGTTTAGCTTCTCTCTTTCCTCATCTTCATTCGATTGTGAAACAATTACAGTAAAACCCGAATTATATGCTACCTCTTCGATGCCGCTTATAACTTTTGCAAAAAAATCATGTTTTATTTCGGGAACGATGATGCCTATTTGGTTTGAATGTTGGGCTTTAAGATTTCGCGCCATTACATTAGGTTCGTAACCTAGTTTCGCCGCCAAATCATGTATAAGTTTTTTTGTTTTAGGATTAATGCTGGGATTATCATTTAAAGCGCGGGAAATAGTTGAAGCTGAGAGCCCGAGATGCCTTGCTAAATCCTTTATTGTAACCTGATTCATTAATAAGTCCTGAAAACGCTCCTGAAAACGTTTGCAATATAATAAATTGGTTTTTTCTATACAATATATTTTATACGAAACTTCATAAAATGAATTATTTTTATTTGATTTAGCATATCATTAAAGACATTATACTTGAAATTTGATTGAATATTTTTTAAAAAAATAACCTGCCCGCAAATTTCACGAACAGGTTATCATCATTTCCCAATTTCCGACTATTTTTTAAACTTAAAATCGTGCTTTTTCAAATTTTCCTTAGCTTTATCAATTGAAACTTCTTTTAGTTTCATTTCACATAAGGGGCATTTTCCCGCTTCGTCGGAAATAACATTCCAGCACATCTGATCCTGATATACCTTTCCGTCTTTATTTTTATCGATAGAAACTAAATCAATTTCACCTTTTCTAACTATGGATGCGGATTCATCATTTTCGTGATTATTTTTTTCTGACATTTCGGTATGTTTATGCCCCTCTTTAGACTCACCGCAGCAGGAGCATTCTTTTTTATCACTTTTTTTATCTGACTTTTTATGTTTCATCTCTTTCATGTGATGATGTTTGGTGGAATCCTGTTTTTCCTGAGCCGATAAATTTCCAGCCAATAGAAATCCGGTAAATAATAAAGCTGTTAATAGGATTTTTGATATATTTTTCATGTATAACTCCTTTTAAGATAAATTAAGTATTAGTTAGTTTTATTGAGTACTTGTTTCATTTCTCTTTTTTTAATCGAATAATATATTGCCGGATACACCGTAAGTTCCATAATCATGCTTGTTAAAATACCGCCTACCATTGGAGCGGCTATTCTTTTCATTACATCAGATCCTGCGCCCATTCCAATAAGGATTGGAAGAAGCCCGAGCATTGTGGTCATTACTGTCATCATTTTAGGTCTAATTCTTTTGACCGCACCTTCAAATATGGCCTCTCGCAAATCGGTTAATGAATTTAATAATCCTTTCTTTTTATATTTTTCATATGCGAGATCCAGGTAAAGAAGCATTATAACCCCTGTTTCCGCATCTACACCAAGCAAGGCTATAATGCCCACCCAAACCGCAACGCTCATATTATAACCGGCAAGATACAAAAACCAAATCGCGCCGACCATAGAAAATGGAAGCGCAAGCAGAACAATACCGGTTTTTACCATAGATTTTGTATTCATATACAAAAGAACAATTACAATAAGTAATGTTAAAGGTATAACCATCGACAAATGTTGGGACGCTCTTTCCATATATTCGTACTGTCCCGACCACTTTAACGAATATCCGGCTGGCATTTTAATATTTTCGGATACAGCAATTTTCGCCTTATCCACAAATGATCCTACATCGGTTCCAGGCGTAAGGTCAACGAAGACCCAAGTATTTGGTCGGGCATTCTCCGATTTTATCATCGGAGGCCCTTTTTTAATTTCTATTTTTCCCAATTGCTCCAAAGGCATACTTCCACCGTTCGGAAGTGGAACTAAAACTCTTTTAATTGATTCTATATTATCCCTATAATCACGCATATACCTTAAATTTACAGGGTACCTTTCCAGTCCTTCAACTGTTTTGGTTATATTCATTCCACCCACAGCCGACATAAAGACATCCTGCACATCAGCAATGGTTAAACCATAACGAGCAATCGCGTCTCTATCGATAGTATAATCGAGATAATTTCCGCCAACTGATCTTTCGGCATATGCCGATCTTGTGCCTTTAATTTGTTTTGCAACTTCCTCAACTTCTTTTCCCAGTTTTTGCAACACATTTAAATCAGGTCCGGCAATCTTAATTCCTACGGGTGTTTTAATGCCTGTAGAGAGCATATCGATACGTGTTTTAATCGGCATTGTCCAAGCGTTCGTTAGACCGGGTATTTGTATAGCGTTGTTCATTTCTTCAACAAGTTTATCCGGTGTCATACCGGGGCGCCATTGATCTTCAGGCTTAAGTTGAATAGTTGTTTCAATCATAGTTAACGGCGCCGGATCAGTTGCAGTTTCAGCTCTTCCAATTTTTCCCATAACCGATTTAACTTCAGGAAATGTTTTAATTATTTTATCGGTTTGTTGTAAAAGTTCACGCGCTTTTGTAACTGATATTCCGGGTAATGTAGTGGGCATATATAACAAATCACCCTCGTATAAAGGCGGCATAAATTCAGAACCGAGTTTTGAATATGGGATCAATGTTGCCAGCACTATAATTACAGCTGCGCCAATCACCCACCATCTTTTATTCATCACAAAATCAACTATGGGATGATAAATTTTTACAAGTATTTTTGTTAATGGGTTTTCGTCTTCTTTTTTCATTTTACCACGGACAAAAAGACCAAGCAAGACCGGTACTATTGTTACAGCAAGTATTGCTGCTGCCCCCATGGCATAAGTTTTAGTGAAAGCCAGCGGTCTAAAAAGCCTGCCTTCCTGCTGTTCAAGAGTAAATACGGGAATAAAAGAAATTGTTATTACAAGTAACGAATAGAAAATTGATGGTCCTACTTCTTTAGCTGACTCCACAATAATACGCCAATGCTCTCTCTGTTTATCCTTCGGTCTATCCCCCTCTTCTGACAAATGTTTATGAGCGTTTTCTACAAGTACTATTGAAGCATCTACCATCGCTCCTATTGCTATAGCTATACCGCCAAGGGACATTATATTAGCGTTAATTCCCTGAAATTTCATAATTAAAAACGAAACAAGTACGGCAGTCGGTAAAGTAAAAATTGCGACGAATGAACTCCTAAAATGAAGTAGGAATGCAATAATTACAATTGCGACGATTAACGTCTCCTCTAGTATTTTTCCTTTCAAATTATCAATTGCTTTAATAATTAGTCCAGATCTGTCGTAACCCTCAAGAATCTGAACATCTTCAGGCAGAGACTTCTTTAATTGCTCCAATCTTTCTTTTACAAGTTCAATTACGGACAAAGCGTTTTCACCATACCTGATAATCACAATCCCGCCAACAACCTCACCTTCACCATTCCAATCTGCTATACCTCTTCGTAATTCCGGCCCAAGCTGAACATCTGCTACATCTCTTAAATAAACAGGCGTACCAGTGTTTGGAGAAACACCAATTGATATCTTTTTAATATCATCCAAATTTTTTATATATCCCAATCCGCGAACCATAAATTCCATTTCACCAATTTCAAGTAGTCTACCACCCACATCGTTATTGCTTTGTTTAATTGCCATCTTAACTTTTTGTAAAGGAATATTGTACGATGCAAGTTTATTGGGATCGAGGTTAACTTGATATTGTTTTACAAATCCGCCTATGCTGGCAACTTCGGCTACTCCGGGCAGAGCAGTTAATTCATATTTTAAAAAATAATCCTGTATTGACCTAAGCTCTTGTAAGTTCTTTGAGTCGGATTTAAGAACGTACTGGTAAACCCATCCCAATCCCGTAGCATCGGGACCTAATTGTGGATTTACACCTTCTGGAAGATTACCGCGTAAACTGGAAAGATATTCTAGTACCCGGCTGCGCGCCCAATATATATCGGTACCATCTTCAAAAATAATATACACCATCGAATATCCGAACATTGAATAACCGCGAACATCTTTTGCGTAAGGAACAGAAAGCATTTTTGTAGTTAGCGGATACGTTACCTGATCCTCAACTATTCGTGGACCCTGACCGGGGTATTCAGTCATAATAATTACCTGAACGTCACTTAAGTCAGGTATCGCGTCAATTTTAGTATTGTAAACCGCCCAGATTCCACTAACAATTAGTGCAATGGTAAATAATATTACTAAAAATTTATTGTTAACCGACCATTCTATTAACCTTGCAATTAAACCATCTTGCTCTTTATCGTTAAAATTCATGATATCCCCGGATTTTTAATTGGCTTTAAAGCCGTTTTCCAATAAATTTTTCTTTGCTTCATCTAAAGTAACTTCCTTTAACTTCATTTCGCATAAAGGACATCTTCCCGCTTCATCCGAAATTACATTCCAATCCATAGGATCCTGAAAAACTTTACCATCTTTATTAATATCTAAAGCTTTCAAATCAATTAAACCTTCTCTTACAATTGATTGGGGTTCTACAATATTTTTTGAATCACTTAATTCCTTTTTTGATTCTTGTTTGGAGTGGTCGTGTATCTCATCAGTTTTAGTTTCTTTTGTTGAGATACTGAATTTATTATTTTCTGCATTGTCCTTTGTATTAAAATTGTCCCGTGATTCTGTAAACTGACTAACTGCCGCTTTTAGATTACTCTCCGAATCGATTAAGAACTGCGCAGAAGTTACAATTTTTATTCCTTCGCTCAATCCCTCGAGTACCTGATAATATCCATCAGAATAATCGCCAAGTGTTACATTTTGCGGCTTAAATTTTCCTTGACCGAGCGAAATAATTACTATATCTTTTCTGCCGCTCCTAATTACTGCGTTTTCGGGCACAACTAAAGTTTTTCCCAAATCCCTGCCTTTAATTGTAACGCTGGCAAGCATTGATGGTTTAAATAAATTATTAGTATTATTTATGTTTATCCTTATTTTCGCAGTTCTTGTTTTAGCATCAAGAGTGGGATAAATAAAATCGACTTTACCGTTGAATATTTTTCCGGGCAGAAAATTAAATCTTATTTCAGCCTGCGCACCAATAATAACTTTTGAAAGTTCGTATTCATAAATATCAGCTGTTAGCCACAAAGAATTTAAATTTGAAAACTGAATAAGCGGCATTCCCGGCATAACTTTTTGTCCCTCCAAAATATTTTTGGAGATAACCGTACCGCTTTTTGGCGCGTATAATGTAATATATGTTTTCACTTCTTTCTGTGACTGCAGTAATTGTATATCGGTCTCAGACATTTCGAGAAGTTGAAGCTTTCGAACTGAATTTTTCACTAATTGATCACCGCTCTTCAGTATATCTTTAATATCAGTATTACCTGTGGTTGTTTGATATGATAATGCGGTTAGTAATTCCTGCTGTGCAGTAACAAGTTCTGGTGAATAAATTTCCATAAGTTTATCGCCGGACTTAACTTTCTGACCGATATAATTTATATACAATTTATTTACCCATCCATTTACTCTTGTTGTTACAATATAATCTTCAATTTCGTTTGTGGTTAATATTCCATTAGTAACTATTACATTTGATAATCTTTTACTCATTACAGGTTCAGTTTTTACATTCATATTCTGAACCACAACCGGGTCTATTGAAATTACTCCCTCGCTAGCTGTTTCATCACTATATACAGGTATATAATCCATGCCCATTTCATCTTTTCTTGGATAATCCGAAATTATATTAGGGTCCATAGGTGAACGGTAAAACAGTATTTTTCTTTCCTCTTTATTCCCGTTTTTTATGGGTGTTAATTTCATTTCGCAAATAGGACAGTTGCCCGGCTCATCCGAAATAATTTCCGGATGCATTCCACATGAGTACAACTGTTTTTCGGTTGATGAGGATTGCTCTACAGGAGTCGGGTTAAAAAATAGGAAATAACCCCCAGCAATTAAACCAAAGGCAATAATTATCAGAATTATTATATTTTTACTTTTCATCTGTAAAACTCCGGAGATTAATAATTGTTTTTTCTTTCGCCAGTAAGAAATTCCAGCTGAGATAATTCTTTGAAGTACATTGTTCGAATGTTGTATAGTGTAGTCTCAATTTCGTAAAGTTTATTTTGAGCGTCCAAAACATTTATAAAATCTATATCGCCAACTTGGTAGCTGGTAAGTGAAATGTTTAATGACTGTTCAGCCTGCGGTAATAAACCCTCGGTAATTAATTTTTCGCGTTCTTTTAAGGATTGTAGATTGTTAATTGCCACACCGAAATTTTTGTTCAGCATTTGTAGCGCGCTCTCGTACTGATCAGCATACATTTTCTGCATCAGCCGGCTTTCTTCAACTTTTGCGGATTTTTTTCCACCGTAATCGATAGGCAAATTTATTCCCACCATAAATGAAAGGAAATCGTTCGCTGGCATATTGGAGTTTTTTAATTGATCTCTTTGGGTATATTGAATGGAAAAATTAAAGTTTGGATAAAAATCATATTCGGCTAAATGCTCCATTAGTTTTGATTTTTCTTCCGCAAGTCTTAATCCTTTAAGAAAGGGTCTGTTTAATTTTGATGTTTCGTTAAGCGTATTAAAGGTAATATTTTCTTCAGGTATTTCCGGAACAACTGAAGTTGAAATATTTTCATCAATATTTCTAAGCATGTAATTATTTAAACCGGCAACATTTGATTTTTCTTTCCCTCTCAAATCTGCAAGTTTATCTTTTATTCTCGTCAACTCCAGTTCTATTTGAATTAAATTTTGCTGACTCGCTTTTGATACGGAGTATTTAATTCGCACTACTTCGGCAATTTTTTCAAGTATTGTTTTGTTTTCTTCAGCAATTCTTATTGATTCCCTGATAAATCGTAAATCATAATACATTTTGCTTATGTCGTTAACAATTTCGTTGGTTGCGTCGTCAATTTCCTGCTGATTTATCCCAACATCCTTGCTTTGAACATCCACGGCAGCGCTTAATTTGCCCGGGAAAGGTACAGATTGACTAATTCCCAGTATTTTACCAGACATAGGCTCTTCATCAAACTCAAACGAGTTTATCGGCAGACTCATAAGACCGAATGTTAACATCGGATCGGAAAGATTAGAAACTTGGGCTATTTTTGATTCAGAAATATTTTGTTTGTAACGCAATGCCCGCAGTTTTGGACTGACGTCTATCGATTTCGTTATTATTTTGTTTAATACCGAATCAATCACCTGCGAATTTATATTTAAACTGCTGAGTATTAACAGGAGTAAGATCAGTACGGAATTTTTTTTCATAAACAATCCTTTAATCATTTTTTTTCTTTTGAACCTTATTAAATAATATTATTGTAATCGCCGTTATAATTATATAAATGACAAAATAAATTATATGTAATGTAGAATCATTCATTTTTACTCCTATAAATTATAACCAAACTACATGCCACGATTATTCCTCATTTTTAAGTCAAAAACGAGCTTCTATTTGTGCGATGTTTTAAATATTTTAAATATTTTAAAAGAATTGTAGGTGTTGAGGATAAATAATGTTAATCCGTGAGTTTGTTGTTTCTGTAAAATTTCTAAAAATCAGCTATAAGGTTCTTGTGGAGGTAATTCTGAATGATTTTGAATTTACAGACTGAAAATTTAAATACAAGGAATTAAATTGATTTCTTATATAGTTCTACGATAACGACACTGCAACTAGCCTGGCATCAGAACAAGACTGTCGTATAATTAAACAATACCCATTTTTTTAACAGACGGTGCATAACTTACACTGTACGCGCAGGCTGCAATAACATGCCCGCCATTTTGGTCGCCTGCTATGTGTTATCTGTTTTATTTAAAATTAAATGCATTGCCTTATCACTTGAAATATGTTTAATACACTTATATCCCAATGATGTGAGATCCAAATTCGAATAAAGATTTTCACCACTCCCTAAAATTATCGGCGATACAACTAAATGTAATTCATCTATTAATTTAGCCTTAAGATATTGACGAATCGTATTAACACCTCCGCCAAGTCTTACATCTTTGCCATTTGCTGAATCAAATGCTTTTTCAAGAGCTGCATTAATCCCATCCGTTACAAAGTGAAAAGTGGTACCACCTTCCATCTCAATAGATTCACGCTTATGATGAGTTAAGATAAAGACAGGAACATGATATGGCGGGTTTTCTCCCCACCATCCTTTCCAATTAACATTAGGTTCGCCACGATATGGACTAAACATATTTCGACCTAAAATCCAGGCGCCAATATTTTTAAAGCCATTTTCGGCAAATTCATTATCAACTCCTGATGTGCCTTCACTCTTTCCTAATACCTTTTGTTGAAAAGTTTTTGTGGGGAAAAACCATTGGTGAAGTTCTCCACCACGGACCCCTAAAGGATTCTCCAAGTTTTGAAGTGGTCCTGCGCCAAATCCATCAACTGATATTGTAAAACTTTCAACACGTAATTTTTGCATCATTAAGTCCTTTCAATTTAGTTAACACCTAACTTGTAATTATCAATTTTGCTGTACAAAGTTGGTAATGAAATACCAAGTATTTTTGCGGCTTTTGGCTTATCCCAATTTACTCCTTTCAGTACCCGTTCGATATGGATTTTTTCGATATCGTTAAGTGAGTAGTTTAAATAATTATCGAATTCATAAGGGTGTGATTCAACTTTGGGAAGTAAAATGTTTTCCTTCTCAAGCACATCACCTTTGGATAAAACTACCCCCTGCATAAGTGCGTTTTCCAATTCACGTACATTTCCAATCCATTCGTGTTTTTCTAAAATATTTATTACATCATCCGGGATTTTCGAAACCGACTTATGCAGCTCTTTATTAATTTTATTAAGGAAATGATAAACCAGAGGTTGAATATCATCGCGTCTGTCTCTTAAAGGCGGAAGATTTACAGAAACTACATTTAATCTGTAATAAAGGTCTTCCCTAAATTTTCCATCATTCACCAATTTTACAAGATTTTTATTTGTAGCAGCGATTATACGAGCTTCCATTTTAATCATTGATTCGCCGCCTACTCTTTCAAATTCTTTTTCCTGCAAAACTCTCAATAATTTTATTTGCAGATTTGAGGAGATTTCCGAAATTTCATCGAGAAAAATAGTTCCGTCCCCTGCCAATTCAAATTTGCCCTTCTTATCTTTAATTGATCCAGTAAACGCCCCTTTTACATGACCGAAAAGTTCGCTTTCCAACAATGTTTCGGTTAAAGCCGTACAATTGACAGGTATAAATGGTGAATTTTTTGTAATTCCACTGTAATGAATTGCTCTGGCCACCAATTCTTTTCCCGTTCCGCTTTCACCCTGCAGCAAAACCGTAACTCTGTTGGATGATACCTGACCAATTTTTTTGTAGATATCTTTCATTACAGTGGTTTTGCCAATAATTACATTTTTTAACTCATACGATTCCGCGTTGCTTCCAACAATGGCGTCAAGTTTATCGCTGAGTGTTTTATTTTCAAGAGCACGTTTAATTGTCAATTTCAGTTTTTCAATTTCCAGCGGTTTTTCAATAAAATCGTAAGCTCCCTGCTGCATTGCTTCAATAGTTGTTTGCATATCGTCGAAAGCAGTGATAATTATAAAATGAATGTTTGGGTCAAGTTGTTTTGTTTTTTTCAGTACCTCAATACCTGTAAATCCGGGCATCCGATAGTCACTAATCACAAGATCCGGTAATAAATTTGAAATTAGTTCCCATCCTTTTACCCCGTCTTCTGCTGAATAAACATCAAATTTTTGCCTTTTAAGATAGTTTGACAAAGTTTCACGGATTGATTGATCATCGTCAATTACAACAATTTTTTCCATTTTTTTCTCTACTCCAAAGGGAGATAAATTTCGAATATTGTTTTTCCTAAATCTGAAGCTTTAAGAGTAATTCTACCCCTGTGCTGTTCAATAATTTTTTGAACTACCGCTAATCCTAATCCTGTTCCCGATGATTTGGTTGTATAAAATGGTTCGAATATTTTTTCATGTAAATCATACGGAATCCCGTTACCATCATCTGTAAATCTAAGTATAAGATTTTTTAATTCAGTTTTTGATTCAATTGTTAAAAGACCGTTTTCTTTTGCAGATTCAAATGAATTTTCAATAATATTCAGGAATACCTGAAATAATTTTTCCCTATCGGCCAAAATTTTTTGATTACCGACATTAACATTTATGTTAAATCTCTTATCTACAAACTGAAGTTCTGTCTGAGCTAACAAATCATAGAAAAGATCTTTTATGTCGAACCATTTTTTATCCAATTCCACCTGCCGCGCAAATTGTAATACTTGTTTAACAAGGTTGTTAAGACGGTTAATTTCCTTGTTAATTATTCCCATCGAGTACTTGTCCTCATCTGTTAGATCGATACTTTCGGCTAAAATATCAGAGTTCATTTTAATAGAAGTAAGAGGAGTTTTAATTTCATGGGCAAGAACTGCCGCCATTTTCCCTAGTGCTGCCAACTTTTCGGATTTAGCAAGCTGATTTTCTAAAATTTTAATATGTGTTATATCCACCGCAATTAATAAATTGCCTGCTGCCTGGTCCGTGTCGAAATAAAATGGTGATATTGTTAATAATAAAAATTTTGCACCATTTCCTGTCGATATTTTTACTTCTTCTTCGAAATTAACCGATCCATTATATTTAGCAAGGGATGTGGATAATTCGTTTAGTGAATTTTCATGTTTAGTAATTTCATAAATATTATTTTTTAATAATTTTTCTTTGCTGCTTTTATACAAAAAAGCAAACTGAGTGTTGAGTTCCAATATATTTCCCAATACATCGAATGCACAAATTGATGCGTTCGATTTTTCAAATGCGTTGATTAGTAGTGAAATTCTATGCTGCTTTTCTTTCAACTCAAAGGTATCCTTTCTTAAAGTATCCGACATTTCATTAAAAGTTTCGGCTAGTAAACCTATTTCATCATTCGAATTAATATCCACCTTTAACCCATAATTACCTTTTTGAATTTGCGAAGTAATTTCTGTCAACTTATTAATTGGATTGGCGATTATCCTTGAAATAATAAAAGCCATAACTCCAGCTACAAGAATCCCGCCGGCAATGCTTATAATAAAATATTTTTGCCACTCTTCGCTGGTTTGTATATCAAAGAGAATTCTTCCTAAAGGGATTTGAATAAGCAGTATAACTACAGGAACAACTATTAGCGCCGCAAAAAATAATTTTTTATTTAATGAGAATGTTTGAATTTTGGAGACCGCTGCAGGGAACATATTAAATTTTGATATCGCAACTGTGGTCGTAAGAATAGCTCCGATAAAAAATGCGAGCGGGCTGATTTCAACCAAATAATAGAATCCGAGTATCCATGGCAGATATAATCCAAAAACAAAAGCCGTTATGTTTGTAACAATTAATCCTAATAATATTGTAAGCATTTGTGTTTTATATTCTTTAAAATCCGGCGATACAATTTTTTTTGTAAGAAGATAAATACTTAAACAGAGTAGAATTATATACCAAATCAAATAAATTGAATAATAACTGCTGTAATGTGCCTCAAAATGATGTTGATGCGCGTGTGATTCCTCAATTAGATAACCAAGCCAGATTGCGGCCAAAATTATTATCGAAGGAATAAGAAGAAATAATTTTAATCCTAAACCCATCTGTTTCTTATTGGGATAATAGTATGTGAAGAAAGTTAAGACAAGTATTATTAATAATAAAAAAGAATGGCAGGATTGGTCCAATATAGTTACATCACCCATCTGCATGAAAACAAAATGAACCGCGTGTGAGACCAGGTATCCTATAATCAGCGCAAGAGCAAGTATATAAAGTTTCCTATCTATTCCCCTTATGCTTCGGGAATAAATAATAAAAATTAATCCTATAGCGGAGATAATTGTAGCGGCGAGAAAAATAATGTTAAATACTGGTATCATATTCTAGGTTCTAAATTAATTTCTTATTGTCAGACCGATAAATATATTTAGTTAATTCCGGGACAATTTAATCGACTAAAGATGATTTTACACAAAAAATATTTTAATTTAATAAACAATATCAGATCCCCAGAGATAATCGTAGGTTTATAATAAACTTACAGAAAGTTTAATGTAACACCTGGTACTTACTTTGTACAAATCCGTTTAGAAATGAAGTTGTTTCCAGATGTTTCAATTTAATATCCTTATCAAATTCTCCGAACAGAGAAATTCCTTTACCTATAATTACAGGTAATCTTGTGATTATCAATTCATCAATTAATCCCTCGTTTAAAAAGGCCTGTATGGTTTTACCACCATCAACATATATATGTTTTGCGCCTTCCTTTTGTAATCGGATAATCAATTCTTTGGCAGAACCTCGCCTCAGTTCAACTGTAAGAGCTAAATTGTCAGAAATTGCTTCTAACGTATTACTTAATACGATAACTTTTTTACTGCCATACGGCCAATTTTGGAAAGTAAGAACTGATTGGAATGTGTTGCGTCCCATTACAATAGTGTCTATCGAATCTATAAATTTTTTATATCCAAAATCATCATTAATTTCCGATCCGATTGTTTCGTTTTCACTTCCATTCAACCAATCAAGTTCACCATTCTCCCTGGCAATAAATCCGTCAAGGCTTACGGCTATAAATACAGATGCTTTAATAATATTACCCATTTAATTTTTATCGAATATTTCACAGGAGATTGAAACTCTAAACAGTATTATAAATATTTTTATGATTATAAATTGTTCATAATTTTTTAAAACAACAATTTCTTCAGTCGGAAGACCGAAAATTTATTTGAAGTAAATGTTGTTCATCTGCAAAATTTACTATTCGCCTAATTCGTAAATTTTATGGAATCTATTGACCAACATGAAAACGATTCTAAGGATTTTGATGTATGTTAAAAAATAATCTGCTTCTTTACAAATATTGAAGCCGATTTAGAGGCGATGAATATAAAAGAAAATACTATTGCACTAATATCATTTTATTTGTCTGCGTATAAGATCCCGCTGATAATTTATAGAAATATATACCGCTGCTTAATTTATTACCGTCGAACACTACTTGATAACGACCATTTGATTTGTTTTCATCAACAAGAGTATCTACTTGCCTGCCTAAAACGTCGTATACTACTAAACTAACATGAGCAGATGGAGTATTCGAGTTTATTGATATTGAATATTCGATTGTGGTGGAGGGATTAAATGGATTGGGATAATTTTGAGCCAGATTGTTTTTTAAAGGAATAAGCCAATCATGGGAATATTCAATTGTTGTGGGATTTAATGTGCCGAAAATCTCAAATTCTTTTAGGATGTAACCGCTGTCTGTTGAACTTCTTTTCAATGCCACCAATCGTAAGTATCTGCCTTTTCCCGATAAACCGGTAACATCGTCAATCTCACCGTCACCTTTAGTTGTTACATATACAACGGAAGTTGTGCCGCTTTCAGAAAGCAATTGTATTTGATAGGTAACCGCATAAATATGACCCCAATTAATTTTTACCCTGTTAACATTTATATCTTTGCCCATATCTACCGATATCCACACGCTATTTTGATTACCGCTTATCCAGGCCGTATTTAAGTCGCCATCCACTGCTAAATCACCATAGTATCCTCTTTCGTTTGTGGAAGTTGAAGTTTTGCGTTTATATGCCCTGTTTAATTTGTCCGCATCAAGCAATTCAACCGTAACTGTACTGGTATCATTCTTGGCGCCACGGGAAATTAAAGTATAAGTTGTTGTTTCTGATGGAGAAACGGCAACTGAATCATTAGTATTTACAGCTTGACCATCCAGAGTAACAATTGACCCGCTGGAAGTATTCCAAACAAGATAGCATGTGTCGGATGCCGATTTTTCAAGAAGGAATGGATTAGCATAAAAAGATTTGATTTTTCCGGGGGGAATAAATTGAACCAGGACTTCCGCCTTGTCAGAAAGTTCACCCGTGGATGTGAGAGTAAATTTTGTATCTTCAGTTATAGTTACATCCATAGAGTCAATCGGGTTAACAGTCTGTCCATCTAAGGTTACTAATGATTCTGTAGAAGTTCGCCAGCGGATTGTAATCTTTTCATTTAATTCCGCGAACGCAGTATCTGATGTAAAAGTTATTATTTGTCCCGAAGGAATGTTTAGAATGGACTCACTCGCAAATTCAGCCATAATTTTATATCCATCCGAATTAGGGTGAACTCCATCCGGGAATAATTCAGGGTGAGGTAAAAAATAGTTATAGTAGTCTATCGTTAGAGTATTGGCAGAAGTATGAACTGAATCAATTAACGGAATAATCTGATCGTGTATAACTGAGTTTGTAATTCCCGCAAGGAGTTTGAACGCGGGCGGAGGAAAAGCCAGGAATATTATTGGATCTTTGCCATCTTTTCTGAAATCCGAAATCATATCCATATAATCGCCATAAAACTCTTCTCCATAAGCCCAGTTTTGAGGTTTGCTGTCATTAGTACCGAGCATAATGATAAGAATATGTGGATTAAAATCCTTCGCGTCCCAATATCTCTGCTGATTCCAATAAGGCATATCTCCCTTTTTAAGCATTGTGGTTCCGCTAATTCCAAAATTCTGAACATTGTAACCTGATCCCAGCAATTTAGCAAGCTGCTGAGGGTATGATTGGCTGTTATTTCCACCATGTGTAATGCTGTTGCCAACACACGCGATTCTTATAGATGATTGTTGTGATAAAAGAATTGTATTCAAAAAAATAAACAGAATACAAAAGTGTGGAATAATTTTTAGGGAATTCATATCAGTCTCCATCTCTCAAAGTTTTTCAGAAGATACAGTCAAATAACAATACCATTTTATTAGCATTTCCATCCCGATTTTTTAGATTATGATTTTCATAAAATTTTATCAAAATAAGAATGTAAATTTTTCAGAATATCTATTTATCAGCTCGAAAAAGGATTAAAAACGGAATATGATATTAAGTAATTTACTCAGGAAAACATATTCAATGTATAGAACAACAACTACAATGCCAGAATATTGCTTTTCAAAACTCCAATTAATTGACATTGACTTGTTGATTTATTTGAAAAAACGGTCTGTCAATTGTTGATAAATTAACCTTAATAAATAATTAATTATGAAATAATAGAGTTTACTTTATTGTTAGCCCTCTCTATAAATATTTTGCGTAGAATTCTTCTTTATATCAATTAATTATTTAGGGTGCGTAATTCCTATTTCAGATTAATTCTAAAATCTGGTGTTTAAACTTTATTCATTTCCATACGTCTGAAACTCGGTGAATAATTAAAGAGATTTAGGATTTCCAGGATTTTTAAAAGAGGTTTTTAATGACAAAGTTTTTATTATGGATAATTGTATTGATCTTTTGTTGGCCCCTGGCGATTATCGCATTGATAATCTATCCTTTGGTATGGTTGATTCTTCTCCCATTCCGAATTCTCGGAATCGCGGTGGATGGTATACTTGATTTAATAACGGCGATAATTAAACTTCCCTCAAAAATAATTAGTTAATAAATAATGTGTAAGTCTAGTATCTTTTTGTCATTCTAATTTGGTAAAACTATATCCTCTCACTTTTAGCTCCGAAATTAATTTATCCAAATAATTATAAAATTTATCGGATCTTCTTTCGTCAGTTCCTACATGTGTAAGCAGAAAAAATCCGTTCAACCCGTTTGGATCTTTTTCTTCGTATTTTAAAATTCTCTTAAATATTTCTTGGCTGGACAAATAATTTTCACCTTGTTCCGGATATGTGTAGTCCGCATTCGAATAAGTACCAGGAGTATAATTAATTAATGTTAAACCCAAAGCGTTAGTCCAATTAGCAATCTCCTGATTATACCATTCATAAGGAGGTAAAAAATATTTTGCATTATTTTTTTCGATCCCAAATTTTCTCATCTCTTCATAGTTGGATTTCAAATCTTCAATAAATTCTTCCTGCGTTAATAATAACGAATCTCTCTTTTCCCATGGTGCATATAAAAGATGTTTATCCGAATGCGCTCCAAGATAGTGTCCATTTTCAATTAATTTCTTAATTATATTTTCGTTTTCCGGAGTTCTGTAAAAATCCCCAGTGAAAAAAAACATACTTTTTATACCGTGCTTATTGAGGACATCGATAATAATTTCTGCTCCATCCGCAAAGTCACCGCCGGTAAATACTAGATGCAATTCTTTCTTTTTTATATTTGTCCGGATAATGCCCCCACTTTCATAATTGAAGGCAGAATCAATATTTGGATTTTGTTTTATTCCTTCGGCTTCTCTGCAAGAAAAGTAGTACGAAAGACTCGCGGTACCATCCATAGTTGGTTCGTTTGAGGAATAATCTCCATAATCATCATGATAAACAACCAAATCAGATTGAAATTCTGCGTACTCGTCACCATTGAATAATGTAATTCCGAGTAACTTGTTATATATAGTTGAGTAGACCGGTCCGTCTACTAATCCCCCGTCTATTTTATAATTATTTAAGTGTGTAAAAGCGGAATGCGGATCGGAAGGAGAATCTCCTAAATTCGGCATTCCAACTATCATACTTGTCCCCCAAGGATTACATCCGAACAACCAATCGAATAAGGCGTTTTCCATCTCTTCATATTTTCTTTGACCAGTAACTTCGTAATATAATCTGCATTGAGTTAACATAGCAGCTACAAGATTATTCGAACACCAAATAAAAGGTATTCCATTGAGGAAAACATTTTTTTCAGCTCGCTTAAAAACTAAATCAATACCATCCTCATAATATTTTTTAAATCTTTGTGATATTTCGTTACTGTTATTTCGGGCCAAATAGTAATGCCCCAAATTGATAAAAGGATACCATTGATAATGTTTAGCCGAATCACTGCCCATCCATGGAGTAATAGGTTCTGATTCACCAAAATTAACAGCTTCAACCAGAAAATCAGTTTCGCCTGTAGCGTTAAAAATTACCGCAGCGGCAAGTTCCATATCATCTTTCCAGTTTTCTTCCTCATAAAAATAAGGGGCTCTGCAAGGAGCTGTCTGGCAGACACCCGGATTATCACCACCGAATTGATAAGCCTGCAATGCTTTTTTCTTCAGTAGCACCGAGTAATCTGGGTAAATATCGCTGAATAATTCCGCACCCATAGCGAAAGCAGATGCATATTTCCCGGCTGTAGAAGCAATGCCGTTTGATTTGTTTTGGTGCTTCATTACGCCCTGCGGTTTACCAGTACAAAAATAAACGGGGCGTTCCAATCCTTTTCCGTAACTAATAGAGTCCTGATTAGGCAGTCTGAATCCCATATGATCACGATCATCGGCAATCTGATTAAACATAACAGCACTATCCGGATTCATTTTTATCAGCCAATCCAAACCCCATTTTGCTTCATCTAATATATCAGGAATACCATTTCCGCCGAAATCACCATTAGCATCGTATTCATCCTCAAAAACATTTGGATTATGTTGATAAGCAAATAACATTTGGAATGTTGCGTTAGCAGATGTGGTTACGTATTGCAGATAATCTGAAGCGTCATGCCATCCCCCGGTAACATCAATATGATTAGAATCTAAATGGGGATGATAAATGATATACCCGTCATCAGTATGACAAGAATCTTTAAGGAATGGATTATACCCGCACCTCTGCTGGCGCATATATTTCAGTAAAAAATCGCTAATACCATCGTATACATCGTATGAAATCCTGAATGAATGTGATTTAGTATCGCCCACGACAATATAAAAAGCTCCCTCTTTTTGAAACGAGGAAAAATTTAATCTATAATTAGTATTAAAATTACCAAATGCTCCATAAAATTTAACACTGGAAAATTGTTCTATAAGTTCATCGGTAAGGGCATCGTGTATTTCGAAAGTATTAATCCGAACGTTATTATTGCTAAAATAAACAGCAACTTTTTGGGATGCAGGAAGATATCCCAGCTGATTTATTCTCAGGTACCCTTCGCCGTAAACATTTGTAGCAATAATAATAAACGAAAAAAGTGTTGCATAAAAAATTCTAAAACGCATAATTACCTCATCGGAATAACATATTCAATAAATAAGTGGAATTATTATTGCTTTAGCACAACAATATGAGAAGTTGTGGGTTTATTCTTAATTTCATTAATAATTGAGAACTTTCCTGCCTCTGCCAGTCCATGAATTCCGTTTTGAAGTACGAAAGACTTATAATTTTTATAATGATCTTTTCCTGCCACAAATTCAACGACTTCATTCAAAAATGTCCAAAAACCCGGCTTTCGGGGCACAAGATAATCACCAATTATAACATTTTTTGCGTTATCTGCCAATATCTTCAACAGTCTAATTCTATCCCTTAAATCAATTTCATGTATTACATAAGTTAAAATTGCGTAGTCATATTTTACCGAAGAGTTTTCAAGATAATTGAAAATGTCGGCATGACTAAATGAAATTATTGGTGATGATTTTTTTCTCAATAAAAAATTGGCTCGCTTAATATTTTTATTAGAGAGATCTATTCCTTGATAACTGGAAACTATATTCTCCAATTTAAAACCGAGTCGGCCAGTTCCGCAACCGATATCTAATATTGCTGAGTTAGGTTTAATAATTGATTTAATAACAGAAAACATTTTATCCTGATTGGGCGCAATAATTTTATCATAGAACAATCCGTCGTACCAATGATTTTTATTTTCTTTGTTCATGTTTTAAAAATCCCAAAAATTAATGTACAGTTAACGTTCAAGAACAATTTCATCAACAAATATAAAAGCATTTTTCCCGGCAGCCGAATGCCATGATGGACATAATCCCATATTTTGCGCTAGAATATTGAGATAACGTGTTTTTGCGTATACAGGAATACTAAATTCCTTAATTTCTTTTTTCCCCGCATCTTCTTTATTTCCAATTGCAATGCTAGGTAACTTTTCAAAATTATTTTTATCAATAGAAATTGAGCATGTTAATTTTTCCGGGAAGAAAATCCAGGAACCATGATCTTTAAGAAAGGATATTTTTATTTGTTTTATCTCAGTCTCAACCCCCAAATCGATAAGAGCGTTTAAGTCTACTATTCTGTAACCCTGCCATTTTCCGTCATGGAAATTTGATGTTCCCTTTATACCGTCAATTAAACCGTTGTCGCCGCCCGCCGAATAGTTCGGTGAGTATTTTTCATCAATTTTTATTTTAGGATAAACTTCTCCCTCTTCCGTAAAAAAAGGTTCAGCCTGGTTATAGTATATAGCCCGCAAATAATCACGATTAAATATTTCACTGTAACCCAAATCTTTTCTGTAGGAAACTGCATATATTTTTCCGGATTCGTTAAGCACAATAGGTTTATCAAATTTTATTGAATTAGTATCAGGTAAACTGCCATCAAGAGTGTAATAAATTTCAGAGTTAATGTTCGTACATTTTAAATCAACCGATAAAGAATTATTAAAAATTGTTCTATCAGTAGTTTGGTAAGGGGGGAACATATAATTTTCTTCTATCGCTGTAAATTTATTTTTTAAGGAAGAATTTGGTCTGTCTTCCATTTTTAATCCAAGTTTATAATTTGGCGTATCCGACATTTCAAATGTAATTTCACCACCTTTTATCAATTCTTCGTGTCTGAGATATAATTTATTATATTCGGCATCATTAAGCTGAATACGTTTTAAATACTTATTCTTTTTAGAATTATTTTTTGTATTCAGTACAAATTTGTTTCCGTTTTCAAAGTTAATGGTGACCTTGTCAAATATCGGACTTCCAAATACATACTCATTACTGCCAGGTGTAACGGGATAAAAACCGATGGAACTAAATATATACCAGGAAGACATCTGACCGCAATCCTCGTTGCCACACAAACCGTCGCGTTTATCTGTGTACATTTCATCCAATATCTGCCTTACTTTCTCTTGGGTTTTATAGGCTTTCCCTGAGTAATTGTAAAGATAAGAGACATGATGACTCGGCTCGTTGCCATGCGCATACTGCCCTATTAAACCTGTAACATCAGAGGGCATTTGAAAGTTAGAATTGCTCGATGCTATGAACAGAGAATCCAGTTTAATTGAGAATGAATTATCGCCGCCCATTAAATTGATTAGAGTAAAAATATCCTGAGGAACAAACCACGTGTATTGCCAGGAACTTCCTTCAGTAAATTCACCAGATCCTAGAGGGAAAGGTTCCTCTGGAATAAAATTCGTTTTCCACCTGCCATCCGAATATCTTCCCCTGCTGAATTTGGTTTTATTGTCAAATACATTTCTATAGTTAGAAGCACGATTGAGATAATATTTGTAATCATCCATTTCACCTAAAACTTTTGCCATTTGCGCTATACACCAGTCGTCATATGCATATTCAAGCGTCTTAGAAGACGCATCCTCTTCTTTATCCATAGGGATATACCGCAGCTTTTTATAATAGTCCAGCCCAAGGTGATCCTTCATGGACGTATTTTTGATTTCGTTATACAGAGCTTTAACGTCATAGTCTACAATATTTTTCATGAATGCGTCAACAATTACCGGAACTGAGTGATAGCCGATCATCGTGCCAGTTTCGTTACCGAGCAGTTCCCATACAGGAAGATTATTTTGTTGAATACTTTTATGATATAATGACTTAATAAAATCATTGGTTCGTTTTTGATCGATTAAAGTATAAAGCGGATGAGTAGAGCGGAATGTATCCCATAATGAAAATACAGAATAATGAGTATGATCTTCCGAAGTATAAATTTGACCATCCATACCTCGGTATCTGCCGTCGACATCTTCAAAAATATTTGGGACAATCATCGTATGATAAAGAGCCGTATAAAATATTTTTCTTTGTTCCTCACTTCCTCCTTCAACAATTATTTTATTTAACTCATCGTTCCATTTCATCTTCGCTGAATTACGAATTTCCTCAAAATTCCAGCCGGGTAATTCTTTATTCATATTTTCATTGGCACCTTTTATATCCACATGGGATATTGCAACCTTTACAATTAATATATTAGTCTCATCCAAGTCGAATTTTAATGACGCTTTTACCCTCTCTCCTTTAATCTCATTAAATTTATTATCAGATGTTCCGTTCAAATTAAACATGTGTTCTATTATAGGGCGACTGAACTCGGCAGTGAAAAAGATTTTTTGATCTTTTGCCCAGCCTTTTGAAAATCTATAACCTACAATTTTATTATCATTTATTATTTTAAGAAACGATTCTTTATTACCGTCTCCAATACCATGTGCAAGGTCTATTATAATTGCCGCATTGTTTGATTTGCTGTAAGTATATTTATGTAAACCCACTCTTTCAGTAGCTGTAAGTTCCGCGCTAATATTATAGTCATCCAATTCAACCGAATAGTACCCAGGTTCTGCGCATTCTTTAGAATGACTAAACCTGGATCTGTAACCTTCATCAGGATTATTTTTACTTCCCGGTTCGAACTTAACAGCACCGGTAACTGGCATTAGTAAAATATCTCCCAAATCCGCGCAGCCTGTTCCGCTTAAATGAGTATGACTGAATCCCATAATACTGCTATCTGAAGAATGATACCCGGAGCACCAATCCCAGTCCTCAACTCCGGTATCAGGGCTTAATTGTACCATTCCAAATGGCAATACAGCACCTGGATACGTATGTCCGTGCTCAGAGGTTCCAATAAAGGGGTCTACGTATTCAGTTAAGTTTTGTTGAGAATATAATAATGATGTGACCAGTAAAAGTGTTAAAAAGAAATTTTTCATATCGCGGTATTCCTTTTTTCCGAAGGTGAAAAATTAAAGGAATTAAAGATAAGATTATTTGATTAAATTGACTTGACAAATGAATATTTGAATAAATTTGACGGGCGGAATTAAATGTTTCGCCCATCAATTAAATTAAATTTTACAGTTATACTTCCAGCGGCTCTTTTTTATTATTATGAACATATTCTGCGCAGCTGAGAGCTGCAATTGTTCCATCGGCAACGGCTGTGGTAACTTGCCTGAATCTTTTAGCAATGGAATCGCCTGCTGCATAAACCCCGGGAATATTTGTAGCCATATTATTATCTACTTTAATTTCATTGTTGCCGTTCAGTTCAATAATACCTCTCAGCATTTCTGTATTTGGCACATATCCAATCAGAATAAAAACACCGTCAATATTCATTTCGGAAATATCACCCGATATTTTATTACGAATTCTAACCGCGTTCAACTTTTCATTTCCTGAGAATTCAACTATTTCGGAATCCATTTTAAAATTTATTTTCGGATTATTCCTCGCCTCTTCAACATAATGTTCGAAAGCCTGAAAATGATCGAACTGGTGAACAACGGTAACTTTAGACGCATATTTTGTAAGCGAAACCGCCTCTTCTAAAGCCGAATTTCCACCGCCTACTACAATAATTTCTTTATCCTGGAAGAAATCGCCGTCGCAAGTAGCACAGTACGATATACCAAGCCCTTTAAATTTATCTTCACCTATGGCTCCTATAGTTCTTGACTTTCCACCGGTAGATATTATTACAGCATCAGATGTAAATGTTTCTTTATTATTAATTGTTACTTGCTTTATTTCTTCAGTTAGCTGAATATCGGTTATTTTAATATTCGATCGAATTTTACAGCCGAACTTTTGTGCCTGAGATTTCATATTTCTTGCAAGTTCGTATCCACTAATATTTTCGACACCAGGATAATTTGCAATTTCGTGGGTTAGCACCATTTGTCCTCCGACGGCACCTTCATTTAGAATTAGCGTTTTCACCTTAGCGCGTGAAAGATAGATACCCGCGGTTAATCCGGCCGCACCAGCCCCAATAATTATAACATCATAGTTGTTTTGCATTTTTTTCTCTGCTCTGAAATTTAATAACATTGAAGCTATTCAAGGTGAATAGCTTCAAAAGTTTGGGTATTTATTTCCCGAATTTTTCGTCTAATATTTCCGTTATTTGATCGCGTGATTGAATACTGCTTGTTGCTTTTACCACTTTGCCGTTTTTATAATAAACCACAAATGGTAATCCGGCAAAATTTCTGCATTCGGGTAATTCTCTAATTACTTTCGCGTCAGGACTATCGAATTCCATATCGGCAAACTTTATATTCGAATACTCATTTTCTAGCTCTTCCATTGATTCGTAAACCGGTATACACATCGGTCCCATTCTACCGCAACATATCATTACATTTTCGTTGTTATTTAATAATTCCGTATGTTCAGTTAAGGACGCAACGTGTGTTAAGTTAGTTTGTAACATTTTTTCTACCAAAATTAATTATTGATTTTAATTTGATGTATTTTTTTTCTTAAGGATTCACGAATAGATTTTTTTTTTAATATTAACTTTCTTTTAAATATTTCATTTTAATTATTCCGCAAGTAGATTTTTATTAATTCTTATAATTATTTTGCATGCCAATATTTAAATAAACGATAATTATGAAATCAAAAGAAAAAGTATTTTCATTGTCTAAAAACAAAATTAATGTGCTGATCTTGGAAGGTATACACAAGAATGCAGTAGATTATTTTTATGAAAACGATTATACAAACGTCGAATACTTGAGTGGATCTCTTGAAAAAGATCAACTGATTAAAAAATTAAAAAATATTCATATCATTGGTATACGTTCCAGGACACACCTTACAAAAGATGTGCTTGACCACGCTAAAATGCTTATAGCTATTGGTTGTTACAGTATCGGTACAAATCAAGTCGATTTGGAGGCAGCCAAAATTAAAGGTATTCCAGTATTTAATGCACCGTTCTCCAATACACGGTCAGTGGCTGAGTTGGTAATTAGTGAATGTGTTTTTTTAATGAGGAGGATTCCCGAGAAGAACTTTGCGGCACATAAAGGTATTTGGTTAAAAGATGCCAGGTCTTCTTACGAGGTTCGCGGAAAAAATATTGGCATAGTGGGATATGGACATATTGGATCTCAAGTGTCTATATTAGCCGAAAATATGGGAATGAACGTTTTTTACTATGATATCGAAAATAAATTAAGTCTTGGGAATGCAAAAGCATGCTGTTCTTTAGAAGAGTTACTCGCTAAATCAGACGTTGTAACACTGCATGTTCCTGAAACTGAAGCAACCAAGAATATGATTTCCTCTAAAGAACTGAACCAGATGAAAAAGGGCGCTTGTTTAATAAACGCCTCACGCGGCAGTATTGTAAATATTGAAGATTTGTCCGAAGCAATGCAAAGTGAACATATTGCTGGGGCCGCTATTGATGTTTTTCCGGAGGAACCAGGGTCAAACAACGAAAAATTTGTTAATGTACTTCAAAACTTTCCGAACATTATTTTAACTCCTCATATAGGCGGCAGTACTGTGGAAGCTCAGGCCAGCATTGCTCTAGAGGTATCGGAAAAACTGATAAAATACAGTAACGTTGGTTCAACTATTGGTGCTACAAACTTTGTGGAGATTTCACTTAATCCAAATATTGAGACTCAAAGATATTTGCACATCCATCAAAATAAACCGGGAATATTGAATAAAATTACAAATGTATTTATGTCAAGAGGATTGAACATCTCAGCTCAATATTTACAGACAGATCCTTTTATTGGCTACGTGATTCTTGATATAGACAACGGAGTTGATTCGAGAGAAATTATGAAAGAATTAAAATCGATACAGGGGACAATAAAAACAAGAATGCTTAATTGAATATAATTACTCTATTAAAATTAAATTAAAACAACAGCGGAATTTACTCCAGAATTTAGCTGTTTCCGAAACAAATAAAATAATTTCTTTGTACTTTAATCTAAGCTGGTTTTAAAGCAAGATTCAATAATTTATTCTCCAAAACCAATAAATCCTCCAACATTTGTTCCCTCATTATCTCTTTCTCTTCCAATATTTCCGGAATAAGATTTTTATAATAAGTTATACCATCTTGTAAGTTATTATAAAACTTATCAAGATAATCCTGTGATTGATTTGTAACATATTCAGAGGATTCATCAAGCTTCTTGCTAAAATAATCAATATATAACATCAATTCCTTTAGGAACATATTTGGTCTATCAGACCGGGTAATCAAATTAATTTTACCGTAAATATGATCTACCATTTCTTTTAGCGTAACTATTTTTGAGAAGTAGGCCATATTAGGTCCCGGACAAACTGCTACCGCGCCGCTGTATTTTGACTCTATATTTTTTGTTTTAAGAGTTGATGCCGCCAAACCAACACACAAGCAGGATTTTTTTCCAAGATCCTTATAGAACGACTGAAAGTTGTTGCCCGCAACATTTGTTTTATTAAACTCGTCTGTTTTTTTATTTATATATCCTAAAGAAGCAGTACAAATCGGTTTATCGGAAAATTCTGTATTCGAAATCAGGAATTTTTTTGGACAAGAGCTGCCTGCTTTGCCTAAAATAATCTTTTCTTCCTTTTCAATCTCTTTACCGCTCGACCTCAAATTATTGAAAGGCACTCCCAGCGGTGATGAATCACTCAAATAAAGATCATCTTCTTTCGCTTCTGATAAATTAATTAACGTTTCATCATCAACATTCATAACTTCAGGAACCAGCAAAAATGGTGTGCCCCAGCCAACAGAATCAACTCCATACTTTCGTATTAAAAATTTTTGTTCACTAAAGTTACCTACTCCGCCCTGCACAGTTATCTTTAAATTCAACAAATTTACATCGATATTTTTATTTTGCTCCAAAAATGATTTAGCCAGCATTTCTCTATTCGAGTCTAAAAGTTCATCTCTTCTGTTCTTAAATTCTTCCATAATTGGCCCAAGCAGATATCCATCAGAAGCAAATGCATGCCCACCGCAATTTAACCCCGATTCTATACGGTATTCAGATACCCACAAACCTTTTTTCGCTAAAAATTTTCCGTGAATTAAAGCAGATCGGAAATCACTAACTTTAATAATTATTTTTTTTACGAACTTCCCATCAGTATCAGGATAAAAATCATCGAATTTTGTCATGTAAGTAAACAGTTTCGGATTCATTCCCGCTGAAAATATTATTGAACTGTGCAAATCACTATTTGCAAATCCTCTCAATGCTGAGTGAGCGTCGTTAAACTCTGCGGGGAGTATATTTCCATTAAGATCATAATTACTTTTATCCAGCTTAGTCATTATGTTTACATCAATAGATCCGCTATAAATATTGTCTTTAAGCCACTTATCGCACTGTTTTACAAACTGTTTGTCTTCCGAGAATAACATTTCGTTATATTTTATTTTTAGTTCTGAAATCTCAGGAAGCATTTCAAAATATTTTTGCAATTCGCTGTCAGTTTCAAAAGGTGAATTCTTCAAATCGTTAAATTCTTTATCCACAATTCTGCCGAGCATATTTAAATAAGCCGTTATTCTTTTTGCGCGAGCGTCCTCTTCACCGGCTCCTATTGCGGAATATTCATAAGAATATTTATTGCAATAATGCTCGCGTAATTGTTCCATGAGAGTATCGTCTACCAAAGATACAACCGAAGATATTCCGTATTTCGCAACTTTTATTGGGCTATCTATTGAAAATCCTGTACCTAAAACAGGTATGTGAAATGTATGTGTGTTTGAACTTTTCATTTTTTAAAATATTTCCTAAATGATTAGATTTTTTAGAAGAATAAAATATTTATAAGCTCTGAATAAATACGTTAATTCTCCCAGCAACAAAGAATTATATACTAAATGTTACGAGGTAATTTAATGGAATGGCTTTGGGTTTACAATCGGCAGAAAATACTTTTACAATAGTTTTACATTTCTCCAATCAAACTTTAGTAGCAGAAAAATAAAGAATAATGCTGGGTAGTTGGAAATAGATCAACAAATATTATTTTTTTTTAATTAAGAGACTTTCGTAATCGTCAATAATTTTATTAAAAAGTTGATCACTCTCCTCATTTACAATTTGGCGATTCGGATCAGCTTCGAACCAATCCAAAGTTTTTTTTATTCCCTTATTAAAAGGAATGGAGGCAACAAAATCAGGAACAAATCTTTTTATTTTAGAGTTATCAAAGATTACACTCCATGATTTATCTCCAAGTAGACTTCCATACAATCTTTCCGAATATCCGCCTATAAAATCGGATGGAATATGAACTATATTCGCTTCTACACCAACAGCGGCTGCTACTGATTGGTAAATTTGGTTCCAGGTTAAAAGTTCATCGGAGGTAATATGAAATGAATGTCCGATTGCCTGCTGGTGTCCCTGCAATCCATAAAAACCTTTAGCGAAATCTTCCGCATGAGTAATAGTCCAAAGTGAAGAACCGTCTCCATGAACAAATATTTTTTTCCCTTTTTTTATTCTTTCAATTACGGTGTATTCCGTCCATCCTCCGAATATTACAGGTATAACTGTATCATAAGTTAAGGATGGTCGCACTATAGTAACTGGAAAATTTTCTTCCTGGTATGCTCTGTTAAGCCTTTCTTCACACTTAATTTTGTGTTGAGAATATAGCCAGTATGGGTTGAACAATGGTGTTGATTCTGTAATTATTGGATGTTTAGGGGGTTTTTGATAAACCGACGCTGAACTTATAAAAATATATTGATTTGTTTTTGAGCGAAATAAATCTAAATCTTTTTCAATGTCATTTGTTTCAAACGCTATCCAATTTACAACAACATCCCACTTATAATTTTTTAGTTTATAATTTAGTTCGTCATAATTTTTATAATCTGCGGTAATTATTTTTACACCGGGAATTGTAACATTTTTGGTTCCTCTTGTTAATAGAAACAATTCAATTCCGTTTTGAATACAGAGTTTGCTAACCGAGGTGCTTATATTACCCGTGCCGCCAATAAATAATACTTTCATTCTATTTCCCCTGCTAATTTAGGTTATAAATCATTTATTGGTTTAATATTTCTACCTGAATAAAGTCTTTTTTACTTCACCCAAATCATTTTCTTTCAAATAATTGTAACTTCCTCTAATTGCATCGTATATATCCGATTTACTCTCATCAAATTCAACAACCATCCACTCTGTATTACCATTAGCGGCAGCAACTATTGAAGGAATATTTATTGAGCCTTCTCCCAGTACTGTTTGCTGATGAACCGGTTTTCCTGTGGTTGCGGGACCATCTTTTATATGAAGGAGCGGAGCCCTTTTACCAAAATCACCAACCACTTTTGCTGGATCTAACCCGGCTGTTTTAGTCCAGTAAACATCTATTTCAAAAATTATTTCCGGGTCAAGATTTTCTTTTAAATAATAAAACGGAATTATATTATTAAATTTTTCAAATTCCCACCAATGATTATGAAGTCCGAACTTAAGCCCATTAGTTTTACAAAACGCTGCCGCATTATTAAATCGTTCGACAGTATTTTTTAAAGCATCCAAAGATTTATATTTTTCATCTTCCGGCCAGCCATGAAACACTGCGTATTTTGCTTTATAGACCTCAGCCATTTTTAATAAAACGGTTTTTTGATTTTCCTCGGGAAGTTCGCAATGCATGCTGAAAACTTCAAGATTATTATTCTGGAGACTTTTTGCAACTCGTTTAATCGAAATATTATTAGGTAGGAAATAAGTTTCAACACCCTCGTATCCAATTTCAGCAATTTTAGAAATCGCTCTATCAAAGTTTTTTTCCATTTCGTTACGGACTGTGTACAGTTGTATCCCAATTTTACCTTTTTTTGAACCGGGAATATCGGCATACTTATATCCGGGCAACGATACGGTAAGGGCTGTCATTCCGGCGTATTTCAAAAAAGTTCTTCTTGATAAGTTTAGTTTATTCATTAATACTTTCCATATATTTTTATTTCTGCATGATTACTTCATAATTGGTCTGTTATTCCGAAACAAGTCTATAGCTGACAAACGAAAATTTTTTACTATCGGGTGACCAGGAAGGAACGTTTATCGTTCCCTGACCCCCAAAAAGCTTGGCAATAATAATCGGGTCGCCCCCATCCATTTGCATAAGCCGGAGTACCACATCCTTATTAGGCGGGTGACCTTCAACATTTTTATCATAGGAGATAAAAACAAGCCATTTACTGTCAGGAGAAGGATGTGCGAACCAATCGCCGTAATCGTCGTCAGGTGTCCATTGCTTTTGTTCGGATCCGTCAATATTCATTCTCCATATTTTCATCTGTCCGGTTCGGTTGGAATTAAAAAATATGTGCTTTCCATCCGGCGAATAATCCGGACCATCATCAAGTCCGGGTGCATCTGTCAAACGGCTTTCTATGCCTCCTTCAACCGAAATTGTATAAACATCGTATTCACCATTTCTTTCCGCACAATAGGCAAGTCTATTTCCATCAGGCGACCATCCGTGCCAATAAGAAGGACCATTTTCAGTAATTAATTTTGGTTCGCCTCCATCCACCGGTAATGTATAAATCCTCGAGTTTCCATCTTCAGAATGGTGGCTAATTACAATCTTCTTACCATCCGGTGATATTCCATGATCATTATTGCAATTATTGGCGAAAGAGGTATTAACCAATTCAGGAAAACCACCGTTAATTGAAATTTTATACAATTTTCCCTTTGAGTTATATAACAAATACTCACCGTCTCTGCTCCAATTTGGGGCTTCGAAATGCTCTTTTGCCCGACGAATAATTTTGCGTACTCCCGACTCTATATCGAAGATTTCCAATGTACTCTCAATAATTCTATTATCCATCTCCGCGGTTTTAACTAGATTGAAACCCACATTAGAGAATAAAGCTGTCTCATACTTTGTAGAATCGTGGGAGCATACCACGAGTCCCGCAAATAAATCACCAATTAATGGTACTGTAATTGTTCCAACATTTAGAATTGTTCCATCTTTTTGTCGGAGCCCGAAAGTAAATTGATCTCCTGTTTTATCCAACAGCAATGACGCTTCAATTTTTACAGGCGCTTGCAGTTCAAAAGTTTCTCCTCCTTTTACAGGGCGATATTGCATGGAAAGTAATCCATCACCATGAAGAACGACATCAACATATGCATCATCGTTATCCATTCCAGACCTTATCATTAAGCCTGCTTTCCTATGTTCGTGCTTGCCGTTATCATCCCATGTGATATTTGCGGTTAAAAATAAATCGCCATCCACTTTTCTTGGAACAAAAAAGAATTCATCTTCTTCCGCCCAAATATTATTGCCGCTTCCAGTAATCAAGTACTCATCTTTTTCAAAATTATAAAGTAATTTCCCCGGCAACGTGTTGTCCCCGATATCCAAAGCACTTTCGAATAAACCCTTGTCCCGACTGATTGTTTGCATAAATATATGTTCCGGACTTAAAAAAAGAATTACAATAATTGTAAAAATTAATCGTGTATAGATTTTATAAAAAATCGAGGACCTATTAATTTTAGAAGTAATCATTAATTTCTCCTTTTCAATTTTTTTAATATAATAAACCCTCTAATTGGAACATTAATAACAAGTTTATCATAAACTGTTTTTATTTGATGAATATAGAAATATTCGAAAAATGAATTATAATTATTTTATAAAAGTTATTCTGCTACAATTAATAAAATGCTATTTTGAAATTTTTTAATTCTTTATCCAATGCTTTAGCATTACCGGTAATTGAATTCAGCAAATCCCAAAATTTAGCACCATGATTTTTATGAATAGTATGCACCAGCTCATGAATTATAACATAGTCTATTAAATGATTTGGGATTCGCATTAAATGTATGGATAAATTAATGTTGTTGCGAATTGAACAACTCCCCCATCTGGATCTAATATTTTTTAATCTAACTTGATTATAAGGCAGCGATAAATTACTTGAGAAATAATTAACTCTATCCGGCAGGTACAATAAAGCTTCTTTTTTTAATGCAGCATTTATACCTTTTTTTATAGCAATCTGTACAATTTCCTTTCGCACGCTAATATTTTTAGGGTACGATACGTTAATTTTATTATCTGCTACTCTTATCTTAATTGTTTCTTTTTCCGTTTGAACCAAATGAAGGCTGTGAAAACGGGTTTTATAATTCGAATTTTCGTCAAAGACAATTTGTTTGGATTCAATGTTTTTTATATTTATTTGATGCTGTTTTATCCAATCAATTTTGCCTTCAACTATCCATTCCGCTTCACCGTAGCCCATGTTTGTTGGAACGGAGACGCGTACATCTTTGAATGGTTGTAATTTAATATTCAGATTTTTTGCCCTCTTGCTTTTAATAAAACTGACCGGGCCTATTTGATCAATATTTATAATCATAAGTTTTAATTTTATGCAACCATAATTAGTTTAGAAGTGAATTAATAAATTAAATCCAGTTGAATTAAAATCGGAATATGGGATAAGAGAAATATTATTTCCTTCATTACCATTTTCACCTAAGTTAGCTATTGTATTACCGACTGCGAATCCAATTATAGCCGACATTGCCGTATCAGAGAACCAATGATTATCCGAATAAATCCTCTGGTAGGCAGTTAAACCTGCGAGTGAAAAAAGACCTATGGATGCTAAAGAATTATCGAGACGGGCAGCTAATACTGATGAAATGGTAAAAGCTATTACTGTATGACCGGAGGGAAATGAATTAAATGGATTTGTAAATTGCATTGGAGAAAATTCATAAGCTCCCTTCTGTAAATATGGTCTAGTACGCCCAAAAGCCATTTTCATAAATTGAACGATAGTCTTCGAGATAAAAAGTGATTCGAACAATAATCGCCCTGTTTTACGCAATTCATCATTTTCAGTAAAATACCCTGCCGTATAAAATAATACAGGACACAGCATAGCGCTTTCATCTGTCCCATATAACTCAGCAATATCAGAGATAGAATTCATTGTTTTTGTATGATTTTTTGAAACTTTATAACGAATACTTTCATCCTGGGGAATAAAAAATCCGACCGTACCCAAAACAAAAGCGTATCGAAGTACATCATTGCTTTGATCAATTGACGCTTTGGAAGTAAATTCAAAAAAATCATCCACCGCAACATTAAGATCATTTTTAATGATTTGCTTCAGTTCGAATTCTGACTCGGTTTTTTCAAAATTATAATGTGTTTTAACTTGCGCTAAATTCAGCACATTAATTAAAAATAGCAGAAATAAATATTTCATTTTAATGACTGGTTTAAAGTGTTTAATTTGTAAAATAATAATTCTGTCACGAATATATAAATTGTATTCGTTAGTAAACAATTTTCTTGAAATTTCTTTTTAAATCAGTTCCTTTTTGGGGTATTTATTCGGACATTTTCTGCTTAAGCTGTAAATAGTGAGGTTTTGTTTTCTAGATGAGTATCACTAAAATCAATAACCACTTTTCGGAGTATTTTGATTAACAATAATTATATAGTTTAGGTGTTAAAAGGGTAATTAATTTTGCGCATATTTTTGCACAAATTGGTTCTTTTTCAAACTTTTTAGACTAATTTTTAGGATTTAATTTTCGATTGTATTGATAAATATTTCTAAAATAAATTTTATGGACTTATTCAAAAATATCTCACAAAAAAAGCAACCAATAAGGACAAAACAAATAATAATTTGTAAACTCAATATTAAGGAATTAATTGGCTTTCAATCATTTATTTTACTAAACGATTAAGCCTAATGATTTTCAGAATTTTATGAAAATTGCAAAACACATAACTATAATTTTGATTTATTTTTTGATGCTAGATTTGAATGGCCAGGATTTATATCAAGAATATACAACAAAACTTAATAAACTTTCCCCAAAACAATCCGTGGATTCAGCAGTTGTAATTATTTCTGCTCTACGGAACACTCAACCATGGATAGGTATTAAATTAGGCCACTACTACCTTTCATTGGCAAAATCTCAAAATCATTTAAAAGGAATGGCTAAAATATTAGATGAAATGGGTGTATGCTATAGAAAATTGGGAAAGTTAGCGGAGGCTTATTCTAATTCAGCAGATGCTTACGATATTTATGAGTCACTTAACGATAGTGTTGGAATGTCTTTTTGTCTTAGTAATATTGGAAATGTATATTTTAATTATGGTGATTATCAAAAGGCAATAGAGAATTTTGAAAAATCATTACTGATCAAAGAAAAACTTCATGATCAAAAACAAATAAGTTATACTCTCAGTTATTTAGGCCGGGCATATAAAGAATCCGGGAAAATGAGTAATGCGAGAGAACTCTTTTTTAGAGCTCTTTCAATTGATAAAAAATTTAGAAACACACTTCAGCTTTCTAAAACTTTAACTTATCTGGGCGAATTGGAATTATTGGAGAAAAATTTCTATCTCTCAGGAAAATATTTAAATGATGCCCTAACCATTTTCAGAGAAGAACAAAATTATTTTCAAATAGCTAATTTGTCAGTAATTCTTATGAAATATTACATCCAAATGGGAGATGATAATAAATTTTTATTAATAGCCCACAAAGGACTTAACAGCGCACTTGCTGTAGATTCTAAAATCAAACAAATGGAGATCGAAAAACTTCTTTATCTATTCTATGAATCAAAGGGTGATAAAGAAAATTCATTTTTACATCTAAAATTGCAAAATGAACTGCTTACACAAGTTTATAATGATGAAAGGACCCAATCGATTAATGAGATTACAGATTTATACGCATTACGTAAGGAGCGCCAGAACCTAGAACATAAATATGAGCTGGAACAACTGCAATCGGAGTTTAGTAATTATATAATTTATTTGATTAGTGCAGTTGCATTCTTAGTAGTGCTGTCACTCCTTTTCACCATACAAAAATACCGCCAGAGAAAAAAGTTAAATACTCTTTTGTCGGAAAAAACTAAACAATTAGATGAGTCGAATAAAAAACTTATGGATATGATTTCGGTAAGGGACACGATTTTTTCGATAATAGCTCATGATCTTAAAAATCCCTTCAATCATCTTATTAATGCGTCCACAATGTTATACGACGACTTTGATAATATGAATGATGATGATAAAAAAGCCCTTATTAAAACAATGGGTGATGTTTCGGACAAAGCTTATGATATATTAAGGAATTTGCTGGATTGGGCGGTTATTCAGGCTGGAAATCTACAATTACATTCCGAAAAATTTGATATGAAATATTTGATTGTCGAAGTTATTAGTCTGCAACAAATTCTATCCGGCTATAAAAACGTAACTTTCTATAATGAAATTAATGAGAGCTGTGAGGTTTATGCGGATAAAAATTCGGTAAATACTGTTTTGCGTAATCTGCTTAGCAACTCGGTAAAATTTACGCATGATGGCGGGAAGATTGAAATTTTTTCAGAGTTAAGAGACAGCGAAGTAATTATAAATGTTAAAGATAATGGAATAGGCATTCCGGAGGCACTTATAGAGAGTGTTTTTGAAGCTAATCCGCAGAAAGCCAGACAAGGAACATTAAACGAAAAAGGTTCGGGTGTCGGGTTAATTTTATGCAAAGAATTAATTGAAAAAAATGGAGGACAAATATGGGTATCTAATACTTCGAACGATGGAAGCGTCTTCTCCTTTTCAGTACCACTTGCAAATTAAACGAGATAAAACAAATCTCGTTTTTCACTTTACAATTTGATTAAAACGAACTAATACTTAGGGAATTCACCAAAATAATTCATGTACTGATTCGAACTTTCCCCGTATGATTCTATATCATGATCCTTTATTTTATAAGTACAATGTTCCCCTTCAACGCCGGAAAATAATATTTCATAAACCGCCTGGTTGTCATCCCGCATCAGAACTTTAACTAAATTTTTATTGAATTCGAGTGCAGCAAGGTTTGAGTGGCAAACGGGACAAAAAAACTCTGTTTGATCACCTTTCTCTGGGATAAAAGTAGGATTTGTTTTTTTTCTGTAATTTCCTAATTCCGGGCTCAAAGAAATCAAACCAACTTTGCCATCGTGTGCTTTTATAGAAAGAATAATATTCCCTTCAATATTAAGAAATCCTTTACAGTAAGGACAAATAAAATCGTTTCCCATCATTTTTCCCAGAATGTTTAAATTTGTGTACACAAATATACGCTGACATTTTTTTTATTCCACTTCATTTTCTATTATTTCTTAGATTTTTTTATTTCCACTTAGCAAAATCAGTAGTTTTATTCAATAAACTGAGGATAATAAACATTTTTTTCGATAAGAATTTGGCATTATTTAGTGAGCGAGAAAAAAACTTTTATCTTATTTATCAACACATCAAGTTTATGGATTTTTTTATGTCCCGATTCTTCAATTTTCTCGATATTTATTTTTTGTCTATTGTTTATCACCATACTGATTTCCTTTACAATTTCTGACCTAGTTTGTAAAACAGGGGCTAAATCATTTTTTGTTATTTCGAAAACACGCGATTCAGTGATCGCCTTTACAGTCGCGCATCTTTTTTCGCCGGTAAGCAGCGACATCTCGCCGAAAAATCCGCCCGGTGCAATTTTACCAACAATAATTTTATCGCCACTTTCTGATGTAATATAAACTTCCAAAAAGCCTTCAATCAAAATAAACATTGAATTTCCTTCGTCCCCCTGTACAATAATGTTACAATTTTCTTTAACTGTTGCGGGAGAAATATTCTCTGATAATTTCTTAAGTTCAGCTTCACTAAAAGAGTTAAAAAATTCTATTGAGGAAAGAATTTTTATTCTATCCAAAGTAGAATTCATACTTAAATTTTTATCGGACATTTTCGTATAGAATATTTCATTTTTAGGAAAAGCTGTGTACACTCCGGCTTTAGATAAATGATTTATTATTGTCGATAGAATTTTATCTTTTGCTTCTGAAGGCGTATTCTCCTGCCAGGGATTAAGTAAAAATTTTACCGAGTATTCAATTCCTGCATTTGAAGTATTATGGACTAATATTTTTGGATTTGCACCTTTTGAGATTGAGTTTTCGTTACATGCTTGTATAGCCCCTGCAAACAATATTCGTTTTGCTCTTTCAATTGGTATGGAGAAATCCAAACAAATTATTATTTCAAATTCCGTTTCTTTACTTATTCCCCAATAATTTTTTATTATAAACTCGTCCTCCAATAAATTATTTGGAATAAGAACTATGCAGTTGCTTTCCGTTTTAATGCGAGTTCCTCTTCTTCCAATATCATATACTTCCCCAGTAACGACCTGTGCTCCCGATCTATTAATAAGTTCTATCCAATCGCCTATATTGAAAGGATGTTCGGATGAAAGATATTTTGTGCTTATAAGTGAAAGAATTTTCGGACGCAGTAAAGTTCCCAAAACAAGAAATATTAGTAGTAAAAAATAAAAAATAGAAGAAGGGGCCAGATTAATAACACCGAATAATATAATTGCTATTACTATTGTATAAACTAAAATTGAAGTAAAGTCCTGAATTTTTTGACCTATTAAACTGCTGGAGCCAAAACGAACCAAACCACCCCATATAAAGACACAAATGGAAAGATTAATCAAGTGTCCCACTGTTAACCAAAGTGTGGTATTTATAAGATAATAAAAAAGTTTATCCATCAAAACGCCTTGCGCTTCTGCTCCCGTAGGAAACTCAAACAAACCTGATTTGGATAAGATTAATAAAAGTACCAAAAGTATGGAGGGTATTAAAAAACTACCGGTTCGGGGATATTTCATTTTCTCACCAGAATAATGAGACAATTATGTATTTAAAAATAAACAATTAGTATAAATTTTACGCTGTATTATTATAATTTTTTCAAAGTTTAAAAATTAAGATGCTGGAATCTTCTTCCCCTTAAAATCGGTTCTTTATAGTCGATTTGCAAAAACAAAGCAGATTTGAATGATAATTGTCGGCAGGGATTCATTTTATGTAAAACGCTAAAAATTAAATAAATGATTACCGATGCCAGAATAGAGAATATTTAGGGTAAGCAGGAATAATTTGGAAACCGTAGAGTTAAAAATTGGTTTTTAAATTTCGATATCATGCTCCGCAATAGGCGGACAAGTCGGTAACCTGGTTTGTTATTTAGATGTCAAACTTGTAAGTGAAGTGATTTATTAAGTTTTATGAGAATCCAGCTAATAAATACTTCTACTACTCACATCGGAAAAAGCTTAATCTATCAACTGACAGGTCAATTTCTTAATCAGTTTAAAATAAAAAAGCCAGGCT
>PGYT01000138.1 GCA_002839805.1 Ignavibacteriae bacterium HGW-Ignavibacteriae-2
ACTAGAATAAAATTGGCAATAACATTAATTACAGCCCCGGCTCCTGTAACAATCGGGAAATATTTCGTTTTTTCCTGTATATAAATTCCTGCCGTAAAAATGGAATACATACCATAAAAAACATATGCCAATAATATTATTGGAATAATAATTAATCCTTCATGATAATTTTCACCCAAAATATACATTCCCGAATGAAACTCAATTTTGGCGATATCCTCAGTAAATAAAGTTAAAACCACCCATACCAGACTAAGAACAATTAAAAACAGCGTAAATACTTTAGAGAATATTTCTTTAGCATTTTTTTCTTTAGCATTGTTTAGAAAAAATGGCTGCCATGCATAATTAAACATCGATACGAAAAGCATTATAAAAATACCAAGTTTATAATTAGCTCTGTAAAGTCCTAATGTTTCTTTGCCAGCAAGCATTTCTATAATGGGCACATCTATAACCTGAACAAACATAGCCGCAAGACTTCCGGGTAAATACGGTAGAGCAAATTTTAATAAACGCCTTAAAGCTGGTTTGGATATTTTTAATTGCAGTTTTTTTATTATTTCGGGCGTAAGCATTAAAATTGAAAATAACGATGCTGCCAAGTTACTTATAAATATTGCTTCAATTCCGTAGCCATAACCTAAAATAAGTATAATGTTCAACGACAGATTTATTAAAATATTACCGGTTTTAATTAGGGCAAACTTTACAGGTTTGTTTTCGAGCCGAAGATCGGCAAATGGAATCAGCGCTATAGTATCCAGAAAAAGAATCAGGATCACGTAAAACACAATGTTATTATATTGAAGATCTAGTTTAAATACTTCGCGCAAAGAATCATGATATCCCAAAAGCAGCAGACAGAAAAAAGTGGATGTTATCAGTACAGTAAGCCAGGCTGTAGAAAATGTGGTTTTTTTCTCTTCACCAACCGATACTGAAGTATACTTCATAAACGAAGCATCCATTCCGTATATAAATGCTACGTTTAAAAAAGAAAGGTAAGCGTAAACTAGAGAAAACTCGCCAAAATCGCCTCGGGCAAAAACATTTGAGTAAAACGGAACAAGAATAAAATTGAAGAAACGGCCTACAATATTGCTAATTCCATAAATGACCGTTTCTTTAGAAAGTTGTTTGATTTTATCGAACATCAAAATTCTCTGAATAGGGAGCTAAAAAAAATAAAGAATTAATTAGAACATGAAAAATAAAAAATATTGTTACTCAGAATAATCGGCAAACTTAAAATATTATCCTTCACCCGATAAGAGTTAAAAATCAATTAAAACCAATTATGAGAATTAATTATTCCTTGAAGTGAATAGCAAGAGTGTCAAGGTAAAATTTAGGCGGTCGAACAGCTTTTTTTGTCTCTATATTTATAAATACGTGATCCGTAAAACCTTCAGCAATAAGTTGCCCGTCCGATTGTCTTTTGATGGCATATTCAATATGTAACTTAGGGGAATTTAATTCCAATAATTTTGCTTCCACCTCAAGTATATCATCGTAAAAAGCCGGGCTTTTGTATTTAATGCCCGCTTCAATAAGTGGAAGCTGATAACCTCTGTTTTCAACTTCGTAATAAGACAGTCCGTAATCTCTCAGCAATTCGGCTCTGCCAACTTCAAAGTACTCAAAATATTTTCCGTTATATACGAACTGCATTTTATCGGTTTCGGCATATCGTACACGAATAAGAGTTGTGCTTTTGACCATAATTTACTCTACATAAACTCCCATTTTTCCAAATTTTTCCAGTCTGTTCTGAACCAGTTTATCAGGCTTAATTTTAATAAGAGCCAGGAGTTCATCCTTTAATACTTCTTTAAGTGTTGCCGCCATCACTTTATGATCTTTGTGCGCTCCTCCAAGAGGTTCTTCCACAATTTTATCAATAATTTTAAATTCAAGTAAATCGGTAGCTGTAAGTTTTAAAGCTTCGGCCGCCTGCTCTTTATATTCCCAACTGCGCCATAGAATACTTGAACAGGATTCAGGACTGATTACCGAATACCATGTATTTTCGAGCATCAGAATTCTATCTCCTACACCAATTCCTAAAGCGCCTCCGCTTGCGCCCTCACCTATTATAACAACAATAATAGGCACTTTAAGCCTGCTCATTTCAAGTAAATTACGCGCAATGGCTTCGGCTTGACCATTTTGTTCGGCCTCAAGTCCAGGGTAAGCTCCCGGAGTATCTATTAATGTTATAACCGGTTTATTAAATTTTTCAGCGAGCTTCATTAAACGCAGAGCTTTGCGGTAACCTTCGGGATTAGCCATACCAAAATTTCTATACAAATTAGATTTTGTATCACGCCCCTTCTGCTGTCCAATTATCATAACTTTGTATTCGTCGAGTTTGGCAAATCCGCCTACAATAGCTTTGTCGTCCTTGTAGAGTCTATCTCCATGAAGTTCAACAAAATCTTTTGTCATCATGTAAATATAATCCAAAGTATATGGACGTTCGGGATGACGTGCTAATTGAACTCTTTGCCATCTTGTAAGATTATCATATATATTTTTTTTCAACTGAATTACTTTTTCTTCGAGCCGGCTTATTTCTTCTTTTATATCGAGATTATCCTCGTATTTTCGCATTTCAATAATTTTTTTCTCGAGCTCGGCAATCGGTTTTTCGAAATCCAAAACATTAACCGCCATCACTTCTCCTTGTTAATTAAATACTTTGTAAGCGTTCTTCCAATTATATCCATATCCAGCCAAACATTCATATTTTTCGCGTAATAGAGATTTACCCTGTTCATTTCTTCTACATCATCCTTTCTTATATTTTCAAGATTCCATAATCCTGTTAACCCGGGTTTCCCTAAATATAAACCCTGGTAATATGAAACGCTATGCGGTCCAACTAAACTTTTCCTAAGTAAAATAACAGATGGTACCTCAAATACAAGCTTTGCAAAGTTACTTTTTTTGCCGGACAGTTTCGTGAATAAAAAAACAAAAGGAAAAATAAAAATTATAATTAAAGAAGATAATATTAGATCAAAAAAAAGTTTTATTGTTTTATGGCTAAAACTCGACATATTATAAAAGAGACGAGTGAACGGTATTTCTTCCAAAGATGTAATTTCTGACTTTCCTACAAGATAATCCTGATTTGTGCCTGAGACGAGAAATTGTACATTTAATCCCTGGCATTCGCTTACAACAGCAAAAATCCTGTCGTAACTGATATCTTTGGAACTAAAAACAACTGTATTTATTTTTTCTGAAATTATTATTTTCTTGATATTTTCTATTGAACCTTTAAAGTGAAGATTTCCAAGCGATTGACCGACTATTTTTTGATCGAGACCGATAAGTCCTTTAATATTATAGATATGTGAAACTGTCGTTTTAAGCTTATCTATCAATTGTTCAATATTCCTCATCTCCCCGACGATGAGTGTATAATTTTTATTTTTTAATTCAGAAAATCCGACTTTAAGGCCAAGTTTAGCGAATATTCGCCAGCCAGAGAGTGACAGAACTAGAAATCCATAACTGATAAGAAATACAGCCCTGCTGTAACCAAATTGTTTTAAGAAAAATGTTGCCGAGGAAAGAATTAATAATCCGAAAAACAATGAAATTAATAGTCTTAAAACAGATAAGGAATCTTTGCGATATGTTCCTGTGAAAAACGAAACAATTACCTGCATAAATGCGGGAATTAAATAGACATATGGTTTAACAATATCTGGGAATCCCTGCCAAGTACCAGGGTGGTAAAACGATTCCGCCAGCAACAATGCAACCACAAAAAAAGAAAAATCTATAACCGCAGAAATTAAGGGCAATTTGTAAACATTTACAAACGCAACTGTACGGCGCAATATTATAGCTATTTGTAAAATCCACTCAACAAAAAATGAAGCTGAAAAATGTTTTTTTACGAACAAACTCATGGCATTGTAAAATACCCGTGTTTCATCAAGATTACTTCTTCTTGTGCTTTCCCCTTTATAATGAATAATTTCGGTATGAGGAACATAATAAACTTTGTAGCCTGACTGCTGAGTTCTGTAACACAAGTCCAGGTCTTCGCCATACATAAAAAATTGGGGATCGAATCCGCCGATTTTTTCATACACTTCCCTGCGCAGCATCATAAAAGCGCCCGAAATCGCGTCAACTTCATTAACTTCGTTTTCATCAAGGTATGTTAGGTTGTATTTTGCAAATAACCGACTATTGGGAAACAAGGAACTGAGTCCAGCAACCTTAGTAAAAGAGACCCAAGGCGTAGGGAAACTTCTTCTGCAAGGCAATTGAAGCGAACCATCAGGATTAAGCACTTTGCAGCCAAGCATACCGGCTTGATTGTTAGTTTCAAAGAATTCTATCATTTTTGAAAATGTGTCTTCGCGAACTATCGTATCGGGGTTAATAAGCAGAATATATTTGCCTTTCGCTTTTTCAAGTGCAATATTATTCGCTTTGCCGAAACCAAGATTTTTAATGTTAGCAATTATCTGAACATCTTTAAAAACGCGAGAAATTTCTTCAACACTTCCGTCGGTAGAGGCGTTATCTACAATAATAATTTCGGTATTCAGATTCTTAACAGCTTTTTGTAAGGAATTAAGCAGATTCTTCAGAAACTCTTTAACATTGT
>PGYT01000022.1 GCA_002839805.1 Ignavibacteriae bacterium HGW-Ignavibacteriae-2
CCTAAGTTCATTAATATCAAATAAATTGAATTCTTGTCAGATTTTAATCTGCCGTAAACAGAAATCACATTTTATATTGGATGAAAACCCGGGAATTCCAATCCAGTAGTTTCTGGCAAACCGTGCATTATGTTAAAGGCCTGTAAAGCTTGTCCGGCGGCCCCTTTCATCATGTTGTCTATCGACCCGATTATTACTACCCTGTTTGTCTCTTCATCGATCGCAAAACCAATATCGCAGTAATTCGAACCAATTAAGAGTTTGGGTTCGGGATACCTGTATATTCCTTCCTTCTCTTTAACTATTCTTATAAATGGTTCGTCGCTATAATACTTTCTGTAAAGTTTCCAAATATCTTTGTCTTCAAGTTTCTGATTTGTAAATAAATGAATCGTTGCGAGCACCCCCCGTACCATGTCAACAGAAGTTGCTGAAAAATTCACACTAATCAATTTACCAAAACTAAGTTCCTGTATTATTTCCGCACTGTGCCGGTGTTGAACAGGCATATAAGACCTCAACGATCCAGCACGCTCCGGATGATGCGAAGAAGCCGAAAACTTATTACCCCCTTCACTAGTTCCAACTTTAACCTCTATAACCGTTCTGTCTTTCTCAGCCAGCCCCTCTTTGAAGAAGGGGTATAAGGAAAGGATGGATACAGTAGCATTACAGCCCGCGCTTGAAACATAATTAGAAGTTTTCATCCTTTCCCTGTGAAGTTCAGGTATACCGTAAACAAATTCATTTAATAAATTTGGTTTTTCATGGTCATGCCCGTACCATTTTTTATATGTATCTAAATTTTTCAGCCTAAAATCAGCCGACAAATCAATAATTTTATCCGCCAATTCCTTATAAACTTCTATATTTTTTTGTGACTGACCATGTGGCATGCACAAGAACAACACATCACATTTTTCCAGTTCAGATATAGAACTAAATTTTAGTTGAGTAACTTTACGCAGATTTGGATGTGATTTATACAAATATTTACCTACCATACTTTCCGAAGTTATCTGTCTCAAATCTATATTAGGGTGAAACAGCAATAGACGAATCAATTCTCCACCTGTATATCCGGAACCGCCAACTATCGAAACTTTTAATTTATTCAAGTTACCCTCCTGCACCTATTTTTAGTACATAGTCCACAATATGTCCAGGAATATTTACGCCCGTAGTTGATATACTGTTTTTAAATTCCATTGTATAGTTTACTTCGTTAACCATCAATTGCCCGTCATTTTCAAAAAGATCGATTGCCAAAACGCCTCCTCCAACAGCTGATGCAGCAGCTAATGATAAATCCGCTATTTCGGGGGTTACCTTACAATTAACCGCTTTTGCACCGCGCGCAGTGTTGGTAATCCAATGTTCGGATTCTCTATAAATGGCACCAATACAATCTTCGCCAACTACAAAGCTCCGGATATCTCTGCCTTTTTTTTCAATATATTTTTGAATATAGAAAATGGAATGATGATATGTCCCCAAAACAGTCTTATGTTCAAGTATCGATTCCGCAGAATCCCGATCATTTATTTTTGAAAGCAGTCTTCCCCATGAACCAACGGCCGGTTTTAATACAACGGGATATCCCATTGCTTCAATAGCCTGCAGAGCAGATTCTTCGGTAAAAGCAATTCTAAGTTCCGGCTGCGCAACATTGTATTTATCAAGTTGAACTGAAGTTAAAAGTTTATCGCCGCATATAGTAGCCACAGAAGAGTTATTAACACATTTTACTCCGGCGTTTTCAAAAAGTTTTATTGCGTGTAATGCCCGGCTATGGTTTATCGATCTTTCAATAACAACATCGTAGTCATATTTGTCTTTGCCTAAAACAAATTGAATCTCCCTGTCATCAATCATTACCAAATCAACATTTGGCCTTTTGCCGAATTCTTCCAACAGATATTTTTCGTCTTTTCGTATAAGAGAATGTAATATTCCTACTTTCATAGTATTGTCCCTTGTATTTAAAAATCTTTGGACGTAGCTCTACTTTGAGCCGCGTTTATAATGTTTAGAGGTTTCAACAATGTGGGGTAATTCGGAAATGTCAACTATCCTACCGCGTTGGCCGATAATTTTAATGTGGTTAAGAATTTCAATTTCCAATTCTTTTTCAATGTTATCCATGCCTATCTGCTGTAAAGCAAATCGAAGTGAAGCAAGTCCAGACATATGATCTAGCGCAAAATGTCGCTCTCTGCCGAATAAATGGGGGCTAAGACTTTCGTAATGCATTGGGTTAACAGAAGCGGCATGTGTATGAACACCTGCACAATGGGTAAATGCGTTTTTTCCAGATACGGGATAATTAACGGGAATTGGTATTTGAGAATAATTACTTACAAGTTGATAAATTTCCGGCAACTTATCAAGGTGCCAGTGATTTTGATCATAATCAACTGATAAAACCGCAAGCAACTGCGCAAGATCAACTATTCCCGCTCTTTCTCCCAAACCTAAAACTGAAGCGTCAATTATGTTTACTCCCGCTCTGTATGCATCTAAGGCATTAGCCAAAGCTAGACCACGGTCGTTATGGCAATGTACAGCAATCTGAGGCTCTAAATTTTGGGACGCAAAATCATCACGCAACTTTGATATATAATCATACATGCTTCTCGAAGTACCAGGTACCATATAACCCGTTGTATCAGCGACACTAATAATATCTGCGCCCGCCTTCACTGCGGCTGAAGCAGCGGTTATAACATTTTCGTAATTTGATCGGACAGTATCTTCAGGAGTATACCGAACCAACAAATCAGGATTCTTGTTTTTAGCGAATTCGATAGATGAAGTAATTTGGGAAATAGCTGAGCTTAAATCAGTTTTAAATACTGAACTTAATCGTTCATCCGATACACAGTAAAAAATACCAAGAAATCCTACTCCACATTCTAAAGCCAATTCAATATCTTTTTTTATTGAGCGGGCATGAGCTCCGATAATAGAATTATATCCTTGTCCTGCTAACATTTTTACAGTAGAATAAATTTCTTCCGAAACCGCCGGGTGTCCGGTTTCAATTATATCAATTCCAATTTCATTAAGCTTTTCTGCTATGGCCAACTTAATATGACTATCGAAGTAAACGCCGGGAGTTTGCTCTCCCTCGCGCAAAGTCGAGTCAAGTATTTTAATATTTACTGTCCCCAATCTTCTTCTTCCTGAGGAGCTTCCCTTAATTTAACGGGATTTGTTTTTATCACTTCTAATTCTGCACCACAATCCTGGCATTCTATTAATTCCCCTGATACAACTTTGTCGTCAAGTTCTAATAATGCATCACAAACAGGGCAATCAGCTTTTTTCATTTTTCCTCCAAAATGAATAATTTTTTAAATTATTTCGAAACTAAAAAAATTAATCAATCAATGCAATATTTTTAATTATCTGAAATAAAAAGAAAAAAGGCAAGAAATATATTATGCGGAGACCCCAAAACACCTAAAATAATTAGGTATAAGCAAGTCCCGCAATAAAATATAGCAGAGATAGTTGGAGAAAAACTTAATTAATAATATCAATTCTTTTCTCTGATAAGAATGAATTACGGTGTAATATGATGCTTTATTAGGCTAATAAATATTTTAGCTTAACAAATAATTAGATTCTATATCAAAATAATTATTGAGTTCCTTATTATAATTATGCAGTAATGTTTTTGTGATTTTAATGTATTGTGGACTTAGCCGGCAAAGTTTTTTACTTTCAGCAATAGCCTCTTCCATAAAATTTTCTTTAGATAATATTTTATTTACAAGACCCAGTTCCTCGGCTTCGCGAACTGAAATTGTTCCACCCTTTAAAAGCATTTCTGTTGCTCTGCTTATACCAATAAAGCGGGGCAGAAAAAATGGCAGTGCCCCACTTGGATGAATTGCATACTTAAGATGAGATAAACTAAAAACCACATTTTCATTAGCGAGCCGCAAATCGGAAGCTAGTGATAAACCGAAAAAAGGGGTAGCCACTTGACCGTTAAGGGCGGATATAAATACCTTTTTAAAATTCATTATTTTTTTTATAAAGTTCATCAGCATATTAATTTCGATTGAACGAATTTGTGAGTTTTCAAATTTTGTTATTGGTTCAGGAGAATCGGGGCTTAATTTTTGGCCTGATATTTCGGATAAAAAGTTCGCGTAAGCAACATCCCCAAAACAGTCTTTGTCGTTTACAGCCATTATGCCAGTAATATCTTTTGATGCCTCAACCAAATCCATCCAATCCATTATAGAGTCATCCTTTTCCACATTAACAATAGTTTCGAAAGCACTACACGATAACTTTAGAACGGCAATATTGTCATCTACCCAGCAGGAAATCCCTTTTGTTTCAAATTCAATTGACGCTTTTTTTTTCATAAAAACCTCCATAAGTTATCTATTAATTCTATCTATGCTTTTTTTCTGGAACTGATTAAATAATAAAACGCAGGAATCACATAAAGTGCAAGTATTGTTGAAACCAATAACCCACCGATACTTACAACACCTAAAGGTATTCGCATTTCTTTACCCGCATCTCCTATACCAATAGCCATTGGCAGCATACCGAGTACTAAAGCCAGAGTAGACATAAGAATAGGTTTAAGTTTTGTAGGACAAGCTTTTATAAGAGCTTCTTTCGCGTCGAGACCTTCTTCACGGACCAGCTGATTAGTATAATCCAGCATAAGTATCGCATTATTTACAACTATACCGATAAGCATAATTATTCCCATCAAAGAAGTTATGCCGAATGCTGTATTCGTATAATAAAGTGAAGCAAAAACACCAATCATGGCAAGTGGTAATGTAAGTAAAATTAGTATTGGCTGCAAAAAACTCTCCAATATAGCCGCAAGCAGCATATAAGTTAATATAACTGCCAGAAAGAAAGCAAATGCCATGTCTGCGACCATTTCATTCATCATTTTTGTATTACCACCCCATGTAACCTGATATCCCGCAGGCAAATCGAGCTCGCTCAATTTTTCCTCAATAGCACTAGTTACATTCCCTAGTGGAACACCGCTGGCCGGTGAGCCTGTAAAAAGTATTGAGGTATATTTATCGCGATGTAATATTTTAGTGAATCCTTTCGTAAATTTAATATCAGTCAATTGAGATAATCTGTACACTACACCTTTTTGAGATATTATCGGTATTTCACCCACTTCCGTAGGCGTGTTTACAGCTTCATCATCCACAGTAATAGTGATATCGTATTCATTCCCAAATTCTCTATACTTACTGGATTCCATTCCTTCAATTGTTGATCGGAGAGTAAGAGCAATTTCCTGGGCTGTTAATCCGGCATCGGCAAGTTTTTCTCGTTTAGGAGTTATTGTAATTTCGGGTTTACCCGCGCGAGAACTATTATCAAAGTTTATTAATCCAGGGGTATCTTTAACTTTTGCTATTATTTCTTCTTTTAATTCTTCTAGTTTATTTAAATCCTGACCCATCAAGAAAAATTGAACAGGTGCTCCACCCTGACCGCTCTGGGAACCATAATCCACAGCAATTTTTGCATTAGGAATATCTGACAATTCCACCACAAATTTTGATATCATTTCACTCAATTTAATTTCGCGGGCATCTTGATTAACCAATTGAACCTGGGTATAAAATTTATTTGGACCTATATCCAAGTCGCTAATTTTTCCTAAATTCGTTACTATGTGCTCAACTTCATCATGTTTTTTTATACGGTTCTCAATTTCGCTAAGTACGTTTGCGCTTTCAGTTAGATTAAAGCCCTCTGGTAATTCTACTTCAATTTTAATTTTACCATCGTCAAACTGCGGCATAAATTCGAAACCCAGTTTTGGTCCGTAATACAGCGTTGCGCCAATAAAAATTACAAATGCAGACACCACCACAATTACGCTTCTTGTTTTATTAACTAATATTTTTGCCAATATTTTACCATAACTCCTATCCCACGAATCGAATATTGCGTTCAGTTTCTTCCCGATTTTTCCTTCCTTTTCAGAACGAGGAAGCATTCGGGATGCCAACATAGGTGTTAAAGTAAAAGAGAACAGGAGTGAAAATATTGTTGCAAACGAAGCCGAAAGCGCCAGCTCCCTTAAAAACTGACCCACTATGGATGACATATTTGCAATCGGCAAAAACACAACTAAATTTGTAAGTGTTGATGCGAGCACCGCTACTGTTACTTCCGATGTTCCTATATAAGCGGCGTCTTTATTGTTTTTGCCCATTTTTTTATGGCGGAAAATATTTTCCAACACAACAACCGAGTTTGCTACAAGTACACCTACGGATACAGAGATACCCATTAAAGTCATCATGTTAAGAGTTAAACCGGCGGCCTGTAAAAGCATAAATGTAGAGATGATTGACGCGGGCATTGATAATGCCACAATAAAAGTAGAACGAATATGAGTTAAAAATATGAACAATACAAGTGAAGTGAAAAGAACACCTAGAATAATATTGCTCATTGTATCGTCTACTGTACTTCTTGTAAATACAGAATTATCGTTTAAAATTTCCAGTTTTACGTCCGCACCTAAAGTCTGCTGAATATCCGGCAATGATTCTCTAATAGCTTCAGCAACACGAACTTCATTTCCTTCAATACTTTTTACTATTCCAAGCTTAATTACGTTGTCATCTTTATAGTTTTCATCAACGTTAAAATAAACAGCCCTCTGCCTTATGTCTTTACCCGTATCTTCAACTTTAGCAAGCTGACTGAGCCGTTTTAAACCGAACGGAGTTGGTATTTGTAAATTTTTAATGCTCTCAATATTATTATATTCCCCCTGAAATCTTACCGTATATTCCTGATCATCTATCTGGAAATAACCGCCTGGAATATTCATATTATGAGAAGCAATTATTTGCATCAATTGCGGAAGAGAAATATAATTTTCGAATATAGTTTTATTATCCAGCACTATTCTAATTTCTCTTTCCTGACCGCCTATAATATTTACTTTTGCAACTCCCTCAATTTGCGAAAATCGGTCGCGCAATTTTTTATCGGCAATTTCGTATAATTCACGAGGGTCCACATCCCCTGTTAAAACCAAATCCATTATAGGAAAAGCTCGAATATCAACTTTTTCTACAATTGGTTTTTTCGCATCTGTAGGCAAATCATTTAAAATTGCATCGACTTTATCTTTTACTTCCTGATTCGCTACATCTACACTTTTGCCCAATTTAAATTCGAGAATTACAATTGAGAAACCATCTAAAGAGTATGATTCTACTTTTTCTATCTGACTAATTGTTGAAACCGCGTCTTCTATACGTTTACTAATTAAGGTCTCAATTTCTTTTGGCCCCGCACCGGGATATATGGTTTGAACCGTTACATAAGGAATTTCCACATCGGGCATTCTATTAAGATTAAGATTAATGAAAGCCAGCATACCGAATATAATGAAGATCAAAATCCCCATAGTAGTAGCAACAGGGCGCTCTATTGAAATTTTGGCTAAAAACATATTACCCTCTTATTGAATCACATTTAATTTTGTACCATTATTTAAGCGAGAGGCGCCTTTTACAATCAAATAATCGGCGGCTATTAATCCATCTGTAACTTCAACATAAATGTCGCTCTCTTTACCGGTTTTAATATATCTTTGGGAAGCATTTCCATTCTGATTTACAAAAACATACTTCCCGCCTTTGTCTTCTTTTATTAAATTTCTTGGAACAACAATCGCTTTTGAATTGGAGTAAACATTTATTTTAACATCTACGGTTACACCTGTTTTAAGGGTATAATTAGAATTATCGAACTCCGCTTCGGCGTAAAATGATTGAGTCCTTGGATCAGCATTAATGGATATTTCAACAACTTTTCCAAATACTTCTTTATCGTTATTCATCAGACTAGCTTTCATTCCTTTTTTAATTTCGTTTATTTCATCCTCGGTTGCATGAACCCGAACACGTACTTTATTAAGCTGAGCAATTGAGAAAAGCGGATCTTTACTCGCAACATTATTCTTTTCATTTACCATAAAACCGGTTATAACTCCGTCGTAAGGGGCTTCTATAAATAACATTTGTTTTTGTGTTTCGTAATTTCTTTTGTCTACAAGATACTGAGTTTGTATTCCGTCGAAACTAGCTTGTGAAGTTTCGCCAGCGGCTAATAAAGCTTTAACACGTTCGTAATTTTTGGATGAATTTTCGTAAGCAGATTTTGCCTGCTGGTACATAGAACCCGGAGCATCTTGAGGAAATTCAATAACTACATCTCCCTTTTTAACACGATCGCCAACTTTATAATTTATTTTTTCAATTCTGCCACCAATAGCCGCACCCTCTATTGACTCTCTGATACCTCGCATAGTACCGAAAAATTTTAGATCTTTAGAATAATTTTGTTCAGTTATTTTTTGTAAAGATACGGGAATTCCTTCCTCAGTTTGTATTTGAGTCATACTTTTAGATTCAACTTTTTCTTCATCGCTACAATTAGTAAATAAAATTGAACCGATTATGACTAAGCTAAACAGAATCACAATTTTAAATTTTGAATTAAACATGATTTATTCCTCTATATTTTTTTATTCTTGTTCTATTTCATTTGTATATGTTTTATCGTATCGTCCAAGCAGCTGATCCAATTCTGCATTGGCTATAATATAATCGTGAACTGATTTAATTAAATTTGTCCTTGCGCTCATTAATTCAACATCTGCATTTTTTATTTCAAGCTGAGTGCCCGATCCTTCTTTATATCTGGTTGAAGCGATTGCATAAGCTTTTTGCGCTAATTCAACGTTACGGTTTAACGCTTTAATTTGAGATCGAACCTTTTGTAATTCCAAAATTTTATTGTTTACCTGCGATATTACAAAATCCTTTAAGACGTTAATTTGTTCCTGTGTTTGTTTTGTTGCAATCTGCGCCTGTTCAATTCGGTTTGAGGCACGTCCGCCCATAAAAAGATTAATTGAAAATGTCACACCTACCATGGCACTGCTGTAAGTCTGAAAATTCCATTTGTCGGATGAACCGGAGTAAGAGTAATTTCCAAATGCCGCGAGTGTTGGCCAATAATTTGATCTTTCCAAAGCTATAAATTCCTCATCAACACGCTTTTTAATTTGTAACGATTTTAGATCGTTATTGTTTTCAATGGCGTCTGCATATACCTTTTCTTCTTCAGGAAAAGTTTCTTCTGTAAACTCTATTTTACCACTAACGTCAATATCTTCGGACTGATCTATATTTAATAAAATTTTTAATCCATTTTTTGCGGACTGAAGCATATTTTCCAATTCCACAACTTTTGGTTTAATATTTTCCACTTGCACTTCAACTTGTAGCGCATCAAAATCGGATGTGAACCCTTGCTGGTTAAGAGCTTTAATGTTAGCGAGGTTCTCCTCTGCATTAGCTAAGCTCGCTTTGGTTATATTCAAAATTTCTCTTGATAAAAGAACGCCATAAAAAGCCTTTTTTACATCTCTTACAGAATTTGCAATAACCGCTTCGTATTGAACTTTTGATAAATCCAAATATATTTGCGAAGCGCCAATGCCCCTAAAGACAGCGGAATTAAACAGTATCTGCGTTACCTGCGCTTTAGTTTCAAAGCTGTTTGTTTGTGCAAACGACTGTAACTTTGTCTTTATTGGAAGAAACTTGTTATTATCCTCTGGCAATACTTTCTCTTCAAAAAGAATTCCATAAGTAGCGTTTGTCAATAGCGCTTCAAAATCCGGGAAAGGAGTTTTAGGCTTTTCCAGCATATGGGCCAAATTCCCCGAAACGTCCAATGAGGGCAAAGCGTATCCAAACGCTTCGTCAACGGCCGCATTGGCTTTTTCAACATTCATTTTAGCAACAAGAACGTCTCTGTTGTTTTTTAAAACTGTATTTATGGCTTCTTCAAGAGTAAAAATTTTCTGCTGCCCATAAAGAACACCGACAGAAAATTCGAATAAAAAAAACATAAAAATCCATTTCGATATTCGCATACTGAACTCATATTTATTTTAATAATTTTTAATTATTTCTTAGTGGTTTCTAATTTTAATCCGTCGATTACCAAATTGGATATTAGAGTAATTCTTTTCTCCAATTTGTCCAGATCGACATCTTCAAATGATTTTATTGCATAATAATGATACTCTTTATACTCCAGTGAACTAAGTACCTGGAATAGATTTTCGGCAACCTCATTGCAGTTGTGCTTCTTCAATATCCCCTGCTTTACACCATCTTTCAGTATATCTTCAATAATTTTAACTATTGACTCGGCAATTTCATTAAACGATCCGTGAATAATCTCCCCGATTTCAAGAAAGGTTTCCAATGAAATTGCATATAAACTGGAGCGTTCCCTGCTATAATAAACAAGGCGTTTAAAAATTTCAGTCATTTTTTTGGAAATAGTTGTTTCTTTTGCAGATATACTTTTTAATGCGGTTGTAATAACTTCCGCCTCTCCGCGTATTATTTCATCAAACAGGGCTTCTTTGCTGGGGAAGTAGTAATATAGTGAATTTTTCTTTATGCCCATTTGAGAAGCAATATCTTCCAATGTTGTTTTATGAAAGCCGTATCGTGCAATTGCTTTTATGGCTGCATTTATAACCTGCTGTTTTTTATCGTCGTAACATTTTGTCATAACTTAGAGTTCTCGAACTTTTTGTGTTTCGGTTCGAAAGTTAAAAGAATTTATAGTTATCTACAATATCTTGTTCTAATTTTTGTGTAATTCGACGTTTTAATTTTTTAAAGGTGCTGTTTTTTTCAAATAAAATTTGACTGATATATATTAATTTTATGTTAAGTGAAGCTATTAATTATGAAAACTTAATAGAGAACTGTTTTTTCCCTGCCGGGTTTCTTAAACTTTTCTCACAAATTGCAGAGAAAAAAGAGAAAAATAACTTTCGTTGAATTTATTTGGCGGGTTTTTCAAAAAATATATTTCAAGCAAACTATTAAAAATTATAACAGATATTTATTGTTTTGGGTTTTGTTTAATATTGAAGCGGTCTAAACTGATTTCATTTTCAGATACATACTCCTTTATACTTTTGCAAGAATAAAGAATTGTAAGGGTTATTTCTTCCTTAAATTTCTCGGAATACAAAACAATAAATCCGTTTTTAAATACCCAATAAAATGCGGGTCCTAAATAAAGACCATAATCATTTTCTTTTATCCATGGATTGTTCAAATTATAATCGGGACCTGTTATAAAATTTACGGATCCGTACTGATTCTTTAAAAAATCCAGCAATAAATCCATATCTGGTTTTATATTAATATGAGGATAAAAAATATACGCACCCTCAGACAGTTTATTATCTCTAAAAGTATAATCAATACGGGTTTTTAAATTCGCTACCTTGTCTTTGTAAAAAATCGCCTCAACCCCCATTCCGATAAACATCTGTAAATATTCAGCCGTTTCAATTTGTTTAACTTCAGAAAGAGAGACACCCCATGTTACGGATCTAAATCCGGTAAGCACATGTGTCGTATCAGATTGATTAATCGACGCCAGTAAATATGGCGACATAAAAAGATAAACTAATATCCGCTTCATTGCCGTTCCTTTTTCTTATAGAGAGCAATACCCATAAGAGAGCAGAAAAGAAGATTAATTGTTTAATTGTAATGATTATTGTTAAAATTATCCAGCCATAATAAAATAGCACTCACAACAAATAGGACTTGGTGGCTGATTTAGAATTAGCTAATATTGTTTTATTCTAATTTAAAAGATGTAAGAAGCTCATAATAAAGATGCATCAGATAACCAAAATTCCTATTTATATTTAAGAATGCAAAAAGAAAACTATTATTTCAATTCTAATACCGGGCATATTCTAATACTTCTGTTTCTTTCATTCGTCTGGGGAAGTTCATTTATTCTTATTAAGAAAGGACTTATAGCTTTTAGCTCATCACAAGTTGGCACACTGCGGGTAGGATTTACATTTATAATTCTATTGCCGTTCGCAATCAAAAGGATTAAAAGCGTATTCAGGGCAAAATGGAAAATAATTCTAATATACGGTACAATAGCTAATCTTGTTCCGGCAATTTTATTTGCAGTCGCGGAAACGGGATTAAGCAGTTCGCTTGCAGGTGTGCTAAACTCACTAACACCTATTTTTACTCTTTTAGTCGGGATAATGTTTTTTGCCATACCAATCCATAAAACGCAGACCATAGGATTAGCGGTTGGATTTGCTGGTTCGGTTTTAATTAGTATGGTAGGTGCCTCGGGGGGGTTGGGAGAGTTTAATTTTTATGTAATATTTGTTTTACTGGCAACTCTCTGTTATGGTTTTGCAGGGAATATGGTTAGGCGTTATTTTATGGAGATTGATTCCATCACTCTAACATCTCTGGCTTTCTTTTCAATAGGCCCTTTTGCAATATTGTATTTGTTAAGCTCGGATTTTCTTTTCAGAATGGGTTCACTAGACACCGCCTGGAGTTCTTTGTTTTATATATTTGTTCTAGCAGCTATAGGTACAGCGCTGGCAATGGTAATATTCAATAAACTTATACAGGCCACTTCAGCGGTATTCGCATCTACAGTTACTTACATAATTCCAATTGCGGCTGTTATCTGGGGATTAATTGACGGCGAAACTTTATTTCCGTTACATTTTGTTGGAATGTTATTAATTGTTGCGGGAGTATTTGTGGTTAACAAATATAAAAAAAAATCAACATAGACTATTAATGGCTTCAATTAAAAAACTAAATTAACATAAATCAGTAATCCGACAATCGATATTATTGCTGGAGCCAAAATTATTTAATTAATGAAAGAACCAGAAATTTAATTTTCAGAATAAATAAGTTGGCTATAATCAAATTACTTTTGCATGTAATTTCCGCACTTCTTAGCCCATCTTTAGCAATTATTGTGTAGTCGCTGCCTCCGTTTGGGAATACCGAAACTAACATATAATACCCCAATTTTACTTATAGGGTATAATCGAAAACTATTTAGAATTATTTAATTCAAATTATCCGCAAGGGAAAATATTTTTTTGTTTATAATTTTGGATGTTTTAAGTGAAAATCTGTTGAATCCTGAAATTTTTTAGCAAAAGCTATAAGTCTGCCTTCGTCGAACAAACGGCCTATAAATGTAATACTTGTTGGAGTACCATTAGCGCTATATCCGTTTGGCAGTACAACACATGGATGACCAGTTAAGTTGTTGGCTAACAAATTATCTCCCTCCCAGGAAGGCGCTACATACAAATCTATTTTATCCATTATTTTTTGCATTTCCTGCACAAGCATGTAACGTATTCTATTTGCGTTTATATATTCCACCGCTGGAATAAAGCGGGAGGCGCGAAAAACGTTCGGCCATGCATTTCTTATCTGACGCACTAGTTTATCGTCCTCATTGCTTCTTGTGAGCAAATCGAATGCCGCTGCAGCTTCGGAGGAAAGAATCCATGAAATATTTGAAATCGGTAAATCCGGCAAGTCTATAGGAATCAGTTCGGCTCCCAAACCTATTAGTTTTACAAGAGTTAACGAATCGGTTTTATGAAAATCATAATTTTTAGCAAATTCATTTTTTAGGTATCCTATTTTTAGATTTGTATAATTTATTTCCGGATAATAATTAAAAGGATAATCGTAAATTGTTTGGTCCTTTCCGTCCGGGCCTATTAGTTCACTAAATACAATTGCCAGATCTTCTGCATTACGGCATATCGGCCCGATTTTATCCATAGACCAACTTAAAGCCATAGCGCCGGTGCGACTTACACGCCCGTAAGTAGGACGAAGTCCTGATACACCGCATACGGTTGAAGGGGAGACAATTGACCCCCAGGTTTCAGTACCTATTGCGAAGGGAATCAATCCTGCAGAAACTGAGGATGCAGAACCCGCCGAAGATCCGCTGGAACCTTGCTCATAATTCCATGGGTTACGCGTTTTACCGCCGAACCAAACATCACCCCAGGCAAGAGCCCCCATTGTTAATTTGGCAACCAAAACAGCCCCCGCTTGATCGAGTTTTTTAATTACTGTAGCATCTTCTTCAAACTGTTGATCCTTATACGGATTTGCTCCCCATGTTGTTTTATAACCTTTTACTGCAAAAAGGTCTTTTACTCCGTAAGGAATTCCGTGAAGCATTCCTTTGTAGTTGCCCGAATTAATTTCCGAATCTGCGAGTGCGGCTTTCAACATTGCCCGTTCTTCAGTAAAAGTTATTACACATTCTAGTTTTTTGTCATATTTTTTTAATCGATCAATAAAAAACCGCGTTAACTCAACAGATGTTATTTGTTTTGATGCGATTAAGTGTGCCAATTGGCCTATTGAGTAAAACGCTAATTCTTCCTTATTTATAGGTAATACGGTATTTGTGTAATCGCTAAATTCGACATGACTGATACCCTTCTCAATTTTAGATCCAACAGGAATAGGATTAAAATTTATTGACGGTGGAATATTGTTGGGCATTTCCAAATTACGCATTATGGAAAAATCCCCAAGTTGCTCAATTAAATCAAAAAGCATAGAATCCCTCTCGGAATCTGTAAACTCCAATCCAATAATTTTTTCAGCGTTTTTAATATTTTCTTTTTTTAATTCATTATTTCTTTGACCATAATTATCGATTTGAAGAATAAGGATTAATAGCAGAGCCACTAAACGTGTAAAAACAAATACATGTTTCATTTTAATTCTCCAAAGTTTATAAAAATTTGAGTCTACTATTAAAAATGCGGTGATTTGGAAAAGTACTGTTTTCAATTCCCACTGAAAAAAAATATTTAATGTTTATTGTGGTTTTGAAATGATAATATAATAGAAATTAGTAAAAAATTATGTTTTTCACCATTTTTTAACTTTTCGAATAATTGGTTCGAGGTAATTTGCGATTTTTTGGTGGCCTAATTTATTTGGGTGCCATTGACAGCCAAAATCATCGGGTCGTATTAATTTTGCTTTAATCTGCACAAAATGAAGTTTATTGTCCTTTTTGGTATGTTTCAAATTATTAATTACACTATTTATAAAAATATAATGTGGATCATTTTTTGCGGGACCGCATAAAGCGAATATGTGAGCATTAGGATAATTTTGACGAATATTTAGAATAAATTTTCTATATGCGTTCTTGAAAACCTTTCCAAGTGGAAATGGTTTACCCGCAAAATCATTTCTTCCCAATCTTACCAATACTAAATCCGGCTGCCATTCGGAAAAATCCCATAATAAGGAATCGTTTAGACATGTTTTATTAAATAAAGCGGGCATAGGTTTTTTTGAAAAAAGCAGCGTGTCACCAAAGTTATGCAAAACTCCTATTCCAGATGCAGCAATTACGGAATATTCAGCTCGAAATTTCCGAGCCAATACCGGTCCATAGGCATAATAATTATTCTCCGTTTCCTTGCTAAAAACACAGTCGGGAGAGCTCCCCTCGTTTCCAAAACCAGCCACGTAAGAGTCCCCGATAAACTCAATCTTCCTTTTGTACGATAAATTAACCCTTACAAGATCACTTCCCGGATCCAAAATAAAACCCGAAAATTGGGCTATGCCAAAATAACCCTCGGTTCTTTTGGTTACTTTTATTACATGTCTGCTATCTTTAAGATTTTTAGCAACAGTATAAACAGAATCTGTATAATTGGTTGTTAACACATGAGAAAATCTTCCGTCAATAAAAATATTATAAGTGTTGTTTCCGTCTTTAAGTCGCAGTGCAATTGAACTCCCCTCGAAAACCGTTTTGAAATAAACCCCGGGCCAATCGAATCGAATATTTTTGGGATCGGTCCGATCTATTCTTCCTCCATACTGAATTCTAGGATCATCAGCGTCAATTATTCCATCGGATCGAAATAATGAGCATGAGTTTAAAAAGACTAAGGAAACGAATAAAAAAAGAATAATATTTGATAAACGAAATTTCATAATAGAGTAAGCCGAACTTAATCCTGCCTAAATATTGAACCAATAATATTTAATTTTTCATGCACAATGGTTCAAACCAAACTTCAAAGGCAGGAATAATTATTTTTTAATACTAAAAATAAATATTTACAGTTTTATTTAATCAATTGGTCAGTTTAACGGAAAAGAATCATACCGAAAAGATTTCTGACACAAACTAAAATATTTTTCCGCTTAATTTAGTCAATATCAGCTAACTTTCTAAAAATTGTTTCAATAACTCGCTTTCTATTACCTTTTCACCCAAGTGTATTACAGGAATAATGTGCCAAACATTTTGCGTCCGCTACTTTTTTATAGAATATGAGTTCAAAAATTCCATGTATTTTCCGATAATAAAATGATAAAAACATCCATATTTTTTACACTGGAGCTGGTTAATGAATCTTAATTTTTTTTCAAAATCAATTTCGAAACAAATATCTTTGATTATTTCTATCGCATTAATTTTAATTCTCGGATTATCTCTGGGAACAATTTGTATTATCAGCGAGAAAAATAGTATATCTGAAAAGGAAACCAGCCTCCATGAATTTAATACTGTTACTTTAGAATCCATTATTTTTGCTATGTCAGAAGGCGCTACAGACATTCAGCCATTAATTGAAAGAGCCCGCAAAATTCCTAATATTAAGGAATTTCGCGTAATTCCAACAGCTTTAATAAATGGAAAGGCAGCATCAACAATGGATGCGATTGAAATAACTTCTGTTAAAAACAAACAATCTTCATTCTTCATGGAAACTTTTAATTCCGAGGAAGTATTCCGTTCAGTTGTCCCAATAATTTCAGATAAAGGGTGTATTAAATGTCACGATGGAAATATCGGTGATGCTATGGCAGTTGTAAGTATAAGATATTCTATGGGTTCTACATATGCTAACCTATCAAATCAACGACTTCTTAGTACGATTATTATTTTATTAAGCATCGTAGTTTTTATGACAATAATAATATTTGCGTTCAAAAAAATATTATTACAAGATCTTTTTAAAGCTATTAACGTAATTAAGAAATTAGCGCTAGGGGATATGAGCAGCGAATTGGAATATAGAAGGGAAGATGAAATTGGCGATTTAATGCATGCTGTTAATATTCTAAAAGAAAATTTTTCCGAACAGGCGCATACTGTCGCTCAATTGTCGGAAGGCGATTTTGATGTTGAGGTCAAAACATTATCGGATCAGGATAAATTAGGTAAATCAATTATAGAAATTCAGAACAGTCTGAAGTTATTGAGTGGAGATATTAGATTATTATCCGTTGCGGCATATAATGGAGAACTTTCCACTCGTGTTGATGAAACCAAACATAATGGAACATATAATAAAATAGTAAAAGGATTTAACAGTGCCTTCGACCATTTGACAGCTCCAATAAATGAAGGGGCTCAGATTTTAGGTAAAATGTCGCAAGGTGATCTATCTGTAAGAATGACTGGTAATTATAATGGTGATCATGAAATTATCAAGAAAAGTATAAATCATCTGGCCGATTCGTTCGAAACAATTATAAAACAAGTTAAAGATTCAGTTGAGCTGACGAAGAGCTCAGCACTTCAAATATCTTCGAGCTCAGAAGAGATGGCAGCTGGAGCTCAACAGCAATCTTCACAAACTGAGGAAGTTGCCAGCGCAATTGAACAGATGAGTAAAACGGCTTTGGAAACTGCATCAAATTCATCAATAGCTTCCAACGCTGCCAGGGATGCCGGAGAATATGCTCAAACCGGAGTTAATAAAATCATTGAAGCAAAAAAAGGCATGCAGGAAATAGTTAGTTCGACTAATATAACCGGTAATGTAATTGCATCCCTCGCGCTGCAAACAGAACAGATTGGGGCTATAGCACAGGTGATAGACGACATCGCCGATCAGACCAATTTGCTGGCCTTAAATGCTGCGATTGAGGCTGCAAGAGCAGGCGAACAAGGAAGGGGTTTCGCGGTTGTTGCCGATGAGGTTAGAAAATTGGCAGAACGAACTACAAAAGCGACAAAAGAAATAGCTCAAACAATTAAATCTGTTCAATCGGAAGCCAATAAAGCAGATAATTCCATGAAAGACGCACGAGATGTTATTGAAAGGGGAATTATTTTTAACAACGAACTCGAGACAGCATTAACTAATATCTTGCAAAGTAGTAAATCCGCAATTGAACAAATCAATCAAGTTGCCTCAGCAATTGAGGAACAATCTACAACGAGCGAACAAATAAGTCAGAATGTAACCTCAATTAATATGGTTACAAACGAAAACGCTCACGGTATTAGTCAAATTGTTTTAGCGGCAGAAGACTTAAATTCGTTAACCTCCAATTTATATGAGATTGTAAACAAGTTTAAAATTGTGGAGGATAAAACAGTCAAGGATAACAAATATTTCAATGTCGGAAAAAACTAAAGACAATTACACAATTAACAATTTGTTAAATTGATCTCATCTCGCTGCAATGTAACAATTGGTAAAGATGGTTGAACTTAATCTAATCAACAAGTACTCAGAAAAATAAAAATTTTCTCAATTCATAAAATCTATAGTTTTAAAGAGTAAGAAGTAATTTGCTGTCTTAATGGAAGAGCGTTCCATTGAAGGCCTCTGTTTAAGAAAATTACTTTATTTTATTGGACATATTTGCAATTTCAAGCGCGATATTAGCCGAAAGATGAGCGGTTTTACAGATTTTACCGAAGTTAATTTTTTCAACATCATCGCTGGGTTTGTGTAAATCGTTATTCATATTATCGAAGAAAAACACAACAGGAATATTTTTTTTGGAAAAGGAATACTGGTCACTCTGCATAAACAAACGGGTATCGCTCAGGGAATAATCCAAAATATATTGAACAGTTTCGTCATTTACTTTGGCTATAATATCGTGGAATTTTTTACTGACTCTGTCAGAACCGATACAATGAATACTATCGAGTCCATTACGGCCAGTCATATCAATATTTATATTAACCAAGACGCTATCAATAATTTTAGAGTTATCAACAAAAAACTCGGATCCCAATAAACCTTTTTCTTCCCCAGTGTAAAACAGAAAAACAATTGGTCTTTGATTTGCTTTTACATCTGAAAGAATTCGTGCGCATTCCAATACAGATACTGTTCCTGAACCGTTATCATCCGCTCCATTGTATATCTGTCCATCTATAATGCCAACATGGTCATAATGCGCCCCAATAGTAACATACTGTTCTTGAAGCGAGGGATTTATTCCGGGCAATATTGCCACTACATTTCTACCAGGTTTTTGGTTTTCTTTAGCTCTCAAAATTATAGAGGCTTGCTTTTTTAATTCGAAAGCTGCTGGAATTTCATTTTCTTTTATCAACTTTTCTATTTGTTCAAATGATTTTTTTTCATCGGCAAAAATCTTGTTAAGTCCTTCAATGGATATCAGACCCGAAGGAATTTTTATATTTCCATCGCTTATATCCGAAACAGAAATTGATTCATTCATACTAAAATTTTTCATCATGCCCCAATAACTTCTCATTTCTTCCGATGGAATCATTAAAATTCCAATAGCACCTTTATTTTGGGCAGTAATAATTTTAGAGAGTGTGTGACTGTAAGCACTGGGTCTTGTTCCGTTAAAAAAATCCTCTTTTTCGCTAAATGGTTCTCCGGAAAGAACAATAACAATTTTTCCATTAACATCTACATCCTGATAATCATCATATTCATATTCCCTTGCCGCAATCCCATAACTCGCGAAAACCAGTTCCGCAGTTCTTCCTGTAGTAGTACTATCGAAGTTGCGGTTTGCTTGTGTTAAAAAATCTTCCCCTATATTCAGATGAAAAGCGGAACTGTCTTCATTAAAAATAACTATTTTTGAATCCTGCCTTAAAATTCGGGAGACAAAATTTATATTCTGGAAAAATGTGCCCGAATCACCAAATGGTTTAAGTCCATATTTTTCCAATTCGGTTACTATAAAACGTGATGCGACTTTCTCGGCATCCGAAGCGGTTTCGCGCCCTTCCAGTTGATCCGAAGCTAAAAACTCTAAATTTGCTTTAACGTAGGAAATATCATATTGATCTGATGAATAGTCATAATTAAATACATTAGTGCTTGAGCAAGCAAACAAAAAGACCGTCGCAAATACTGAGAAAATATACTTCATTTTAAAACACCCCATAAGTTGAGAACAACAAATTTTTAGAAGACATAAGTTTTAAGTTTAGGGAATTCAATATTTTGTCTTATTGATTAATAAAAGAGAAAACATAATAAAAAATTCCACTAAGCTCGGAACTTTATTATCATTTTTAGGCGGCAAATTCATTATTTGCCATTAATTACAGACATATCAACATTCTTAAAGAAGGAAAGTAGTTTTTTAAGCACATCATCAACCACCGAATCCGGGCAAGAAGCACCGCTGGTTAAAGCGATATTTATTTTTTCTTTAACTGGTAAAAAATTTTCGGTTTGTAATTCTGTTTTGGAATGAATGTCAAAATGGCTTATAAGTTTATCAGAAATTATTTTATTAGCATCAGAGATAAAGTAGGTCTTGAACTTAGGTTCAAGTAGTTCAACAAGATGAGATGTATTGGAACTGTTATAACCCCCAACAACAATCGCAAGATCGGCATTTTTATTTAGCAGTCCATATGTAGCATTTTGATTATCGTATGTCGCGTAACATAACGTATCTCTGGTGTCGGCAAAATGATTGTTAATTTTACTTTCACCGAATTTGTTTTTCATAGTGTTTTTTAGATAATCGGCGATTTCCTGGGTTTCTGTTGCCAGCATAGTCGTTTGATTAACGACGCCAATTTTGTTAAGGTTTTTATCAACGTCAAATCCTTCGGAATATTTACCTGCAAATAAATCATAAAACTTTTCTTTCGGCAGTTCTCCGCCAATAATTTTTGCGAGAAGTTTTGTTTCTTCTAAATCCCGAACAATTAAAGAGGCACCGTTCTGTTTGCTATGGCTGTATGTAGCACGGGTTTCTTCGTGATAAAGTTTACCGTGAATTATTATGGTGTGGTCGTCTTTGCCCAATGAAGCAGCCCTGTTCCAAACTTTTTCCACAAACGGGCAAGTAGTGTTGTAACGATAGGCGTCAATACCAATTTCTTTTAATTTATTTTGAAGCTCAATAGTTATTCCGAACGCGGGAATAATTACAATATCATCTTTAGTAAGTTCACTCCATTTGATTAGCATATTTTCGCGTGTATCCATTAAAAATCGCACACCTCTATTCAGCAAATCCTGATTAACTCCGGGATTATGTATCATCTCACTCAGAAGGAATATTCTTTTCCCCGGGTTTTCCTCTATTGTTTTGTATGCAATTTCTATCGCATTTTCCACTCCGTAACAAAAACCGAAATGACGGGCTATATAGAACTGCAGGTCTCCAAAATCCAATATGGTCGGTTCAAAATTTTGTTTGCGTGGATCTTCAAGTTTGCGCGAATTTTTAATGCCGGCAATTATGGAGCTTTTATATTTGTCTGGTATTTCAAATTTTTTCATAATTAAAATTATACATAAAAAAACACAGAGACCCGAAGATGTATAAAAATAATACTCCGTTCTCCGTTTCTCTGTGTACGTTAATATTTCCTGTTCATATAAATCTATTTTTTAGGCATTAGGTTTTCTTCAGTAACAGTACCAGCTACCACGGTTATCACCTTTTCCGGATCAACAAATTTTTTAATCGAATTGTTCACTTCTTCTAAGGATAATGCTTTAACCATTTGCGGGAATTTATCAAGATATGAAGCATCCAACCCTTTTTCGGCAAATCGCAAAATCTGTCTGGCTACACCGTTAGTTGTTTCCAAACTAACTTTATAGGATCCTATAATTCTGGATTTTGTGCTCTCAAGTTCTTCGTTTGTTAAACCATCCTTCACCCATCTTTTTAATTCGCGCATTGTTGATTGATATCCCTGAGCGAGCAAGTTGGGAGAAAAAGTGCCGGAAATAGCCCATAATCCATCACAGAAAAGATCATCAGAGTGATTAGAATAAATACCATAAGTCAAACCTTCATCGTCTCTTACAATTGATAACAGTCTGGCTGTAAAACTTCCGCCGCCCAAAGCCTCGTTTGCGACGGAGAAGGCAATATACTCCGGATCGGTGCTTTTTAATTTTGTTATCTGGGCTATTTCCAAGGTTGCACTTGTTTTATCTTCCATCGGAATAATTTCTGTTTTTCCCGTCGATTGATAGTCAGCTAAATTATATTCCGGATAATCTATTCCACCTTTCCAACCCGAAAAGGATTTTTGTATTCCGGCAACAATTTCTTTTTCATCGATATCACCAACTAATACAAAAATCATGGATTTAGGCCCGTAATATTTTTTATGAAACTCTTTGACCTCCATTAATGAAGCTTTTTTAACGTCTTCAATTAATTTTGATACACTGACGCCACGATTCGGATGATCTTTGGGAAAAAGCATTTCTTTGGTTTTCTCATCTGCTCGCACGTCAGTATTTTCAAGCAGTTGTTTCCAGGACCCAATTTTTTGAACTTTTAGTTTTTCGAACTCTTCCTGATTAAAGGCGGGCGAACGTAATTGTTCCGCTAATAGACCGATAACCGTATTAACGTCTTTCTTAAGGCATTTTCCGTTAAATTCCAGTTTATGAGTGCTTACAGAAAAAGCAATTGAAGCACCCATATTTTCCAACTTTTCGGCCAGTACAAATTTATTATTTATAATTGTTCCTTTATCCAAAATGTTTCCTGTTAAATCCGCTATTGTGGAGTTGCCCGCCGGACTAAAGTGATCGCCAGCGGCAAAACTTCCCCTAAAAGTCACTACGTCCTTAACACTTGTTTTAGCGGTTAAAACTCTAATACCCTCAACTTTCTTGTCTTTTATATTCTCGGCAATGGAGGTTGGTTTAGCATTAACCTTTGCATGAACAGGTGAGGAATTTGATTGAATTGAATTATCCTCAGGATTCCTGTAAAAATTCATTGTTTGTGATTCGGCCCTTTTACCTGTGGATGTCATTTCGGCATCACCTCCCGCAGTTTTAGGAACAAAATAACCGGTGGTTCTGCTTTGTTCGACGAAATATTTTTTTACAACACGCTGAATATCCGAAGGAGTAACTTTTTTAATATTGTCTAAATAAGTAACAAAACTAGTCCAATCTCCCAACGCAATCGCTTCATTTAATTGACTAGCGATTGAAAAGGATCCGTCTCGTTCGTAAGCAGTTTCCGCAGTAATTTGATTAATTGCACGATTAACTTCATCCTCGCTCACACCCTCTGTCTTAACTTTTTCTAATTCGTTTAAAATAATATTTTCTACTTCCTCGTGTGAAATTTCAGGAGCAAGGAAAGCATAATTAACAAAAAGGCTTGGATCTCTGAAAGGGAAAGCAAAGTTAAATATATTTACCGCTTTTCCCTGGTCTATTAATGATTTGTAAAGTATGCTTGTTTTTCCTTCGGTTAATAATTTATCAAGCACGGCAAGAGGGAAAAAATCAGCATGCGAACCCTCGGGCACTTTATGCGCAATGCCTACAACTCCTAATTGTCCGGCTCTTTTTACTTGAACTCGTCTCGCACCCTGCTGTTCGGATTCGGTAGTGTAAATTTGAGGAATTGGTTGCGGAGACGCAGGAATTTGTCCGAAATACTTTTTAAGTAATTCAAGTGTTTCTACAGTTTTAAAATCACCAATTACAGTTACAGTTGCGTTGTTTGGCCAGTAAAACGTATTGTAAAAAGCTCTCAAATCTTCAATAGGCACATTTTCAATATCCGACTTCCAGCCGATAGTAGGATGATGATAAGGGTGCGCCACAAACGCGGAAGCCCAAATGGCCGTATTCAATGCGCTGAATGGACTGTTTTCACCACGTTCGTATTCATTACGAACAACAGTCATCTCCGATTCTTTGTCTTCCTTTTTTAATAATAAGTTTCTCATTCTATCTGATTCAATATCAATTGTAAGTTCAAGATAATCGTTTGGTATTGTTTCGTAATAATTTGTTCGATCGAGCCACGTAGTGGCATTAAGCCGAGCACCTATATCTCCTAATTTTGCATCTATATGCCCGCCATTCGCTTTATTAAATTTTTCCGTGCCCTTAAACATCAAATGTTCGAGTAAATGTGTTGAGCCAGTATTCCCTGTAACTTCATTTCTGGAACCTACACGATATGTCACAAGACATGTTAAAACGGGCGCAGAATGATCCTCCATCAATAAAACTGATAGACCGTTAGATTCCAACTTGTATTCAGTAATCCCGCCCAGTTCTTTAATTTTGGTAAACCCCTGGGGGATATTATTTGCTGACAAAATTGAAGTAAAAATAGCTGATAAAACCAATAACCTTTTAAACATTGATCCTCCTATAAATCAGATGACTTTATTTATAATAAACAGTTCGTTTTTAGATGAATTTGTAAATATAAAGTTCCCCTTAAGATTAACCAAAAAGTAATTTTGAAAAATTTGAGAGCATTTTTAATTCTTTATGTTACATACAGTATTTCAGGAAAATAAATTCCATTGGGGCTCGAATGTGCGGTTTACTTATGATTCATCGAATGATTATAAAAAGGGTGATAAGCTTTTTAAGGTAAGTATTTTTATTCGAACTTCTCACTCATATCTTTTTTCATTAAAATATATTTTATCGTTACTAAAGAAATTTTATTGATAAACCATTTTTATTTTTCTGCTTTTAATCATTCCTTCGTTCCCCTGCAGACCTCCCGTGTGCAGAGAAATTATTGTCGTATTTGAGTCGAAGTATCCCTTTTTTATTAAATCAAACAGACCGTACATCATTTTGGCGGTATAGATATAATCAAGTTGAATGTTGTATGTTCTGTAAAATTCTTTTGTGAATTCAATCAAATCGGGTTTTAATTTGGCATATCCGCCAAAGTGATAATCCGTATTAATTGACCAGTTGTCAAAATACTCCCCGGTAGATTTCAACAATAAATTTGAAACATATTCATTCAAAAATTCCCCCTTCAGCGCCGAAAATCCTATAATACTTTTATTGTTATTCATTCCGGCTATCAATCCTGCGGTTGTTGCGCCAGTTCCACATGGAGCGCAGAGGAAATCAAAATCGACACCTATTTTGTGTACAATTTCGGCACACCCTTTAACAGCCAATTCGTTAGACCCCCCCTCGGGTATTACATATACATTACCAAACTCATTTTTTATATCTTCATAGCAGAGACCATTATGAATTTCTTTAAATTTTTGGCGGTCCTTGTAAACTAAACGCATCCCTTTTTCGGAGGCAAAGCTTAACGTAGAATTTAAAGGCAGGTGTTCTTCCCCTCTAATTATACCAATAGTATTAATCCCTAATATATTTCCTGCAGCTGCGGTTGCGTAAATATGGTTAGAATACGCGCCTCCGAAAGTTAGAATTGTTTTAACTCCCATACTTTGCGCATAAAGAAGATTATATTTCAGTTTATACCATTTGTTGCCCGAAATTTGCGGATGTATGAGATCGATCCTTTTAATGAATAATTTTACTTTTGGAAAATATTTGGGTAATTCAATTTCCTGTAAAACCGCCTTCGATTCGTCAACGAGGTCATCAATCTTATTAATCATAACTATAATTCAATATTGGAAAAAATCACCAGGCATATGCTTCTGGGGCCTGATTACCCGGTCCCGGCCAAATCTCATCAAGTTTTTTTAAAGTCACCTCATCAAGTTTTATCTCAAGTGTTTTAACATTTTGTTCAAGTTGTTCTATTGTACGCGGGCCAACTATAGGCGAACTTACAACGGTATTATTAAGTACCCAGGCTAGCGCAACATCAGCGGGCTTTTGTCCGATTTCTTTGCACAGATTTTCGTATTGCTCTATTTGAGGCTTAAGCTTTTCAACCGATTTTTGCAATGGCTCACGCGTCCTTCTACCTTCTTCTGTTTTCTCCAATACACCGCAGAGTATTCCTCCACCCAAAGGACTCCATGGAATCAGACCAACCCCAAAAGCTCTGCAAGCGGGGATAACTTCCAATTCAATATGCCGGTTCCTCAAACTATAAATCGATTGTTCCGAAACCAGCCCTAAAAAATTTTTGTGTTTTGCAATCGTATTAGCTTCGGCAATATTCCAGGCCGCAAAGTTGCTGCTGCCGATGTAGGTCACTTTTCCCTGGGATATCAATTGTTCCATCGCCTGCCAAATTTCTTCCCACGGCGTAGCTCTATCTATGTGGTGCATCTGATAAATATCTATATGATCGACTTTCATCCGTTTAAGACTGTCTTCACATGCACGTTTTATATGATAGGCCGAAAGACCTTTTTCATTAATTCCCTCTCCCATTTTGCCGTAAACTTTTGTTGCAAGAACAATTTTATCCCGCATCCCGTTTGCTGCGAACCAATTCCCTAAAAGTTCTTCAGTATAGCCAGGACCTTTTTCCCAGCCGTAAACATTTGCCGTATCGAAAAAATTTATGCCCAATTCAATCGCTCTGTTCATTATTTTATAACTGTCTTTATCGCTTGTATAGGGACCGAAATTCATTGTGCCCAAACATAATTTGCTCACTTGTAAACCGCTGCGACCCAAACTTGTGTATAACATTATTAAATCTCCGTTTTATTATAAATGTTAATGCATATTTATATAATAATTTTCATAAGCTTAATACTTTCGTATAATATATATATTTTCGAATTACTTCATTTTTTTAATTAAGTCAATATATATTTTATAATAAAGGAATATATCGGACGGATCAAAATCGTTTTAATCATTTTGTCCTATCCTTTAAAACACCATGAAAATTGTTGCACAAATATTATTTGGGATTTTTTTTATAAATCTATTTTTATGTTTTACGGTTTCAGCTCAAAAAAATATCTCTAACGGTGTTATTAGCGGAAAAGTGTACGACGGCGCAACCGGCGATCCGATTCCTAATGTTAATATTTTTATATCCGGAACAACTATAGGGACTTCAAGTGATTTGAGCGGAATTTTCAAATTATCAGATATACCTTTCGAAACCGTCAGCTTGGTAGTTTCATGCATTGGATATAAACCGGAATATAGAACTCAACATTTTACAAAAGAAAAAACAAAAGAAATAATTTTCAAAATGACGCCAGTGACTTATGATCTGCCTTCGGTAAGTGTAGTGGGAAGAGAAGATAAAAAGTGGCAGGAAAATTTTAAACTTTTCCAAAAAGAATTTTTAGGAGAAAACTATAACTCCCAATATTCCAGAATAATAAATCCGTATGATTTGGAGTTATATAAAACTTACGATGGAACATTAATAGCAAAATCGAAAAAACCGTTAATAATAGAAAACAGCGCTTTAGGATATAAAATAATATACACACTGCAGGAATTCAGCAGTAAATACCCAATCACCAAATTTAACGGTGTAACTTTTTTCGAAAACTTATTTTCTGAAAATGAATCAGTACGAGATGAATGGAACCGACAAAGAGTAAGAACATATTTAAGCTCGCTGCAATACTTTATAAAATCTTTATCATCTGTATACAAGGAGTTAAATAAAAACGCTTTATATTTAAGTTCCGCTGATGACGAAGATGAAAGTATGACAATCAATCAAAAATATTTGGCAAAGTACGGATTTGAAGTAAGAGGCACCGAATACCCCCCTTATATAATCAATAACAGATCGCGTTCTTATCCTTTAAACACAAACTCAATTCTTAAAGAAGGTATTAGTGAAAATGAACTTGTAGTGGATTTCAATAACTATTTGCTGGTTCAGTGGATTCCCGATAAAATTGATTTATCAGAATCTTTTAAACTTAGTGAACAGAAAAGTTTTATACTTTTAGAAACAGGCAGGGCTTTTATGGATGCAATTTCCGGCAGTGTGGATGAGGCTTCAATAAAAACTTTCGGAGACTTTTCAAAAAAAAGAATTGCCGATTTAATGCCCCTTGATTATGTTTTACCAGATTCTGTTACTGCAAAATTCAAATAAGCTGGTCTTATGAACGATCTTCATTTTTTGTGATATTTGCCGAGCTTCTCTATATTTCTAAATTCATTTTATCTTATTTGGTGTTTATGCTTAAAATACTTTTTGTTTGTATGGGCAACATTTGCCGATCGCCCAGTGGAGAAGCCGTAATGAACGGTGTAATTGATAAAGCTGGCTTAAGCGATTTAATCAAATGTGATTCGGCTGGAACAATCGCTTATCACGAAGGTGAAAAAGCTGATTCGCGTATGAAACGTCACGCTCTGCGCCGGGGATTCAATTTGACAAGTACCGCACGCAAAATACGTTTTAACGATTTTGAACGATTCGACTATATCATTACAATGGACAAGGCAAATTACGATGATGTACTAGCAATGGATACAACCAATGAGTATTCAAATAAAGTTAGTATGATGACCGACTACTGCACTAAATACGATGCTGACGAAGTGCCTGATCCTTATTACGGCGGACCAGAGGGATTTGAAAATGTTCTCGACTTGTTGGAAGATGCTTGCGCAGGTTTACTTGAAAAAATAAAAAAGGACAACGCTACAATATTTTTGTGATTTTTCTTTCAGAAATGCTTCAGCGGCTAAATAATTCATTGGTCTTTTATGAAAATATTAGAAGAGATATTGAATGAGAAAATTATTTCTTCAAGCTCTTTAAGCGGGGGCTGTATTGCAGATTCACGTAAAATTGTAACCGAATCCGGCAGCAAGTATTTTTTAAAATCTTACTCCGGATCATCCTCCGAAATATTGACCAACGAAGCAAACGGTTTGAAGGAATTAGAAAAAGCCGGAGCTATAAAAGTACCCCGTGTTATTTACCAGGATCAATCTGTTCTTTTACTCGAATATATAAACATCGGGAATAAGAAAAAAAATTTCTGGGAACTGTTTGGGCAAAACTTTGCAAAATTGCATAAACAACAATCCACTCAGTACGGTTTTTATGAAAATAATTTTATTGGTTCCAATCCTCAGATAAATTTACCGATGAAAAATAATTGGTTAGATTTTTACTGGGAGAACAGAATTCTATATCAATTTAAATTAGCTGAACAGAATGGATATGTAAACCACGATTTCAGGATTATTTTCGAAAAATTTGAAAAAATTATTCCGAGTATAATTTCCGGAAGCGAAGAATTGCCATCTGTGCTTCACGGTGATTTATGGAGTGGAAATTATATGGTAGCTGAAAACGGAGAGCCAGTGCTTATAGATCCGGCCGTATATTATGGTCATCGCGAGGCAGATTTGGCAATGACAAAACTTTTCGGCGGTTTCGATTCTGATTTCTATTCCGCTTATAATGAGGCTTACCCGTTTCCCGAAAACTGGGAAAATAGAATTGATTTATATAAACTCTACCACGTACTTAATCATCTGAATTTATTCGGCACCGGATATTATTCACATGCCGTCTCCATTATCAAAAACTATATCCGTTAAATATTTTAATCGTTTGTAGTACTATCTATTACAAACCGGCAAATTAATTGATTACAAAACATTCCCAATTTACGTTATAGACCTAATGCCTTATAAGAAATTATATTGAGATATAATTTTTAGATATGTATTGCAGTATTAGAAAATATATAAATACTTGATGTAACTCATAAATTTACCCCCTAATAGCTTCATAACGAGTTGAGGTGTTCCCCCGCCTCAACTCGTGCCCTTTATTATATATCACTCCGATTTCACTAAACTGATTAATTAAATATGGCGATTCGTCTCAAGGCTATTTGTTCGAATTCAAAATTATTTCTGTATCATCTTAATCAATAAGTAGCTATTCATACTTTTTATTTTTATTTAACTATGAAAGTGCAGAGTTGATTTCATTTTGTTATTTTCTATTTATAAATTTTCCATAAATATGAAGATGCACATGAATATAGTTTTTGTATCGAGCGAAGTTTTTCCTTTTTCTAAAACCGGTGGATTGGCAGATGTTGCCGGAACACTGCCTGTAGAAATTGGTAATCTGGGTAATAATGTTAAAGTTTTTACACCTAAATACGGTAGTATTAACGAAACCAAACATGGACTCATTTATCAGGAACACATAAGCGAAATTCCGATAACTGTTTCTGGTGAGATTAAAAAAGTGCATGTGCATAAAGCCTTTCTGCCTAATACTCAAATAGAAGTTTACTTCATAGATTTTCAACCGTTCTTTTTCAGAGACAGTTATTACACAAATGATATTGACGAAGCGGATAGATTTATATTGTTCTCGAAAGCTGTTTTAGAAATTTTACAAAGGATTAAATGGAAACCTGACCTAATACATTGTAATGACTGGCAAACCGGTTTAATTCCGCTTTATCTGAAAGACAACTACAGCTGGGATAAATTATTCCACAATACCGCCTCCCTTTTTACAATACATAATGTCGGGTACCAGGGACAGTTTGGTGCGGAAACATTGATGAAAGCTGAAATTCGTTTTGAATATTTTAACAACTTTGGCGAGGTTAAACAGAACGATCATGTAAATTTTTTAAAGACTGGAATTTCTTTCGCAGATATAATTAACACTGTCAGCAATACATATGCACAGGAACTGCTCACTCCGGAATTCAGTTACGGGATGGATCATATTCTCAATTACAGGGGTCATGATTTTTACGGCATCTTAAACGGCGTAGATTATAATATATGGAATCCATCAACAGACAAGCATATTCCTTTCAATTATTCGCCTGAGGATCTTTCCGGGAAAAAACAAAATAAAAAAGTTTTATGTGAACAATTTAATTTACCATATGACGAAAACATTCCTATAATAGGTATTGTATCTCGATTGGCGATACAAAAAGGATTTGACCTTATTGCCAGATCGCTCGAGTATCTTAGTCATTTGCCTTTCCAATGGATTGTATTGGGCGCTGGTGAAGATTATTTTGAGGAAATGTTTCAAACATTTGCTAATTACCGTCCTGAAAAAGCGGCGTGCCACATCGGATACAACAACGACCTCGCACATTTAATTGAAGCCGGATCCGACATGTTTCTAATGCCATCTCATTACGAACCATGCGGACTTAACCAAATTTATTCATTAAAATACGGCACCGTTCCCATTGTTAGAAAAACTGGAGGGCTGTCCGATACTGTAAAAGATTGGGACGAATACAAAGCCAGGGGTGAAGAAACAGGTAATGGATTTTCCTTTGATAAATATGATGGATTTGCTTTAACAAATTCAGTTGAACGAGCATTAAATTGTTACAAAAACAAACCCGTCTGGCAAAAAATAATGCTTAACGGCATGAAAGAAAATTTCTCGTGGCATCGTTCCGCTGAGCAATATGCCCTATTGTATAAAAAAGCAATTTCTAAAGTTCGAGGCTAAATCCTTTTATGAAACTTATTAACCAGATTATTTTTTTCTCGATTGTTCTAATTGTTTACGGATTAATTAATTTCTACATTGGCAAAAGAGCAATTTTAGTTGTACCCTATGAATATAAAACACACTTTTATTTCATCTTTCTGTTTATTGTAATTTCATACATTGCTGGCAGAATACTGGAGCATTATTTCTCTTCTTTCCTATCAACTGCTTTAATCTGGATAGGATCTTTTTGGATGGCATTTATGTTCTATTTTCTCCTATCAATAATTCTTATCGATTTTTTCCGCTTACTTAATTTTGTTTTTAATTTTCACCCTGACTTTATCAAATCAAATATGGATGCTGTAAGTAAAATTACAGCTTTAATAATTTTAACAATTGTTTCAATATTAGTAATAGCCGGGCATGTTAACACATATTTTCCCAGAGTTAAAACATACAATCTATCTGTAGATAAAAAAGCGAACACTATTGAATCTCTCAATATTGTTCTTGTCACCGATATTCATCTTGGTATTATTGTAGGACCCGCTTATATGAAGAAAATTGCCGGTATAATTAACGACTTGAAACCGGATATTGTTTTATTGGCCGGCGACGTAATAGATGAAGATATAAACCCGGTAATAAAAAACAACCATGGTGAATCTCTAAAAAATATTGAGGCAAGGTATGGTGTTTTTGGAATTACAGGCAATCACGAATATATTGGCGGGGTTGAACCGGCGGTAAAATATCTTGTAGAACACAACGTCCTTATGCTGCGAGACACGTCCATTTTAATCGACAATAATTTCTATTTAGCGGGTAGAGAAGACAGAGCGATAGGTCAGTTTGCCGGTAAAAGAAGGAAGCCGTTAAATGAAATACTCACAAATGTTAACAAAAGTCTTCCTATAATATTAATGGATCACCAGCCATTTGGTTTATATGATGCGGTTGAGAATAAAATTGATCTACAAGTGTCTGGTCATACTCATAACGGACAATTATGGCCTTTAAATTATATTGTCGATAAAGTATACGAATTGGGTTGGGGTTATAAGAAAACTGGTGAAACTCATTTTTATGTTTCCTGCGGAGCCGGCGGATGGGGTCCGCCTATTAGAACCGGCAGCAGACCTGAAATTGTAAATATCACATTAAAATTCAAACAATAACAATTTATTTTATTATTGTGGGAGAATGTTATGCGTCCAACATGTCTAGTAGTAGGCGCCACAGGAGGTATTGGTAGATCAGTAGTAAAATATTTGCTTGAAGAAGATTGTAATGTAAAAGTCCTTGTGCGAGATAAAGAAAAAGCGGGCAAGTATTTTTCGCAATTTGCTGAAGTTGAAATTATTTTCGGGGACGCGGCTAATAAAACCGATGTAGCCCGCGCTGCCGAAGAAACCACGCACCTTTTTTACTGTCTTAATATTCCATACCCCGATTGGAATAAAAAGGCGCGCGAATTACTTAAAATTTCTGTTGATGCGGCCAAAACAAATGAAGCTAAATTTGTGTTCCCAGGAAATGTTTATGTTTATGGACATGCCGAATCAAATCCCGTAAATGAAAACCACCCCCATAAAGCACACACAAGTAAAGGAAAAATAAGAATTGAAATGGAAGAACTGATTAAATCTTCAGGAGTAAATTGGACAATTATTCGTTTTCCGGATTTTTACGGACCTTATGTGGTTAATGGGTTTTCAGAGATGTTATACTTAAACTCACTTTCAGGTAAGCCGTTAAAATGGATTGGAGAAACTAATCTGCCCATTGAATATATCTATATAGAAGATGCCGGTAATGCTATGGTTGTGGCCGGTTTATCTTCAAAATCCGATAAACAGGAATACAATGTGCCGGCTAATGAGAAGGTAAGTAATAAAGAGTACTTGACAAAAATTTCAAAATTGGGCGGTAAAAATTCAGGACAACAAATTTTTAATTCACCATTACTTTTTAAACTGCTCGGAATTTTTAATAAACAGATCAAAGAAGTTGATGAAATGATGTACCTGAAACGTGAGGAACTTTTTCTGGACGGCACAAAATTTTTGAATACATTCGGTTTTTTACCTTCCACTACTATTGACGATGGAATTAATAAAACATTCGATTGGGTTAAAAGTTTTTATAGAATAAATTAACTTTATATAAATTTTCCATATACTCGCTTAAATAAAAACAATAAGTTGTTTAGCTAGATTTGTACTACTTTGCAATATATTGACAAAATATTTTTCATGTACTATGTTATAATCTTCTTTGAGAATGTAATGCGGGATTTTAAGAATTAGCGGACTTCACTGGAAGAATTCTAATTTATTTATCCTTTTTTCATTATTAATAATAATGCTGTTCATCATTGAAAGAACTGTCTAGAAGAAGAACTGATATTCTCAATTATAAAATTTCATCTTCCCGCTCAAATTCGGTTTAACATTTTATGACAAACAACTGCAATTACACACGTAAATAGATCTATTTTTAATTTATCACTTCCGACAAAGCAATGCTATGCGTTAATAATTTGAGTAAATCAAACTGGGTATTTATATAAAATGTTACTAAATGTTAAAGAATTATCAGAACATTCGGCTTGGGCGGATTCTAAAGTTTGGACAGAAGTGATGAAATTAAATGGACACAGTGAAATCAAATATATCTTTGACTTATTGTTTCATCTCCATTCAGTACAGCACGCATATTTATGCATTTGGACAGGACAATCGTTAGATCAAATTGCTAGAAGAAGAAAATAAAACGAAGTTACGGCTGACAGTCGAAATTCTCGAAGATTTTCAAAATGATATTCCTGAATTTACAAGAGAGCTGAATTGGCGGCTGGGAATATTTTATCAATAATAGAATCAAAGATTTTTTTTAGAATGATTAAAATGCGGATTACAAATAATTTGCTAGCGCTGAACTCACTCGCTTGAAGCAGGTAAATTATAATGCACTAATTTTTTAATAGTAGTTATGTACAAGTGTCGTTATTTCATATTTGGCAGTGAACTTTGTTATTTTTAGATAGGTATGAATACGAATAAGTTAATTTAATTAATTTATTCAGTTTCAGGAACGAACACTTTTTTTGAAAATTTTCGGATATGTCCCACAATTTTTTTCTGTCTGCTGAAAAACCAATTGAATTTACCGAAAATGGCCGCATAAATAAGCGTTAAAGCTTGATATAATGGGAATATAAACAGAAGATAGCCGACAATATATTTAAATGTCCACGGTTGAGCGCCGAAAGCATTCATTATTACACCGGAAAGTATTGCCGTAGAAGAACCGGTTAGAGCAAACACTAAAATTATCGAAATAAAATCTATAGTTTTTTTAATTTTTTCAGTCATAATTGCACTTAATGTCCTTAATATAGAGATCAAAGATACAAAAAAAATTAAAACTTTCCTTTTGTGCATTAAATCCATTTTGTTTTACATCGTATAATAACTTTACGAATAGAATTAAAGTAACGCCTTAATTAACACTCCGAAACCTTTTTGTAAATATTTCATCAAATACTGATAAAAATTTTGGAGAATTATTTATGAATGCGGCACAACCGAAGGTGATAGTTTTTTCTACACCCACATGTACTTTCTGCACTCAGGCGAAACGATATTTTAAGGAGAAAAACATCAGATTTACAGATGTGGATGTATCCAGAGATGAAAAAGCGGCGATGGATATGAGAAGAAGAACCGGGCAGGCAGGAGTTCCTGTAATATTAATTAATAACCGCCCAATTGTGGGTTTCGATAAAATAAAAATTAATAACTTATTAAATATTAGGTAGGAGTAAAAAAATGAAAATTAAACCAATGGACGACAGGCTTCTTGTTCAGGTGGATGAAGAAGAAATGAAAACAACATCAGGAATAATTATCCCAGATTCCGCAAAAGAAAAACCCAGAATGGGAACTGTAGTAGCCGTGGGAACCGACGAGGATTTACAGGAAAAAATAAAACAAGGCAACAAAGTTTTGTTCGCTAAGTACGGCGGCGAAGATATTAGCTTTGATGGACAAGAGTATAAAATTATTCAAAGATCCGATATTTTAGCGGTAATAGAAAATTAGTTAGCACACAAAAAACGTGCTGTAATTAATTAAGTAAAACAATTTTTTACAGCGCGTTTTATTTAATCGCACTGAAAGTTATTAAAATGTATCATTCTCTATAACGTTAGCGATTTTTAGAAGATGAGAACTAAAATTTGCGCCTTCAGCTTTGGCGGCTTGAAGATTTATTGAAATTTTTATTTTTTCGTTAACAATATCAAAACTTACGCTCACCCCTTGCGAAATAAATTCCGGAACACTTGTAAATGAAATTATTTTATTACTTCGGCATATTTTAGAGATAGATGAAATATCGTAGCCCCTTAGCGGTAGAATAAATACTGCATAGAGATTATTGTTAAGCAATACATCATCTAAGGATTCGATATTCGATAAATCGATACCGACAAAAACTATATCGGAATTTTTCAATTTTAACTGATTTTCTTTCGATTCCTTAAAAACCTCGTTTTTTGTTTTCACTGAATTTCGCAAAGAGCCGTCGTAAATAATTCCGATTCTTACCTTTTTGCCACCTTGGGTTTTATCAAAATTTTTATCCAAAGATAAAATTTTGGGCAATAATTTTACTTGTAAATCAATTGGAACGCTGACATGCTGAGCAAAAGATGTTGATGCAAGCGCCAACAAACTGAACAAAAACAGAAGGATAATATTTTTATTAGCCCGAATCATAACTTAGTTAAATCCATAAGTAAGATTGAATAAAAATGTACGTCCAGGCTGCTGAAATGATATCTGCTCGTTTTGTAAGCCCGCTGGATAATAAATTGAATTGTCGAACAAATTTTTAATTAATAGCGAAAACTTTATTCCATAAAAATCAAATTCTGAACTTATAAAAAGAGTCGAATAGAAAAACGAATTAGTTCTTGTGTTCTTAACTGTCAGTCGTTCGGTTTCGTATTGGAATTCGAGTGCAGTGCTAAATAAATTTTCAAATTTGTAATAGCAGCCTGACTTAAAAATATTCTCCGGTGAATTTGTCAATTGTTTATTGTTGCCATCCTGAGCATATTGGTATGAATAACTTGCATAACCCCTAAAATTTTCAGACACTCTCGCCTGTCCGCCTAATTCAATTCCAGTTGCTTTTGCTTTGCCAATATTTCTGAATTGATAATTAAACTCGCTGGGATTATAATATTGATCAATAAGATCAGTCATGTCGTAATGATAAAACGAGAATACATTTTTAAATATTTTTGAAATATCATACTCCCATATAAAATCTATGGTTGTAATTTTTTCGGCTTGCAAATAATTATTTTTTTTGAACAAAAGCGGTATTTCGTAGTTGCGTTCATAGATATTTGGAGTTCTATAAGCTGTACCATAAATTAACTTCAAAATATGGTTATTATGCGGAGCATAATTTATGCTGAACCTTGGATTAAATGAGAACTCACCGTTAAAATAATCGTCTCTTCGTAATCCGGCGTAAAACGACAAATTTTCTGAGTACTGATATTCGTCCTGAATATAAATTGAAAGAGTTTTATCGGGTTCTTCAATATCGAGTTCGTAGACATTTGGCATAAATAAACGAAATTTTTTCATAAGATCATGTCTGTATTCAATGCCCATAGTTATTCTGTTGTTGTTCAGCACGTCCCAAATAAACTGGGCTTCACCCCCAGCAGTTTCGAAATCATTTTGATTTGTGCCAACGTCATCAATAAAAAGAACATAAATATGATAAGTACCATCCTGATAATATGTATCGTAAAATGCTCTAAGAGTTAAGTGTTTGTCAAAAGACAGGCTTTGTGTATACTTTGCTTCAATAAATTTTTTCCGCTCTTCCGTTTCGGAAAAGGTATTAAACTTAGAGTAAAATGAACCCGTAGGATTTCCTTTTTTTCTATAAGTAGACAAAATAGATAGTTGCAGATTCTTATATTTCAGCAGTCCATTAAATCCATAATAATTCTCAAAATCCAAATTTTCGGCTACACCATAATTAGTGGAAGGTTTGTCAAATTCCGGAAAATATAAGTTTTCGCCTTTGGAATCATAAAAACTGGAATTAATACTTAACGATAAATCGCCAGAAATATTCCCGCCGTAATTGATTGAAAAAGTTTTTGAATCGAAACTACCGTAGCTTAATTTTACCTCAGGTTTTAAAAAATTATTTGTTTTTTTAGTGATAAGATTAATAACCGCGAACATTGCATTCTGTCCGTAAAGTGCTGAACCAGGTCCTCTTATAATTTCTATTTTTTCAAAATTTGACATATTTAAAGCCAAATCGTTACCGATCGGCGCACCATCGTAAATATTTAACCGATGACCGTCTATCATTAACAGAACCCGATTATTATAATCCGTAGGTCTGTTAAATCCCCTTATGCCAAGACTTTCATATTGCCTGTCGTAGCTTGCATAAAAACCACGGACCGTTCTTAAAACGTCTGTCAGGGAATTATAACCGTATAATTTAATATCTTCGGCGGTAATTATAGTCGCAGATGTAGGAGCTTCCTCAACAGACTGAGCGTAAGTGGAAGCGGTGCTAACAAATTGTTCCCCCACTATTTTTAGAGTTAGCAGAGAATCGAGAGCAGATTTAACACTGTCTGGATTTTCCTGAGCTGATAATGCTTGAGAAAGCATAACCCATAAGAAAAAAGTTGCGAAACATCTTTTAAGTAAAATATTTATTCTCATAGTCTCTGTTAATAGTAAATCATAAATAGTAGGTAAGATATACTTTAAATATCATATTTTAATTATAATTTGCCTTGCGTTACAATATCTCCAAATTAGATTAGTGTTTAT
>PGYT01000023.1 GCA_002839805.1 Ignavibacteriae bacterium HGW-Ignavibacteriae-2
ACTCTAGGGTCTGCGCTTTTTGTTTAATTCATTCCAACAACTACGTTTCTAATTTATAACGTAGTTAAAGTTTGTTTCTTCTATTTACACTATTAACGGGTCTTGATAATTTTATAACACAAAACGAATAAATAGGAAAAACTTGTGTATAAATATCAGAAATCCATCAACTTACTTAGAGGGGAAAAATGACTTGGGTAATAATTATCACAATATTGCTAATTATCTTTTTTTCAGGAATTAGGATAATCCGTCCTACACACAGGGGTTTAGTAGAACGACTTGGCAAATATAATCATTTTTGTCAGCCGGGTTTTAATTGGATTATACCAATAATTGACAGAATGCTTTATGTTAACATCACAGAACAAATGGTTGATGCTCAGCCGCAGGAAATTATTACAAACGATAATTTGAACGCGCGGGTTGATGCTCAGGTTTATTTCAAAGTTAAGGATAATGAAGAAAGCATTAAATCATCTCAATACCATGTTCAAAACTACAAATACCAGATTGTAAATTTAGCGCGCACAACACTCAGAAATATTATCGGTACGCTTACTCTTAAATCGGCAAACAGCGAACGCGATAAAATAAACGGCGAGCTTCTTCAAACGCTTAGCAAAGAAACCGCCAACTGGGGAATGGATATTGTTAGAACCGAATTAAAAGAAATTGATCCGCCGCAGGATGTTCAGGAAACCATGAACAAAGTGGTGAAAGCAGAAAATGAAAAAATAGCGGCTATTGATTATGCAACCGCTCGCGAAACAGTTGCTGACGGCGAGAAACGAGCGGAAATTAAAAAAGCCGAAGGTGTTAGACAGGGAAAAATTCTTCAAGCCGAAGGCGAGGCAGAAGCTATTAAATTAGTAAACGAAGCCGCTGAAAAGTACTTTGTTGGCAACGCTCAGATACTAAGAAAACTTGAAGCTCTTGAAAACGCTCTTAAAGACAACTCAAAAATAGTAGTTCCTTCGAATACGGAATTAATTAATGTAATTGGAGAAATGTCCGGTGTTTTGCCGATAAAAAAACAATAATGTGAGTGACCCTTCAAAATTTTCTATTTAGAGTAATGCCGGAGATCTTTTCCGGCATCTTTTATCTTCCCCTCAATTACTTCTTTCAATCGCTGGCAATCATTTGTATATAAGCGAGAAATAACTTTTACAGCCAGATTAAATAAGCAACTTAATTAAACCTGATTTATTACATTTTCATGTTCAATCAGCCACTTCTTGCGCCACAGTCCGCCTCCATAACCGTGAAGCTTGCCGTCTTTGCCTATTACTCTATGACAAGGAATAATTATTGCTAAACGGTTATCTCCATTTGCGGTGGCAACAGCTCTAATTGCTTTTGGACTATTAATTTTTTTTGCAATCCCTTCGTACGAGGTAGTTGCGCCATATGGAATGTTTTTTAATTCCGACCAGACACGCCTTTGAAAATCTGACCCGGGAATTACTATAGGAACAGTAAATCTTTTAATTTTTCCGGCAAAATAACTGTTTATTTCTTCGGATACTTTTTCAATAAATTTATTGTCGCCTACAATTATGGATCCGTCAAATAATTTAATTAGTCGTTTAAATTGAGTTTCTAACATCCGTCTGTCCGCAAATTCGAGCAAACATAATCCTTCTTCAGTCGCGCCGGCAATCATTGGACCCAGAGGCGTTAAAATTCTATTTACAGTTATTATTGTTTTGAGTTTGCTTTTTGCCGCCGGCTCACCAATTAATTGTTTAATCGCCTCTCTGAATCCGCTAACGGATTCGAATCCATGGCTGTAGGCCGCCCTAGTAATATCATCGCCATGTTTAATATTACCTAGTGCATTACTAAGTCTTAACGAACGGAGATAAGCGTGGAATGTCATATTATGATTCTTCTTGAACCAGCGACGTACACGTGAAGGATCAATTCCCGCTTTTTTTAGTTCGAAATCTTTCCATCTTTTATTTGAATCTTGTTTTACAAGAGTTATTAAATCGTTCAGCCATTCGGGTGTCTTTCCATTAAGTTCCAGAGGCCGGCATCTTTTGCAGGCTCTATAGCCTGCAAATAAAGCGTCTTTAGTGCTGGCGAAATAATCCACATTTTCAAACTTTGGTTTTCGCGCCGTGCAGGTCGGCCGGCAGAATATTCCTGTTGATTTAATTCCTGCAAAAAAAAGTCCCTCGAACGATGCGTCTTTATTTATAAGCGCTTCGTACATAATTTGTTTTGGCGGTAATAAAGTTTTTTTCATGGGTTAAAGATGTAAAACGGAAGTGAGTGATTCCACCGAAAAATTGACAGGAAATTATTTTTTAATTTCCTTTTTCTGCAATGCCTCGTAATATTTTCTGATAATGTCTTCGTAATCTTTAGAATAACCTTCGCGAATAGCTTTCATCAATTCGTCCCGCAATTTATCTTTGCTTTCTTCTGAGGAAAGAATTAGTTCAGGCGGTGATTGCCTGGTTAAATTTTTGCCGGAGTTCGATTCGCGCTCCTTTTCAAAATCACGCTCATTTACAGAACGTTGAGCGTCAAGCAGTTTCGAAAGGATTCTTTCCTGGGCTTGAATTAAATCGTCATCAAGTTTTTCTGTTCGCATTCCGGAGACAACTTCCTGCATTTCATTCAGAATTTTTTCTAAATTCGTGCCTAATCTTTTCGACATTCCGGATTCTCTTGCTTCCTTATTCATCTGTTCAAGTGATTTGCGTATCATTTCCTGTTCCTGGGCCAAACGCTGCATTTGGGACATTTGCTGCTGAGAGAGCCCTCCCTCTTTAAGCTGCTGAGTAAGTTGATTTAACGACATTTGTTGCTGCGACATCTGCTGCATTTGCTGCATCATAGACATCATTCCACTCCCTTGTCCGCTGCCGTTCATCATTTGTTCCATTCCGCCTTTTAATAGGGAGGCTGCTTCGTTTAAATGCTGCATTGCCGCGCCCTGCTTTTGCATAGCCGAGGAATTTGTTTGCTCCTGCATCGACGAAATAGCTTCCGACATCTCTCTGCGTGCCTGTCCTAAAGCTTTACCCATCTCTGGTGTTATAGCAAATGTTTTTTGCGAAAGGTTGGACATTTGTTGAACAACTTTATCAAGATTACGCTGTAAATCATTTTGTTTTCTGGCGTTCTCTTTAAACTGATCGGAGGAATGTGAAGTTTTAGAAGTGTTCGATTTTAAAGATTCCTGTTCTTTTGATAATTGCAATAAATTATTAACGGCTTTCATCATTTCGTAAAAAGATTGCATTTGAGTTTGCATTTGTAAATTATTCTGCATCTGCATCATTTGCTGTTTCATGTCCTGCATATTTTGTGATAGCTGCTGCTGGTTTTTCATCGCCTGCATTTGCTGCTGCTGCTGCAGCTGTTGTTTTGTTTTTTCCGACAACTCCTTATTCTTTTGCTGTTTCATTTGTTCGAGCATCTTTTCCAAATCCTGCACTGGCATATCTTGGAATTCGTTCATTTTCTCTTTTAATTGATCCATTTCTTCATTAAGCTTTTGAAGATCTTTTGAAACTTGATTTTGTTTTTCACTTAATTCATTGTTCTTTTTTTCATCGGACAACTGTGCTTTATTTGTTTCGGTCTTAAGGTCATCAAGTTTGTTTGTTATTTCTTCTGTTCGTTTTACAAGTTCATCCACCTTCTGTTCTATTTGTATACGTTTAAGCAGATTGAGAGTCCGCTCCAAACTTTTCTGAAACAGTTCTTCGTTGAACTTCATTTCTTCAAACGCCTGCTGAGTTTGATTTCTATTCATATTTTTCAACATCTCCTGCAGTTTCTCCATAGCACTTTTCAGATCCTTGTTATTCAAATCGTCCATAAGTGACTGCAGTTCAAGATATTTTTCAAGAGTTTTTTCTGATAATAGTTTATTTTCTTGTAAATCTTTTTGCATTTCGTTCAGCTTCTTTTGAACGTCCTGAACCTTATTAGAAACCTCCTCAAAATTCTGCATTGCTTTTTCAATCTTGTTCTTTTCTTCCCAGGTAAGTTCGCGGTTGTCTTGTTTCATTTCGTTAGAAATTCTTTCAAGATCTTTTGACAATTCTTTAGTCTCTTCCAATAATTCTGTTAAATCTTTTTTCGCTTTTTCCTGAGTGTTTTCGGCTACATTAAATATTTCATCAATTGATGGAACACGAATATTAAACAATGCTGTTTTGTTAGATTTTGGACCATTAATATTATCATTGTCATATACTTCAAGGTAATAAGATAAAACGTCATCAACCGCCAACACCATGGATTTAAGATCCCACACAAAATAAACTTCCTGCTCTTTTGTGTTTTTTATGGAAAGATTCATTTGTTTATATTCTTTCCATGGCTGTTCAAACTGAGAAGCGGAAATTCTATAATTTAGAACAAGTTTATCGAACCCAAAATCGTCTGAAATGCCGGCCGTCAAAGGAATTTGGTTGTTTTGTCCAAGTTTAATATCTGCATTGGGAGAGATCATTTCGATGGAAGGGTATTCGTCTAAAATAGCGGTTATGTTAAAACTTATCGGGTTTACATTAAAATTTCCGTCTGTATCTTTTAAGATAATTTGATAAGACGTGCTTTTCCCGATATTAAATCCGCCCGAGGCTCCGTTGTTTTTAACTTCCAAAATAACTTTTGAACTATCGGCAAAAAGGCAATATGCTTCAGAAATACTTTTGTTGGTTTTAATACTAATTTTTACTCTGCTGCCGGTTAAAGCTGTCAAGTTTCCGTTATCTTTAATAATGGTTAAGGGAAGTTTAGAATACTTTGGGGGAATAATTGTCGCTTCAAATACATTTATAAAAGGGCTATTAACAACCTGTACATTGTAAACTTCGCTAGAAATATTTTCCGCTGACGCAAAATAATTGAAAGAATTATTTACATTATTTATTCTATAGGTAAATAGACCTAATGAATCCTTAGTGATTTCTTTCTCTTCGTATGCCGATTGTTCTATACTTTGCGTTGATAAAAAGATTGTTTCGGGTGAATGCCCTATGGCGCTAACCGAAATTAGAATCTTATCACCTTTGGCAACTTTAACATTACCAGGTTCTATATGCAAACTAAATTTTGCCGGTATTATAAATTCTGTGTTATAATTTAAAATTTTAAATGAGGATAACCGTAGTTCCGGTATAAAAGCAAAAACAATAGTTGATATGATAATGGACAATAAAGATAATCTGAAATAACGTTTGGTGATGGAGTATTCCAGAATTTTTTCAAATTTTAAATCTCGTGTTTTTTCATAAACATTTTTTACAGCGGCTTCAACTAAAGCTCCGCTGTAATTATTTGATTCCGCATCTTCGGCTAATTGAATTGAATTAACAAGATTGTCTTTTATTTCCGGAAATTGATTACCGACTTTTTGAGCTAAGAATAGGTAATCCGGCTTATTAAAAATAAATGCGGATTTTAAAACAGGAATGAAAACAAAAAAGAAAACTGAAAAGAAAAACACCGCTAATAGAATTAAAAATAATATTGTTCTTTCCTGAACGCTATGAGCGCCAAACAATTCAGCAAAACTTACAGTTAGATTTATAACTAAAATTATAATAACTGTAAGAAAAAAACCTTCTAATGCTTTTTTATAGTAAGTTTTTTTAGCAACTGCTTTTAAGCGGTTTTTTAATTCTTCTATATAGTTTAATTGTGTTTTCATAATTAGTGTGTTAAAGCATATACGATTATATTCGCGCCAAACTTGAGCGCTTCTTCTCTTTTATCTGTGGAATCGTTATGTACTTTCTGATCTGTCCAGCCATCGCTTGGATTACTTTCGTATGTATAATAAAGAACCATCCGCCCGTCTAAAAAAACAGAAAATCCCTGCGGAGGTTTGTTGTCGTGCTCATGCGTTTTTGGAGGTCCTTGTGGAAATTTATAAACCAAATTGTATATCGGGTGATTGAAGGGAAGTTCAACCAAATCTTTTTCGGGAAATATTTTTTTTATTACTTTCCTTGCCGAATTATCCATACCATAATCGTCATCGATATAAATAAATCCTCCCCTTTCACAGTATACTCTTAGTTTTTGAGCCTCTGTATCGGATAAAACAAAATTTCCGTGTCCGGTTATAAATAAAAACGGATATGAATACAAATCATTTGATGCTATATCTACAAAAGTATACTCCGGGTAAACCTCAATGTTTGTATTCTCATTAATATAATTTAACAAATTAACTTCCGCGGATGGATCGTTATACCAATCGCCCCCTCCATTATATTTTAATCTGGCTATCTGAAAACCGGATTTTTCCTGTGCGGAAACAATGAAGCCCAAAAACATTAATATGATAACTATTTTTTTCATTCTGATTTTATACAACACTATACCGCTTAAGTTCTGTCTTCATTGGTTAAAAAAATTACTTCTAATTAAGATTGAGGAAAGCGTTCTAATTTTCCAGTTGTAATCTGAGGATTGACAGCGATTCTTTTAATTGGCTGAGTCCGCTGAAATTATTTATTCTATAATTATTCAATTCTCTTCTGAATCTGTAATCTTTGCGCAAAAAATCAAATTGTTTTCCAACATCTTCCTGTTTTGCGTTTGTTATTTTTCTCATTGCGGAATCATCTTCCTCAATTTTGTAAGCTTGTGTAAATATGGTGTGCATTGTTTTTTCAAGTGTACGATTGCCTGAAATTTTTATTAAGTGATTATTTACAGGCGGGTAAGTTGGACTCCACACAGGATTAATTCCACAATAATTGCAAAGTGCTTCGTATACAAATACAGTTCCATTAACTTTTCCTTCAAGCGAATATCCGGCAACATGGGGTGAGCCATATTCTATTAACTTCAGAAGTTCGGTGTCAAAATCCGGTTCTTTTTCCCAAACATCCAAAACAACATATAAATCTTTTTTTAAATTCATTCTTTTTTTTAATGCTTCGTTGTCAACAACGGGACCTCGGGAAGAATTAATTAAAATGGCGCCCGGTTTTATCAATTCTATATTTGATTCGTTAAGAAGGTGTACAGTTTTATCAATTCCTTCTTTATTAAGAGGAACATGAAATGTTACAATGTCACACGAAAGAGCTTCTTGTAATGAACAATATCCGGCGGAAGGATTTAATCTTTCCAGCGGAGGATCATTCTTAAATACTTTTAAACCAAGGGATTCTGCAATTGCAGTGTTTTTTGACCCGATATTGCCGACCCCAATAATACCAATAGATTTGTCTTTAAGAGAAAGATTATATTTTACACAAATGCTAAAAATTGCGTTAAAAACATATTCTTTTACAGCATGCGAATTACAACCAGCTGCGCTGGTAAAAGTTATATTGTTTTTTTTAAGATATTCCAAATCTATATGATCGGTGCCGATAGTTGCGGTGCCTACAAATTTAATGTTGGTTCCTTTTAAAAGCGATTCGTTTACCTCAGTGATAGAACGAACCACAAGGGCGTCGGTGTTTTTAAGGGCTTCATTAGATATGCCGCGACCTGGCATAAGAGTTACGCTCCCAATTGTGGAGAATGCCTCAAAGCCAAATGAAATATTTTCATCAACAATTATTTTCATACAGCGAAGATATTAAAAATTTCTATGTCTACGAATCCATTTTTAGGATTTCAAGCAAACATATGTTTTTTTGTAGAACAAATTTTCTATTATTATTAATCGAAAGGGTAGCCTTTTTTATATGATACCTCTAGATCTCGCGGATCGTAATCGTCATCATCTTCATCCTCCCAATCATATTTTTCAAAAGGATCCTTTTTTCTAAAAACTATTGCAAATACCAGCCCTGTTATTCCTCCAAAAAGATGCCCTTCCCACGATACACCGCTGTCTACGGGTAAAATTCCCCAAACCAGACCTCCGTAAAAAAAAGACACAAGCAGGGCTAATACAATTGCTCTTTTATCTCGACGAATGATGCCGCTGAAAAATAAAAAAGAGACCATTCCGTAAATCATTCCGCTTGCCCCAATATGAAAGGATGCCCGCCCGAACAACCAAAGCAATATTCCCGGCACAAAATATAAACCAAGCAATACTTTATTTGATGAAGTTGTATAGAAATAACAAATTCCCATAGAGAGCAAAAATAACGGCAGTGTGTTGGAAAAAAGATGATCCCAACTTCCATGCAGAAGCGGAAATGTAAAAATTCCAAATAATCCTTCTATTCTGCGCGGAAATAATCCATACCCAACCAAACTTATTTTAAATAGGGATTCAATTATTTTAATACCCCAAAGAATCAAAACAAGAGCGGATGGGATTTTAATGCTGTCAATAAATTTTTGTTTATCGTCTGTCATTTCAAAATTCTATCTTTTCTCAAAATACTTTTTCATTGGAGTTATGTAATGTTCTTTCCAACCATCTTCATATTTTTTACCCTCACCATCGGGAATATTGGAATGATTTAATATAAATAATGTAGCGCCGTTTTTTGATTCAAATATAATCTCTAAAAAAGAATCCGCGTCGGTTTCTTCGAATTCCTCAGTCCGCCAGCTCATCAAAACTCTTTTGTTTGGCTCCAATTCCAAAATTGTTCCGGAAATATAATTATCCCAGGCGGAATATTTACTTCCGACTATTGGATAAATTTCCGCTTCTCCACCTGTGAAACCCGAATGTTCCTCACTGTTCAACCAGGACGTATATAGTTTTCCCGGCAAAACGGAAAATGTTTCAATTATTTTTATTGAGTCCATTTTTTACCTTAAATAAGAAATACTTTAATGGGTATCAAATATTAACAAAATTAATCGATTATAACTTTAATAATAGATTTATTTCTAAGAAGATAGTTTGTTCTTCCGGGCATTTAACTTTTACACTTAACCAAAAAATTTACTTTTATTAAATAAATAGAATTCGAATTTCATATGACAAAAAAAATCATATTCATTTATTCTCTTGTGGTTTTTCTTACAAGCGTAAGCACAGATGCCCAAGTGTTTAGAACTTATTTTTCTTCCATTTCAATCGACAATAAAAAGATTGCAGATACTGGTATAACGGAAGTTAAAATAAATTCAGCCGCGTCTTTAACTTTCAACTTCACCAATGATTTCGATGATTCAACGGACAAAACAATCTATTATGTGATTCATTTAAATGATAGAGTAATTTCAAAAAATTATAAATCGGAATCTTATACTTTTAACAGTCTGGCGGAGGGAGATTATATATTTAGCGTTCAGGCATTTAATGGTAATAAACAGGAATCTGTTCCTGTTGTTAAATTGTTTTCAGTTACAAAACCATTAACTCCTAAGCAGAATTCAAAAGATTTAATTATTCAATTAAGTTTCCTCGAAATAATTCTGACGATATTCTCCATTCTCATTTTGCTCACTATTTTTATTATTTCGAGAAAAAATAAATCAAAAAAAACTAAAAAAGCTAAGCCGTCATTAGCTGATGATGTCTTCGACGAAATTTCAGAATTGCGTGAATCAAATAAGAATCTTAAAAGTAGTTATAAGTTGTTTGAAGAAGAGAATAAAAAATTAAATAAAATAATTTCAGGACTAAATAAGTCCATAGTTCTATTGGAGGACGCAAATGTAAATCTTATTGAACAAAAGGAAGCTTTGTTCGAAAAGAAAATTAAATTGGAAGAATTACAAAAACAAAAAGATGAACTTATAGCTATAAAATTTCACGATATAAAAAATCCTGCAAGCGCTATAAAGGGACTGATTGAGCTTTTAGAGTCTTATGATTTAACAGCTACGGAACAACAGGAAATTATGGAATCACTTGTAGCCTCCTCTTCAAGCATAATTGATCTTGTTCAGGAAATGTCAGTTTCATTCGCTAAAAAATCCTACGATGAAGAATATATAATGAAACTCTCTTTTTTACAGGAAGTTGTAAAGTCAGTAATGTCAATAAATTCGGCATATGCGAAGAAAAAACAAATCCGTTTGTTAAACAATACCTCGGTATCAATACCACAATTTTATTTCGATCCGCCCAAGTTAAAGGAAGCTATAGACAACCTTGTAAACAACGCCATAAAATATTCTTTACCGAATACAGACGTTACAATCAGATCTTTTTTAACCGAAACAAAAGTGGTTGTTGAAGTTAAAGACAATGGTGTAGGTATTCCTCAAGATGAAATAAGCATGCTGTTTAAGAAAGGGGCAATGTTGTCGCCCAAACCTACCGGTGGAGAACAGAGCAGTGGATTAGGTTTATGGATAGTTAAAAAAATTATTGAAGGACATGGCGGAACCATTAAAGTAGAAAGCCGCCAGGGAGTTGGAAGTAAATTTACTTTTGAATTACCATTTAAAAAAGATTAAACTTATTTCTGTTAATCCGGTTCGATAGTGAACCGGATTTCTGTATAAATAAGTTCAAAACAATTACCGCGCATTTGTAGAAACTTATCTGTATTCATTAACAACTTCAATTATGATCGGCAATAATGTTAAGTTGAATTAATTATCCTCTAAAACTGATTCGTAAAAATTAAATACCGTTTCATCTACCCAATCATAAAAATTTTTCGCTTCTTGTTTCGGAATATGTCCTAATAATCTCCACTCTTTCATTCTTTTTTGTGATTCACGAATTATGCTGTTTTCCATTGGATTTAGTTTTTTTAATATTCCGGTTCCTTCTTCATTTACTACAAAAGGCAGATTCAAATATTTGTTCCCGGAGCCGCGTTTAATTGGAAAACATTTGTTTTTAAGCCGCAGAGAATAGTCACACAAGGGTGCTATTCCACTCTCGTTTTCAGTTAAACAGGCGGGTAAGTTTTTGCCCGTTTCTACCCAAGTTGGAATTGCTACGGAACATAATTGAAATCCAAGTATAGTCCAAACTGTTGAAAGCTTTGGTGATTCCCCTTTTTTTACACCTTGAACTAAAATCGTTGAAACAGAAGAATTTCGCACAATAAAATCTTCAAATGGATAAAATTTTGTCTCTTTTTCGCTTACTTTTTGTTCACTTAAATTGATTCCTGTAAGAGAGTTTTTTAAACATCTGCTAACGTCCTGAAGGATAAATTTATACGATAAATTATTTTCAGCTTCGGCGTTATAAAATAGTTGTTCAGCTGTAAGATATCGTATATATCCATACCCTTCATCCGGGGCGCCTGAAAACGAAAAATTTGTTCTAATCAGATATCCGAATGGTGCGGTAATAGGATCATTTGCGTCGAACTTTTTATAGGAGAAATTATCACACTCAAAATATGCGCAACCTCCGGCCGCATCAATAACACCGAAATTTGCTTCGACCCCCAAAGGTTTGGGCAGTTCCATTAACAATTGTTCAAATTCATCAATATTAGCACATTTCTGTAAAGCCAGCTTCATTAAAAAACCTTCTTTATCCATCTCCTTCGTGGTATCGTTTTCAGGTTTAAGATTATAAGAAGCCGAATTCATAATTGCGAAACCCGCTTCGTTGCAGCCACCCCATACTTCATCACCATTTTTATCAACACTATTAACTAATCCTATATATGGATATTTTCCATCTTCAAAATACATAAGTTTATTCTGCTCAAAAGAAGCGTCGCGGTGTTTTACAAGAATTGGCCTTCCATCATTTGTAAATTTTCCCGAGATAATTGCCGTTGTGCATGAAAATATATTTACTGTCTGAAAAAAAAATGCGGTTGCTAAAAGATACGATATTATCTTAATATTCATTTTTTCCAATTATTTTTGTTGTATTTGTTTTAAAATTACAAAAACAATACTATCAGACAAAAGAAATCCGAAAAAAACAGTCTAAAAACAAATTATTTTTAATAAAAATAGTGTTAATAACCTTCATTTTTATGTTGATAACTATTGTTTATTGTGTGGATAAAACCAGAGTTACCAACCCACTGTTAATAAAAACATGTTGTTCAAATGTTATACACATGCTTTAAGTAGTAATTATTCCTTTAAGTTAAGTTGATAAAACAACTTAAAAAGTTATCAACAAATTAACACTGTTATTAATACTATTAAGTTTTAAAAAGAATATAAAATATTATTATTAATAATGGTGTGTGTTTACATCCATAAGCTATTATAAATTATGGAAATACAGTCCAATTTTTGATATATTACTTTGTTAAAAAAAAATAATTTTTCGGAGTAATTCATGGAATTTAAAGTTAATAGTAAAGAGCTCGAAAAACTGCTCACTAAAATTATTCCGGCAGTTCCTACAAGAACTCCAATGCCTATTCTCGAAAACTTTTTATTCGAAATTAAAGATGGTTTGTTAACTATTTATGCTACCGATCTGGAAATTTCTTTAAAATCTTCAATAAATATTGTTACTGAAGACAACATTAGCATTGTAATTCCGGCTAAACTTCTTTATGACGTATTAAGATCTTTAGGAGATACTACTGTTCATTTTGACATCGCCGGTAACGGTAAATTAAATTTAACAACAGACAATGGTCAATATTCTCTAAGCTATTTGGGAGCGGATGAATTTCCCGAAATACCTTCTTTTCCGGAAGAAAACGAAAGCGATGATTTAGCTGAAATCTCTATCAACGGAATGGATCTTAAAGAAGCTCTTGATAAAACTTCTTTCGCTATGAGCAAAGAAGAAATGAGACCCGCAATGATGGGAACTTTATTGGAATTCAGGGAAGAAGGCTTAAGATTTGTTGCGACGGACGGACATCGGTTGGTTAATTTATTAAATAAAAAAATTGTTACTGGTTTAGATAACCAGTATATAGTTCCCGAAAAAGCTATATCTGTACTTCAAAAAGTACTTGACGAAAAAGATGTAAAATTATATATGACTAAAACTCATATCTCTTTTAGACTTAGTGATATCGAATTGATTACACGTTTGATTGGTCAAAAATATCCTGATTACAAAAGTGTAATTCCTTTGGAAAATGAGTTCGATCTTAAATTAGAGACAAAAGAACTGCATAACGCTATTAAACGAATGATGTTGTTTTCAACTTCAAATACAAGAAGAGTTAAATTTTCAATCAAAGAAAATAATCTTGAAATTTCAGCTGAAGACCTTGATATAGGAGCTTCAGGTCGCGAAAATATTATGTGTAAATATTCGGGGGATGCAATTGATATTGGTTTTAACTCCGCATATGTGCATGATATTCTAGCTCATTTGAATGAAGAAAAAGAGATAATATTTAAGTTACATTCTTCGACAAAAGCTGTAGTAATAGTCCCTAGTGTAAGTAAAGAAAATGAAGAACTGATGATGCTTATAATGCCGGTTCGATTGAATAATTAGTATGATTTTAAGATCCCTAGGTTTACGAAATTTTAGATTACACAAACAAACTAATCTAGAGTTTTCGGAAAATCTGAACTATATAATTGGAGGAAACGGGCAGGGGAAAACCACAATATTAGAGGCTATTTATTATTTGTGTACTACCAAAAGTCTTAATCAATGCCTGGATGCCGAAGTTGTAAATTTTAATGAGACGTTTTTTGAAGTGACAGGCCAGTTTAGAGATTTAGCGGATAATAGAACGGGTATCTATTACAATACAGATAATAATAAAAAATCTATTTTTATTGATGATAAACAAATTTACCGAGCGTCTGCAGTTATAGGTAAATTTCCTGTTGTTACTCTTATCCAATCTGATCATGCTATTACCCAGGGAGCTCCGGCGGAAAGACGAAAATTTGTTGATTCAATTATTTCACAAGCCAGCGAAACTTATCTTAATTTCCTGTTAGATTATAATAAAATATTAAGACAAAGGTCGGCGCTTTTAAGTAAGATAAAAGAAACTAATGATAAATCACTTTATGGACAATTGGAAGCTTGGACTATAACACTTGTCAAAACCGGATCGGAGTTGGTGAGACACAGGATGAAGTTTGTTAAAAGTTTTAATGAATATGTAGCCGAGGCGTATCAGAAAATAATGGAAGATTTTGAGGTACCCTTTATAAATTATTCTTTCCTCGGGGAAATGGATGAAAATTTGATAGAAGATAGATTTAATGAAGAATTGATGAATTTACAGTCAGATGAACTTTTAAGATCAAAAAATTTGGTTGGACCACACAGAGATGATTTTTGTTTCTCTGTTAACGGATACGAGTTACGTAAATATGGATCGCAAGGCCAGCATAAAACATTTCAAATAGCTCTAAGATTCGGTCAATTTTTTTACATGAAAGACACATTAGGAAGAACCCCTATATTCCTTATGGATGATGTTTTTGGAGAACTTGATACTTACCGAGCTAATAAAATTAGTTTATATCTTAAAGAAATTGGACAAGCGTTTATAACGATGACAGATTTTTCAAAATTGGAAAACATTAACGTCAGTAGAAATGATTTTGTGCTGACTGTAAAAAACGGTGGAGTTATTAGTGCCGAAAAGTAATTTTAAAAAAGTTAGCGATATTATTGAAACTGACAAAGCATTCGATAAAATAAGAAAGAAAGCTAAAGAATTTGATATAGTAGAAAAATTCAAAGAAATTTTTCCTGATTTAGGAAAAATTGCAGAAGCAAAAAAAATTGAGAAAGAAATTTTATTTCTACGCGTAGAAAACTCGGTTTGGAGAAGCGAATTAAATTTTAAACAAGCTATAATAGTTGAAAAAATAAATTTACATTTTAAAGAAAAAGTAGTTAAAGCGATAAAATTTTTATAAGAAGTACAAAAAACGGTAGGTGAAATAGTGTTAAATAACGCTGCACAAAATAGTAATTATACGGCTAGTAACATTAACGTATTAAAAGGACTGGAAGCAGTTCGTAAAAGACCGGCGATGTATATAGGTGACACAACAACGCGTGGTTTACATCATTTGGTTAATGAAGTTGTTGATAACAGTATTGACGAAGCTTTAGGTGGTTTTAACGATCGAGTTCTTATAAGTATAAATAAAGACGGTAGTGTTACTGTTGAGGATAAAGGACGAGGAATTCCAGTTGATATTCATCCGGTTGAAAAAAAATCTGCGCTTGAAATTGTTATGACTGTATTACACGCAGGCGGAAAGTTCGATAAAGATTCTTATAAAGTATCAGGCGGTTTGCACGGAGTTGGAGTATCTGTAGTAAACGCATTATCCGAATGGCTTAAAGTGGAAGTATACAGAGATGGTAAAATTTATTTTCAGGAATACAGAAAAGGTATTCCTCAAGAAAATGTTAAAGAAATTGGTACGACAAAAAACAAAACCGGAACCAAGGTTACATTTAAACCGGATGGAGAAATATTTAAGGTAACCAAATTCAGGTTCGATACTCTTGCCGAAAGAATGAGAGAGTTGGCTTATTTGAATAAGGAAGTGATGATTAAGCTTAGAGATGAAATAGAAAATGAAGAAGAGACATTTCATTATAAAGGTGGATTGGCAGAGTTTGTAGTATATCTCGACGAAACCCGTACCCCTCTGCACAAACCTGTATATATTGAAGGGGAAAAAGAAAATACTCCTGTTGAAATAGCTTTTGAATACAGCGATTCGTATTCGGATAATATTCACTCTTATGTTAATAACATAAATACACACGAGGGGGGTACACACTTAGTTGGATTTAAAACTGCATTAACAAGAACTTTAAACGCATACGCTTATAAAAACAAACTGATTAAAGAGAACTCCAAAATCACCTTATCCGGAGATGATTTCAGGGAAGGGCTTACAGCGGTAATTTCGGTTAAAGTAATGGAGCCGCAGTTTGAAGGACAAACAAAAACAAAATTAGGCAACGGCGAAGTAAAATCAATTGTTGAGACAATAGTTAATGAAAAACTAGCGGAATATTTAGAAGAACATCCGGCTATTGGTAAAAAAATAATAGAAAAATGTTTTCGTGCTGCAGAAGCTCGCGAAGCGGCTAGAAAAGCCAGAGATCTTGTAAGAAGAAAAAACGCATTGGATACTATGCATTTACCCGGTAAACTTGCCGATTGTTCAATTAATGATCCTGAACATTGTGAAGTTTATATTGTTGAGGGTGACTCGGCAGGCGGTTCTGCTAAACAAGGACGCGACAGACGATTTCAGGCAATTCTTCCTCTTAAAGGAAAAATTTTGAATGTAGAAAAAGCCAAACTCAATAAAATACTTGAGAACAACGAAATTAAAGCGATAATAGCTGCTATTGGAGCAGGAATTGGCGCCGAATTTTATTCGGAAAAAGCGCGTTACGGAAAAATTATTATCATGACAGATGCAGACGTGGACGGCAGTCATATCAGAACACTTCTTCTTACTTTCTTTTACAGACATATGAAAGAACTTATATCGGAAGGAAAGATATTTATTGCTCAACCACCATTATATAAAATTAAAAAAGGCAAAGAAGAAATTTACGCTTTCGATGAAGAAGAAAGAGATAAAGTGCTTAAAAGATTTAAAGGAAATGGAAAAGCTGAAGAAGAGTTTGACGACGAAGGTTTGCCTAAAGGCGTAACTATTTCAAGGTATAAAGGTTTGGGGGAAATGAATCCTGAACAATTATGGGATACAACAATGAATCCAGAAACAAGAATAGTTCTTCAGGTTAATTTAGAAAGCGCGGCGGCGGCGGATAAAATATTCGAAACTCTTATGGGAGACGCTGTTGAACCAAGACGAGCTTTTATAGAGAAACACGCAAAGTATGCCAAAATTGATATATAAAAAGTTACACTTATTTATTTAATAAAGTTTTGAACTAAAAAACAGAGTAAAAATGGCAACAATTTTTGAAAAAATATTACCGGTATCATTAGAAGATGAGATGAAATCCTCCTATATCGATTACGCTATGTCAGTTATTGTAGCACGTGCACTTCCTGATGTAAGAGATGGATTAAAACCGGTACACAGACGAGTATTATATGGAATGCATGAACTGGGACTTGGACATAATAAAACTTATAAAAAATCCGCGAGAATAGTTGGTGAAGTTTTAGGTAAATATCATCCTCATGGTGACACTGCAGTATATGATTCTATGGTAAGAATGGTTCAGGAATTTTCCTTAAGATACCCGCTAGTGGAAGGGCAGGGTAATTTCGGCTCGGTTGATGGTGACGGCGCTGCGGCTATGCGTTATACAGAAGCTAAAATGGCGCGTATAACCGAAGAAATGCTTCGGGATCTTGATAAAAACACAGTCAATTTTACATCTAACTTCGATGATAGTTTACAAGAACCAACAGTTATGCCTGCTTATCTACCGAACTTATTGATAAACGGTTCGAGCGGTATTGCCGTTGGCATGGCAACTAACATTCCGCCGCATAACATCAATGAGGTAATTGATGGAATTCAAGCTCTGATTGATACCCCGACACTTACTTCCGAGGATTTAATTAAATATGTAAAAGCACCCGACTTTCCCACCGCCGGTATTATTTATGGTTACGAAGGCGTAAGAGAAGCTTATACAACGGGCAGAGGCCGCATTATAGTTAGAGCCAAAGCTAATATTGAAATGCACAAAAACGATAGAGAAACTATTGTTATAACAGAACTTCCATATCAGGTAAATAAAGCAAACTTGATTGAAAAAATAGCCGATCTTGTTCGTGAAGGTAAATTGGAAGGCATAACAAACATAAGAGACGAATCAGACCGTGATGGAATGCGAGTTGTTATTGAAATGAAACGCGACGCTCAACCAGCGGTAATTTTAAATCAGTTGTTCAAACACACCCAGATGCAAACTACGTTCGGCGTAATAATGCTCGCTTTGGTAAACGGCATCCCCAAAGTGCTTACTCTTAAAGAAGTTATGCAGCATTTTATAAATCACCGAATGGAAGTTCTTATAAGAAGAACTAAATACGAACTTGAAGCGGCCGAAAGAAGAGCCCATATATTAGAAGGTTATATTATTGCTCTCGACAATATCGATCAGGTAATTGAAACGATTAAAAAATCGCCTGACGTTGAAACCGCGAAACAAAATTTAATGAAGAAGTTTAAGCTTTCGGAAATTCAAGCCAAAGCAATTCTGGATATGCGTCTTCAAAGACTAACAGGACTTGAAAGAAAGAAAATCGAAGATGAATATAAAGAAGTAATTAAATTGATTCAAAAACTCCAGGGTATTCTGGATAATGAAAGCAGAAGATATAGAATAATTAAAGAAGAACTATTGATTATAAAAGAGAAATACGGCGACGAAAGAAGAACGGAAATTATTTACGATTATAAAGAATTTTCTTTAGAGGATATAATAGCTGAAGAAGATGTTGTCGTTACAATTTCACACGGTGGCTTCATAAAAAGATTTCCCGTAAGCGGCTATAGACGTCAGGCACGTGGCGGAAAAGGAGTAACTGGTGCAGGAACAAAAGAGGAAGATTTTATTGAACACATGTTTATAGCTTCCACACACCATTACATTTTAATATTTACCGATCAGGGTAAATGTTACTGGCTTAAAGTACATGAATTACCCGAAGGAGGCCGAGCTACCAGAGGACGCTCTATTCTTAACCTTATAGAGAAAGAAAAGAATGAGTCTATAACGGCCTTTGTTACTGTAAAAGAATTCAGCGACGATAAATCTCTTTTGATGGTAACTAAAAACGGAACAGCCAAAAAAACACTTCTTTCGGCCTATTCTAACGTAAGACGCGGTGGAATTAATGCTATAAATCTTGTGGAAGGTGATACTTTAGTCGCTGTAAAAATGACTGAAGGCAATAATGATATTATTATTGGAACACGCAAAGGTATGGCAATCCGCTTCAACGAAAAAGATGTTCGTGATATGGGAAGAACGTCAACAGGAGTGCGCGGCATAAACCTTTCCAAAGGGGATGTGGTAATAGGATTTATAGTTGTAAGATCCGGTACAACATTACTTGTAGTTACAGACAAAGGATTCGGGAAAAGAAGTGAAATAGATGATTACAGAATTACTAAACGTGGCGGCAAAGGGATTATAACAATTAAAACAGGTGATAAAATAGGTAATCTAATAGCACTTATGGAAGTAAACGATAATGATGAGCTTGTTATTATTACTGAGCAGGCAATGGTAATAAGACAGGCAGTAAAAAATCTTCGAGTGATGGGAAGAAACACTCAGGGGGTTCGACTGCTTAAGCTAAACGATGATGACTCGATTGCTGATATTGCAAGAGTAATTCCAGAAGATCAGGATATAGACGAAAACGATCTTTAACATAAAAGCCCAACAATACAAGTTGGGCTTTTTCTTTTATAAAAATAATATTCGGAATAAAATCGGGGTTAAATAATGACGAAAGAAAAAAATTATCATTTCGATTCAAAATGCGTTCATGCCGGAATTGGAGATTACGAGTTTGGGCCTGTTGTGCCCCCCATTTATCAAACATCAACTTTTAAATTCGAGAACGCCAAACATGGTGCGGATCTATTCAAAGGTGAAAGAGAAGGATATATTTATACAAGAATGCTTAACCCAACCGTTCAGGCGATGGAAAATGCTATCGCTGAACTTGAAGGAGGTTATAAGGGATTAGGTTGTGCAAGTGGAATGGCAGCGATAAGTACGACTTTTTTTGCGTTGTTAAAATCCGGAGATCACCTAGTTTGTTCAAAAGCGGTTTATGGACCGACTAATACCTTAATCAATACTATAATATCTCAACTTGGAATAACTGCAACATTTGTAGAAGCATCCCAAACAGAAGAAGTAAAATCCGCAATTAAAAAGAACACAAAAGTTATTTATATTGAAACTCCTGGCAATCCTACATTATCAATAGCTGATCTTACAGCTATTTCAGAAATAGCTCATGAAAATAATGCCAAATTAGTTGTAGATAATACATTTATGAGTCCGGCCCTGCAACAACCGATTCAATTCGGAACAGATGTTGTACTGCATAGTATGACGAAATTTTTAAACGGCCACGCGGACGTTGTTGCTGGAATAATTGTAGTTAAAGACGAAGAGACATACAAACATTTTCGCAAAACGCTAAACCAACTCGGTGGTGTTATCGACCCTTTTAACGCGTTCCTGGTTCACAGAGGAATTAAAACTCTTTCCTTAAGAATGCAGCGACATTGTGAAAACGCTTTGGTAATAGCCGAATGGCTTGAACAGCATCCTAAAATAGAGTGGGTACGATATCCGGGACTTAAAAACGATCCTGATTATATGATTGGACAAAAACAACATACGGGTCCCGGAGGTATGATAACATTTGAATTAAAAGGCGGATTTGAAGCCGGCGAAAAAGTTATGAATTCTGTAAAGTTCTGTCAGCTCGCTGTAAGTCTTGGAGGAGTGGAATCGTTAATTCAACATCCCGCTAGTATGACACACTTAACCATGGGTAAGGAAGCACGCTCAATAGCCGGTATTACAGAAGGGCTGGTGAGACTTTCAGTAGGAATTGAAAAAGTTGATGATATTATTGCAGATCTAAAGCAAGCTTTTGACCAAATAGACTAACGCTAACAGATAGAAACTTTATTAAAATTAATCCCGGTATTTTTACCGGGTTTTTTATATTAATAAAAATTGTTAGCAAATAATTTAATAAAAAAATTAAATGGCGAATTTGCCCGAAATTAAATTAGCTGAGCAACATTGATTTTTACAAACGGTATTTTTTTTCTAAATCCTGGCTTCTATATATCAAACGATCGTTGTCAAAATCTTCAAGCATATCTATTAAATTTTTTACTTTTGATTTCGCCACATTTATATTCATATAAATATCTATCAATCCTTTGAATGCTGAGTAACGAACTGAACTATCTTCATTTTTTAAACAATTATAAAATGCCTCTTCCGCTTTATTTAAAAAATTGGTTTTCATATAGTATGAACCCAATAAAGAAAAAAACTGCGATTCCAATTCTACATTTGATTTGAAAGCGGGCCTGGTTTTTATAAATTTTTCAATATCTAAAACAGATTTTCCAAGTGAGATTTCTATTGTAAATCGATGAAGCCATTTGGCTTCATTCTCATTTTTAATTACTGTGGAAAAAATTTCTTTATATTTATCACTCAATAAAATTTCCAGCTGCTTTGCTTTAGCTTTATTTCCAAGCAACCAATTGTTAAAAACAATTATATATTGTGAATATTCAGCTACTCCGCGCCAAAGATTATGTTTATCAGCAAGAGCGTTTTCAGCAAACTTTATTGCCAGATCGGATTGCGCTCTTGTATGATAAAATCTGGCTTTTGTATAATCTTTTATCAAATTGTTAGAGTCGTTATTAATAATATTTTCTACACTTGTAAAATCTAAGAGGTTCATTAGCTCGTGACAATAAGCGTTATAAATTCTTTTATTTTTAGGAAATCTTTCTAAAAATTTCCTGTAATATTTTATAGAGGCTATTTCATTATCTTCAAGATGAGCATATACTTCAATAAGGGTTAATGCGGTTTGTCCAAATGTAAGTGAACCTTTATTGTATGCTAATTCAAGATAGCGCAAACCTTTTTCCCGGTCACCCGAAAACCCCAGTACGCTAGCGACCAAGCTGGTTATACCGCTAAGTCTATCAGAATAATACTCCAGCATACCTAGCAATAGATAAGCATCATAAAAATCCGGGTCTTCGGTAATAATCTCCTGCATTATACTTTTTGCTTTTTTCCCTGCTGTAAAAGCGCCCCACCAGGAACCATCCAATCCATTAGCTCTTGCCAGATAGCCATAAATTGCACCGTAGTAAAATTTCTCTTCAGTCTGGAATTTTGAGTCGCCGAATTTATCTAGAACCTTTTGACAGTAATCGACAAGTTCTTTGTTAATTTTTTTTCTGCCTTCATCACGGTTTTCAGAATTTAACTCGCGGACTTTCTGGCTGTATTCGAGCATTGTAGTATTTATATAATAATAATAGTACTTAGGGCTATTGGGATATTCATATATTTGTTCCCGCGAAAGTTTTTTAGCTTCATCAAATTCTTCGTTAAAACTATAGTCTATAATTTTCTGGTCAATAGTATTTAGAGAAATAGGAAAGGAATAAATAATGCTGGAAAACAGCAAAATAATTGCAAAAAGTTTCATATAATTTCCAATAGATAAAGAATTGTAATAAGTTTACTAAAAAAATTATTTAAAAGTGATGCCAATAGCTGAACAAAAAATAACAACTATAAAAACCGGCAGGTTTTTTTGTATTGGAGAACCCAATTTTAATATAAAAACCATCTGGTTTGTTTGTCATGGTTACGCGCAGCTTGCCAGAGACTTCCTGAAACATTTTGAAAAATTTGCGTGTACAGACAAATTATTTATTGCACCTGAAGCGTTAAACCGGTTTTATAAACGAGGATTTTACGGAGAAGTTGGCGCCTCCTGGATGACTAAAGAAGGACGCGATGAAGAGATAAAAGATTATATAACATTTATAAATAATATTTATCAAAAAATAACTGCGGGATTGAACACACCAAAATTAAGTGTGAACTTATTAGGTTTTTCGCAGGGGGCCGCTACGGCAATTCGTGTTTTTGAAGCGAATAAGTTTAATGTTGATCGGTTAGTGCTTTGGGCCGGAGAACCGCCACCTGATTTGGATTACAGGAAAATCGCTATTCTTTCGGTGTCAGCAAAATTTATTCTCTTAATTGGAAATGATGATAAGTTGGTTAAGACGGAAACAATGAAGGAAACAATTTCTCTTTTGAATGAAAACAAAGTTAGATATGAGTTAATTAAATACGATGGGGGGCATGAATTAACCGAAGACTTGATTAGAAAACATCTGATTCTCAAATAAAATTGATTATTTCAGTCAATAAATTATCGAATTTAGTTCCAGAAAATTTCTTATAATCTTCCTCAGTATCAATATCTTCCAAAACGTTAATATGTTCTGTTGACCATATTTTTTTTTGTTCTACAGGAAGTTCAATTTCTTTAAGAGATGTTTTTTGGCTGCTAACTATCAAATTTGTAAAATGCCTATCAAATATAATTGGGTGCCCTTTTTTTCCATCATAACTAGGCTGAATCCAATTATAGGACGCGTCAATTTGATTGACGAATGATTTATAAAACAAACAAGGCAAATTAGGCTGGTCTACAAAATGATACAAAAACCAATCGGTGGACTCTGCTGCGGAGATGGCCTTTTGCAAAGATGAAAACATCCCTTTGGAAAAATTTTCATTGTAAACTATTTGTGTTTTTTTTTCGGCATCTATAATAAATTCTTTTAGTTTAGGTCTTATAATAGAGGAACTAAGGCTGTTTATAAGCCCTATCTCGTTACGTATTATCTCATATTCATAACCCAGAACAACAACTATTTTATTACAAACAAGCGACATTTTAAGAATGATGCCGTTAATAAAAGACATTCCAGCGAAAGGGAGCAGTGCTTTTAATTTACCCATCCGGCCCGAATAGCCCGAAGCAATCAATATTCCTGTAATATTATAATTCATCCGGTCCGCTGATTATCTTATAATTTAATTCGGTTAGATTATATTTATTTATAAAACTGCGAAGCAAAGAATCTCTCACTATAAAAAGTAAGTTGTATTTTTTATTTATAATACAGTCATCTATTAAAAAAGTAATTACCGGTTCAAGTCCCTTATTTTCAAGTTCCAGCTTGCCAACCTCGTCTACTATTATCCAATCAGATTTACGTTTAGCCGAATACAAAAGACAAATTTTTGCCCATTCGAATGCTTTTTTGGAAAACCGATATTTACCAACTTGAACGAAATTTTTCTCCGCCAGACCAACTTCAAGGATTCTTTTTTCATTCGAAGCTAAATCAAGGAGATATCTTTTCTTACCTAAAATCGGTTGTGCTATACCTGAAACATTTGTTTTGGCAGAGGACCAATTAATTATAGAAGTTGTTTTTCCAGTTTTAATCGGCCCGGTTAATATATAAATGTTGATTGATTCAGTCATCATGTATAATTATGCAAATATTAAAATTCAATTAGGAAAACTTTGTTTTGCCAAAGAGAAGTTATAAAATATTATTGTATTTTTGCCAACTGATGAGAGCGACCTTAAAATTATTTTTCAAAAACAAACTTATTGGGTTATTATGAACGAACCAAGAAAAATTATACTTGAAGAAAATGAGATACCTAGAAGCTGGTATAACATTCAGGCTGATATGCCCAACAAACCGTTGCCTGCGCTTCACCCTGGAACGAAACAACCAATTGGGCCGGAGGATCTTTCAGTTCTTTTTCCGATGGAATTAATTAAACAGGAGGTCTCTCAGGAACCATGGATTGAAATTCCGGAGGAAGTACGCGAAGTTTACAAAATATGGCGCCCCACACCATTATTCCGCGCGCTTAATCTTGAAAAAGCTTTAGATACACCGGCAAAAATTTATTACAAATACGAAGGTGTAAGTCCGGCGGGCTCTCACAAACCAAATACGGCAGTTCCCCAGGCATATTACAACATGAAAGAAGGAGTGAAAAAGATAGCAACCGAAACGGGAGCCGGTCAATGGGGAAGCGCTTTAGCATTTGCGTGCGAAAAGTTCGGTATAGAATTGGAAGTTTATATGGTTAAAGTAAGTTATGAACAAAAACCATTTAGAAAATTGCTCATGAATACTTGGGGTGCGGAAGTGTTCTCCTCGCCTTCGGATAGAACAGAATCGGGAAGGAATATTTTAGCAGAAAACCCAAACTCTCCGGGAAGCCTCGGCATTGCTATCTCTGAAGCGGTAGAGCGCGCCGCAATAAGCGGTGGAACAAAAAAGTACTCCTTAGGCAGCGTCCTTAATCATGTGCTTATGCATCAAACTGTAATTGGTCTGGAAGCCATTAAACAGATGGAAAAAGCAGGCGCATTTCCCGATATAGTGATAGCACCATTAGGAGGCGGGTCTAATTTTGCAGGGCTCTCATTTCCATTTTTACAACAGAAGATTAAAAACGGCAAAAAAATTAGGTGTATTGCTGTCGAACCGGCTTCCTGCCCAAAATTGACCAAAGGCGAATTCCGCTACGACTTCGGTGATACCGCGGGTTTAACGCCGCTTTTGCCAATGTATACCCTCGGGCATTCATTTGTTCCGGAATCAATACATGCGGGGGGTTTAAGATATCATGGCGCGAGCGTGCTTGTAAGTCAATTGCTTAAGGATGGTTTGGTTGAAGCAAGTGCAATACATCAATTGGAATGTTTTAAAGCTGGAGTCCTGTTCACAAATACAGAAGGGATATTACCAGCACCTGAAGCAACACATGGAATTGCTCAAGTAATTCGCGAAGCAAACAAAGCCAAAGAAGAAGGCAAAGAAAAAACAATTCTATTTAATTTATGCGGACATGGATATTTGGATATGTCAGCATATCAAGATTATTATGATGGCAAGTTGGTTGATCACGAATTGACTCATGAAGAATTACATTCTGGATTGAAAGTTCTTGAAACACCCACTATCGATTGATTACAACTTTATAAAAGATGACATCTTTATTAAAGATGTCATCTTGAATTAAAACCTACATTTTTAAAACAGATGTAACTTTTTCGGCCGCTTCTTTAAGGTTCATTGCCACCTCAAATGCTAATCCGGATTTGTTTAATAACACGCCGGCTTCTTCGGCATTTGTGCCTTCTAATCTAACCACAACAGGAACCGTAACATCAATTTCTTTTACTGCGTCTATAACGCCTTGTGCAACCCTATCGCAACGGACAATTCCGCCAAAGATATTTATAAGAATTGCTTTTACGTTTTTATCGGAAAGAATTATTTGAAATCCGCTTTTAACAGTTTCTTTATTTGCGCCGCCGCCAACGTCTAAAAAGTTAGCTGGCTCACCGCCGGCAAGTTTTATTATATCCATTGTCGCCATTGCCAAACCGGCGCCATTTACCATGCAGCCAACATTTCCGTCTAGTTTAATATAATTCAGATTATATTTGGAGGCTTCAACTTCCAACGAATCTTCTTCCGATAAATCCCTGAAAGCAGATATAACTGGCTGTCTATACAAAGCGTTATCATCAATGTTTATTTTAGCGTCGAGAGCTATAACCTCGTCCTGATTTGTAATAACTAGAGGATTGATTTCAAGTAAGGAAGAGTCGGTTTCTTCGTAGGCTTTGTATAGTTTTTGAATAAACTTTACAAAACTTTTAAATGCCGTGCCTTCAAGCCCCAATCCAAAAGCTAAATTTCTCGCCTGAAAAGTCTGAAGCCCAACTGCTGGATCAACCCATTCCTTAATAATTTTATCTGGTGTTTCTTCCGCTACTTTTTCAATTTCAACACCGCCTTCAGTTGAGGCCATAATTACGTTTTTGGACACGCTTCTATCGAGAAGTATTCCGAGATACAATTCTTTTTTATAGTCCAATCCTTCGGCAATAAAAAGTGTTTTAACAATTCTACCTTCAGGACCGGTTTGATGTGTAACAAGCAAATTGCCAAGCATCTTTTCAGCAAAAGTTTTTGCTTTTTCTAATGAGGTCGTAAATTTTACTCCGCCTTCAAGTATTAATTCTTCCCTGTTTTTAGGATTATATAATTTTCCCTTTCCGCGACCACCAGCGTGAATTTGTGATTTAACCACATACTGATTTACACCACGACTTTGTAATTTTTTTATAGCCGCATCAAATTGCGATATTTTTTTTATAGCGATACCGTCTTGAATTGCCACATCATAATTCTTCAAAATTTCCTTAGCTTGATATTCGTGTATTTTCATTTTTGCCTTCAAGTTTTCTTAATAGAATAAACAAATTTATTAACAATTTATTTTTAATAGAAATGGAATTTAGAATAATTTGAAATCAATTGATCTATTGCGTTGGAATATTCCCTTTTTTGTAGAGAGATTACCAATATTTTTTAGAATAACCATTAAGTTATAATTCTCCTAAGGAATATTCTATAATAAGATCAGTTTAAGATAAGATTGTTTTTAACAAAACAAAGTGGAATTAACTTTTTAATTGCAATGAAATTTAAAATAAATTACTTTTAATTAGCTTTTCCTATCGCAAAAAAACAATCAAAAAAAGGAGTGCTTCATGAGAACAATAAATTTGCTTTTTCTGGTATTATGTTTTGCTGTAGTTACACTAGTTGCTCAAGATCAACCCAATCAGGATGAGTCACAAAAAGCCTGGATGGAATATATGGCTCCGGGATGGGCGCATGAGCACCTTGCAAAAGGAGTCGGCGAGTGGACATACGAACAAAAATTTTGGTCGGCTCCAGAAACAGATCCACAGATAACTTCAGGTACCGCAGTTGGTGAAATGATAATGGGAGGAAGATATTTAAAATCAAAACACACTGGAACTGCATGGGGTATGCCATTTGAAGGCATGAGTATAGAAGGATACGATAATGCCACGCAAGAATTTATGATGATCTGGATAGACAACCTCGGTACAGGATTTGCAAACGCAAAAGGATCTTTCGATAAAGAGAATAATCAAATAATATATATGGGAACAATGATTGATCCAATTAAGAAAATAGAAATAGATTTTAAACAGGTTGCAAAAGTAGTTGATAACAACACTTCAATGTTCGAAATGTTTATGAATGACCCAAGTGGAAATGAATTTAAAGTTATGGAAGCAGTTATGAAGAAAAAACCGTAAAAATTAATACGACTATTAATATTAAGCTAATTATAAAATAAAAAACCCGGTGACTTTAAAGCACCGGGTTTTTTTAATTAAAACCTAACAATTATTCTTCACCCATAAAAGGATATCGCCAATCTTTGGGCGGAACAAATGTTTCTTTGATAGTTCGCGCAGTCATCCAACGCATAATATTCATCGCACTGCCGGCTTTATCGTTTGTACCCGAGGCACGACCTCCGCCAAATGGCTGCTGTCCCACTACTGCGGCCGTTGGTTTATCGTTTATATAAAAATTACCTGCGGTATTTTTTAACTTGTCCGACATTTTTACAAGCACAGCTCTGTCCTGAGCCCAAATAGCGCCTGTTAAAGCGTATGGGGATGTAGTGTCACACAGGTCTAATGCTTCGTCAAATTTTTCATCATCATAAACATATATAGTTAAAACCGGTCCGAAAATTTCCTCTTCCATAGTTTTAAATTTCGGATTGGATGTAACAATAGTTGTGGGCTCAATAAAATAACCTTTGGAATCATCGTAATTACCGCCGGTAATAAATTCAGCGTCAGCCGCCTCTTTTGCAAAATCAATATATTCTGTAATAGATTTGAACGCGGCTTCGTCAATAACGGCAGACATAAAATTTGTAAAATCCTGAACATCGCCCATTTTTATTTTATTAACTTCTGCAACGTATTTCTCCTTAAATTCTGGCCAGATAGATTTAGGCACATACATTCGAGAAGCAGCAGAACATTTTTGTCCCTGATACTCGAATGCTCCTCGCAGGGCTGCCACGGCAAGCGCATCCACATCAGCTGAATTGTGAGCGAAGATAAAATCTTTTCCGCCGGTCTCACCCACAATTCTAGGATAATACTTCATATGTTTCAAATTATCCGCGATAGTTTTCCACATATTTTGAAAAACAGAAGTGCTTCCTGTAAAATGAATTCCGGCAAGATGTTCGCTTGCCATTACGGGGTTTCCAACCTGACCGCCGGAGCCGGGGATGTAATTAATAACCCCTTTGGGCAATCCGGCTTCTTCAAATAATTTCATTAAAAAATATCCGGAATAAACCGAGCTTGAGGCCGGTTTCCAAAGAGAAACGTTGCCTACAATTGCAGGCGCCGTTGGTAAATTGCCAGCGATAGATGTAAAATTGAAAGGAGTTACTGCGAATACAAATCCTTCAAGTGGTCTGTATTCAACACGGTTCCACATTCCTGCGGGCGAGTATGGCTGATCAGACATCAATTGAGTCATATAGTAAGCATTAAATCTCCAGAAATCTATAAGTTCGCAAGCGCTGTCTATTTCCGCCTGATATGCTGTTTTAGATTGCCCGAGCATTGTAGCGGCGTTTAACGTTGATCGCCATGGTCCGGCTAACAAATCTGCCATTTTTAAAAATATTGCGACTCTATGTTCCCAAGGCATTTCCGACCATTCTTTTCTGGCTTCAATGGCGGCTTCAATAGCCATATCAACTTCTTTTTTACCAGCTTTATGATAAACGCCCAAAACGTGTTTTTTATCATGTGGAATTACAATTTCTGCAGTATTACCGGTTTTAATTTCTTCTCCACCAATAATTAACGGTATTTCTATTTTCTGGGATTTTAACTCGGCAATTTTCTTCTTAAGTTCTTCTTTTTCCGAACTTCCAGGAGCATACGATTTTATCGGTTCGTTAATAGGCAGCGGAACCTTAAAATGAGCATTAGACATTCTTAAACCTCCATTCTCTTATGTTTCTACCACAGATGTTATTCAACTATGGTTTAGCACCCCGTTTTGCGGTATGCTTTCAAAGAATTAATAAATTTTTATTAAAAAATTCATAAGTAAAATTACCACATAGAGCCAGTAAAACCAATAAAAATCGGCTTTTATCCAAAAATTGGAATTATAATTCAATAAGGGGAGCTAAATATTAAAATAAGTTTGGGTTTCGGAAAAAATTATGTTAACATTTTACGAAGCGCAATAAAATAATTTCCAAGATTCAGTGTTCACTTGCGGTATTAAAACTAAATATTTTGTTTTACTTTTGACCGGACATAATTATACGCAGAAGATTTTTTGCCGGTTCGGTAATAACTTGTATTGTTTCCGCCGGACATGTTCTGGTTTTTAACAGATCATATCCCGCTTTTTTCAAAAGCTTCTCAATTTCAGAAAGGTTAAATTCCTTTCCTTCAAAAACAAGTTTATTATTTTCTTTGTCGATTAAATATTTTAGCATATAGAATTATTAATGACTTAAATTTTTTCCCACTCAAATTCAATCCTGGCGGTTACAGCCCCATTACATTCAATTTCAGTAGTTGTCAGCTTAAAGTTTTTCACTCGTTCAGCTTTCGTTTTTACAGTAATCATGTCGTCTACGTTTGTTTCTTTCAAATAATTAACAAAAAACGAGCTTAGGCGATAATTTTTTTGTAAATCCAACGGCATTACTTCAAGAGCCCATGAAATGTATTCAGAATTATTGACATGTCCATTAGTATCAATTTCACTTAAACGTACTCGGAATTGTTTTTCGTAATCTGTTCGGTCTACAGGTTTAATTTCTTTTAATTTTGTAAATGTTTTCATATCAGTGCGGCTGGGATTGTATTTGTCGAACATTTCCTGGGAAATTTTTATAGGGCGCCGGGTTTGTAGATTAACAAAAATCCAAAGTGTGGTTGCTGTAATTATTTCTTCCCCTTGCGAGTCATGAATAATATACTCCCGGTTGGCGTAAAATCCACTGAACGCTTTGGGAATGGTGGTTACTTTAATTTCATCGCGAAACTTAGGTAATTTATTTATTCGCACCGACCAGCGGGTTAACATCCATCCGACTTTGTTGGTATTATAATACTCAATTCCAACGCCCAAATCATCGCTCTGATGAACGGCAATGTCCTCAAATATTCTTATAATACTGTAAACAGAGGCAGTTAGACTTGTATCACAATTGTAGTAACGAATATTATAATTCTTTGAATACTGCATAGCTATAGTTTGTTTTAAATTGGAAAGTAATATATAAAACTTAGCGGTCAGGATGAAAGAATCATAAATCGAGATTCTCCGCGAACAACAATTCATAATTTGTATTATGTACGCTGGAGCACCAAAACTCAAGTGTTGCAGATGTAAATCCGGGATAATAGAATTTATATATATCGGAATAATTACAAATACACCTGCAATTAGCTAAAGCATCAAAAAGAAAAATCTGAATTTTCTCGCTGTTAACAGCCACACTGTCAATAAAATCGGGGCAGCAGTTGGCGGTAAAATTAATTTTTAGTAAAAGAGTATCATTTTCGTAATTAAAATACTCAAGTGATCCTTTGTCATTAATTTTATGCAATCCCTGGCAGCCGGAATGTGATGCCGTTAAAAACTCTGGCTTGGTATCAAGAGTATTTACTAGGCCGTTATCAGTAGAACAGTTCACCATAAAAAACGAAAAGGACATAATTGAAAAAATTATTAATACCAGGGGTTTCATTTTTTGCCAAAAACAGTTTTCGAAAATAAGCCCTAAATTTAATTATTCAAATTGGAAATTCAGTAAAAACAAATCAAGGTAAAAATTTATGAACCTGAAGTGAGGAACTGTAAATAAGCTGATATTTGTCCTCGGTGATGAATTTCATGATCAACATTTCCACACATAATCATAAACCACAAGTTCACTTCTTTTTGGAATCGGTCGTCGTAAATGGTTTTATCGTAATCCCAGTAATTAAGATTTTTAACGGCGAGTATTTTGCTCTGCAGAATGTTTTCAAGTTCTTTTAATAGATTGGAAAACTGTTTGCGCGAGGAGATAGTTATTACGTTAGCAGCTCCGTTAATAAATTTAATCTCAGGAGATTTAATTTTTTTTATTGTCCATTTGTCAGATTCAATTAAATGATATGCAATATCAGCAATGCTCATTTTGCCTTCCGAAATCCGCCAATTCTCTTTCCCTTCGGGGATGGCATAAAATCTTTTAAGCGTAGATAAGCGCACCTCATTAAAAAGGGAAATTATGTTTTCGGCGGATTTATTCATAATATATTTATTTGATACCTGACAAATAGACGAATTCGAAAAACTTTACATTTTCTCAACAGGAACAAATGTTATATTTAGAGGAAACGAAACCATTAAATTTTCCTCAGAGTTTATTTTTATATTTTGAACTTCGAACAGCAATTCAAATTTTTGAATATCGCTTTTTTCGTTGCTTGTGCCCCTTAAAGACAAAATTACAGTTTTATTTGCGTACAGAGTTATTTCGTCGTTAAAACTCAGTTCCTCAAATTTGTTTTTACTTACTAACTTATAATCAATATCAGAATCATTTTTAAACATAATATTAACAGACCGTTTTCCATTAATAACTAAGTCGGTTTTGTTGATTGAAACAGAATTATTGAAAATTTGCCTCACAAATTGTTCTTTTCCAAAAAGAGAATTAGTGGCATAAGCAGCGGTTCTTCCGGCGAACAGAGCTTCTTTAATTGAAGCTTCAGTTTTTTCTTTGGCAAAAACAAGTGTCACTGGTCTAAAATCATGGTCGTGTATTTCCCAAAACATTTGAACAGGATCATGAACGTCGGTATTGCAAAGTATAGTAAGGTTTTTATCCAAACACCACTGAAACACCTCTGGATAATAATCGCGCTCGTTTACGACCTCAATTCCATTTAGCATGTTATTTTTTAGCAGCCAGGTATGCTCTTCGTACCATTTTGATATTCCATCTGGTTGTTGCGACTTCCAACCCGGGTGATTCCAGAAAATAAATGCATCCTGCTTTTTGGCTTCTTTAAAAGCGTCTCTCCAATCATCCTGAATTAGTTTAGATGCGTCGGTTAAAAAAATAGCGTTGCAGTGCCCAGGAGGCATTCCCCGTGTAATTTCACTTCCTTTAATTACAATTATATCAAGTTTGTCGCCTGCAGGTTTTGCGATCTCATAAGGTCTATTAAAATTAATATTGATATCATCTTTATGCGGCGTATACTCAATATGATCAGTTAACGCTATAGCATCCAGCCCTTGTCTCCACGCTTCTTCAGGTCTAATTGACGGCCACACCAATCCATCGGAAAAAACAGTGTGCATGTGGAAATCGCATTTTAGAGTTTTATAATCCATAATGTCTGGAATGTTAATTTCTGTTCGGGCTCTGGTTTGAGCAGAGAGAGAATAGTTAATTAATATCAAAAACAGGGCGAAAGCAATAAAATTTTTATTCATAAATCACCATGGAATTAAATGTGAGAAAAAAAGTATGACCTAGGCAGCACAGAAAAAAGTGTTTATTAGATTATGTTAAAACAAAGCAGCCCAAATATAAAATGAGGCTAAAGTTAATTTGATTAAGGGACACATTTTAACTAAAAATTTGGAGTCTTTTGTAATTGAAAACATTGACCAAACAGCTAAAAAGATCAGAACTACACCGGCTAACAAATAAACGACGATTGAACCGGTTTTATTTGTGCCAGTAAAAAGAGTTACTCCCAAAGAAAGCAAACCGATAAAACTTATACCCAAGTTTTCTGCGGTAACTTCAAAATCCATTAGTAAACGACTTTCATTTGTACGTTCACTATAACTTCTTACAGCAGTATATGAAAAAAACACACGCATTAATCCCCAAAACAATAGGGATAACGACGCCGCATAAATCAAAAACTCGCTATTCATAGGCAGAGGACAGATTTAAAAATTATTATATTTGACTCATTCCCAATTTGAAACAAAAATAAGTGAAAGCAAAACAAAAAACAAGACCTTCGCCTCTTATACTTCTGTTTTTTAATAATTACAGAAGAAAAGCTGAATAAAATTTTAATATTCTTAAAGCCCTCAGAGTATTCCATCTGCTTGGTTTTCCAACTGTTTCCATTTCAAAAAAAACTTTTCCGGGATGTTTTTGCTGCAAATTCCAAGTGCCGTCGGAATTTTGTTTTTTTATAATTATCTGAAGAGCATCTCTCATACCGGTATTAAATGAGGTATTCGATAACGAAAAATAATCCATTGCCCGCAATACATCATAATACCAGCGAGGGGGAAACGAAAAACGGGTAAATTGTGATTTTATTACCTTCCCAGTTTTATGTGATTTGAATAACTTATGCTGAAATAAAAATTCATGTCCAATTGACCTCGCGGAAGAAATTATCTTTTTATGCTTCGGGTAAGAGACTTCGTATTCGTATAACGCTTCAAGAGCAATAATTGTTGTATGAAATGAGGAGTGTGTTGCGCCAAGCGGCAGACGGCAATTCCAGCCGCCGTCATCCATTTGTTTTTCGAGCAGGTGATTTGCAAGTATGTGAACTTTTTCAGTGTTCAATTTAAAATAACTAAGAATCATAAGAACCATTCCGGTTACGCATGTTTCACTATAGTTTAACGATTTGAAAAAATTGATTCCACCATCGGGATAAAATCCCTTGTCAATTAATAATTCGTTTCCTTTTAATGCGGAGGGGTTTCCCGGAATTAGCCCCAAACGTTTAAGAAGTAAAAGAGTGTATGTGGTGGATGTCCATTTGGGATTATATAATCCATTAGCCCAGGTTCCATTTGTATCCTGCAAATCTAAAAGCGATTTACCCCAGCCAAATTTTGAAATTTTGTTTCTTTCTTCTTCAACTATATGAGCCGGTTTTTCTAACAAATATTTAAAAACCTGCCACCTGATTGAGGGGTCGCCTTCCAGCAGCCAGTTAACTATTTTATCATTTAATGAAAACAAAGGGAAATCTAAATTTTAGCATAAGATAAGAGTAAATTTTACATTCTTCCACAAAAATTTGGGTGTGAATAAAAACACAAAATCAAATAATAAAATTATTTAAAAGCAGATTAGAATAATTGTCCCTCCTATTTTTTTAACAACTTAAATGCATGCGACCACCTGTTTTCAAGGAATCCAGGAATACACCATAATATGCATAATGGTTCAATAGCTCTGGCCGATTCGGCCGAACCCAAATCTTCATACTCCCAGCCGAATAATTCCAGTATACCAATAACTTGTTTTTTAGAACCGATGTCATTGCCACATATAAACATAGTCGGCTTTATTGTTCCGAAATCCGGTTCCACCATAAAAGCGCTACCAACACAATTAAATGCTTTCACAAAAGAGATATCTGGAAAAGCGGATTGCAATTTTTCCATCAAAGATTCATTCAAATCAGTAAAAAACTTAAGCACACCGTTTGATGGAGGCAAATCGGCAATTGGATTTGTAGTATCAATTATTACTTTACCTTTGAGATTTTCGACACCAGCGGATAAAACCACCTGTTTTGCGGCAGATCCTTTTACCGCAAGAACAACAATATCGCCAAAGCTGGCAGCGTCTGCAAAACTGCCTGTGCTTGCATTATCGCCCGCTTGTTTTTTCCATTCGTTAAGTTTCTGCAAATTACCGGTTCCTATTTTTACATTGTAACCGTGTTTAAGAAATCCATTTGCAAGAGTTGTTCCCACTATGCCAGAACCAAGTATTCCAACTTTCATTTATCCTCCGATTAAATAGTTTTTATTGGAGATCGTGTCTTTTAAAGATATAAAAGTTGTTTAAAATTCAAAATCGAATAATCAGTCTATTTTTATTTGTTAATTACCAAAAAAGATGAAATTGATTGTAGGCGGTTACATTAGTATTAATTTAAAAACAACGTAAACTTATAAAACCACATTAATTCGGAAGCGGATTGTTTAGATTAATTGTTTTACCAATTAAGAATAATAGAACCTCAGTTTAGATTAAACATATAAATTGGAGTATAATTAAACACTATATTAAAAACGAAACCAAAATAATGGTTCTTACAAATAGTAGTGCAAAATTTTATTTCTTTTCGGTTAAATGAAAACTAGTAATTGTATATTTGCACTACTATTTGTATAGAACCGAAAAACAGATTTACAATTTTTAACCGCAGATGAAAATCAAAGGATCTGCGGAAATATTATTAAATAAATAGTTTTTCGGCAATTGATTCTTTAAAAATCCCCACCCGATTCCATACCATCATCCGATCCGTTTCGTTTCTCGGATTTATAATTATTAATATTAAATCTGAGATTTAACATAACAACACGAGATTCGCGGGACATTAAGCTATAATTATAAAAATCTTCAGACCGGTAAGTTTGCTCACGTTTCGAGGTACCGAACACGTCTCTAATCTGTAAAGTTGCCGAAAGTAATCTGTTGAAAAATTCCTGTTTAATGGCCAGATTCGAATTAACTGATCCCTCAACCCTTCCTTGTGAAGAGACAGAAGGACTATTGTAATTCAGATTAAACTGTATCTGAGTTGAGGCGAATAGTTTTATTGAATTATTAAATCTGACACCCCAATTAAAACTGCTTCTTTCATAAGAGTTGCCGTTTAATTTTCCCTCAATTCTGTAATCATAGAAATCACCCATCAAATTCACATTCCAATCAGTAAGAGGATCAAAATTAAAGAATAATTCTGTGCCCAAAGAAAAATCTTTACCGATATTCTCTACTGAATGTAAAGTTGTGGTAGCGTCAAAAACGGAACGGACTCTCTCAATTTTATTTTCAGTTATTCTATAATAGGTTTCAATACTAAAAAGATTTTTACCGAAATAACTTTGATATCCAAGTTCATAGGAGTCAATATATTCGGGCAATAAAGAGGGATTTCCGATTCTAACATTATAAGCGTCCATCCAGGTTTGGAATGGTTCTAATTCCCAGCCACGAGGACGATTAATGCGTCTGGTATAACTCGTCATAAACTGATGTTTTTCGAAGACTTTGTAAGAAAAATGGGCCGAAGGAAAATAATCCCACCTGTCTATGTTAAATTGTTGTCCGGATTTTAAAAGCTCAATATTCCTGTAAGTATATTCAGATCGAAAGCCGAATTGATAACCCAATTTATCCATGGTTCCCGAATACAATGAATATAAAGCATAGATATTTTTGTCATAATTTACGGAGTTACTATAAAGCATATCTTTTATATAAGAACTCGAGATCAAATCATAATTATAAGCTCCTGTCTCCTCCTCAGAAATTTCAAGTTCTCCCTGATATCCAGCTTCAAATTTATCATCACCTCCAAGAGGCAGAGTATAGTCGAGTTTAGTCCTAATTTCTGTTTCAGGGCCTTTCTCTGTTGATTTCTGTCCGGAAGTAATTAAATCATTCTGCAATAACTCATTCATCGTCTCTTCGTCGGAAAAGCTGTAATCATAGTTTATTTCTGCTGTTAATTCATGTCCGGGAACGCCGAATTTTCTTGTGTAAGTAGTAAAAACGGAGTAGGAATCGCCCCCTCGTTTTCTTCGTGATCTGTTGTCATAATAATTTTTATCCGAGCTTAAGGAAGTCCATTCGCTATAACCCAAATTGGAATTCATGTTTCTGTTTCTGTTGTTAAATCTGCCTCCAAAAGCAGCTAAATCATTTTGACTTAAATTGAATGATACAGAACCTCTGAACCCGTAAGATTTCCTTCCTGAAGTCGAATTACCATCACTTTCTAAATAATTTGTTCCAGATGAAGTATTAGACCAGCTCTCATTTGTATTTGTCATATCATAAGTTCTGTTGTCAAAGTTTAAGCCGAAATTAGATTGGAAAGAATTTTGTTTATAATCGAAAAGCATTTCAGCGCCGTATTTATCGTTAAATCCGCCGTTTAAATCAAAAATTCCACTAATGCCACTATACTCGCTTTTTTTCATAACAATATTTATAATTCCGGCCGTTCCTTCGGGATTAAACTTTGCCGAAGGATTTGTCATAATTTCAATGTTTTCTATAGAACTGGAGGGTATTTGCTGCAGAGCTTCACTCCCCTGCACGGCGGAGGGACGTCCGTCTACTAACACAGTAAAATTGCCGCTACCCCTTAAACTTACATTTCCTTCAATATCCACTGTAACTGAAGGGACATTTTCCAACACATCCACAGCTGTTCCTGAAATTGATGTCAGCTGCTGACTCACATTTATAACTTTTTTGTCAATTTGATAAGAGATAGGTGCTCGTTGACCTTCAATTACTACATCATTTACATTATAAGCCTTAGCGGTTACACGAAAATCACCTAAATCTATTATTGGTCCGCGGTTAACTTCAAATTTATCCGTTAGTTTATCCTCGAATCCGATAAAAGATATTTTTAAATAATAAGATCCGCGTTTAACCCCTTCCAGCTTAAACCGACCCTCTGTATCGGCAACTGTGCCGTTAACCTGAGAGCTATCTGCGGAGTTAAATAAAACTACATTTGTGTATTCAAGAGGAACCGAAGTTTGTGCTTCAATAATTCTTCCGGAAAGAGTAATGCCTTGAAAATTTCCTCCGGACTGCGCAATAACCGGACTGCCGACGATTAAAGAAAGAAAAATAAATAAAAGAAATTTTTTCATAGTTGTTCTAACCAAGCCTTTCTATAATAACAGATGATAAACTAATTTTTGGGATAAAAATAAGGTTCAAACATATAGACAAATAAGAATATTAAAAAGTTTAATTTGGCACGTATTTTTGTTAAGAAACGGATAAAATAAATGTTTTTAACTGCTTCTTGCTCAATAAAAACGATCAAGTTGTTATAAAAGTTCAATTTTTGTAAATAAAGGATTGTACTAAAAATAGGAGGAATCACGAGTTAATACCGCCATTCCCATTGAAAAAAGAGCCAAAAGTTCCAGCCACAATTCACTAAAACCAACTCCTTTAAGAATAACTCCCCTAATAATAGTCATAAAATATCGCAGAGGAACAACATATGTTAACCATTGAATGAACTGTGGCATGTTTTCTATGGGGAAAGCAAATCCTGATAGGAAAATCATTGGCATCAGAACAACAAATATGGCGAGCATCATAGCCTGCTGCTGAGTGCGCGATAAAGTTGAGACAAGTATGCCGAATCCTAGAGTTGAAAGGGTGTATAAAAAAGCGCTGAAGAAAAGAAAAGTAAAGCTCCCGCGAGTATAAATTCCGAATATAAAAGTCATAGCGGTAAGTATAATTCCAACTACAACAAAACCTAAAATGGCGAAAGGAATTAGTTTTCCCAATATTAATTGAAGAGGTTTTATTGGTGAAACAATAATCTGTTCCAGAGTGCCAATTTCTTTTTCCTTTACTATTGCCAAAGAAGTAAGTATTAGTGTAATAACGGATAAAAGAAGTCCAACAATAGCCGGCACCATAAACACACGTGTTTTTAATTCCGGATTATACCAGGCGCGTACTTCAGCTTCTATCGATCCAACGGGTGAGATTTTCTGACCGGTTTTATTCCTGTAATCCATAAGAATGTTGCGAGCAAATTTATTTGTTATACTCATTACATATCCCGCGGATATTGACGCTTTATTTCCGTCTGAGCCGTCAAATATAATCTGCAAAGGAGTTGTTCTGTTTCTGCCAATGTTTTTTTCGAATTCATTGGGTATAACAATACCAAGGGTCGCGGAACCATTTTCTAAGTGCGATTGAATATCATCATAATTGTCAACATAATCGACAATTTCAAAATAATTGCTGCTTGAAAATTTATTGATATACTCGCGGCTTGTTTGAGAATGATCCTGATCGAAAACAACTGCCGTTACATGTTCGATATCCATGTTAACAGCGTATCCTAAAAAGATCAGTTGAATAACGGGAGCCAGCAAAATAATACCAAACATTTTTGGATCGCGTTTGAATTGTTGAAATTCTTTTTTGATGATATGTAATATTGTTTTCATTTTTTTATGTTCTGGTTCTATCTGTTAAACTCTGTTTTCTTTTTGTTTATAATTGTAGCAAGTCCCAATAAAATGGAGCTGAATAAAATAAGATAAAGCAATTGAGTCCAAAAGGCTTCAAGTCCTGCGCCCCGTAAAATTATCGCTCGCAAAACAACAATAAAAAATTTGGCGGGAGTAATATTCGTTAAAATCTGAACCGCTATAGGCATGCTGTCTATAGGGAAAATAAAACCCGAAAGAATAACAGATGGCAGCAAAGAAACAAAGGTAGCAATTGTAAAAGCGACTTGTTGTGAGTCCGATATAACCGAGGCCAATATTCCCATGCTCGTGCAAGCAAACAAAAAGATTAAAGTACTCATAAATAAAAGCAAATAATTCCCTTTTACCACAACGCCAAACATAACATATCCGGCAAGTAAAATTAGCGAGGCGTTTATTAAAGCTACAATTAAATATGGCAGGGATTTACCAAGCAACAACTCTATTGTAGTAATTGATGAAACATTAATCTGTTCTATGGTGCCTTTCTCTTTCTCTCGGACCAAAGTTAATGCCACTGTAATTACCGCGCTTACTATTAAAATTAGAGCGATCAATCCGGGTATTAAAAACTTAGTAGTTTCAAGATCGGGATTAAACCAGAAAATTGGCTGAAGATCAATCGGTATTTGCAGCGATTTTCCATAACGTGCGACAATTTGTTTTTGATATTTTAGATTAAACGTATAAACGGCGGAATTAACATAATTTTGAATTATGCTGGCGCTGTTTCCATCGACACCGTCAATTAGAAATTGAATTATTGCGGGCTCTTTAGCGGAAAAGAAATTATGTGAAAAATCTTTTGGTAGAACAAGCACAACCTGAGCGTCTTTTTTATCTAGAGTCTGTTTTATATCTTCGTAATTACTTATGGTTTTTGTGACTTTAAAGTAACTGGAACTTGTAAGGGAGTTGATAAATTCACGTGAAATATCAGACCTCTCCTGATCATATACACCAAGCTGAATATTTTGAACGTCAAAGTTTACGGCATAACCAAATATCACCAGAAGCAAAACAGGAAAAGAAAATATAACAAACAACATTCTTGTGTCGCGAATAAGCTGTTTCAATTCCTTCTTAGCAATAGCACGTAATCTCGAAATCATTTTTTATCCCGTTCCAGTAAATGAATAAATACATCTTCCAGGGTTGGCACTATTTTGTTAACGCGGCTAATTTTAATATCCTTATTACTTAACAGAACCGATTCAATTTGTTGCGTCGAACTGAAATTTCTATTTACGCTGATGTGAATGTTGTTACCGAAAATTGATGTTTCTTCAACGAAGTTTTGAACTTCTAAAATTTCCAGCGCATCCACAACGTTACTGCACTCAATTTCGTATAAATCATTTTTTAAATAGTTTGTTTTTAATTCTTTCGAAGATCCTTCCGCAATCAGTTTACCTGCATTGATTAATATTATATTGTTGCAGAATTCTGCTTCTTCCAAATAGTGGGTTGTAACAAACACGGTTATTCCGTCAGAGGATAAATTGTGAATCAAATCCCAAAAATTCCTTCGCGAAATCGGGTCGACACCGCTTGTAGGCTCATCAAGGAACACTATTTTGGGCCTGTGTATAACGGCGGTTCCAAGCGCAAGCCGCTGTTTAATTCCGCCCGGCAACGAAGCAGTAAGTAAATTTTCTTTGCCATTTAAGTTGGCAATTTTAAGCACCCATTGTTTTCTTTCTAAAAGCCTGCTGCCATTCAAGCCATAAATCCCACCGAAAAAATTTATGTTTTCTTCAACTGTTAAATCATTATAAAGTGAAAATCTCTGAGACATATATCCGATATTCAGTTTAACTTTATTCGGTTCTTTTTTAATGCTGAATCCAGCCACCAAAGCATCTCCCTCGGTAGGGGAAAGGATGCCGCACAACATTTTAATTGTAGTGGTTTTACCCGCTCCGTTTGCACCCAGAAATCCGAAAATCTCTCCCTCTTTTACATCAAAGGAGATGCTGTCTACAGAAGTAAAATTTCCAAATCGTTTGGTCAAGTTATTTATTGTTATTGAGTTCATCATCTTCTAAAATGAATATGATTAATTTGCTTAGCATTATATGCGACTATCATAAAATTCCCAGTAATATGTTTCAATTAATAAATTTTTACAGCTGCAGACTTTTCTAGAGCGATTCTTGCCAATTCATAATCCACCAGAGAAGTTGAAAGATTGGTTTTAGCGTTATAAAGTTCGACTTCGGCGTCAATTAATTCCGTGCTGGTTGCGAGCTGCTGATTATATTTAACTTTGGTTATTCTGTAATTTTCTTCTGCGGATTCAACACCTAATTTTCCAACAGTTACTTTTTCGAGACTGCTTTTCATTTTTAGGTAGTTGCTGTGTACTTCCAGCTGAATGGCTTCTTTAATAAGCTCGGCATTTTTTTCTGTTTGAATCAGCATTTGTTCAGCTTGAGTTACTTTTGCCGAAGTGCTGCCCCAATCCCACAAATTCCACTGAAGCCCTACCCCGACATCCCAGGTATCGTTAAATATGTCCTCCGCGGGCATTATCCTTTGATTTGGACGGCTGTAGTAAAAATCGCCATAAGCAAAAATTTGAGGATACCACCCAGCATTGGAGGCAGTAACATTTTCTTTTCCAGCGTCGATTCTGAGATTAAGGGCTTTCAATTCATTTCTTTTAGAAAGGGCTTGGGAGAGAAGTTCTTTATATACCGGCAAACTTTCCATTACGCTAGGCTCGGTTGCTTTAATTTCCGTTTCAGAGTTTAGCGGTAATCCCAGCTCTTTGTTTAATATGTTTTGCGCAAGCAGAAGAGCGTTATCGGCATCAATTAAACTTAGTTGCAAATTGGCTATCCGGACTTTCAATTTAAGCAAATCACTTTGTGTCGCCAATCCTGATTTCACAAAATTTTCCGTATCGCGCAGGTGATTTTTTAATGAGTTCAAAGTTTCTCTGAGATTTCCTTCTCCTTGTTGTGCTTTATAATAGTTCCAAAACGTTTTATATATAGCAAAAGCTTTGTCATTCCTGGATTGATCGAATTCCAATTTATTGGCTTCAAAATTTGCCTTCGATGCAGAGCGCAAAGAAGATAGACGAAACCCTGTAAATAAAGGCTGTTTAACGCTTAATTTTAAATTATAGGCGTTCAGTATAGTTTCCTGAATCTGAATTGGTATGGGAGAAAAAGGAACAGTTACTCTAAACGGGGGCACATCACTCAACTTTGTATAACCGGCCTCCAGGGAAAGTCCAGGCAGCATTTGAGCTGTAATTTCACTCACCTGTGAATCGGATATTTTTAATTTAGCTTCTGATATCTCAATTTCTTTGCTGTTCTGCAGCCCGAGAGCAAGACATTCTTCTAATGTTATAACCCGTTTTTGTCCTAATAAAACCGTACTGATCAACAATACAAAAATGAATATTTTTTTCATTTAATTTACCCGTACTACTTTGTAATTCAATTTCCGACAGCTTAAATTCAGCTGACTTCTTTTATCTTATAAATAAATACATTTTCCAAAGAAGGAGTAATTATTCTTGTGTCAGCTATGATAATGTTATTTGATTTAAGGAGGTTCTCAATTTTCGAAAAATTATTTTGATAATCATTCAACATAATATCAATTCTATCGCCGAACATCTGAACGTCATACTCGGTTTCGGACTTGATCAAATTATAGGCCGCTTTTACGGGTGAGCATACAATCTCCACCACTTCTTTATTAATACTGTCCTTAATATTTCTAGGAGTATCTAATGCGATTATTTTTCCTTTATTCATCATCGCTACACGATTACACCGTTCAGCTTCATCAAGATACGGGGTAGTCATTAAAATTGTAATACCTTCTTTTAAAAGGTTTGAAAGTATTTTCCAGAAATCCCTTCGGGAAACCGGATCGACTCCTGTTGTTGGTTCATCCAAAAATAAAATTTTCGGTTTATGAATTAATGCTGCTGACAGGGCAAGTTTCTGCTTCATTCCGCCCGAAAGATTATCGGCTAAACGAGAGCGGAATTCCGTTAAGCGAGTAAATTTGAGTAGTTCATTGCGGCGGTCTTTATAATTCCGCACATTATGGATTTCTGCGAAAAACTCAAGATTTTCGTCAACTGTTAAATCACCGTACAAACTGAATTTTTGTGATAAATATCCGATGGATTTTTGAATTATGTTTCTCTGTTTTATAATATCACAGTCAAGCAGTTGAACATTTCCCGAGTCAAAACCGAGCAATCCGCAAAGTATACGAATAGTTGTTGTTTTGCCGGCACCGTCCGGACCGACCAATCCGAACAGTTCCCCCGATTTTAACGTCAGAGAAATTCCATCGACTGCTTTGATGGCGCCATACGATTTATGTAGATTTTGAATGTCGATTATAGAATTCATATTCATCAGAGAGGCAAAAACAAATAGTTTCCGAGCCTCAGTTCCTCTTCGTTTAATTTTTAATGTCTATTTTGGCGTCGGCGGGCATTCCAGCCTTTAGTTCGAAATTTGGATTTGGAATTTGAATTTTAACGGCAAAAACCAGCTTGGTTCTTTCATCTTTGGTTTGTATGTTTTTTGGTGTAAACTCAGCTTCCGGTGATATAAAAATCACTTTTCCTTCATATTTTATATCAGGATAAGAGTCTGTTGCAATTTCAGCTTTTTGGCCCAGTTTAACTTTGCCCAGATTTTTTTCTGAAACATAGACTGTTAATTTTCCCAAACTTAAATCTGTAATTTTCGCCAGAGAAGTCATTGGCGCGGCAAACGCTCCCATTTCAATAAAAGATTTCACTATCTGCCCATTAATTGGAGCTTTCACAAAACAGTCTCTAATAGTTTTATTAATTATCTCAACATTGGCCTCTGCCTGGTCTAAATGAGCTTTAGCGGCCTTAATTTCTTCCACGCGAGCAATTCTTTTTATTTTTTTTAGGTTTGCCGCTGCAGAATTGTATTGAGCCAAAGAAATATTGAAACGCGCGGAGATATCGTCGTATTGTTTTTGTGTTATTGCCTGTTCTTCAAGCAGTTTCCTGAACCTGGAGTTATCGGCATCCGCCACATCCAGATTTGCTTTAGCCTGATTTACCATTTCTTCGGCTTGCTTTATATCTTCGCTTCTAGAACCTTTTTCCAACAATTGCAGCTGTGCTTCTGAAATATCTTTTAGTGCCAGGGCTTGTTTTAACTGCAATCTATAATATTCGGAATCTATTATTAGGACTGTGTCGCCCGCTGATACAAGATCGCCTTCGTCTTTCACAATTTTTAATATTTCACCACCTGTTTTTGCGCTTATAATTACATCTTCCATTTCAATAGTTCCGGACTCCTCAATATAATTATCAGAATCCGAGTCGGAACAACCGACAAATAATAATACAGTAACCAAGAATGTCATTAAAAAATTTTTCATGGTTCTAATTCCATTTTTAATTGTTTATATACTTTTCTGCCTTGTTTAGTTAGTAAGCCTGTGAACAAATGGTCTAGTGTAATTTTAGCGGCTGTTTCAGCGGAGAAGCTGTTGTTCATTAGAAATTCCGGATTAATCACAGCGCGGATGGATGAAATAAAAATTACTAGAATAATAGGCGTGGGTTTATCTAAAAAATAACCCTCTTGTTTTCCTTGCTCAATAATTTTACTAAAATTTTCTCCGATTGCTTTAGTGCGAAATTCATCCACCTGTATCCATAAATTATAGTTATTTATCTTCAAATCATTCAGCCAGTTTTCAGAAAACTTTTTAGCGAGAGCAAAAAATATTTTACCAATAGCTGATAATTTTTCGATTGAATTTTGTTGTCCATCTGTAACTTCAACGAAAGATTTTTTAACTGAATCCAGCATTCCGAAAACGGATTCATGAACAAGATCCTGTTTTGCGGGAAAAAACTTATAGATAGTTTTTTTACTTATACGCATTTCTTTGGCTATATCGTCCATTGTAACATTAGAAATGCCGTTTGAAAGGAATTTTTCGCGGCTAAAATGAAGAATTTTGTCTTTTAGTATCATTAGAAACCATAAAAGTTTTTCTGGTTTCCAATATACACCATGGAAACTATAAACACAAGTAAAAGTTTCCGGCGTTTATAAAAATTAATGTAAAATTAAAAATTGAACTATTTTTTGTGCCCTACATAACGAATTACAGAAGATTTTCCCTGATGAATTTTCCCTTCGGAAAGAGTAACAGTTTCTTTTGAGAATTTTATAATTTCGAGATCATTAAAATCTGTATAAATCTCTTCAAGCGAATACAATAAATCTAAAGTTTTTGGTCCGCCTGAATTATATTTTAACTGGTCTTTGTCATAAGCTTCCAGAATAATTCTTCCGTCTTTTTTTAGTGCTGAAATCACCATTGAGTGCAGTTTTTCGCGCAATGGCGCATCGACATGAATATAAATTAAAACTATTAGATCATAAGATTCGGGATCTAATTTCATATTCTCAAAATCAACTATGTTGTAATTAATACTCACATTGTTTTCACGTGCCCATTTAAGAGCCTTAATTTTCGCGTTTTCACTCCAATCATTCGCTTCAACTTGCCAGCCGATCTTTGCTGCGTATACAGAGTTTCTGCCCTCACCGTCGCCAATAAACAATGCTTTCATAGGAGTAATATTTTCCAACTCCGCTTTTAAAAATTCATTCGGTTCTTTACCATACATATATTCTTCATTGGCGAAACGTTGTTCCCATAGCTCTTTCATAAAGAATTCCAGGTATTTTTTAAAAATCAATTATTGTTTGTAAAAGTACCAATTATAAGATAATTTTGTCAATAAAACGATAGAAATGAGGATAAAATGAAATTCGCTAAAATCAAAAATTCAGATGAAAAAATTCAAATTGGAAAACTTGTCTGCGTTGGGCGCAATTACGCAGCTCACGCAAAAGAACTTGGAAATGAAATACCAACAGAGCCTATGTTGTTTCTTAAAACAGCAACTTGTGTGATTGATTCCGGAGAAAATGTAATCCATCCCGAGTGGTCTGATAATTTACATCATGAGGTTGAATTGGTCTTGCTTATAGGAGAAACAATTAAAAACTCTGATAATGAATCTTCTGAACGAGCCATAATTGCCTACGCGGTAGGTCTGGATATGACATTACGGGATTTGCAAAATAAATTTCGCAGTGAGGGAAATCCATGGACTCTTGCGAAAGTATTTGACACATCAGCAGTTCTTAGCGAATTTGTTTCTAAGAAGGATTATCAATTTAAAGGCAGTGAACGCATTTGGATGAATATTGACGGAAAAATACAGCAGGAATCGACTTTAAATAATATGATTTTTTCTCCGGTTGAGCTTGTAAAATTTATATCCTCCCGAATGACTTTGGAAAAAGGGGATCTTATATTTACAGGAACTCCGGAAGGGGTTAGCAGAGTAGTAAAGGGAAATGTACTTGAAGGAGGAATTGACGGGATAGCCGGACTTAAAACGGAAATTAAATAAAATCATATGAGGTTGTATTTTGGCAAATTTTTAAGTAAAAACTATTTATTTGTTGTTAGATAGACACAAGCATCAAAAATATTTTTTTCGAAAAAACAACAAGTTGTTTAAATAAGACAAAATAGTATTTGAAAATAACGCCCATCCAGGTTATTTTAACTTTGTAAAATCATTCCACTCTTACTATTGGGAAATAACCAAATGTCCAGAATAATATTCAGAACAATTGCCACGTTATGTCTGTTAACAGTAATTACATTCGCTCAAAATTCAAGCAAAAAATTAATTTCTATCGATATATCCGATGAAACAATTTCTGATAAAATTGAGTTGCTAAATCTTACTGTATTGCATCAATTCGAATCTGTTTTAATATCATCGGCAACGGAAAACGAAATATCGCTGATGAGCAAAAGGGGAATAAAATATAGCATAATAGACGAAACATATTCGGACAACAAATACTACCTGTTAAAAAAAGACTTGCCATTTACTGCGCATCCACAAATTGTTTATGAAGTTGAAGATTATTTATTAATTAAAAATATTTCGTTGGAGAGGGCAGTTGAACTGAAAATTAACCCCGTGCCGCTAAAAGAAAAACAACATACCTTTAAAAGGCACGATAATAACATCACTTTATCAATATCAACAGATCTCGATTCGGTGATAACAAACTTAACAACACAAGTAAATACAGACAGCATAACATACTTTATACAAAGTTTACAGGATTTTAAAACGAGATATTGTTTATCCCCAAACAGAAAAAAAGTTGCTCTTTGGATAAAAGGGGAATTCGAGCGATTTGGTTTTGAGGATGTTGTGCTCGATTCATTTTATATTATAAATACATGGCAGTATGATGTTGTAGCAACGTTACATTCCGATTTAGAAACTGACAAAGTTATAGTGATTGGAGGACACCACGATAGTATCACAAGAAGCAATCCTTTAGTAAGCGCTCCGGGAGCTGATGATAACGCAAGCGGAACAACAGCGGTACTTGAAATAGCCCGTGTTTTAAAATCCGCAAATTATAAACCTAAAGTGAACCTGAAATTTGTAACATTTGCTGCGGAAGAACTTGGTTTGTACGGTGGATATTATTACGCGGAAAAAGCGAAAAAAGAGGGGATGAATATTCATTTAATGATAAACCATGATATGATAAGCTATTCTCCGTTGTCTGTTCCTTCAAGTAGAATTGACGTAAATTATTATTCAGGAAGTGAACATTTTGCAGGTATAGCCCAGAGCTGCATAACTAAATTTTCAAAGTGTATTCAACAATTAGGTCAAAGAAATAGCGCTGGATCGGATAGTTACGCCTTTTACAGTGAGGGTTTTGATGCGGTATATTTTGAAGAAAGTATTTTTACGCCAAATTATCATACAGATTTGGACTTAATAACAAACGCTAATATGTCCTATTGCACCGAAGTAATTAAAGCCTCATGCGCCACTATTATTACATCTTCATATTTTCCGGCAAAAATTAAAAATCTTTCTGTTAAAGATTTACCCGGAGGAACATCATTAAACGTGTCCTGGGAAAAATCTACGGATCAGCTTATTTCCGGTTATAATATTTATGTGGGAACAAAAAGCGGAACATATTATAAACAACTATTTACTGCCGAAAACTATATTGACGTAACAGATCTTCTGAATGGTACTCAATATTTTATTGGAGTAAGTGCAATAAATAAGGATGGATATGAAAGCAGTGTAGTTGAAAAATCGTATATCCCATTTAATTTTAAGCTGGATAAAGGGGTTCTTATTGTTGATGAAACCGGTGATGGAAACGGAACAATAATGAATCCGACTGACGATGAGGTTGATAAATTTTACTTCGAATTATTAAACGGATTTTCAATATCGGAACTGGACGCATCTAAAACCGCTAATTTGAATGTGTCAAATCTTGGAAATTATTCAACAGTTGTTTGGCATGGGGATGACACCCAAAATTTGACTATGCTGCAGAATATTCAGGAGGATGTTAAACGTTATTTAAATGCGGGCGGTAATCTGATTTATGTTGGATATCAACCAACAAAGGCTTTCAGTGGAAACACAATTTATCCATCACTGTTTTTCCCCGGAGATTTTTTGTATGATTATTTAAGTATTGAAAAAACAGACCATATCTTCGGATCCCGATTTAGCGGGGCCATTAAAGAGACTGGCCCGTACAACGATCTTTCAGTCGATTCAACAAAAACAAAATCCAGTACGGAATTTCAACTAAAAAATATTGAGAGCATTTCAGCCTCGGCTAACGGAAAAAATATTTATATATATGAAACAAAAGACGACACCACTTCATATCAGGGAAAAATGGCCGGTATGTCTGTCGGGGTAGAAAATTTAGGGAGTAAATTTAAAACGGTAGTAATCAGCGTCCCATTATATTACATCAACAAAGAAGAAGCTAAAGAATTTATTAAAACTGTCCTGACTGAAAAGTTAGGCGAAACTTATGTTGTTTCTGTAAAAGAAGATTCTTATCCGGTGAGTTATTCACTTTTCCAAAACTACCCTAATCCGTTTAACTCCATCTCAAACATAAAATATCAAATAACAAATACGGAAAATGTAAATTTAACCGTTTATGACGTATTAGGCAGTAAGGTAATTACACTTGTTAACAAACAACAATCAC
>PGYT01000139.1 GCA_002839805.1 Ignavibacteriae bacterium HGW-Ignavibacteriae-2
CGCGAAGTGGCGGCTTTAATAAATGAACCGCAAAAACCGGGAATTTATAAAGTTGAGTTTAATAGCTGCCGACTCTCAAGCGGTATATATTTCAGCAAACTTTCGGCTGGTTCATTTACGTCCACAAAAAAAATGATAATTTTAAAATAATGGCATTATTTATTTTCACATAAATCTTCTGCTTAATGCCAGCAATATATTTATCACAACAAGTATATTAATTATCCACATAATTTTGCCGAGTTTCGCCAATATATTTGTTAATGCTGTCTTATCATTTTTTGTAATTTGCGTACGCACAGCTTTTGCCGTTGGAATTAGAACGGCGAAAATAAGGGCAAGAATTACCACCATTATAATCTGTTTTGTTACAAGCCAATGGTTAGCGGTAAACTGGAAAAATTGAAAATCCGGATTTGTTATAGTTATTATTACTCCGGTAGTTAAAATCCCCATCGCGCCTATTATGCCGGCAAGATTTGTATATTTAAGAAATAATGAAATTATTCCGTTTGATAACTCTGTATTGTCATTTTTTAATTTTACGAACAGGCTAAATAAAATATTTGTAAGCCATATCCCGGCAAATAAAACGTGTAATGTTACTAAAGTGAAATACATATTATTCCCCTGTTTTCTTCTACTCTTATAATTTTTTTATTTTGATTAACTAAAATACATTATTTAAATTAGACAACATAACCTATTTTGAGGGATGCTATGAAGATAAATCAAATAATTGTAATTATCAGCCTGATTTTTAGTATAAACTTATTTTCACTTCCGCGTTACGCGGTACGATTAAATGACAAATGTATCGATTGTCATGTTAACCCCACCGGAGGAATAATTAAAAACGAAAACGGCTGGTTCTACGGGAAACTGCCGATGAGTATGATATCGCCAAGGGAAAAAGAATTAAAGCTTTCGCCGAAAATCGCCGATAATATATTATTCGGACTCGATTTACGCGGTCAGTTTTTATACTCCCAGGAAAAAAGTAAAACCGATTTCCAGGACATGACCGGTGCCATTTATACAAATATAAAACTTTCTGAAAATATCGATGTGGTTACTCGTTACGATTTTGTTTGGGGAATATGGGAAGCGTATGGAATTGCGAAAATACTCCCTTTGAATGGATACATTAAAGCGGGAAAATTTCAACCGAATTTCGGAATTAGAATCGACGATCACACAGCATATACGCGCGGAGGTGATTTCGCTTTATTGCGAAGTAACGGCACGAAAGGATTAAAGTATGATCCCTTCTATCTTGAAACCGGAGCCGAACTGGGATTTTATTTGGATAAATTCGTTTTCCTCACAGCAAGCGTAGGCCGCCCTAATACAAACTTTAATTTCGAAACGGATCCGACTTATACAACACGATTAGAGATTACACCAACTTCAGGCAGACTTGGTGTAATGTTCGGTGGCTCATTTAGCAACGCGAAAATTAAAACTTCAGGTTTTCCGCAGTTTACAAATAACAGCAATACCTACGGCGGATTTTTAGGTATTGGTTACGACCGAATCGGTCTTTTGGCGGAGTATGATATTGCCGATGATTATATAGGTAAAGGCATTTCTTCGAAAGTATTGATGGCACAACTATCATATCAGGTTATGGTTGGATTGGAAGCGATAGTGCGCTACGATCAATTTGATCCTGATGTGGAAATTACAAAAGATGAAGTCGCTCACCTTGTTGTAGGTTTTGAGTTTTTTCCATACAGTTTCGTAGAAATCAGACCTCAGTATAGAGTTAATTTTGAAGATCCGGATAAAAAGAACGACGCGTTTGTGATGCAGTTTCATTTTTGGTATTAAAGTTTTAAATCTCTTTGGATTTGATTAAAGAACCCGGAATAAAGTGATTCATAGCGGTTTTTGAGGTGTGGAATTAGAATGCTCTCTTATATGTCATCCGACATTCTTTTTTGCATTATCATATTCTGCTACAAGTCTTTTCATCAATTCAGATACTGAAGGAATGTCTTTAATCAAACCCGAACCCTGCCCCGCTTCCATCATCCCTTCTTCATAATTACCTTCAAAGATGCCCTTCATTTCCCTTTTAGTTCCCAGTTTTTCTTTTAACACTTCTGTTGAGGCACCTTCCATTTCAAGTTTGGAAATTTCTTCGCTGAATCCATTTTTAATCATTCGAGCCATTCCAATTTTTTTAAGAACCAAAGTTGTAGAAGTATCGCCGGCTTCAATAATTTTTTGTTTATAAAATTCATTGGCAGAAGATTCTTTTGTTACAGCGAACCGTGTACCTATTTGAACTCCTTCGGCTCCGAGCGCCATCGCGGCAATAATTCCACGACCATCTGTTATGCCGCCTGCGGCAATAACAGGAATATCAAGCGCGTCAACTAACTGTGGAATTAAGCAGAATGTTGTTAATTCATCGGCACCATTATGTCCACCGGCTTCAACACCTTCGCCTACAACCGCGTCGCATCCGGCTTCCATTGCCTTAATGGCTTGTTTAACATTGGAGACAACATGAACTACTTTAATATTATTTTTCTTGAAATCATCGATATGCCTGCCAGGGTGACCGGCGGAAGAAAAAACAATTTTTATATCTTCTTCCAATATTACGTTTATCAAGTCCTTAACGTCTCCGCGCAGCAGTGGAATATTTACACCGAAAGGATTTTCAGTAGCGGCTTTACATTTTATTATATGTTCATGCAACAGTTCCGGTTTCATTGATCCAGCACCTATTAATCCTAATCCGCCCGCGTTGGATACTGCGGAGACAAGTTTCCAACCTGAAACCCAAACCATTCCCGCTTGAATAATTGGAAAATGTATATCGAATAACTTTGTAATTCTATTTTGAATTATCATCCTTCACCTTGATACAATTGTAATATTAAAGATACGCATATACAAATTCAACAGTTTGGAAAAGGCAATGCTATTATTTAATTTTGTTTTACTTTAAACAAAAGATTGATAACAACATGAGAGCTATAATTCCTGTTGCCGGTTTTGGTACAAGATTAAAGCCACATACTCATTCCGTTCCCAAAGTATTATTGAATGTCGGTGGTAAACCGATGCTTGCGTATATTATCGAAAAACTTTTGGAGGAGGGTGTAAAAAAAGCCACATTTATAATTGGGCATCTTGGCAACAAAATAGAATCATTTGTTAAAACCACCTATCCGGAACTTAAGAGCGATTTTATTGTTCAGTCTGAAATGTTAGGTTTAGGTCACGCGATTTATACGGCTATACCTACTTTCGATGAAAAGAATTTATTTATAATTCTGGGCGATACAATATTTGATGTCGATCTAAAAAATCTGTTCGATTCAAATTATTCCTCACTCGGTGTTAAAGAGGTTGAAGATCCCCGAAGATTTGGTGTTGCTATTCAGGAAGACGGATTCATCAAAAAACTCGTGGAGAAACCACAGTCTTTCGTTTCAAAATTAGCACTGGTGGGATTGTATTATATTCAGAATCCGGAATTACTTAAAGAATGTTTGAACGAAATTGTTGATCAGGAAATTAAAACCAGAGGAGAGTATCAGCTGACCGATGCTCTTCAATTGATGATAGATAAAGGGGAAAAGATTACGACTTTTCCGGTTGAAGGCTGGTACGATTGCGGAAAACCTGAGACTCTTCTTTCAACTAACAATTTTTTATTATCGAAAAACAATCACCATAAAGAGCTAAAGGGAGTAGTAATTAAAAATCCTGTGTTTATAGCTGATAACGCGATTGTAGAAAATTCGGTAATAGGTCCGTATACGACAATAGCCGATGGTTGTATTATAAAAAATTGCATAATTCGTAATTCCATTATAAGCAGCAATGCCAGTGTTGAAAAAGCAATGCTCGAAAATTCCATAATAGGCAGTAATGCTCTTATTAAGGGAAATTTCCAAAAGTTAAATGCGGGCGATTCATCAGAAATAGAATTCTATTAATTAATAATGTTAGGAGTATAAATGTCTTATTTATTCACTTCCGAATCTGTATCGGAAGGGCATCCGGATAAAGTATGTGATGCGATTTCAGACGGTGTTCTGGACGCAATATTCTCAAAAGATCCCAAGGCACGTGTTGCATGCGAAACATTTGTAACTACCGGCTTGGTTGTTGTTGGCGGTGAAGTTACTACAGAAGCATATATAGATGTTGAAAAAATTGTTAGAGATACAATTAAAAAAATAGGTTATACAAAAGCCGATTATAAATTCGACTCTGAATCATGCGGGGTATTAAACAGTCTTCACGCGCAATCACCCGATATAGCCAGAGGCGTTGATACCGGCGGTGCAGGAGACCAGGGAATTATGTTCGGCTACGCTTGCGATCAAACTCCGGAGCTGATGCCTATGCCTATTGTATACGCTCATAAACTTGTTAAAAAACTGGCGGACATAAGAAAACGAAATAACGCTTTAATGCCCTATTTAAGACCGGACGCAAAGTCGCAGGTAACTGTTGAATATGATGAGAATAATAAACCGCT
>PGYT01000024.1:0-15496 GCA_002839805.1 Ignavibacteriae bacterium HGW-Ignavibacteriae-2
TAAGTGTATATCATACTTCCGTTTTCATTTTGTTCGGCGGTTATAATATTATTTTTTGTGGCTGTTAAGGCAGAGAAATTATTTTTTGTTTTTAATGATTTTGTCCATAAAACTGAGCCATCAGGGGCAATTAAAACAGAATTTAAATTTTTCAGTACCGCAAGTATTTTATTGCCGTCAGTTGATAACAAATTAGTAATTACATCCTCTAGTTTTATTGTCCAACTGGATTCTCCATCAGAGGAAAGTTTAAATAAATTGTTTCTGTAAGAAAACATAATATTTCCTTCCGTGTCCTCAGTAGAATGCCGATTCTGTGCAAATCCGGTTACATTAATAGGAAATATTTTCGACCAAATGATATTCCCTAATGAACTGCGTTTTTCCACAATTGTATTTATACTTTCAGTTCCACTTTTATAGACTAGAAGAATCGAATCATCACTCAAATAGGATAGATTAAAATTTGATGGATCAGCGTCCTTGAGGGATGTTTTACTTATCAAACCGGAGGAAGAATCATATATGCTCAGGAAATAATCCGATACTTGCGGTTCATTTTGCTCAATTACAGCATATTGCCCGAATTTGTTAAACGCAGTTGCGAAAGATGATGAGTTTGGAAGACGTTTGTTCCACTCAAATCCGCCTGTTTTATTAATTTTTAATTGATCAGTTAATATATTGTAATAACCTTCAGTATACCCTAACAAAAAGCCGTTACTTGTTTCATAACATGACTTAACCTGAGCATTATCCCCTATTTGTGTATAGAGTTTTTGAAAACTATTTTGACTGTAAATATTACCAAAACCAACAGTTAAAAATATTATTATTTTGAATATGTTCTTCATTCGAGGCTCCTATTTAATTAGAGTCATTTTACGTGTCTGAATATATTCTCCGGCTGATAATTTGTAAAAATAAATACCGCTGGAGTATTTTGATGCGTTCCATTCTAAAATGTACTTGCCCGGTTTTTGTTTGCTGTTTACGAGTGTAGCTACTTTACGACCAAGTATGTCGTAAATAATTAATGAAACGAATTCCGAATTCTTAATTCCGGATTCAAAACCTGGGATTGTATATTCAATTGTTGTTGTCGGATTAAACGGGTTGGGGTAGTTTTGGGAAAGAGAATATTCTTCGGGAATTTCTGTTTCAGTTTCATTAATATTGGTTAATATTTTATTGCCCCAGAATTTGTGAAGATCAACAGCTTTCTCTTTTAATTTTGATATGCTGTTAATATTATCAGTGCCTCGCGCTAAAAATATGGCAAATACAATATCCTGGCTTTCTCCGGGGGCTAAATCAAATGGTCCTGTGGAAATAATCATACGCCTATCATTGGCTAAATCTCCACCGGGCCAGCCCTTGCCTTCGTACCAGCCCGTAGCGTTGACGGGGTCGCCGGCTAAACAGAATTTTGTCGGTTGTTTTGTATTCGGATCAATTATAGGATTACCATCCCAAATTAATCCCTTCATATTGTTATAGAATTGCTCAGAGCCTGCAATAATCCCCAGATCAGGATCACTATAGGTTGAATGCGCCCCGATATAGAAAAAAGAGGAAGTAAGCGGTAGATTTTTATAATTTAATATTTCTTTACCGTTAACTCTGGCAGTATCGTATTTCGAAGCCACTACAGGACCCTGAAGCAAAACCCTCCCAATAGCAGGAGGCGCTTCAGCGTAAGAATCTTCATCATAATTATCACCGTTATATGTATAACCCAAATTAAGAAGAGTATCGCAGCCTACATAATCATCTCCGGCATATCCTAAATCATCATCGGACCAGTATGTCAGATACATTTTATTTACCGTGTTACTCCCCTTATTTATTAGTTTAATTTTTTTAAATACGGCATCTTTTAATTCGCTAGTGTTGTATGCGTATAAAGTCTGCTGAAATTCTAAACCGATGGGCAAACCGCCGTAAGTAAAAGTTGAAATTGTTGTATCGAGATCATTTGCAACGTAAAAAAGTGTTTCCTCACCTATTATTTCAGGTTTGTCAACACCGCGTGTAAAAATACCGTCACCGTTTACATCTATCCAGGGTGCGCCATTTTCAGCCGGCCAGTTATCATAATTATATTGATAAATCTCCTTATCAATTCCCTCAGGTAAGGATTGCCAGTCTTTTTTCAATTTGTATAATTTATTTTCCTCTTTGTTCGGATCATCGGCGGTTCCGTCGGGCAATATTGGCCCAGGCTGCAAACCATACCTGTATGTAGCCCCGTTCACACGAATTTCTCTGCCAATTATTCCGCCCCACAATATCCCGTCGCCAAATGAGGCCGGAATGTTAGCGTTCATTCCGCCCGGCCAATATAATCCGGAATCATCTTCAATCGGATCATGACAACTGCTCCCGTTATTTCCTATCCACATAAAAATTTCGTTTCCGGCAATATAATTGTATGAGTTAGTGTAAATTGGAGTAATTGAGAACGATTTGGGATTAATGGAAAAATAATCATGATCGGAAGAGCCTTGTATTTTCACAAAACATTTATCAGAATTTACATTTGGAAGAACCCAGTTATAAGTACTTCCGGTGATGGGATAATTTAATTCGATAACCTGCCATGTAAGAGCGTCATCAACAGAGTACATAATGTCAATATTATCAAAACCATTAACAAACCATTTAATTGTAAAGTTAGGTTTACTGGGGAATATTAATTTTTCACCCCCTTTTGGATTTGTTAGTTCTACGGACTTATATTCAAAATTGTTATCCAATTTTACAAACCACAGGTAAGATTCAATTTTGCCAGTACAGTAATATTCATTGGAGTTTGTCTCAATTAAATCGTAGGCAATGCCTCGTGCCCTGTTTTCTTGTATAATATTTCCATCAGCGTCCAGTTTTTTAAGATAAGACTCCGTGTTGGTTTTTGTGGACAAAAAAATCTCGTGCTGGTTATTTATGTAAAATACATCGTTAGAGCCGTCAGTGTTCTTTTTCCAAATAGTTCTGCCGTCATTGTTTATTTTTGTTATATATGTCGATGCCGCTATTATTATATCCGTTCCGTCTATTTTTACCGAAGATATTGGGCTGACTGAACTAATTGTATTTTGAATTTCGCCATCTTTATTAATAATCAACAATTGATCACTGCCGTAAATCAAGAATTGATCCGTGCCATATTTCTGGATAATAAATCCGACTGTATTTTTACTTGATAACGTATATTCTTTTTCCCATAACTTCAACCCGTTATTATCAACATTAATTAGTTTTAATCTGTTGAACGAAATACTGTTAATTTTTTTTGCCGCGACAAGTAAAACATTGTCACCGTTTTTAATTAAACTGTATCCGTATTCATTATTATCTCCGGAATAAATAATTGAATCTGTAACCGAACCCAGGGAATCGGTAATTATCAGTTTAACTCTCATTGAATTATTTTCAGTATCTGAAGTAATCATCCAATATTCAATATCGCTTATTTTAAGAAACGGTTTTGGAATGGCGCTGTAAATGTTTTTGGAATTATATTTTTTTACCCATTGAACTTTACCATTGCGGTCAACTTTAATGTTTTGCAATAATATTTGTGACTGAGCGGTTGTATAACCAGAAATAATAAAATTGTCATCCGCTATCTCAGTTATCTGATAACCGGTTAAAGAATTATCAAGTGATTGGTATGTTTTTTCAAACGAAGGTAACTGCGAATAAATAGTTGTTGAAATTAAAAAAACAATAATTATTATTCGATAAACCAAATTGAACTTCATAACATCCCCACCATTTATTGCCAATTTATGTTAATTCTCAAAATAAATAAATTGTTTATATATAAAAAATTGAATATGAAAACTATCGCTTAATTTTCGATTAATGTTGTATGAATTTATTAAATTTAGGGAGTAGATTTTTTGGAGAAAGTATATTTGAAGTTGTAGTTTCATATTAAAATAAAATTATAATCCTGTTTTCACCATTCCCCCCGGTAGTGAAATTCCCTAAAAAGTAATTAAAGAGCCGTTTGTTTGATATGAAAGTTAATCTTTTATCGAACAAAGTAAACTGCATATATATGCGGTTTGTGGGAACCTGGGGAGATTTGTGGTTTATAATTGAACCGAAATTAAAGATAGATCATCTTATTGTATGTGATCTGGGTAATTGAGTTTTCAAAATAATTTGTTTACTTTGAAACCAGGACATAACAATTAGTTAACAAAATTTTAAAAATCGCATTAAAAATTGACCAATAGTTATATGAGAAACAATGATGTTAAAAAAAGTATTACGAAAAATATTGTGGTTAATTATTGCTATATCCCTGCTAAGTTTTTCTTCCTGCAATAAAACATCCCAAGATGTAAACCCAACAATAGATTTCGATTTAGCCAAAATTAAAGAACGTGGAAAATTAGTGGCTCTCACGGGCTATAACGCATACAGTTATTTTGTTTATCGCGGTAAACCGATGGGTTTTGAATACGATCTCGTAAAAAAACTCGCCGATCATTTAGGTGTAGGACTTGAAATAAAAGTTGTACGTGAAATAGACAAAATGTTCGAAATGTTAAATAACGGAGAAGGTGACATAATTGCATTTAATCTGACCGTTACAAAAGAAAGGGCGCAACAGGTAGCTTTTACTCGGCACCACAATACAACAAGACAAGTGTTAGTGCAGAGACGTCCGCAAAATTGGCGCGATATAAAAATGCATCAAATAGAAAGGCGTATTATTCGTAATCCAATTGAGCTTGAAGGTAAAACTGTTTATTTACGAAACGGCTCAGCATATGTTAACAGAATGAAGAATCTTTCTGAAGAGATTGGTGGCGACATAAATCTTATTGAAGCGCCCGTTGATGTTACAATTGAAGATTTGATAAGAATGGTTGCGGATGGACAAATTGATTATACTATAAGTGACGACAATATTGCCCGCTTAAATCAGGCGTTTTTTGCAAATCTGGATATTGCAACTTATGTATCATTTCCTCAGAGAATTGCCTGGGCAGTTAGAAAAAACGCCCCTGAACTTTTGGATTCTATAAATGTCTGGATAGACCAAATGCGTAAAACTCCAGATTATTATGTTATCTATAATAAGTACTACCAAAATAGAGAAGCATATAAAAATAGAATTAAAAGCGATTATTTTTTGAGTGTGGGGGGTAAAATTTCGCAATTTGACGATCTTATAAAAAAATATGCTACTGAATTAAACTGGGACTGGCGAATGCTCGCATCGCTTATTTATCAGGAATCCCGCTTTAACACTGATGTAAGTTCCTGGGCGGGAGCCAGGGGATTGATGCAGGTTATGCCGCAAACAGCATCTATGTATGGTGTCGAAGATTTAGAAGACCCAGTGCAAAGCTTAAAAGCCGGAGTATCTTATTTAGATTATCTTGATAAATTTTGGTTGAATATGGTCCCTGATTCATCTGAAAGAGTTAAATTTGTGATGGCTTCTTACAATATCGGCCCGGGGCATATTATTGACGCTCGTAATTTAGCGGAAAAATATGGAGCAGATCCATTGGTTTGGTCTGATAACGTAGAGAAATATCTGCTTAAAAAATCCAATGAAAAGTTTTATAACGATAAAATTGTTAAATCCGGATTCGCAAAAGGAACCGAAACAGTTCGTTATGTAAAAGAGGTTTTAGCCAGGTACAATCATTACAAACATTTCGTAAGCTAACCTACCCACTATTTACTTATAAAATTCCCTTATTTTATTCTTTATTTAAGATAAGGGAATCTTTTACTTTTTATTTAAAGAAGTAACTACATATTTTTACCTTGTAAAAAAGCGCTTTTATTGTTGGTAATTACATAAGGAAAAATTTATGAAGAATGTTTTAATCTTAGGCGCAGGTCAAAGTGCACCATATTTAATTAATTATTTGTTAAATGAAGCCGAAAAAAACGATTGGTATGTGACCGTTTGTGATAGGGATAAGGAGCTGGCCGCAAGAAGAATTAATAGTCATCCGCGCGGAAAAGCAGTGGAATTTGATGTAAATGATGAAAATATGCGTAACGATCAGATTAAAAATGCCGATATAGTTGTAAACTTTTTGGCCCCTGTGTTTCAATATCTTATAGCATCAGATTGTTTAAAATACGGAAAACACGTTGTAACTGCTTCTTACGAAAATAGCCGGGTTGCGGAATTAAACCAGGAAGCTATTAGTAAAGGTGTGATAATACTTAATGAAATGGGCTTGGATCCTGGTATAGATCATATGTCCGCGATGAAAATTATTCAGAATATTAAAGACCGCAATGGAATAATCACAAGTTTTATTTCTTATGGAACTAGTTTGCCGGCACCCGACGTAGATTTTAATAATCTAAAATATTGTATTACATGGAATCCTAAAAATGTGGCGCTCGCAGGAGAAGCAGGCGCACAATATATGGAAGACAATAAGATCAAAATTGTAGGGCATAATCAGTTATTTAACAGAACGTGGAAAGTTGAAGTTGATGGAATTGGAACTCTGGAAGCTTATCCCAACAGAGATTCTCTTATTTACAGGAAAATATTTGACCTCGAAAAAGTAACTACTATGATTCGCGGCACATTAAGATATCCCGGTTATAGCGAAATCTGGCTGCAGATTGTACGATTAGGCATTCCTAACGATATAATGAAAATTCCGGAACTTGCAGATAAAACATACCGCGAATTTACAGAAATGTTTGTGCCTGTAAATACAAACGGAGCAAAATTGGAAACCCGTGTCGCAAATCATTTGGGAATAAATCCGACTGGAAAAATAATTGATAATCTTATTTGGCTTGGATTGTTTGATGACAAAAAAATTGGCGGAACAGTTAAAACTGCTGCTGATGTCCTAACAAAGTTGTTAATTGAAAAACTGCCTTTACCTGATGGCGCGCGGGATATGGTTGCTCTTATTCACGAAATAGAAGCTGAGTTTCCCAAAGAAAATAATAAAAAAGAAAAAACCACATCCACCTTTGTTGAATATGGTGAACCAAACGGGTTTACGGCTATTTCAAAAACAGTTGGTTTGCCCGCCGCAATAGCCACAAAACTTATATTAAAAGACGAACTGCCCCTTACCGGCTGCCATATTCCAACTCACCCTGTAATTTATACGAGACTCTTAAAAGAAATGGAAGAGATAGGTTTTAAGTTTAAGGAAAAAGTTGAAGTAGTAAAATAATTTTAGATGGGGTTGACACAAAGTCAACCCCATAAATATCTTTGACTTATAAAGTAAAATCGAAACCCAGATAAAATGACCTTCCTAAAGTACCGTAATAGAGAATTTCCTCATATTCAGTATCGAAAATGTTTTCTACACGCCCATTGATTGAAAGTTGATTTATCAATTTATACGAAGCCGCAAAATCCACTAGGGTATAACTTTTTAACGTTACTCTTTTTGAGGGATAACTTTCAAAATCATCGTCTTTTCTTTCATCGACAAAACTGGTGTTTATATTTAGGTTCAAATCCGTAAGCGGCATATAATTAATATTCATATTTAATTTGTTGTTTGGTCTTCGTATCAAATCTTCTGATTCTTTGAGAACACCCGGCGACTTATCCTTTGCCGAAACATACGTATAATTCAAATTAATGTTAAAATTCTTACTATTTTTATATGATGCAAAAAATTCAATTCCGCTTGTTTGTGCTTTATCAATATTTACGGTTACAAAATTTTCATCGAAGCCGATCAGTTCGTTAAAATCGGTTCTGAAATAAGTTAGTCCAAAAGAAATTTTGCTGTTTAGAAGAAATTGCTCAAACCCCGCGTCCCAGCCTTTACTCTCTTCCGGTTTTAAATCGGGATTACCGAATGCGGGATCAAATAAATAGAAAAGGGAAGGGGCTTTGTAACCGGTTCCGTAAGTAAACTTAAATTTTGTACTTGTAGCAGAAAGGTAATAAGCGGGCGCTATTCTATAAGTAACTTTTCCTCCGAATTTTTCGTGGTCATCGAATCGTAAACCCACTGAAGTATACAGATTATTTATTAATGTTAATTGATCCTGTATATAAATGCTGTTTGTACGTACATTCTGTTTGGGGAATTTGCTTTCGAACGGACCCCAGAGACTTTCTGACTTATATGAAGTTGTTGATGTTTCTTCTTCAGTTTCTACTCCGAATGTGATTTTGTTATTTTCCAACGCAGTTACCAAATTTTGCCAGCCAAACTTTAACCGCGTGGCGTTGCTGTAATTATTTGATGATACACCCGGATGGTCGGGATCAATTTTATCAATTGCATGTGAGAGTTTACGAGTTAATCCCGCGGAAAACTTTTGTATCCATTTGTTTTCGAAGAGTGAAAGATTTCCATTAATCCCCCCGATGTGCTCTTCTACGTCGTAATTATAATTTGGGTCGTCACCGAAAATGCCCGATTGATCAATACCTGCCTTTGCTTTTGTAAATCGATAGATTAGGTTTATATCGGTAAATTCAGAAAAGTTATAACCGCCTTTAAAAGAAGCTGAAGTGTTGTCATACCCATCTTTTTCAGAAGCACCGTACTTTTGGGATATTGATGAAACGCCGTCTGTTTTTTGTTTGGAAATTCCGGCCGAATAGTTAAAAGAATTAAATGAACCTGAGGAAGTAAATCCGCCTCGATAATAATTATTTGAACCCGCCTCTCCGGTTATATTAATTCCCGGGGATCCTTCACCTTTTTTTGTAATAATATTGATTACCCCTGCCATCGCCTCGGATCCATAAAGCGTACTTTGTGGGCCGCGTACTACTTCAATCCTGTCAATATTCTCAGTAGATAGAGTCGCAAGATCATATGCGTTATTTGTTGAACTGGCGTCGTTCATTTCTATACCGTCAATTAAAACCAATGTATGGTTGGAATTTGCCCCGCGTGTAAATATTGAAGCCAATTTTCCAGGACCGCCTTGCTGTGTTATTGAAATACCTTCAATATCACGTAATACCCCAAGAGCTGAAGTTTTCTGATAATTAGCTAAATCTGAGGAAGTTATCAGGGTATAAGAACTTGCAATTTCAATTGCGGTTGTTGGAGTTTTGGTAGCAGTAACAAGGACTTCAGATAATTTGGATGATATCTGATTATCCTGAGCAATAAAAATTGAGGTTGTAATTAAAAACAGAGTTAGAAAAAATTTGAGTCTGTACATCAAAGTTACTCCTTATATTAAATTAAGATGTAACTTCGAGGGGTATTGGATGTTTAAAATTAAGATTAAAATAAAAATCGAAACTTTGTTAACCCGACCTATCCCGCGAAGGTTGATTAAAAATGAATTTTATGGCAGGTCTCCTGGCTCAGGACTCCAACTAACGCCTTCCCATTCCAAAATTTTAGAAAAGTGGCATTCATGTTAGCGGATTACTATCCTTTACAGTTGCGGGGCAGCACCGGACTTTAACCGGTTTCCCATTTTATCTGTTAAAAAAACAGAACCATAAAAATTATTTGAAAGAACATATATAAAATAATAAGTTGAAAGCTAGCGAACAACCTAAATGTATTTTGAATTAAAAGGTTTTTAACCAGTAACCTAATGCAACACCTATAAATGTAGCTATTGAGTAACCTAAAGTTCCGCAAAGTATCGCTGGAATAACAAGTTCTTTCCATCTGCGCGCTACTGCCATAGCTGCCGCTGTTGTAGGTCCTCCCATATTTGCGTTGGAAGCTATAACAATTTCCGCTAAATCAAGTCCGAAAATTTTACCGGCGCTTAAAAGAAATAATAAATGAATTGAAAGTATTACCGCCGCAAAAACAAATAGTATTGGCCCGTATTCAATTACTACCATTATATTAGCGCTTGCTCCAATTGCTGCGAAAAATATCTGCATTAAAAAGGTGCCTATAATATCCGCCCCCTCTATTCCGCCAACTGATTTAGGGAAAAATGACGCGAGTCCGACTACTAAAGCTGTAATAATTAAAATTGCACTTCCCCCAATTCCAATAATATCCTGTGCCAAATAACCGATTGCGCATATTACAGCTGAAATTGCCAGTGCTTTAGACAAATCTGCAATTGTAATTGAGCTCTCGTTATGATGCTGATCCAAAATATTGTCATCTTTTGCTGCGATTTCCTGATGTTTGTTCGGGTAAATTTTCTGCAGATATTTAACGGAGGGAAGCGCGAAAAGAACAATAAAGTAAGCGGCCATTACAAGATTATCAGCTGCAACTCCTGCGGCAAGCAAATTTCCCGATTCCAACTCAACGGCACCAGCAGCGGCCACATAATTCATTGAACCACCTATATATGTGGAAGAGAAAATCGCGGCAAGCTGCCATCCATTTTCTCCCAGAGGGATCAAAAAATAAGCCACTATTGTGCCTATTACAGTGCCTATAGCTCCAAACCCAAATGCAGCTAATGTTGGACCTGCTTCTTTAATTATTCTTTTAAGATTTGCTTTAAATAATAGGAGCGGGATTGCCAATGGTACAAGATAAGACCATACAATATCGTAGGCCGGCGCAGCAGAAGGGATAATATTTAAGTTGGTTAGCACCATTGTCCCTAGTATAGAAATAACAACAGCCGATAACTTTGAACCGAATTTAGTTTTTTCGGCCCATAAACCAAATGCTGCCACACTTATTAAAATTGCCCATAAAACCCAATGCTGTTCCGCAGAAAATAATGTTTCTTCCAATGTGGTTGTCTCCGTATTATTTGTAGTGGATTGCAAGCCAAAAAGTTTTTTGACGCGGGTCTGTCCAGGAAACTCTGTGTTTTTTATTTTTTGGTATTGTCACATAATCACCAGGCACCATCTCCTTTTTTTCGCCCTCTTCAAACTCCAAAATTGCTCTTCCTTTTAACAGCATCACAAACTCGGTTGTATCCTGATCGTACCATTCACCCTCAGGTGTTGCATGACCTTCGGAAATAATTTTTTCAACAAAAAAAGATTCTTCTTCAATTAATTTCTCAAAGAATTCTTGTGGTAAAATACTGCTAGGTGTGATGAAAAAATTTTTATTTTCCATTAAACTCTTATTTTTATATATAAGTGAATTATTATGGCGAATCAATTTAACAAAATGAACCAATATCACAAAAGACTTTGCGGACGCATTTCAATTTTAACAAGTGATGAAGTTTAGAGATTTTCCCTCGGACAAAAAAATCAGTCAGAGTATAAAACAATTAATTACGATATTTACAATGTGGGGTAAGGGTGACCGGAAAAGCGAGCAGTTCGTAACTTTCAAATACCGCACTGGTAAGTCGTAATTTTTTAAGATACATCTGCTGTATTGACGCCGTATTTATAAATATTATTCTACAAAGACTTTATAAAACATCTTCTCCGTTTGTGCTGTCGGCTTTCGTAGAAACGCCATTGAGCGTGAATTTTGGCGTTTGATTCCAGTTCTGGATTGGATTCTACAGTTGTGATATTGTATTTACTGAAAACCTTATTGATTTCACAAATTATTATAGCATTCACTCCTTTGTCCTGATAATCCGGTCGAACTCCAATAAGATAAAGATCCGCATTGTTGGTTTTTTTCATCGATCTTAAAATATGGATAAATCCAAAAGGGAAAATCCTGCCTCGGCATTTTTGGAAAGCCTTTGATAGTGAAGGCATCGTAATTGCAAACGCTACAACTTGATTCTGCTCATTTAGAATTACAGGCACATAATCGGGTATAATAAATCCGAAATACTGCTTAATATAAAGGTCAATCTGTTTTTCGGTTAGAGAAACAAACCCGAAAATATCTTTATAAGCTGCATTAAGCACTTCAAATATTTCATGTGCGTAAGGGAGAAGATCCTTAGCTTTTTTAACTTTCAGAATTTTTAGCCCATTTCGTTCTTTAACTATTGCCGCGATTCGTTCAATTTTTTCAGGTATCGATTTTGTTGGGAAAAGTTGATATTCCAGCCAGTCAGTATCTTTTTGATAACCTAATTTTTTAATATGATCGGGATAATAAGGATAATTATAAATCGTAGCTATGGTGCCAAGTTCTTCGAATCCTTCAATTAACATTCCTTCCGGATCCATATCGGTAAAACCCAAAGGTCCTTGTATTTCAACTGCTGATTTACTTTTAGCCCATTTTTCAACTGTTTCAATAAGCGCGGCTGATACATCATAATCATCAATAAAATCGAACCGGGAAAACCGAGCGATATTTTTGCCTGTTTTTTCATTGTATCGTTTATTAATGATTCCGGATATTCTTCCTGCTATTTTACCATCCTTGTAAACCAGCCAATTGGCCGCCTCACAAAATTCGTAGGCGGGATTTTTGTCTTCTCTTAAATTATTTCTCTCTTCGTAAATAAGAGGAGGTATCCAAAACTTGTTCCCGGAATAAAGTTTGAACGGAAACATGATGAATTTCTTAAAATCTTTTTTGTTTTGTACTTCTTTTATAACTAAACTCATTATCTACTCGATAATTAAACAATAATTATGTGGAAATCTTATTTAAGTATCCGGTAATATTCCAGACTCAGAATACCTAAAAAGCAAGAAAACTGAAACAGCTATTTAGTAAATGAGCAGCTGAATTCACAGTAGTCATTTATTTTAATCGATAGATTGTAATCACCGCTCATCTTATTTCAGCTAATGCCACCGAAATTTGAAAATTTATAACATTTGGAAAAAATGCCGGTATTCAAATATTCTTAAATGTGGCTTCTTTTCCAATAGATGTAATATTTCGAAACAGAAAAGGGAACTATTTAAAAAATAAACAGCGGCAGGATGTATCAAATTTTTATGTGAAAACGAGCATTTTATTAATAATGAATTAGAACAATTCTTAACTCACCAGAGTTAATAACTTCATCCAGCACCTGACTAATTTCAATTGGGTCGTTTGGATTATAAATATGTTTTGTAAATGGTTCATAGGCTGCAAGAAGACGCAGCATAATTTTTTTATTTATCTGCTGACCACCCGTAGCGGAAGCCTGCTTGTTGTAGAATATCACAATCTTTATGGGAAGTTCGCGGTTGGCCGCTTCTAACAAACCCAGATGTCCGGCTGCAATAAAACCGAAATCACCCGTTAATGCCCATACATATTTATTGCCGGCCAGGTAAGCTCCTATTGCAAGTGGAATACTTCCGCCAATGTAGGTAACAATATCTATAGCGTCGTAAGGCGGCAGACAATAGACACTCGATGAACTAGTATCGCCGCATACAATTCCATTTTTATATTGTTTAAATACATCAAAAAAAGACTGATAAGATTTTGCGTTTTCTTTGTAACGTTCCGGCAAGCCTTCAGGGAGTATGGGAAGATCAGGTCTGATGATTGTTTTTATATCACCATTAAGTTTATTTGTTGTAAATATTTTATACTGATAATCAGCGAAAAACGGGTGAACAACATGTGCCAGCACGTCACGTGTGTAAGTGCCCGTTTTACGCAATTCTTTTCTATTAAATTCAACTGTGTCATTTATACGAGACGCGTCAATAAGCAAAGCAACAGGTAAAGACTTTTCCTCCGACAAATTGTAGGCGTCAATTACGTCATTATATATTTTAGGCGAATCGCCTTTAATATATGGAAAACTCATTCCGAATAACATTTGCTCCGCCTCCATTATATTATCGGAGTGAGAGCCAGTAAAATCTTCGAATACAAATATTACAAATCCGCCGTTACATTGCGTATACAGGGAATCTACAACACTATTTGCCGCTTTTGCAATTCCCTGAGCTTTCATTAAAGCAGCCGATCTTTTTCCTGAAATGGAAACACCATGACAAATAGTGTAAGCTACCTCTTCGTGAAATGATATTGGCAATCTTTTTTGTGAAAGTTCGTTGTAAGATGTAAAAACTTCACTCGCGCCGTATCCCGGAACATGGGTAATTACGTTAACCCCCAAATCAATTAGTGCATGAGATATCGCATTATGGACAGTTGCTTTCATATATTCCAATTTTTTATTAAGAAATTAATTTTGTGCCTGCTAAACTTCTTATGTCCGCTCCCGATGGTGTCTGGAAGACTTGTAATTCGAAAAATGGAATAATGGCGAAAATATGATCGAATATGTCTGACTGTATTTCTTCATATTCAACCCATTTTGTAGTTGTTGTAAATACATAAATCTCAATAGGAATGCCGTGTTCTTTAGGCTCAAGTTGACGGACTAGAAATGTAAGCTCTTTACTAATATCATTTCTGTGATTAAGATATTCTTTAATATACCCCCTGAATGTCCCAATGTTTGTGAGTCGTCTACCATTAACCTGTTCTGAAGAATCAATTTTATTTTGTTTGTTAAAATTTTCTATATCGTTTAATTTTTTATCGATGTAAGGCTGTAATAATTGGAACTTTTTAAATTTAGTTATCATTTTCTCATCGCAGAATTTTACGCTCGCCAGATCAATATGTATTGAGCGTTTAATTCTTCTACCGCCTGTTTCCTGCATACCGCGCCAGTTTTTAAACGGAACTTCAATCAACTTATATGTTGGGACAGTTGTAATAGTTTTATCGAAGTTTCTTACTTTTATTGTGTGAAGCGCAATGTCCATTATATCTCCGTCAACTCCTAAAGACGGTATTTCAATCCAATCTCCTATTTTCACCAAGTCGTACGAAGTTATTTGAACACTGGCGATAAATGATAAAATTGTATCTTTAAACACAAACATAAGTACAGCTGTAAGAGCGCCAATTCCAGCGAGTAACTCAAATATACTTTGACCGGTTAAAATTCCAACAATTATTATCGCGCCGATAACATATAATATAATCTTTATTACTTGAATATATCCTTTTATAGGACGTTTAAAATCTTTGGACATATTCTCATAAATTTCATTTATAGAGGTAAGTATGCTTGTAATTATAAGTACAACTATAAACGCTGTTAGAGCGCCGGACAAATTGGAGAGAAATTTATTTAAATCTGGAAGCAAGTAAGAAAATTGATTTATAACAATTAACGGTGCTATATATGACACGCGACGCAATAAATTTTTGTTCAACAGAATATCATCGAATTCAGTTTTTGTTTTTTGCGTAAGTTTTTGGATGCTTTTGTACAAAATACTTTTAACAGCAAAATGTGACATAAAAGCCAAAATAATTATACCTGTAATTTCCAATCCATTTATCAACGTCGGATAATCTTTAAACCATTCTTTTACAAAATCAAACATCTATTCCCTCTATTATTCGTTATTATTAGCGAGTTTGGTGAATTTTTCTTCATCCATTCTAAAAATTGTCCACTCTTCCATTGGCATTGCGCCTAATTTCTTATAAAAATTTATCGCCGGTGTATTCCAATCTAAAACTGACCACTCGAATCTGCCGCAATTATTTTCTTTAGCAATTTTGGCTAGTTCTATTAACAGTAGTTTGCCAATTCCTTTGGCGCGCATCTCCGGTAGAACAAAAAGATCCTCCAAATATAAACCGGGTTTGCCAATAAAAGTTGAAAAGTTAAAAAAATATAAGGCAAA
>PGYT01000024.1:15539-53263 GCA_002839805.1 Ignavibacteriae bacterium HGW-Ignavibacteriae-2
GCGTTTGTATTTGATCTAAACAATGTTTGTTTTAATAATTCTTCCGTAACTGACACCTGATGAGTCAATTTTTCATATTCAGCTAAATATTTTATAAACATTACTATTGTTGATGTATCATTTACATCAGCTTTTTTGATAATTATTTTTGGTTCTTCCTTCAATTATTTTCCTATTATTTATCCATCAAATAAACAAAGTTAAAAAAAATATTCGTAGCATGAATTGCTCAAATAAAAAATCTCAAATTAAGTGTAAGAAAGTAATTAGTTATAACTAATATTCCCTCAATTTTGAGGCGGTGGATTTGTGTCTGAACGATTTCTAAATCGGGGAAATAAATCAATAATAAACTTATTGAAAAATTTAGGATATTTCGAATCTCTTTAATTTGATTGATGATGATAGAAAAAAACACCAAAGCTTATCTGGCATGGGCGGCGGTAAGTTTAATTTGGGGTACGACTTATCTGGCAATAAAAATAGGCGTTAATGATTTACCGCCCTTACTGTTTGCCGGATTACGGTGGGGCATCGCCGGTCCGGTGTTCATTGGAATTTTATTAATAAATAAACAGACATTACCCCAAATTAAAGATTATAAACACCTTGCCGTCATTGGAATTTTACTGCTTGGAATTACAAACGCGTTGGTTGTTATAGCCGAAATATGGCTGCCTAGCGGTTTAACTGCTTTGTTACTTTCAACTATGCCGTTGTTTATAGTTTTAATAGAATTCATTCTATCGGGCGCCGGTTTTATTAATATCAAAATAATATCCGGACTATTTTTATGTTTACTTGGTGTTGTCATAATATTTATGGATGATTTACATGCCTTAACTGAAGGGGAAAATTTATCAGGAATATTATTACTTTTATTAGCAAATATCTCCTGGGCAATCGGCTCACATTATTCAAAAAGGGTAAAAGTAAATTCTCATCCATTAATGGCTGCCGCTTTTCAAATGACTTTTGCGGGTATACTGCAGATTATCGCGGGAGTAATTCTTGGAGAAGTTTCTAAATTTAGTTTTACGCACGATAGTCTGATAGCATTTCTTTACCTTCTTATTATAGCTTCCATTCTTGGGTATGGCTCATACATATACGCGATCTCACATCTTCCGGTTTCCTTTGTAACAACTTATGCTTATATAAATCCTGTAATAGCATTAATGCTGGGCTGGTTTGTATTAAACGAAGAAATTAATTTAATAATATCTATGAGCGCCGTAATTATATTATTAGGCGTATGGTTGGTGCGGATTGGGACTATAAATACTTATCAAAAATGAACATTATAATATTGTATGAAATTAGTCACTTGAAATTTACCCTAGCCAAATTTCTGTCGCAACCCATTTTCTATCCTGGATCACAATTTCATCTTTAATTATTATCCGTTTCTGCAATAATTCTTGTTTCTCCAATTCTGTTTTAGACAGATCTTTAACAGCAGAGGGTTTATATTCTTTTCTTTCTGTCGGTAAAATGAATTTTTTGGTTGAATCGATAATTTGTGTCATTATTTTTCCTCCTTATCTTTATTTTGAAAGAAACACCCAACACTAATCATATAAACAATATAAGGAAAGTACAGTCAGAATCAAGGCAATCAAAAATGCCTCAGAAAAACATCTCACATTTTAAGTAGTAAGATACAGGATAGTACCAATATTCCGAAAATTTGTTCCCATAAGTTTTTTGCAAACCAATGGAAGCGTCAATGTTATCGGATAGAGAATAATTCCCGCTGAGTATAACATAACCGCTTGAATCGTTGATGTTAAATATATTTGAAAATGTAAGGGTAAAAAGAGGAGAAAGCAGGTATGATGATCCCAGATAAAAATAATGTTTTCCTAGGTTTAGAATTTTTCCATTCAGAAGCTCATTTAATTCATAATTAAAGATGCCTTCTTTACCTTTCCCGTTGTAGTGATATTCAATCGCTGAATAAAATTGAGGAGTAAATTGATAATCTAATCCCAAAATATATTTTAGATATACATCTGAATTATTATCTTCAAAAGAATAAATACCTTCACCACGAATACCCGCATCATACAGATTTCCGGCAAAATCGCATCCGATTATATATGAGTCATCAAAATTTCCAGAAACAATCGAAAAATCGTATTCATTATAATTTGTTCTGAATCTAAATCCGTAATTGCTGTTCGAAATTTTTTTAGAGGGATTAAAAACAAAGTTAATATCTGTAAAATTACCAGAATTCCATTTGAATGAAATGGCATCAACTCCGTCCTTTTCTGTTTTTGCGAAATTTGCGGGATTAATCGGATTAAATAAATCCGTTGGATTCCAAACACGACCCGTACCCCATGCAATTCTTTGACGCCCGATTGTTATATCGCCAAATTCAAAATTATATTTTAAGTATAATCGATCAATAAAATGATTGATAATTAATTGATTTCCGCTTGATAAGTTCCAGGAAAGATCAATAAGTTGGCGTCTGGAATTAGTTATTTCCAATAAATTAAACAACCCCGCTGAATTAAAAAGAAGCGAGTTTATTTCATATTCTGTATTTAACCAAATATCATTCGTGAAATACAATGTGGGTCTAATTCTTAATCGGCTTATGTTCGTCAAAATATTATTGTCATACCCAAATATTTCTGTGAATTCTTTAGATGGTTTTTGATAAAGAGGCATGTTAATAAAGTAGCCCGTAATTTCGTATTCTGTTTGGGCCGATAAATTACCATGAAGACCAAAAATGATTATTAAAACCGAACATCTAATTATTCTGATCATTTATAAGTCCATCTTTCAACAACAATAATCTTTTTGCTCTTTCAATTACAAGTTGATCATGCGAAGAAAAAATAAAAGTGATGTTCTTTTCGACATTCATTTTATCCATCAAATCCAGAAGTAAAGCTCCTGTTTTGCTATCAAGATTAGCGGTTGGTTCATCGGCCAGCACAAGTTTGGGATTATTTACAATTGCTCGAGCTACAGCTACACGCTGCTGTTGTCCTCCGCTCATTTCTCCCGGACGTTTATACGCCAAATCGGCAATTTCCAATTCCTCTAATAATTTCAATGATTTAGCGCGTCTTTCTTTTTCAGGAATACCTAAAAGCATCAAACTAAATTCTATGTTTTCAGTAGCAGATAAAACCGGAATTAAATTATACGCTTGAAAAACAAATCCGAGATTGCGCAGACGAAAATCTGAAAGTTCCTTTTTTGTTTTAAGTGAAAAATCCTCACCTTTAAAAAATATTCTTCCTTCGGTGGGTTTATCGAGAGCGCCTAATAAATTCAACAGTGTTGTTTTCCCTGATCCTGACGGACCCGCGATTACAACATGCTCTCCTTTGTTAATAATCAGATTTATACCTCTAAGGGCGTTTACAGGTACGCCGTTGTCCTTATAGGTTTTTTTTAAGTTTTCTGTTTTAATAATTTCCATAGTACTGAACTCTATATTAAATTATTTTTTTAACCACTTAGTCAAATCATATTTATATGTAACGTATTGCATAAACAGGTTCAAGTTTAATTGCTTTATATGCCGGATATAAAGCTCCCAGAATTGAGATTAAAGGGATCATTAATAAAATCATTACAAAATTTTCAACTGATAGTTTAGGATAAAGAATCGCTCCGACCGCAAACGACTCCAGGCTTTGTGCAAAAACACTTAAATTAATCCCAAAAGTTGAAAAAGGTATATTGATCAAATAGCCAGAAATAACTCCTATAATTGTTCCGGCAGTTCCTATTGTAAATGCTTCAATTAATATCATTAAAAATATTTTCCCATTCCGCATTCCAATTGACATCAATACTCCAATTTCCCTAATTCTTTCGAATACGGACATAAGCATTGAATTAATTATTCCGAATATTAATGCGAGACTAATTATCAGGTTAATTACAAACAGAGATTCTTTATACATATCGAGCTGAATTATAACGAAAGGAAGCAGATCTTCGTAAGAAAGTACTTCATAAGAACCGGAAAGAGTTTCTCTTAGTTTATCTCTAATTATATTGGCGCTATTATAATTATTGGTGATTATCGCAAATTCGTGAATTTTATTCTGCAAATTAAGCATTGTCTGCGCGTTTGTTATAGGAATATAAACGTAGGATTTATCAAATTCTGAACTGGGAGATTTATAAATTCCAACAATCCTGAAAACATCCGAGCCTATGCTGCCATCGGAGGTGTTGGCTAACGCGACAACTTTATCTCCTAATTCCACCTGTAATTTTTCAGCAAGTTTTTTACCAATCACAATCTCACCGGAGTTACCCGATAGATATTTCCCCTCAATTATGGAAGATTTAATTCTTGAGACATTTTGTTCGTTTTCCGGCTCAATACCATTTAAATATATTCCAGTTGAATTTGCAGCACTGCTTAATAAACCAAAAGTGACAATACGTTTGCTGTAATATCTAATACTTTTATTTGTTATTATTATTTTTTCCACATTCTCATAATCAGGCATGTAGTTCTGTACCATTTTATTATCGGTAAATCCGTTTTTATGTATTTGAATGTGTGAAACGTTCAGACTGATTTCGTTGAATAATATTTGAGATAACATTCCGTTGGACATACCGTCCATAAACAACATAGCATTAACCCCTACAATAACTGAAATAAAAACTATGAAAGAGCGTCTTTTATTTCTCCAAATATTTCGCCAGGCAAGTTTAAAGAGCATTTTTTTATCTCACATTATGTGTGTCTGATTCCTTTTAACGGTTCCAATCTATATACTTTGTACATTGGGTATAAACAGGCGATAACTGAAATGGTTAAGACTAATATCGTATTATTAACTATTATGTAAGGATTTATTGATGATTGCATAACAGGCAGAAATCCGTATTCCTCATATATGTAAGCAAATTCGCTTCCGAACTCAATAGGATTAAAATAGAAATAATTATTAATTGCGTAACCGAGAATATCGCCAATAATTATTCCAATAATTGCAATAAACACAGTTTCAATAAGAACAAGAAGAACTAATTTTATTTGAGGCATACCGATAGAAAGTGTAACGCCAAACTCATTAAATCTTTCCGTAACCGACATCAACACAGTATTTAATATTCCGAAGGCTACAATAATTATTAAAATTATGAGCATTAAAAGCCCGCTTATATTATCAAGATCAATTGATTGTTTTAAATCAGGCATTACTTCTTCCCAATTTAAAATCGCTAAATTTTTCGATTTGATATTTGACTTAAGTGAGTCCTGAACTTCATCCATGTTTTCTAATGAATTTAGTTTAATCGCGATTGAATGAATACGATTGCCATATAAAGCAAGTAATTCCTGCGATGTTCGAATGCTCATAAAAACAGCCATATTATCCAGTTCCGGTGAGCCGGTTTTTACGGTTCCTGTAATTTTAAATTTTAAATTACCTAGAGATCCATCGAAACCCTGGGCAAGAATTACAACGGTTTCTCCAATATTTACTTTTAAGTTATTTAATAATTTTTCACCTATAACAATCTCCAATGAAGTATCGGAAGTAAAAAAATATCCGTTTTTTAATTTATCCAATATTTTGGATGTCTTTTTCTCTTTCGAAGGATCAATACCGAAAATTGCGGATCCGTAAGAATTATCTTTATAACTTATTAGTCCGGCGGCATAAACTCTTGGAGTAAACGAAATGATTTTATCATTGGTTTCTAATATATTTTGCAGACTATCTTCTAAACTGAAAGCAAGATTTAGCGACGGGTTTTCCTGATAACCGGTTCTTTGAATTTGCAGGTAACCGGTAAACATTTCAACGGCATTTTTTATATTTACCCCATATGTTCCCAATTGAATTCCACGCATAGCAATAGTGGCGAAAGTTGCGAAGATAATAGCCGCTAAAGTGATATAAGAACGCCTTTTATTTCGCCATATATTGCGCCAGGCTAATTTAAAAAGTAAGTTCAATTTAATTGCCTCTTTCCAATTCTTTAAAGGAAAATTTGCTGTCCTTTATTTTTTTATCAAACTCCATTTTTAATACATTGAAAGACGTTGAGTGCCCCTTTTTTGTCGTATTGACCATAGTCCATTTCGACGGCATTTTCCTATTCCCAAAATATTTAATATCCTCAAAATCCATGTATCGCATCAATTTTCCTTTTTCACTATAATATTCAATTTTGGCGGGGAGAAAATCGGATTTTCTTACCCAGTATAATAACTCACCCCACACTACGGGGGCCTCGGGTTTTGGAAGAAGTTGAATTTTATAACATTGCTGGTCATTTAATTTTTCTTCGGCAATTATTTTTTGATTATAATCATCCGACAAACTTGATTCGCGCACAAGATCGTCATTGGTAAAGTCGGATCCGTTCCAGGATTGTAGCATCATAGATGGAGGAATTTTAATTGTTGTTTCCGTGTTCCTTAAATAACTCCACATTTCATTGCCAATTTTTAATGTTTTATTACCTTTCTCTTTTCTTGGGGAAAGAATTTCTATTAACGCTTTTTGATTGCCTACCCACCAGCTTTCCATTTTAAGGGTTCTCTCATAATCGGGAGTATTAACAGTCATTTCAATTACACCCTGCGCAGTTTTTCCTTTAATCAAGTCTTCTGCTTTTTGAATTATTTCCTGTGCGGTTTGGCAATATGTAATTATGGATGTGACCAGGACTAGCATTGAGATGAAATAAAAATTCGTCATTTAAGCCTCACTTAAGAATGACCAAACGTTCAATTAAAAACTACATACTTTATACGAGAGTTTCAAGCGAAGGGTTGTTGAAAATACAAAAAGTTGATTTTTAAATACGCAAAATATAGTTTTACGGTTGAACAATTGGTCAATTAAAATGCCGCGAACATCCGAACAACTGGCACAAGTAAGAAATCAGACAAGAAACAAAATAATAGAAGCAGCGATCAAATTATTTTCGCAAAAAGGATTTCACGGTACTTCTATGAGTGAAATAGCTAAACATGCAGGTGTGGCCAAAGGATTATCCTACAATTATTTTAAAAGCAAACTGGATCTGCTAAACGCAATATTTGAGATGATGATGGAAAGGGGTTTACAGATTATTAAGGATATTAAAAAAATTGAAGATCCTTATGAACAAATAGTAATACTTATCAATAAGAGTTTTAGCTATGCTTTAGCTTACGAGGAATTTTGGCGATTATATATGCGGATGGCTTTTCAACCTGAAGTGCTGCCAACTACCGAGAATATTACAGAAAAATTCAGCGATTTTATTTTAAAACAAATAGAAAAAATTTTTAGAAAAATAGGTTTTAAGAACCCCGCAGCAGAAGCCCAGATATTTTCTGCTTCATTAGACGGACTATTACTCTATTATTTGGTTAATCCTAAAAATTTCCCGTTAAATAAAGTTAAAAATTTATTGCTGCAGCGTTACAGTAAAAATGGTATTAGTGCTTACATTGCGTCACTGGATAATTAATTTATCGCAATAATCTATTTTTACAACGGCATCCTTTATTTTACAATCCAATAGATGTCCGCCTCCTTTTAAATCCGCTGTTAAAACGTGAAAATGATAGGAAGGAAAATTAACACCGTCCATATATTTGGGAAACCAGAATCCAACTATAGTTGCGGAAATATTTTCAAATTGAAAGACCGCTTGATCAGCCACAATTTGTTCAAGTGATAAAAATGGTTCGGATTGTTTGTGAACGCTCCTTGTTTTTATAAAATTAAAATCACCCGTAATTTGAAAAGCGATCGGTTTTGTAGTGTCAGTTAGGGAAGCGGAAATTAAATTTTTCAACTCTTCAATTCCAATGCCGCTATTCGTTTTAATCTCTTTATCGGTTCTGAAAAATTTTGTTATTGCAAGCGGTGTTAAAAATGTGTCACTTGCTAAATGGACGGGACCATCTGTGGGAATTCTAAAAAATTCTCCGTTTAGCGCTGTCATTTCACCATCAACATAATTAAATGTACCCAAGCCCATATCACCATAATTTTTTAACTCTTTATAACTTAATTGTCCCACGTACTTTTTGGACAAAAAGGAGTCTTTAGTACCGTACTGGTAAATCGCATCGTCAAATGAATCGGATTCGTTTTTATTTACATATTGAGAGCATGATCCGAGTATAATCAGCAGTGAAGCGATAGAATATTTCAAATTCATTACAATTGTCCATGGAATTATTTTGGAATTTATTTTCGGTGGCATCATACAAATTCAAATTAATACTAATGTATTATTAAAATTGCCCTACAAAAAGCTTAATTTCTATTACGCAACAATTCTTTAATTTCTTTAAGTTCAGAAATAATATCAGATAATTTATCATCCGATGAATTAATACTCATATCATTTGTTTTTATTGTATTTGCACTTTCTTTATTAAGTCGCGCTCTTAATTCGTTTAATAATTGATTCCATTCCTTAATTCCTGCCAAATTACCTTCATATCCTGTTGGTGTGGTAGATTGACCAGCAGTTTGGATTCTTATCGACGCTATACCCAAGAATCTGTCAAATAATGATCGTTGTAGAATAAAATCAGTGATAGCGTAATAGGGAATATTCTGTTGAATTTTAGTAATTATTCCTTTGTGAATTGAAATTCTCTCCAAATCGATGGAATAATTCAAATTATTTATCCAGAGAATACTGATTGGAAGAGCAATAATTAATAACAACAATGCCGATCCTGCTAATATCGGCCAAAGTACTATTGCAACTTCAGTGCTTGAGTGTTTTCCGCCGATTGGAATTAAAATCAGTAATAAAATTCCAATAAATAGTTCAAAAATCATTACACTTAAAAAAATTAGTAAATACTTGAATTTAAGTTTAGCATCTGGTTTAAAAGAAAGCGATTTCATCTTTTCTCCCAATTTGTACAAACACAAAATAAATATTATGAAAGTATAAAAAAATCATTTTATTTGATTAATCGATAATCTACGGCAAATTAGGCAGTTTAAACGGACTTAGCTTGCCTGGCAGGGAAAAAATATTTTTAATTAAAGAATTTGTAAAAGAAAGAACCAAAGAAATATTATCTGTAAATAAGCATGTAATAATCTAATTTAATTCAGACAGCAGCATTTTCCCTTTTACTTCAACTAAAGAGAAGATAGTTTTTAGTCTTTGATTTCCACTTATAAATTCTACTTCCAGGTAATAGGTTTTTATATTTTCTTCAGTCTTTTCCTCGAATTTTCCAAATTCGTATGTATCGGAAATATCCAGAAAAGCCTTTATTTTTTTTGAAATTCGTTTTACAGTATTCGCTTCGGAAGCGACTTTAAAATTGAAAGAACTATTAAGATTCCTTTCCGCGTCTTTACCGGAATAGGCTATTAAATCAGCTGCTTTTTCAAAATTATTGACTTTACAGAAATCGAATAATTTATTAGCTGAAGTTTTAGCTAAATCTATTTTATTTATATTCTGTGCGTTTATAGAGACTAAAAATAAAGCAAAAGTTATGAGTGCAACTTTTATGATTTTCATTTCACTTTCCTCAAAATATTGTTTTTAATATACAGGTTCTGTATTCAAAACTAAACAGAAACATCAGTATTAAATTTGTTTTTGTTGTAAGTCAGCAAAAAACGAACTAATGTATGACAAAGGAATCAATATTTATGCCATATTTAGTAAGTGAAATGTTTAATCTTTTCTCCCTTTTCTCCAATTTCAGTCATAGCTTCTATTCCAATTTGTAAGTGTAAATCTACATAATTTGAAGTCACCAATTTATCGGATTCTTCAGTTTTTACTCCTTCGGGAATCATTGGCAAATCTGAAACAAGTAACAAAGCGCCGTGAGATATTTGATTTGCGTAACCAACTATAAAAACTGTAGCAGTTTCCATATCAATGCCAATCGCACCCAATTTTCGCAGATATCTCTTAAATTTTTCATCCCATTCCCAAAGTCTTCTGTTTGTTGTATAAACAACTCCAGTACGATACTCGACATTGTGAGCTATAATTTTATCTGAAACAAATTTATGGAGTTTAAAAGAAGGGAGTGCCGGAACATCGCGCGGCATATAATCTTTACTTGTTCCGTCACCGCGTATTGCAGCAGTTGGTAGTATAAAATGACCTAATTCAGTAGATTGTTTAAGACCGCCACATTTACCTAAAAATAAAACACCCTCCGGATTTCGGGCAACCAGTAAATCCATTATTGTAGCGGCATTAGGCGAGCCCATACCGAAGTTTATTATAGATAAACCTTGATCATTGGTCGCTGTTTGCATTGGTTTGCCTATACCTTTAACTTCGCAGTTAAATATCTCCGCGAATTTTGACACGTAATTATGAAAATTTGTGATTAGCATATAATCGCCAAACTCGTCTATCTGTGTACCTGTATAACGCGGCAGCCAATTTTTAGCGATCTCTAATTTTGTTTTCATTACTCAGCTTTCCTTTAATTATTATTCTCAACTGCTTTTTTTTCAAAAAAAACATCAATTTTTCTGATCAATAGAAAAAACAAATAACCTATTGCAGACCCAATCAGCGCCCCTGCAAATATATCTGACGGATAATGAATGCCAATATAAGGCCGGGATAAGGCTACCAAGAACGCGGTAGTCAATAAAATCCATTTATATTTTGGAAAAATATTTAAAAAATAAACTGCTATAGCGAAATTATTTACTGCGTGAGAAGATGGAAATGAATAAGAGCTTTTGCAACTGACGAGAAGTTTAACACTTTCTAAAACGTGACAAGGGCGCGCACGAGCGATCAAATTTTTTATTATTTCAGAGCTGACCTGATCCGAAATTACAATCAAAAAAATTGCTCCTATAGCTGCTATTTTGCCTTTTCGCCCGCCCTTAAAAAATATGATACACCATAATATTATGTATGTTATATACCAGTTTTTAACATCGGTTATTATTAAAAAAAATTTATCTAAAAATTTTACGGAAAGAGTATGATTTATAAAATAAAATACATTTACGTCGATAGTATATAAAAAATCCATATTATCCTGTCTCTTTTTGAAATCTTTTTATATAAGTGAAAAGAATAAAAATTTAGTAATTTTCAAAATTGATTTGCTGCTATAAAGTATAGTCGTATTAATTATATTTAATTTACGAATTCAAATTATGTAATTTTATTATCGGTTAAAAACTTATATTTATCAATACCTATGGATGATGAAAAAAAAATAAATGAGACTCAAAATATAGCGAATATTAAAACAGTACAAATAACAGCTTTAATAATCGCAATGATAGCTTTGATCTCTATTATATTTAAATACGACGAACTTGGGCTTAGCAGTCCGGTAAGCGCTAATATAATATTATTTGTTATATCGTGTACGGTATTATTATTTCTGAGCCTAAAAAAAACAAAACGGCAATCCATAATTTCGGCACATACTCTGCTTGTAGCATTTGTTATTACTATTGCTTTTACTGTAAATAAGCTCCCGGATGAATTTAATATTCAGTTAACATTATTGGGACTTATTATATTCATATTCGGCCTGGCTTTTCGTTGGAATTTTGTGAACCAAATAATTGTAGCCGTTTACAGTTTGATAATTACCGCGCTTTTCGTGATTTTCAGTCCAACGCTAAATAATGTCTTAAATAATTTAGCTGAACCAATAACTTTTTTAATTGCTTTCAATTTCGCTTCCATCATCGTTTCATTTATATTGGATACGCCGCTGAAAGCAAAAAGAGATGCCGAAATTGAAATTATTAACAAGCAAGATTCCACCAATAAAAATATCCCTTATAAGGAGATTCTAGATTCCTTAGCTGAAGGCGTATATAGAGTATTGCCTGAAGGACAAATAATTTATATAAATGAAGCATTAGCCAAAATGTTCGGTTACGAAAATATTGATGAATTTGTTAATGAAGACGCAGGTAAAAAATTGTTCTACGATTGTGAGGAGAGGCAAAAATTAACAAAAATACTTATGGTACAAAAGCGGGTTAAAAATTACAGAATCCCATTGAATAAAAAAGATGGCAGTGAAATGTTGACGAAACTGAGCGAAAGAATGGTTTTCGATTCAAACGAAAAACCGGTTTTTATTGAGGGGATTATTCATGATATTACACAGCAAGCTAAAGCCGATGAAGATAAAAAACGGGAAATTGCGGAATTAAAGACTGAAAAAACAAAAGCCGTTAAAGACGTAAACTCCGCTGTATATACGAGCAATATTAAAGCTCAATTTCTTGCCAGTATGTCACATGAAATTAAAACTCCAGTCAATTCAATTGTTGGATTTCTTAATTTGATTGAAAAAGGGATGTTCGATTCGGAAATTGAATTAAAAGAATTCGCTTCGAACGCAAAAATTGCCGCAGATGCATTGCTCGAGATAATTAATAATATGCTGGATATTTCGAAAATTGAAGCCGGTAAAATGGAGTTAGACGTCGTAGAATTTTCAATAATAGAAGAGGTAGAGAAAGCAAAATCAATTATTTCTCCTGTGGTGTCCGAAAAAAAATTGGATCTTAATTTAATAATAGATGATGAATTGCCAGAATTTGTTTACGGTGATCCAATGCGTTTTAGACAGGTTACGTTAAATATTTTATCGAATGCCGCCAAATATACCGATAAAGGTGAAATAAGGATTAAGCTGGATTTAATTCAAAAAAATGAGTCCAGTGCAAAAATAAAAATAACAATACTTGATACCGGACGTGGAATACCCGAAGAAAAAATTCCATTATTGTTTAAACCATATACACAAATTAAAGAAAAAAAATGGACTCAGAAGGACGGAAGTGGCCTTGGATTAATGATTTCAAAAGAATTTGTGACTCTTATGGGCGGTGAAATTAATATAACAAGTGAATTTGGTATTGGTACTACTGTGGAATTTACTGTAATATTAAAAACTGTAAAGGATCCTTCTACTGAGAAAAATGAAGAACCTATAATTGCAAAAGAAGAGCCTAAAGTGAGTTCTTCTTCCGATAATCAAAAAATTATTCTAAATTTCAGCAATGAAGAAAAAAACAAACCCTCAATTGAAACAAATGGTGTTATGAATAAAGATGATGAAAAAAAACTAAAACTGGATGAGGTTACAAATCCACCCGCTAGCAAGAAAAAGAAAAGACTTCTTTTGGTGGAGGATAATCCAATAAGTCAAAAGGTTGAAAAGAAGTTACTTTCGGATAGCGGTTATGAAGTTGAAACCGTCTCCGGAGCAGTGGAGGCTATCAACGCGGTTCAAACAAATACATTCGATCTTGTGTTAATGGACGTTGAAATGCCTGAGATGGATGGGATAACCGCGACTCAAAAAATACGCGAGTTAGACTCACCGATGAATAAAATTCCTATTATCGCTGTAACTGCTCATTCTTCTATGAAAGACAGAGAAAAATGTCTAGCTTCCGGTATGAATGATTATATAGCGAAACCTATCAACATCAACTTTATGAAAATGACAATCGACCAATGGTTGTTCCGAAGCGGTATTTAATAAAGAAATAAATTTTAGGAAAAAAGAAAATCCCCTCAGAACGAGGGGATTTTTTTATACTAAACTTCTTCTAAAGATTTTCTAATAATTTCAATTGATTCGAGGATTTGTTGTTCGGTAATTACCAATGGAGGGGCGAACCTAATAATGTGCTGATGCGTTGGTTTTGCGAGCAGACCATTCTTAGCCATGGCAACACAAACATCCCAAGCTTCTTTTCCATTTGAAGGTTTTATTACTATTGCGTTTAGTAATCCTTTCCCGCGTACAAGTTCAATCATTGGGCTTTTTATACTTCTTAATCCTTCACGGAAAATTTCACCCAATTTTTCTGCATTATCAGCAAGGTTTTCTTCTCTAACAACAGTTAACGCGGCAACAGCAACAACACATGCCAATGGATTACCACCGAATGTTGAACCATGTTCACCCGGTTTAATTACAAGCATTATTTCATCGTCGGCTAAAACAGCTGATACAGGTAACACACCCCCGGAGAGCGCTTTCCCGAGAATTAATATATCGGGTCTTACACCTTCATGCTCGCAGGCCAGCAATTTACCGGTACGTGCAATTCCAGTTTGAACTTCATCCGCTATAAATAATACATTATTTTTTTTGCACAATTCGTAAGCTTTCTTCAAATATCCTTCATCGGGAACAAAAACGCCGGCTTCTCCTTGAATTGGTTCGACTAAAAATCCAGCAACATTTTTATCCTCCAGAACTTTTTCGAGAGCTTCCAGATTATTATATGGGATTTGAATAAATCCCGGAGTGTATGGTCCGAAACCTTTGTATGAATCAGGATCGGTGGACATTGAAATAATTGTTATAGTTCTACCGTGAAAATTGCCTTCACATACAATTATTTTAGCTTCGTTTTCAGCTATCCCTTTTTTATCATATGCCCATCGGCGACATAGTTTAAGGGCGGTTTCATCTGCTTCAGCGCCGGAATTCATAGGTAATACTTTATCGTATCCAAAATAATCCGTTATATATTTTTCGTAAGGTCCCAATTGATTATTAAAAAAAGCGCGTGACGTTAATGTAAGTTTTTTTGCCTGATCATTTAACGCTCCAATAATTTTAGGATGACAATGTCCCTGATTAACCGCGGAATAGGCTGATAAAAAATCGAAATATTTTTTACCGTCTACATCCCATAAAAAAACACCATCTCCTTTTTCGAGAACAACAGGTAACGGATGATAGTTATGCGCTCCATACTTATCTTCCAGATCAATCAGCTCCTGCGAGCGCGTTAAAACTTTAGTCTCCATATCGGTAATTCCTTTTATTTGTTCATTTTACAGTGACAAAATTTATGAATTTTAGTTCTCAGTTCCGAAATAAATCGGTAATAATATTTAGGAGAGTTTGTTTATCTTTCTTCGAATTTGTACTTAAATTTACAATCATTAATAATGAATTAATTGGTAAGGGTATAATGGATATAAAAACATTTAATTTCCCCATTCTCACTAAAGGATTTAATGAAATTATTGACATTTCTCCACAAGTAGAGAAAATATTAAAAGATTCCGAATTCCTTGAAGGCTCTGTTTTAATATTTGCGCCCGGTTCAACTGCAGGAATAACTACAATTGAATATGAACCTGGATTATTAAAAGATTATCCTGATTTTTTCGAAAAAATTGCCCCTTCCAATATTCCTTATCAGCATGATAAAACATGGCACGACGGTAATGGTTTTAGCCACGTTCGGTCCGCATTACAAGGCGCCTCATTTACGGTCCCTTTTACTTCAGGCAGATTATTGTTGGGAACTTGGCAGCAAATAATACTAATCGATTTCGACAATAGAAGCCGTAAAAGAAACATAATTGTTCAAGTAACCGGGAAGTAAAATGAAAAAAACAATTACTGTTTTCGGCAGTTCCAAACCTTTGCCTGGTGAGGAAGAATATGAGAGTGCTTACATTTTGGGCAGATTACTCGCTGAAAAAGGTTTCAATGTTTGTTGCGGCGGGTACTATGGCATAATGGAAGCTGTTTCAAAAGGTGCTTCAGAATTAGGGAAAGAAGCAATTGGTGTAACGGTGGACCTTTTTAACGCGATACCAAATACACATCTGACTAGTATTATTGAGTGTGAATCATTATTCGATAGAATTGAAAAACTTTTAGAAATCGGTGATGGATTTGTGGTGTTAAGAGGCGGCACGGGAACATTACTGGAATTATCGGTGATTTGGGAAATGATAAATAAAAATTTGATGCCACCAAAACCAATTATCTGTTTCGGACAAATGTGGAAACCATTGATTGAATTGATGGATAAGCGAATGGAATTTGAGAATAGGGCGACAGGATTAATAAATTATTTTGATAATGAAAAAGACTGTGTTGAATTCCTTACAAAAATTTTTCAACCTCTTTAAATACCATATCAACTTCAAGATCTTGTATACATTTATATTTTTTATCGGCTCTTGTGCAAGTTAACGGCTTTGGTGAATAGAAAAAACAAGGCGCGCATTCCAAATTTAAAGATGCTATTCTATAATCTGTTTTCCATGGTTTAATATAATTTGTATTTGTTGGTCCGACTATAGCTACTACTTTTAATCCAAGCGCCGAGGCTACATGCATTAGGCTGGAATCGTTACTTACAAAAACGTTCATTCTTTTTATTAAGGCAGCGGTTTGTCCCAGATTCTTTGTGTTAACTGAAATCACTTTATCGGATACAGAAAAACGAACTATCTCTTCTTTTAAATTCTGCTCATCCGGTCCGCCGAAAATAAAAATATTTGCATTATATTTTTCTACTAGCTTGTCAGCAAGAGCGGCGAACTTTTGAGGTTCCCATCTTCTGTTTATATGATTTTTCAATACTGAGCAGCCGGGATGAAAACCGATACATAATTGATCATCAGTTGTTTTCTCTTTCATAAACAACTCAGCGAAATTAAGGTCATTTTCACAAAGTGGGAATTCCATTGCTGATAAATGAGTCGAGGGTTTGTTTGTTAAAAATTCCGCGAGGTGTATGTTCGTTTCTACATTGTGTGTATCATCATTTTCCGAAATAACAAGATTATTTAAAAAACCCATGTTCATAAAATTATTTCTTAAATAACGAACTCCGATTCTTTTTTTCGCACCGATTAAAAAATTTATAAGGTTGTATTCTTTTCTATTTGATGGATATACATTTATGGACGCATCATACTTATTACGTAGTGAAAGAACATAATTAAGTGATTCTACATAACTGGAATTCATAAAATTATGAAATAACACATTATCTACATATGGAAGTCTCTGGTATAAATCCCTCGCTCCACTGAACATAACTAGCGTGTCAATTTTGGAATCAGGCAAATTCTGACGCAATAATTTTAGTGCAGGGGTGAACATAAGCGCATCACCAATGCCTGAAAGAGCAATAACTAGAATTCTCAATTGTTACCTATTTATGATAAAAAAAGAGCGCTGAAAAGCGCTCTTCAAAAATGTGAAAATTTTACTTTAATTTCTCTTTTTAACTTCCAAAGAATCTTTGGCAGCTAATTTTTCATAACGGTTTATTAGCGGTGTTAATGATTGATCGCCTGTTAAAGTCCTTAATCTGCTTAACAATTCTACTAGTTTGTTATACTGGCCTAAATCTTCGTATATACCCAAAAGTACAAGATACGGGTTCGTTTCGCTTTTGTAATCATATGGATTGGCATCTATCATAGCTAAGGCTTTTTGTTCAACTTCACTCGAAAGTTGCAGGAACGTCTTGTTATCGCCCGCTTTATGATACAATGCTGCCAGATTGCTTAGAATGTAGTATTCAATTTCAACTACATTCCTCGGTAATTTTTCTTCCATTAAGTTAAGAGTCGCCAGAGCCTTTGTATTATCTTTTTCCTCTTCAAGGTAATAGAGAGCTAATCTTATAAAAGAGTTTCGATAGTTTGTAAATAATCTTTGATGATTTTCATCCATAAAAATAGTTGGATCGTTAAGTCCGCGGAATTTGAATCCAGGCTGATATGTTTTCGAAAACCCTGATGGTTCTTCAAAAATTTGTTTTCGCATTATCTCTTCGTTTACAAAAAAATAAGAGTTTTCACGTTTATAAGGAACCAGTTTGAAAGCCAGCCCTTCCATTTGCAAATAATCACTCAATCCTATTTTACTGTTATCCGTACATGTTACGGCAAAATAAATTGGACGCTCCCAATTATTTGCCTGAATCATTTCAAGAACAGCTAAATCCTGAACACGAACAACTTTGTATTGCCCGAAACTGGTTGTATGGTTCATTTTCCAGGTAACAAAGTTTTTCCTTATAGCCGCTGTATCAGTTATACCATATTGTTTATAAATCTCTTTTGAAACCGGGAGACTCATAGTTTTGGGTTCCCATTGCGAAGGCTGGAGCTGATCTATCTGAGAATCGCTCATATTCATTTTGATTGGTTTAGCTCCATGCGGCGAGTTATTCTTCAGCTGTTTTATATACCAGGATGTGTTCAGCAAACTCAAATTAGCTATCCTTACATCTGGTCGTACACCCTCAACATCCTGTAAATACCAAAGTGGGAATGTATCGTTATCGCCATTAGTAAAGAGTATAGCGTCTTTTTCAACGCTCTGAAGCATATTATAAGAATAATCCCACGGAACATAGTTTCTGGAACGATCGTGTTCGTAATAATTTTTGGAAAGCATTAATAATGGAATCGCAACAAAACCTGCTATTAAAGTTCCAGAGAATAAAGGACGAGTAAATGAACTTTCCTTAAGTTGTTCTTGAATCACATCGAGAATACCACGAATTCCGAGCGCAATCCAAATTGAGAAAACAAAAAAAGCTCCTACATAAAAATAATCTCTTTCCCTTGGCTGCGGCTCCTGTTGATTCTGATAGAAAACAGTTAGATACCCGAGGAAGATAAACATCACCATAAAAACTGATGCCATCTTCCAATCACGTTTAAAATGGAACACTGCACCGAGAATTCCTATCAAAAACGGTATCGCAAAAAATTTGGAAATATCAATGCCCGAATCCTGAATAGTGGATTGTCTGCCTACATAGTTCCACATCCAATAACGGTTAAACATATGGTTCATTTGATACTTCCAGAAGAAATCCAAATCGCTCGAATAACTTGTATAAATATCCTGCTGATGTGATTCATTCGAGTATCTTCTTTTGAACATAGGGAAATCACCGTACTGCTCACGATTTACGTAACTGTAAAGTTCAGTCATTGTTTTGGGACTGTTAAGATTTATTGGTGTTTCCTGATTACTTCTTATCATTATCATCGCGTATGAACTGTAACCCAGGAAAGCGAATAACAATAACCTAAAGGTCAGATGTAATGTTTGTTTGTTCTTATTTGAAGACCATATGGAACCGCCTATCAAAACAGCCAGAATCACAAAAACTGTAATTAAATTAAATACAAAACTGTTGCCGCTAATTTTTAGAATAAGAAGCGGTACATACTTAACAAATCCAGGATAAATTGAGAACAGGGCAATTCCACCAATTAACAGCGGAATATAAAATGAATCTCTGTTAAAAATCTTTTTCCATAAAGCTCCCATAAATATTAGGGATGCAAAACCTACAATCATAAGAAATCTTCTATCAAAAGCTTTGTAGTCTTCGGGGAAAGGAGCTTGTGTCCCGGTTTCTGCAGACCAGAGCGCAAACGCAATAAGTAACACAATTACAGCGTGAATTATAAAAATTATTCCCGATTTTTTTAAAATCGATTCATCTGTAATAAATTTGCGGAACATAATTGTCATAACTATTGGTACTATTGCAAGCACAGCCATTAAATGTACACCGGTCGATAAACCCATCAGGTATGCGATCATCACCAAATATTTTTCATTATCCGGTTCATCGGCTTTTTCATTCCACAACACCATTAAATAAGTTGTGAAAGCAATGAAAAATGTCGACAAAGCATAAACTTCAGCTTCTGCAGCGTTAAACCAAAACGTATCTGAAAAAGCCAATGATAAAGCACCAATTGCCGCGGCAATATATGTACCCAAAGCATCTAAGGTGCTTACATGGTTTTTGTTTTTATAGTTTTCGATAAGTTTAACAGCAATTAAATAAAGGAAAAGAATAACGAATGCACTGGAGAGTACAGATATAGTATTAACCCTGAAGGCTATGTTATCGGCAAATGGAATCATTGCCAATAATCTGCCGAGTAATAAAAAGAAAGGTGTTCCCGGAGGATGCGGAACCTGTAAAAGGTTGGAGGAGGCTATAAACTCTCCGCAATCCCAAAAGGAAACTGATGGTTGCACTGTTAAAAAGAAAACTATTGCTGAAACTAAAAAAACGACAAATCCTATTCCTCTGTGCAGATATTTTTGATTCATTTAATCCTCAATTGAAAAATTTATTACCTATTCGGAATCCTGATCTTTTTTAAAGTAGTGATCAAAATTTTTCCGATCTCTGTTTAAATGATACTTATCATAAAGATTTTTTAGATTTGCCATCGATAACTTATCGAGATCTTCATCATCTTTATGTCGTTTTAAAAACATCTTGAACATACTCTGCTCTTTAAATTCCATCTTTTTTTCGTATCTTCTCAGAGCTTCAATATATTTATTCTGATCCCTGGTACTCATAAATTTAGTACTCTTTTTTGTATTCAGAAGCCAAAAATATGAAAAAATAATTCCTTATTAAACTTATTTTACACCGGGATGTAAATAATGATTAAGTTATACAAAGAGTTCACCCCAACAGTTTCTATAATTTTACCCACTTTTAACAGAATAAATTACCTTCTCACCGCAATTGAATCAGTCCGGAATCAGACTTTTAGCAATTGGGAGTTACTTGTAATAGATGACGGAAGCGACGACGGAACTTTTGATTTAATTAAAAAATATCAAGATTATCATATTAATATAAGGTATTCTCGCCATTCTAACCGGAAACTGCCAATTACGCTTAATGCGGGGCTGCTTATGGCCACTGGAGAATATGTGACTTTTTTAGGGAGTGACGATAAGTATAAACCGGATCATCTGAAATTAAGATTCGATTTTATGAAAAAAAACTCTGATGTCGATCTTATCCATGGAGGTGTGGACATAGTAGGGGATCCTTATGTTAAGGATAAAAATAATTTGAATAAATTAATTCACCTCTCGGAATGTGTGATAGGCGGGACTTTTTTTGGTAAAAGGGAATTATTTTTAGAATTAGACGGATTCAATAACATTCATTACAGTGAAGATTCCGACTTTTATGAGCGGGCCCGAGGGAACTACAATATCCAAAAGATCGATTTCCCTACCTATGTTTATAACAGAGACACGCCGGACAGTATTTGTAATTTAATAAAATAATTAATGGAGAAGATTTGAAGAAAATACGAAATCCGTTTATTCATCTTAAAGATGATTACACCTGTTTTGCATGTTCTCCCTTTAATAAAAACGGTTTAAAAATGGAATTTTACGATGACGGTGAATGCGTAATTTCTTTCTGGAAACCGGATAAAAATTTTGCAGGTTGGGGGAATATATTGCATGGTGGAATTCAAACTACTTTGATGGACGAAATTGGAGGATGGACAATATTTGTGAGACTTAATACTGCGGGGGTAACCACTAACATTTCTGTGCAATTTTTGCGCCCAGTTCTAATTGACGGAAATGATATTAAAGTGGTTGCAAGTGTAATAAATTCGGAAAATAATTTTGCGGATCTAAAGATCGAAATACTCGATTCAAAAGGGAAACTATGTTCAATCGGTGAAATAAAATATAGAATCTTCGATGAAGAAAAAGCGAGAAAAAAATTTTATTATCCCGGAGTTGAAAAGTTTTATTGGGAGTGATACAAATCCCCGTAAAACTAATAATTTTCATATCCTGTGGCCGATCCAAAAATATAAATTCCTAGTATAACAATTACTATTATATAAATAACAACTAATACCAAGGAAACTATTATAAGAATTTTTACGATGTTAAAAAACTTCCCCTGCTTTTCAAACGCATTTCTTAAAGCGTGGTTATCGCTTGTACTTTGAAAAATTGTAAAATCATCAGCAGCTTCTCTTAAGCGGAGGCCTGCAATAATCATCGGAACTCCAATTAAAGCACCAATAATTGTGATACAAGTAAAAGCTCCGTAAATAATTGAAAACATGCCTACAAATTTCATATTTGATGTCATACTATTAAACAAAAGGCCGAATCCCGTTACAGGTTTTTGTGGAATATCAGGGTCTAAATTTCCATTTTCAATTTTAATCCCGTTAAAATCCTCCATGTTTTTCTCCGGTTAAATTACGAAATATTGGTTATTCAGATTTGCTAACATTAAATGTTTTGCTTCTTTGGATATTATTTCCCATTTAATTCTAGTATGAATTGTTGACAAATATAAAACATTAAATCATTAAGTCAATCAAATAATCCCAACGTGCATATAAATTCTCAGCATTATTTTCACAACATATCTATTTGTTTCAATTGATGTTCATTTACATTTAATAGTCCAGCATTCGGTAATCTTAAAAGAAGAGTTTTCCAATTTTTATCCTTATCGAACACAACTTTAAATATCGGAAGTGCATCTTCCACTTTACCGTTATTGACCAATGTAACAGCGTGCCAGAATTTCATTTCTAAATTATTTGGAAACATCTTTTCAGCGGCAGAATATTCTTCCAATGCTTTTTGCGTATCTCCATTTTCCATTGCAAGATCCCCTCTGTTCATGTGTTCATATGCTCTGTGAACTTTAAGAATCCTGGCAATCTCCATAATAGGATCAGGATTATCATCTACACGTATATCCACAATTCTATCTTCCCATAACTTTCCGGTGGATTTTGATTTTACAACAAGAATTGCCGCAGATTGTTTACCCCGAATATCGCCCCCAACGGATTGAGCCGCTTGCAAGGCAGCTAATAATCTTTCTGCAAGTTGACCCTTTGAATTTTTATATGCTTCTGCCATAGCCGCCGGAACTTTATTATTGAGCATCATATTTGCTTGAACGGAAAAATCCTTTCCGGTTAAATGTCCGGCTTCAGCAATACAATTCTTTCCTGTAAATGTCGCCGCATTTCCATATGAATCCATTATAGAAAGCTGTCTGTAATCTCGGCCATTATCCTCGGCGATCAATTTTTCCACAACTTGTTTTGCGTTCAACCCTTCCTTTATTAAAGCTAATCCATTTGGTCCGAATGCAGGATTAACGAAAGACTGAGTGGCAACAACTCCAACACCTGCTTCTCCCCACGAAACTATAGTGCCAACTGAATACCAATGTGATTGAACAGCCACTCCAATCTCTCCGGTTACGCTGTCACGCGCAACTATTGAGAATGTATGGGCAAGCGGGTTTTGCTCTTTGTAAACCTGCGCGTTTAAACTTCCCACCACTGATAAAATTACAATTGCCACAATTAATGTTTTCATTTCAATCTCCAAAAAATTATTTATCCTGTTTACTCTTCGATTTTATGTTTGTAATTTGCCGCAGGCACGTGTAAAAAATCATTTTAAAATAACATTGGACGAAAAATGAAATCAGGTGTTATCTCAATTTATATTGCGATTTTAATTTCTATTATTCAAATAAGCGCTTCAGCGCAAAAAACTAGTGATGTAAATGAACAGTTAAAAGCGCTCGAAAAATATAATGAAAATTTGGAGCATAGACTTGATGTACTTGAAAAAACTATAGACGATTTGATTTGGTATGAAAGGTTGGGTGATGTTGCTTTTGTAGATAAAGTTTATATGTATGGTCCACCTAAATGGAAGGAAAAAAATCCAACTGCAATGGGGGCGGGTAATCCTGTAAAATTTTGGTCGTACGTTTTTATTCCAAATAATATTGACCAATCCAGCAAATATCCTTTAATAGTATTTCCTCATGGAGGTGTTCACTCTAATTTTTCTACATATTATACACATATAATTAAAGAACTTTTATATCAGGGTTATGTGGTAGTTGCCGCAGAGTATAGAGGAAGCACTGGATACGGATCGGGACATTATAAAAAAATTGATTACGGCGGACTTGAAATTGAAGATGTTGATGCAAGCCGACAGTATATGATAGATAATTACGATTTTATAGATAAAAACAGGGTGGGAATAATTGGATGGAGTCATGGAGGATTAATCTCGCTAATGAATATTTTTGATCATCCTGAAAATTATAATGTGGCATTTGCCGGTGTTCCCGTAAGTGATCTTATAGCACGCATGGGTTATTACGACCAGGATTATAGGGATTTATACGAAGCCGACTATCATATTGGTCAAACCGCCAATGAAAATGTGGAAGAATATAAAAGAAGATCTCCGGCTTGGCAAACTGAAAGATTTAAGAATACACCCTTGCTTATTCATACTAACACTAACGATGACGATGTAAATGTGCTGGAAGTTGAACATCTGATTCAAGCTCTAAAAGCTGATGGCAAAAAATTCGAATACGAGATATTTAAAGATATGCCGGGTGGACATTCTTTCGACAGGATTGATACAAAAGCAGCTAAAGAAATTCGTGTTAAAATTTACAAGTTTCTAGCTCGGTATTTGTCCCCGGTTAATAAAATAAATTCTGTAAATGATATAAATAAAGCAGCGTATCTCAAGTAAAGCCTATTTGTATTGGATAATATTATGGATGAGAAATTATTAGCGAATCTTGTTCCGATAATTTTAATAATCGTTATGATTATAGGCATAGTTATATCGATTAAAAAAGGATTTACAGGCAAAGGCAGCTCTGTTTCTACCTATGGCGCTACTGCAGAAATGTTCACAAAGGATAGAAAAGCGGCGATGGAGACAATTATAGAACAAAAAGCCAAGAAGAAAATGAATGAGCAGGAAAGCGGAGAATCAGTTTAATTAAATGCATTCCGGAAGGACGAGTGCTGCCAAAGTCTTCCATTTAAGATTTTTTTGAAACATACATAAAAATTTATAAAAGCTTCGATTTAAAAATTGTGCTTTATTATATTGAGGAACAAATCTAATTAAGTGTGACTTATATGAAAATATTATATGTATTTCCACATCCTGATGACGAATCGTTCGGACCTGCCGCAGTTATGAATTTGCAGAGAAGAAAAGGGCATCAAGTCTATCTTCTTACATTAACAAGAGGCGGAGCAACAAAACAGCGGGAAAAATTTAATTATTCCATTGAGAAGATGGGAGAAGTCCGTTTTAATGAAATGTTAAAAGTTGCCGAAGTATTAAAACTTAGTGGAATTACTGTATTGGATTTACCTGATTCGGGACTTAAAGAAATAGACCCAAGGATAATAGAAAAAGCGGTACGTGAGGAAATATTACGGATTGAACCATTTGTTGTTGTAACTTATCCTGTGCATGGTATAAGCGGATTTCATGATCATCTTATAACACACTCTATTGTAAAAAGAGTGTATGAAGAACTTAAAGAAAAACAATGGTTCCTTCGACGCCTGGCTTTTACAACTTTGGACGAACAAACCTCTAACAAAAGCAAACACTTCAAATTGAATTATTCTACGGATTCCGAGATTGATTGCGAAATTGAAGTTGAAGAATCAGATATAAATGCCGCTAATAAATCTTTAGATTGTTATAAAACTTATAAGGAAACAATTGATAATTCAGGAGTTCGTAAATTAATAGGTAATAAATATTTTTTTGAAATTTATAGAGAAGAATTTAATCCTCCGTTAACTGACTTGTTCGATAAATTAAAGACGGATTAAATTAACAATTGTTTAAGGAGATATTGGTGCGAATTTTTTTTATCGGAATAATTGCGTTATTTAATATTGTATGTTCAACAAAAATTTACTCACAGAAACTTAACGACTACCAGTTATTCCAATTGCAGGTTTTGAAAGGTGTTAACGAATTCGGTGTTTATGTCTGGGATATCGAGGGTTATCATAAAGACTCGACTCTTACGCCTGGAGATATTGAAAAATTTATTACTAAAGCGCTTAAAGCAGTAAAAATAAAAACTGTGTCATTCAGTGAAGCGCGAAAATTAGACGGACAGCCAACACTTGAAGCGCAAATAAAAGTTGATCAGAAAAAAAATGAAGACAGTTATGCTTACAGTGTGAATTTAAGATTTGTTCAGGATATTAGACTTGAGCGAAATAAACAGCCTCAGTATGGCGGTATTGTTTGGGAAAGAGATGAATTGGCTCACGCTGATTTGACACATCTTAATCTTGAAATTAAAATAGCACTTAACAGTTTACTCGATGACTTTATAAAAGATTACCAAATTGTTAATAAATAATTATTTATTAATTCATTGTATGCTAAAACAACTGTTCAGCAGCGTAACTATTAATAAATCAAAAACTGATTATCTCTGAATTTTTATTTACACACAAATTTCTTTGAAAATAAAACCCGGGCAAAAAATAGCTGGGTTTTAAAATTCAGTCATTATTATTTATCTAGTAATTTACCAAAAAGAGAAGCGTACATAATTCTGTAAATATCCGTGTTATCAATTAGTCCATTAGAAAGATAGCTGTTTACTCCTATTGCTTTAACAACCACAGATCCATATGTATCGTTCAGTGTAGACCAAGCCACATGAAAAGGTAATTTACGTCCGAATTGGTCTTCCTTGGAAAAGAAGGGTCTAGACTTTGTTCCTTCGGAACCGTCTACGGGTGCGCCATTACTTTCTTTTTCAGGAGTTATAAAATTATCATCAACATCCTGGTATCTGTAACCGCAAATTTCCATTCCACCCGCCTCACTGTCGGAAGTAACAAGTACAAGAGTATTCTGTTCTTTCTGCTGAAATTCCAGTGCAACACCAATAGCGTCGTCGGCTCTTTTTAACGCCTCAAATGTACCGTTCGCGTTGTTATGATTAGGGAAGTTATCAGTGCCTTCTTCTTCAACTACAAGAAAAAATTGTTTTCCAGTATTTTTTAGTACTCTAATCGCGGTTTCAGTCATTTCCGCAATTGTTGGTGCTTCAGGGTTATAATTTGGCAAACCAAGTTTTTTTAACTCTTCTTCTGTTTTATCATTAAATGTAGCTGAAAGAGCAAAAACCCCCAATAATTTTTTAGTGTCGAAAGGAATGTTTTTCATTTCCTCGAGCGTATATACAACCTCGTAACCTTTATCTCTTGCGATATGGATTAAATTAAGTCCGTCGGTTCTTTTGCCGTAGCCATGTCTTCCATAAACTCCTTCCGGAAGCATCCACTCTTCCCCTCCCGACATGATAAGGTCTACACCTGACTCTATAATTTTTTTAGTTATTTCTTCATAATGATCTCTTCTTTCATCACTTGCGGCGAACACTCCTGTTCCCGGCTCAACAATACTTCCGCTATTAATTATTCCTGTCGCAATTCCGGCATCCCGGGCTTCAATTAAAATGCTTTTATCCTCACCTGATAAAGCGGTTAATTTATTATTACCATTCATGCCGTAGGAGTGATAAGGAACTTTTTGACCGAACGAATGCATTGTTGCTCCGGCGTTTGACGACGTAGTTAGTGAGTTTTCGGTATGACTCTTATAAAGTCCTATGTTGGGAAGTTTATCCCAATTAGTTTCACCATCCGGTCCTTTGTCAAGAATTCTTAATGCGTTCCATGCGGATAATCCTGCACCATCGGGATGGATTAAAATAACATTTCCTGTTTTTATTTTTGTTTCAGGCACTTGTTTTACACAACTATAAACCAGAAAAACTATTATTAATAATGTAGCTATTAGTCTAATATTATTTTTCATATGCTCCTCGATAGTTAAAAATCCGAACAACACAAAACTAATGAATCTGTTAAAAACTTTTATAATAATTATGCGTCTAATTATTTTTGTCTCTAATTTTATGGTATGCTTCATCAACTTCAAAATACAGCAAGAATTTCACATCACAATTTCATATATCAAGAGGTTAATTCTATGAAAAAAATCTTTTTAATTAAATTTCTGTTATTAGTAATGTGCAGCTATATGTTTGCGGAAGGGGAACCATTTGTAAGATTTCCATCATTAAACGGTGACGGTTCAAAGATAGCGTTTTCATTTCAGGGGGATATTTGGACTGTAAGTTCAATGGGGGGCAGAGCAGATAGATTAACTATCCATCCGGCTTACGAAGCGAATCCCTTGTGGAGTAAAGACGATAATAAAATTGCATTTCATAGTAATCGTTATGGTAATAATGATCTTTTCGTGATTCCTTCGGAAGGGGGCATACCAACAAGATTAACATATCACTCCGCCAATGACATTCTTTCCGATTTTACAAGTAACGATGATCTGTTATTTACTACTGCCAGGATATTTAAAAAGATTGAATGGGATAATGAGATACAAAAAGTTAATGTTAAAGGTGGCACTCCCAGCAGAGCATTAAACACAATGGGGGAAATGCCTGTAGTTTCACCCAACGGAAGATTTACTGCTTTTATCCGCGGATGGGGCAGGATTACAAGGCAGGAGTATAGGGGGGCGGCAAATACGGATATATGGATATATGACAAACTAAATAATTCCTACTCAAAATTAACCGAATTCGATGGAAATGATTTTATGCCGCGCTGGGGTGATAATAATATATTGTATTTTGTTTCAGCCCAATCAATCATTTATAATATTTACAAATTAAAACTTGACTCAAATGGTAAAGCTATTGGAAAAGCTGAACAAATTACTTCATTTAAGAATGACGGAGTGAGGTATTTTAATGTTAGTCGGGACGGAAATAAACTTGTTATTGAGCGACAAACAGATATTTATTTGCTGGACGTGAATAGCGGTTCGCCGGAAAAGGTTAATATTCAAATTGCTGCAGATAACAGGTTAGATCCCATAGAATGGAAAACTTACAATTCTAATATATCTGAATATTCGGTTTCACCTAACGGTAAGTATTCATCTCTTGTAATTCGCGGTGAAATATTTCTTACTGAAAATGATAAGGATAAAACCAAGACGATTAATCTATCCAATAATCCTTACAGGGATCAAAATGTGCAATGGCTTAACGATACTACGCTAATTTTTATATCGGATAGAGATGGACAGTTCGACTTATATCTTCTTAAATCTTCTGATCCAAAAGAATCTAATTTGTTCAAAAGTTTACGCCATGAAACTATAAGATTGACCAAAACAGCTGAAGACGAAAGTTTTCCAGTAATTTCACCTGACAAGAAAAAAATTGCTTATGAAGTGGGAAACGGAAAATTAATAGTCGCTGATATTTCCACAACAGGAAAGTTTTCCAGCAGTATTACACTACTGGATGGATGGGCTGCACCGGGTAATGTATCATGGAGTCCCGACAGTAAATGGCTCGCATATTCTTTGGATGATTTAACTTTTAATCAGGAAATATATATACACGCCGTCGATGGGAGCAAAGCGCCTGTTAATGTTAGTATGCATCCCAGGGGTGACTATAATCCATTTTGGAGTGAGGATGGAAAGAAGCTTTCGTTTGTTAGCGAAAGAAATAACAGCAATGCCGATGTATGGTTTGTTTGGTTAAATAAAAAGGACTGGGAAAAAACCAAACAAGACTGGGATGAAAGTGACGCAAATGAAACTAAAAAGAATGATAAGAAAAAAGATAAAAAAGATGCCGATAGCACCCAAATTGAACCGATAATAGTAGATTTAGAAAATATTTACCAAAGACTTGTGCAAATTACTTCTCTGCCCGGCAATGAATATTCGCCTGTAATTTCTAAAGATGGTGAAAAAATATATTTTATCGCTAATAACACTACCGAAAAAGGCAACGATTTATATAGTATTAAATGGAATGGAACTGATATCCAACTTGTTACTAAGGGGGGATCAAATCCAACAAGTCTTACATTCGATAAAGAATTTAAATATTTGTATATGTTGAAAAGCGGCAAATTAGCCCGGTTGGCTTTAAGCGGAGATAAACAGGAAAACATTTCATTCTCTGCCAAAATGCAAATCAACCATCCGGAAGAGAATAATCAGATATTTGAAGAAGCTTGGAGGGCATTAAATTCGGGCTTTTACGACCCTGACTTTCATGGTCACGATTGGAAAGCATTGCGCGAAAAATATAAGCCCTGGTGTTTAAAAGCTTCCACTCCTCAGGATTTTTCGGACTTATTCAATTTAATGTTGGGAGAGGTAAACGCGAGTCATATGGGGTTGCGCGGTATAGACGATCGAGTTGAAACTGCCAAAGAAAAAATTGGTGAATTGGGTATAGAGGTTGAAGCGGCCGGAAACGGTGTTAAAATTATCCACGTAGTTCCTAATACACCTGCGGATAAAGACCAAAGTAAACTTAATATCGGTGATATTATTCTTACAGTCAACGGAACAAATATTTCTTCGGATATTAATTTTTACTCCACTTTAATAAATACGGCGGAAGAACAGGTTCTGCTTGTTGTGAAAGATAAGGAAGGAAAGCAGCGGGATGTTGTAATTCGTCCGGTTTCAAAAATAAACGACGAGCTGTACGATGAATGGGTTGATCAAAGAAAAGTTTTAGTCGATAAATACTCCGGGGGCAGATTAGGATATCTGCACATTCAAGGAATGAGTATGCCAAGCTTTGAGAGATTTGAAAGAGAATTAACAGCCAGAGGATTGCGTAAAGATGGAATTATAATTGATGTTCGTTTTAATGGAGGCGGATGGACTACAGATTACTTAATGACAATTCTCAATTACAAACAACATGCTTATACGATTCCACGCGGAGCCGCTAAAAATTTGGAAAAAGAACACAAAAATTTCCGCGAATACTATCCTCTTGGTGAAAGATTACCTTTTGCGGCATGGACTAAACCTTCAATAGCATTATGTAATCAGAACAGTTATTCGAACGCGGAAATATTTTCGCACGCATATAAAAATTTAGGAATTGGTAAACTTGTAGGAGTGCCGACATTTGGAGCGGTGATATCAACAGGAGCGCGTAATCTTATAGATGGATCTATGGTTCGAATGCCAGGCCGCGGCTGGTACGTTAAAGCGACTGATGAAAATATGGATTTGGTTGCCGCAACACCAGACATAATCGTTTACGAAGCTCCCGATGAAAAAGCGAATGGCGAGGATTCACAGTTAAAAACTGCGGTCTTTGAACTTCTTAAAGAAATTGACGCGATAAAGTAAAAGATAATAAAAATAGGAATTTGAGACACAGTGAAATAAACACTGTGTCTCTGAATTTCTTTGAGAACTTAACTAATCCGTTTCTACATTTAACTCCCTTTGAAGTAAATATTTATAAATGAATTTCATTTTCAATCTGTTAGCGTGAAAGAATTTTGGAAAACCCACACCATGTCTTGCTTTAGGATAAAACATCATTTCAAAATCTTTGTCTAAATCTTCGAATTTGCTAATTATCTGCAGACTATTTTGAGGATGTACATTATCATCCATTGTTCCATGAGTTATTAAAACCATACCTTTGTATTTATCGGCATGATTCATAACTGAACCAAACTCGTATCCATCCGGATTTTCATCGGGCCTGTCCATATACCGTTCAGTATATACGTTGTCGTACAAATTCCAGTCAGTTACGGAATATTCAGCCACAGCATAATTAAATACGTCAGATCCGCGGGTGATTCCCATAAGAGCGGCATATCCACCGTAACTACCTCCGGTTATCGCAACTCGGCTAGTATCAATAAAGGGTTTACTGCGAACCCAGCGCGCAGCTTCGATAATATCATCTATTTCATACCTACCAAGATTTCGGTGCAATTCAGCCGCTCCTTTTTTACCGAAATGACCCGAACCACGATTATCAACTATTACGTAAATTATACCCTGCTGAGCGTAATAATATGGACTAAGCATTCTTGACCATGAGTTTGATACGGAAGCGGCATAAGGTCCGCCATAAACTGAAAATAAAACAGGATATTTTTTAGATTGATCGAAGTCGGCCGGAAAAAACCACTTCAATGGTAAATTGTAGCCTGCCTCAGTTGGTATCCTTAAAATTTCCACTTTACCTAAATTGTAATCATCTAAAAGTTTTGTTCGTGAATTGCCGAGTTCTTTAATCTTCTTACCGGATTTGTCTAGTAGCGCTAATGTGGTGGGTGTAGTAATATTGCTAAACTTGTCTAGAATATACTTGCCTGTAGGGGAAACTGTACAATTGTGTGTTCCGGTTTCTGATGTTAACTGGGTTAGTTCAGAACCATCCAATTTTATTTTATATAATTGTTGTTCTGTCGATTCATCTTTATCACAATGGAAATAAACCGTTGCATTTTTTTCATCAACTAAAACAATTTCATTAACAGACCAATTTCCAGTTGTAATTTTACTCAATAATTTGCCATTCCAATCAAAATAGTATAAGTGTCTAAAACCGTCTTTATCCGAACGGACCAAATATCCACTGCCATTTTTAAATACATATATATCTTCAAAAAATTCCACCCAGCTATTCTGTTTTTCGTCATAAATTTCCTTTTTCTTCCCAGTTACAAGATCGATCGAAAAGATTTTAATATTGTCCATTTTTCTGTTCATCCACTGAATCAGTAAATTTTTACCATCTGCGCTCCAGCTTGGCCATGCAATCATTTGATCATCTTTTTCATCAAAGTCAGCCCAAATTGTTTGTCCAGTTTCAACATCCGCAATTCCAAACTTAACTTTTGGTAATGGATCACCAGCTTTGGGATAACGTTCTTTTTCCCATTCACCATGAGTGCCATCGGGATTATAAAGCTGATAAATTGGAACCGGCGTATCATCAAAACGTAAAAACGCCACATGCTTTCCATTGGGGGAAATCCAGAATGCGCTATATTGAGATTTTCTGCCCAATATTTCTTCATAATAAACCCAAGACGCGTAACCGTTGTAAACTGCATCAGAAGCATCATTTGTAATTCTTATTTCTTTTTCTTTCTCAACATCGTAAATATATAAATCACGTTTAATGGTATATGCGATTAGTTTCCCATTTTCTGCTAATGTGAGATTGGATCTTTCAACACCGTCATCTGCAATTTTTTTAAGTAGGTTATCTTCAATTGACAGATAATAAAGATCGTTTTTATGTAAAAATAGATATGTGTTTAAATCCTCGGTTTTATTCTCGGATGAGTTAATGTTTAATCCATCAGGTAGCAGCTTATTCCATGATTCGTAATCCAGATATAATTCCTCTTCACCTGATTCGGCATCTATTTTCACCAAAGATTTTGTTTTCTTATCACCGAAAGATTTTATTTCTAAATAATGGTTTTCATCGATCCATTTTTCAATGTTTGGTAGAGCCTGGGTTAATTGAGGCCCCGCAAATTTAAATATCTGTTTATATGTAAGTTTCTGTTTCTGAGCGAAAAGATTTGGAGATGTCATTAAAAAAAATACTGACAGGATTAAGAAGATTTTATTTGGTTTACTTCCTTTCATATTTTATTCACCTTATATTGGATTTTGAATTACAACAAAATAAGGGAGTTTAATTATCATTTCAAGAAAATTGAACTTTCTTTTGGGTTAAAACGACTATTGAATATTATTTGGAGCATGTAGTTTAAGATAAATTTTGAGGAACAGATGAAACAATTTTTTAAATTCTTTTTTGCCTCTGTATTTGGAACTCTTACAGCTTTATTGTTGGCGGTAATTGGATTTTTTATTTTCGTTTCAATTATGGTTTCAGTTGTAAGCTCTGAGGAGACAGTGAGTTTATCGGAAAAAACAGTATTCGAGTTGCAACTGGATTATAACATAGCCGAACGTACTTCGTATGAGCGTTCTAATGCCTTCAGCTTATTGCTTCCGGGTTTAGTAAAACAGCCCGGATTAAAAGAGATTGTAGATAATATTAAGAAAGCAAAAGTTGATGAAGATATTACAGGTATTTATCTGAACCTGAACAATTTTATTGCAGGAAGTTATGTTAACGTAAGAACCATACGTGAGGCTGTTAAAGATTTTAAATTATCCGGCAAATTTGTTATTGCATATGGAAATAGAATTTCGCAAAAAGCGTATTACCTGGCTTCTGCTGCGGATAAAATATACCTGGCCCCTACCGGATCATTGGATGCAAGAGGTTTATCAATGGAATTAACATTTTTTAAGAAAACCTTGGATATGTTAGAAATTGAGCCTCAAATATTTCAAGCTGGCAAATATAAAAGCGCTGTAGAAACATTCGATCACGAAAAAATGAGTGCGGCAAACAGTGAACAGCTTAACGCATATTTAAATAGTATTTATGATGAAATTGTTAATCAAATTGCGCACGACAGAAAACTTAATACAATAGATCTAAAAAACATTTTTGATGAATTTAAAACAAACAATATTCATGACGCCCTAAATTTAGGTGTAATAGACGGATTAAAATATTACGATCAATTAGTTGACACATTAAAAATTCTTTCGGGCGTAAAACAAGACGAGTCGTTAAAAAAGGTAAAACTCGAAACTTATATGAACGTTCCAACTGCAAATTTAACATCGTCACCAAACAGAATTGCTGTTATTTACGCAGTGGGTGAAATATTGGAAGGCAATGGAAATGAAGATTATATAGGATTGGAAAATATTACAAAAGAATTGCGAAAAGCTAGGAAAAATAAAAATGTTAAAGCAATTGTTCTTCGAATTAATTCTCCAGGGGGTTCGCCGTTAACTTCGGAACAAATATTAAGAGAAGTACAGCTAACAAAAGGTGTTAAACCTATTATAGTATCTTTTTCCGGTGTTGCAGCTTCCGGCGGATATTACATAGCTTGTGCCGCCGACGAAATTGTAAGCGATCCTTTTTGCATAACCGGTTCAATTGGCGCATTTGGTATTTTGCCAAATCTCAACAAATTTTTCGATAAAAAACTCGGTGTTACTTTCGATAGGGTGCAGACCGGTAAATACGGGGGTTTATACTCAATGGTTGCGCCATTATCCGCAGATGAGAAAAAAATAATCCAAAGTCAGATAGACGGGATTTACAACGATTTCACAGCAAGGGTCGCCGACGGCAGAAGTATGTCTTTGGACTATGTGCGCGAAATTGCTCAAGGGAGAATATACAGCGGATTGCAGGCAATAGAAATTGGATTAATTGATTCTATTGGCGGACTGCAGGAAGCTATTGATATTGCGGCCGATCGCGCGGAGATAAAAGATTATCGCATTGTGGAGTATCCGGCGGTCAAAGAACCTTTTGATAAAATAATGGATTTGTTTACAACTGAAATATTCAGTCCATTTTCTGATTTTGGGAGTTTAAAAGCTGAAGATATAATAAGAAATGTAAAAAACTTCATTTCGGAAAAAGGTTTACTTACAAGAATGCCTTTTGATGTAACTATTAATTGATATAAGTTTTTGCACAAATAAAACAATCCCCGGTGTATAATCCGGGGATTGTTACTTTCCTATAAGATAGTTTTTAATGAATTGTAGTGGGCCGCAATTGTGTTGTTTAGATCTTCTGTAGTGTGTGCAGTAGAAATAAACATAGCCTCGAACTGTGCGGGGGCGAGATAAACACCTTGTTTCAACATCTCGTGGAAGTATCTACCATATAATGATGTATCCGATTTAACCGCCGTCTTAAAATCAGTTACGTTTTCTTCTGTCATAAACATACACGACATCGATCCGACACGTGTTAAACAAAAATTCTTACCCAATTTTTTTAAGTTTTCCTTAAATCCATTTTCTAAATAAACAGCTTTTTCCTCCAATAACGGGTATAAAGAAACATCCTCTTTTATTTTTGTAAGCGCTGCAAGACCAGCAGCCATAGCCAATGGATTACCGCTAAGTGTTCCTGCCTGATAAACCGGTCCGGAGGGAGCTATCTTTTCCATAATTTCTTTTTTACCTCCGAATGCGCCTACAGGCAAACCACCGCCAATAATTTTACCGAAGGTTGACAAGTCGGGTTTAATACCTAAAAGTTCCTGCGCGCCGCCTTTGGCAACTCGAAATCCAGTCATCACTTCGTCGAATATCAATACAATCCCTTCCTCATCACAGATTGTTCTTAGCTCTTTTATAAATTCTTCTTGGACACGAACTACGCCCATATTACCCGCAACCGGTTCAATAATAACCGCTGCTATTTGACCTTTATTTAATTTAATTAATCTTTTTATCGAATCTATATCGTTAAAATCTGCAAGCAAAGTATCGGCGGCATTTCCTTTTGTTACACCAGGGCTTGTGGGTACACCTAAAGTTAGAGCGCCTGATCCGGCTTTAATTAAAAAATAATCTGCATGACCATGATAGCAGCCTTCAAACTTTATAAATTTTTCTCGACCTGTAAATCCGCGTGCAGCGCGCACAGCGCTCATAGTAGCTTCAGTTCCGCTATTAACCATTCTTACCATTTCCATTGATGGCACCAATTCGGTTAATAGTTTAGCCATTCTTATTTCAATTTCAGTTGGAGCTCCAAAACTGGTACCGCTTTCAATAGCATTAAGTAATGCTTCCCTGATGAATGATGGATTATGACCAAATAGATGGGGACCCCAACTGCCTATATAATCTATGTATTCATTATTGTCTACATCTATCATTTTTGAACCGACCCCTTGTTTAATAAACAAAGGATTACCACCTACAGATTTAAAAGCGCGCACTGGTGAATTAACTCCGCCGGGAATATATTTTTTTGCTTCTTCAAATAATTTTTCGCTGTTGGTTATGTTCATTGTATCTCCGAGTATTTCATATTAATTTATTATTCAATGCATGAAAAATATGGATATATGATTAGATTTGAAACAACGTTTCTAAAGAGTTCCGGAAATTATAGGGTCTGTTCCTATGAATGAAAAAATTATTATTTATTACTTCAGCGGTACGGGTAATGCAAAAAAAGTTTCCGGATGGTTTAAAAGTATTGCCGAATTAAAAGGACGTAATGTTAGTTTGGTGGATATTTCAGAAATTAAAAATAATAGCATAAAACCGTCAAAAAAAAATGTTCTAATAGGGTTTTGTTCCCCGACTCATGGATTTAATTTTCCGCCCATAATGTTTTACTTCATTTTGTCTTTCCCAAAATCAAATAATAATAGAGTTTTTATATTAAATACTAGAGGGGGAACAAAATTGGGCGGTGTTCACCTTCCGGGTTTAAGCGGAACCGCCCAGTATCTAACAGCGATTATTCTGTTGCTAAAAGGATATAAAATTGCAGGTATGCGTTCTATAGACATGCCTTCAAATTGGATTTCTTTACACCCGGCCTTAAGTGAGAATGCTGTTAAATTTATTTTTAATAATTGTGAAACAAAAACAAAAATATTCGCAGAAAAAATTATTAACGGTCAAAAAGATTTTAGAGCTCTATTAGATATTGTTCAGGATATATTGATCACTCCTATTTCAGTTCTTTATTTTTTTATAGGAAGATATTTTCTTGCGAAAACTCTATATGCTACCCGGGCCTGTAATAACTGCGGTGTATGTTATAAGGAATGCCCAGTTGGAGCTATAAAGGTTTTTAACAACAGACCTTTCTGGACTTATAAATGCGAAAGTTGTATGCAATGTATAAACACTTGTCCCCAAAAGGCTGTTAATGCTGCACACGGTTTTGCCATTGGAGGTATTCTTCTTATTAACTCCTTTATTGTTTTCTACATATTTAGCTACCTGAATGAAATTTTATTTATTAATCGTAATTGGTTTCCGTTGAATCTAATTTTATATTTTGTAGAATGGTGGGTAGGGCTCGCGTTTTTTTCTTTATTCTATCGTATCAATCATTTTTTACTTCAGATCAGATTATTTGAAAAAATTTCGGGATTCTTTTCATTTACGAATTATAAATTCTGGGGACGTTACAAAATTCCAAAAAATTTTAATCAATAATTACGAGAGACTTAAATGGATATATCAGGAGTTCCTTTTACTGTAACCGATTGGGATAAAATAGAAATGGAAGAACACCTTGGAGAAAAAGGGAAAGCATTGTGGAAAGTTTTTAAACAAGGGAATATACGTGTAAGATTAGTTGAGTACACACCGGGTTATTTAGCAGATCATTGGTGTAAAAAAGGTCATGTAATTTATGTGTTGGAAGGGGAGATGACTACCGAGTTGGATGATGGAAGAAAATTTACTACGAGAAAGGGATTTTCATATCAGGTGGGGGATAACGACGGCGCTCACAGGACATTTACGGAGAAAGGTGTAA
>PGYT01000025.1 GCA_002839805.1 Ignavibacteriae bacterium HGW-Ignavibacteriae-2
CACTACATAGGCATGAAGAAAATAATTCCTGAAGCGATTCCTGAACTAAAAATTATGCCTTTTTTAATCGGTTTTCTTATTCTCTTCGGATTAGTGGCAGCGTTTCTTAAAAAGAAATCGTTAGTGATGGTTTGGATTTCCACAATCGTCATGATGATGATAATTGGACTATATGATTTTTATATATGGGGCTATGATTACGGACACGATCTAAATCCTGAGGCCCCAATTAAAATTCCGGGTATGGTTTATCAGCCTCCACTAATAGGGTCAAAACAATTATTAAATATGAACTCGGTTTCACTACCCGACATAGGCGCATATCTCATAGGAATATCTCTATTAATTGCCGTGTTTGTTTTAATAAATCGAAAATTTATCAAAGGAAAATAATGAAAGGTGTTTTGTTTCTCACAGTAATTATATTTGTTCAATTTATAAATGGATGTTCAAACTCTCCATCACCAATAAATTATGGAGAAGACAATTGCGAATACTGCCTCATGCTGATAACCGATCCTAAATATGGATCGGAATTGATGACCGACAAGGGAAAAATTTATAAATTTGATTCAGTGGAATGTTTGGCGGCATATTCATTTAAAAATGATCCTCTAAACAATTGGACTAAATGGGTAACTGATTTTTATAATCCAAACAATCTTATAAATCTAAAGTCGGCTTATTTCCTCAAATCTCAAAAACTAAGAAGTCCCATGGGACTAAATTTGAGTGCTTTTTCTAAAGGGGATCATTTGCAAACGATCCGGAATGAATTTGGAGGAACGAAAATCAGTTGGATAGAATTAGCTAAATATGTATCGGAAGAATGGGATGAAAATTAAATTTCCCCCAGTGATTGTGCTGTTCTTATTATCACTTGTAAATATTGAAATTTTTGGAGGAATCTTTCACGCGGGTCCCAATTATCAATTAAAAAACCTGGAATCCGCGTTAAAAATTATTTCACCATACGATACAGTAATAATTCACCAGGGAAAATATTTCTCAAATAATATTATAGTAAACAAGCCTGTTGTTATTATCGGTTTGGGCCGTGCCGTTTTGGACGGTCTGGGCAAAAATCAGATAATGTTTATAAAGTCGGATGATGTAATTATAGAAAATATGACGTTCATAAATTCAGGCATAAGTTTTATCGATGACAACGCCGCAATCAAACTGGATTCAGTCAGTAACTGTAAAGTGATTAATAATTTTTTTGAGGATAATTTTTTCGCTATTTATCTTGCCCGCACGTCAAACTCAACAGTATCCGGAAATATAATTAAGGCAAAAAACAAAAAAGAATCTTATTCAGGCAACGGCATCCATTTGTGGTACAGCAAAAATGTGGAAATTAGCGATAATAGAATTACAGGACATAGGGACGGTATTTACCTTGAATTCGTACGCAGCAGCAATATCACAAATAACCTTAGTTGGAAAAACCTGAGGTATGGTCTTCATTTTATGTTTTCGGACAGCTGCAGTTATTCCGGAAATGTATTTCAAAACAACGGCGCCGGAGTGGCAGTTATGTTTACACGCCGGGTTGAAATGTTCAACAATAAATTTGAAAATAATTGGGGAGGCGCAGCATACGGAGTATTACTAAAAGAGATATTCGACAGTAATATTTATAATAATTATTTCTATAAAAATTCAAATGGACTTTATATGGAAGGCTGCAACAGAATAAATATAAAGAACAATGACTTCGTGGAAAATGGCTGGGCAATAAGATTGATGGCAAATTCCATGGATAATAATTTTACCGCTAACAATTTTTCGGGAAATTCTTTTGATGTATCTACAAATAACATTAAAAATTTCAACACTTTTTCGGGCAATTACTGGTCTGAATATAATGGATATGATCTTAACAAAGACGGGATAGGCGATATCCCTTTCCGGCCTGTCTCTCTATTCTCACTTATTACAGAGCAAAACCGCTCATCACTTGTTTTATTACGCAGTATGTTCGTTGAATTATTAAATACAGCCGAAAAAATATTTCCTGTACTTACACCCGAAACATTGATTGACAATTCACCCAATATAAAAAAGATAAATCATGATTAAAGTCACTAATCTTAACAAAAGCTTCGGAAGTTTGGAGGTACTGAAAAAAATTGATCTGGAATTCGTTCCTGGACAGATAACTTATATCGTTGGTCCAAACGGATCAGGAAAATCCACTTTAATAAAAATAATTCTCGGTTTGGTTAAATCAGATTCCGGAGATGTTTGGGTGGGCGATTACATGTTAAACGGTGATTGCCATTATAGGGATAAAATTGGATATATGCCTCAATCGGCAAGCTTCCCGGAAAATTTAACCGTAACAGAAGTATTTAAAATGCTTAAAGATCTTAGAAACAATAAAGATAATTTAGATGAGTCACTTATTAAGGAACTGAATTTGGATAAAGAATTGAATAAACGTTTGGGGAATCTTTCGGGGGGTACAAAACAAAAGGTTAGCGCGGCTATTACTTTTCTATTTAATCCTTCTATACTTATTCTTGATGAGCCCACCGCTGGTTTGGACCCTGTTTCAAGCAGCATCCTTAAAGATAAAATTAAAAAAGAAAAGGAAAATGGGCGTACAATAATCCTAACATCGCATATATTAAGTGAATTGGAAGAACTGGCTGACAATGTGGTTTTTATTCTGGAAGGCAGTATAAAATTTTCCGGTAAAATAAACCATTTAATAGAAAAAACTTCTTCTTTAAATCTTGAAAGAGCAATGGCTGCTTTAATGAATGGACAATTAATATGAATTTATTATTTAAAATTTCCAGTTACCAATTACGAGATGTTATAAGAAGTAAATGGATCTTTTTTTATACAATTTTACTTATGATAATAAGTTATAGTTTAATTTCTCTCACAAAAGAACCGGCAAAAATATTAATTACTATGTTGAACATTAATCTCATAATCGTTCCGCTAATAAGTCTTATATTCGGAACAATTTTTTTATACAACAACAAAAACAACATAATTTTTCTATTATCCCAGCCGATAAAAAGAAATGTTTTGTTTCTTGGACTTTACATTGGATTGATACTACCTATTATTTTAGGTTTTCTACTCGGTGTCGGAATACCAATTCTGTTTTATGTAAAAATTTTTTCCAACTACGCTGAAACAATATTTCTTCTTCTGACGACAGGAATAGTTTTAACTATAATTTTCGGCGGTGTAGCGTTTTATATATCTATAAGCAACGAGGACCGAATGAAGGGTTTGGGCATATCTATTATTGTTTGGCTGTTTCTTTCGATTTTTTATGACGGTCTGCTGTTAATAATATTTCAAACATTCGCCGATTATCCTCTGGAAAAAATTTCCGCGTTTCTTATAATGTTTAACCCCATCGATTTAACACGCATTTTGGTTGTTATAAACTTCGATGTTTCAGCACTTATGGGATATACGGGCACTGTTTTTAAGAATTTTTTTGGCGGTAATTTAGGTGTGCTGATTTCGGCATTAATGCTAATGTTCTGGTCTATACTTCCGCTTTATTTGGGATTAAGAAAATTTAAAGCGAAAGATTTTTAAACAATTAAATAAATTGGATCTGCAGAATGGATAAAAAAGAATTTTATAACGCGCTCTCCGAAGATTATGATGAAATGATTGATTTTGAGAACGCTTTAGACCGTAGAAAAAATTTATTAGCCGGCTTTATTAAAAAACATTCAACCGCTCTGGATTTCGGTTGCGGCACCGGCGTTGATTCGATAGCGCTCACTCATTCAAGTTTGTCCGTTGATGCTTTCGATATTTCTGAAGAGATGATTGTTAAGGGTCGGACAAATGCCTCAAACTATAACATGTCTATAAATTTTTACTCTGATTTTAGTCTAATTGAAAGTTCCCAAAAAAAATATGATTTAATTATCTCTCTGGGCAACACACTTGCCAACCTTCCGCAATTGGAGTTGAAACACAAACTTTATTCATTTGATAAAATGCTTGCGAAAGGCGGTAGAATGGTTTTTCAAATAATAAATTATGTTAAAGTTGGTAATGCCGATACATTTTTAATCGCCGAAAAAGAAACGAAGTTTCACAAAATTAAAAGATTCTACGAAAAATTATCCGACGGAATTGTATTTAAGATATTGGTCGAGAACAAAACAAGCGGGAAATCAAAAACATTGCAAACCAAAATTTATCCTCATACTATTGAAGTATTCCACGAGTTTTTTGACAAAAAGAACTATGATTTGAATTATTGGGGAAGTTTAAATAAGGATACTTATAATCCTAATCTGTCTAATGATTTGGTTATTTGTTCAGATAAGATTTAAGAGTTTCTATTTTATTAATAGATTTGTCTTTTAAGTCACATAAAGTTTCTTCGCTTAACATTTTGTAAGCATCGTCACGTAACTTGCCCCATTTATCATGCACCGGGCAAGGCATTGTGGAAGAACAACCGGGGAATCCAAGTACGCAGTTATTAAAAACTCCAAGTCCGTCAATTGCTTCGACTATATCAATAAGTTTTATCTCTTTGGGAAGTTTTGCCAGATAAAATCCGCCGTTTTTTCCCTTTCTGCTGCCAACTATACCGCTTGCCGTAAGCACTTGCAGCATCTTGGACACAAATTCTTTAGGCTGATTTACATTCTCTGACACTTCCTGTGCGTTAAACAGAGTATCTCTTTCCCTTGTAGAAAGGAAAAGAACCGCTTGCAAACCAACTTCACATTTTTTTGAAAATATTACTGTCATTATCGGACTAATTGTTCTGATAAAACTATAAAAAAATATTGCTTATTACAAGAATTAAAAAGAGTGATATTCGATTGAATACCACTCTAAAGAAAAATTAAATTGCGAATTTAACGCCGGCTCTGAGGCCCAAATAATTGATATCGGAAATAATTTGATATTTAGCATTTACATCAAACATAAATTTATCAACTGGAAATTCATAACCCGCACCGAATCCAAATCCGAAATCGGAAGTGCTTTCGTCCTCTTCAACAGTCCCAAATCCATCCCAGTCAATTTTAAGATTTACTGTAAATAAATGCATACCAGCTTCAGCTATTCCATAAAAACCATTATTAAAATAGTATTTTGCTCCAACTTGAATTGGAATAGCGCTGTAAGAAGAAGTAATTCCAAAAGTCTCTTTTTCGCCCCAAGTTAAATAACCAATCTCCGCGATTCCTACAATTTTTTCGTTAATTGGGTATTCACCCCTTAAAGAGGCGCCAATACCTGTTCCTGCAATATCACCAAAATCACCCATTGGTAAAGCTATTTCAGGCCCCGCACTAAATTTAATTTGTTGGGCTTGAGCAGTAATCGATACAGCAAAAATAATAGAAAGGATTAATACTGCTTTTTTCATGATTTACTCCTAAATTAAAAATTTGGAAAAATGTAATCTGTCCATTTAGACAGTCTTGAGTTTATTTATTTTAATTTGGGGGAGGTAGTGTAATAAAATACCATCAGCCAAGATTAAATCATGGTAATTACGAATAATGTATTAAAAATAATTCTAAGGATAACTTAGCAACTAGAAGTTAATTGCCAATTTCTTAAAACTGCCAGGTACCAATATAAAAATTTTTTAAACTAAAATTGTGATTTAAAACATTTGAAATTTGGAATTTTAGGTAAGTATTTATATTATTTGACTACAAAACACAATAAAATGAATATACGAAATCTTTATAAATTTCATAAATATTTGTTTTAAATATCTTTTTATAACTTTGCACATAATTAATTTTTAGATGAGGATAAAGAAGAATGATTTCAGTTTTTATACCCTACAGCGGATATGAACATACCAAACGCACAATTGAAAATATTAGAACAAGTCCCTTGGTTTCAAATATTTTTTTGCTCTCTTTAAACAAGAAAGCAGAAAAAATTGAAGGGACCAAATCGATAGAAATAGACAGCTTAATCTCAGGTAAAACACTGGAACAAGTCTTAAAACACACTGATTCGGAGTATATTCTGTTTATTACGCAGGATAACCTTCTGGATTTCGGTCAGTTTAGTCTTGAAAGATTTTATTACGTAGCACAAAATACAGGTGCAGGATTAGTTTATTCTGACTATAAAGAAATTAAAGATCAGGTATCTTACCCTCACCCCGTAATTGATTACCAGATAGGCAGCTTGCGCGACGATTTTAATTTCGGTTATGTATTATTTCTTCAAAAAACCGCCTTACAAAAAGCGGTTGAGAGCACAAACAAAAAATATAAATTCGCGGGATTGTTTAATGCCCGTCTGAAAATTTCCCAAAATTACGAATTGTTGAGAATACCTGAATATTTATATTCGACTATAGAAACTGATAAAAGAAAATCGGGCGTAAAATTATTTGACTATGTTGATCCCAAAAACAGGGATCTTCAATTGGAGATGGAGGATGCGGTAACCGAACATTTAAAATCTATTGGCGCATATCTTGAACCGAAGTTCGATAAAATTGAATTTGGGAGCGATAACTTTAAAATTGAAGCCACTGTTGTTATCCCTGTTAAAAACAGACTTAAAACTATAGCTGACGCAATAGATTCGGTATTAAAACAAAAAACGGATTTCGATTTTAATCTTATAGTTGTTGATAATTATTCCAACGATGGCACAACTGAAAAAATAAAAGAATATACTAAAACGGAAAAAAGGGTTATTCTTGTAACTCCTCAGCGCAAAGACCTGGGTATAGGTGGATGCTGGAATGAAGCTGTTCATCACGATAAATGCGGAAGATTTGCGATACAGTTGGATAGCGACGATGTATATACGGATGAAACTACGATTCAAAAAATAGTAAACGCTTTCCGAAAGGAAAAATGCGCGATGGTAATTGGAAGTTATAAAATTACAAACTTTAATCTGGAAGATATTCCTCCCGGAATTATTGATCATAAAGAGTGGACACCAGAAAACGGCAGGAACAATGCTTTACGAATAAATGGGCTGGGAGCGCCGCGTGCCTTTTATACACCAATTTTGCGTAAGTATAAGATTCCTAATGTAAGTTATGGAGAAGATTATGCGCTGGGATTGATGATATCGCGCGATTATCAAATTGGAAGATTATATGAACCTATATACACATGCAGAAGATGGGAAGGCAATTCCGATGCGGCTTTGGATATCCCTAAATTAAACGCTCATAATGTCTATAAAGATAGAATCCGTTCTATTGAAGTTTTATCCCGAATAAGGAAAAATGCTGATGCTTAATAAAGTTTTTGTCGATGAAAAAAGTATCGATAAATACAGCGACAGCAAAACTTTAGCTGACAGAACCAGAGCATTGTTAAAATACCAAATTGAGACGTGGGAACTGGCAAGGCAGGGATATAATTTATTGGATTCTGTTGAAGTAAAAATTTTTGAGTTCGATGATTTCGAAATAAAAGTTCAGTTTAATCCGGGCAGAATTGTTTCTTCTTCAGCAAAAGTTGATAAAGACTCAATTTCCGCCCGACCTTGTTTTCTTTGTTATAAAAATCTGCCGGAGGAACAGAAAGCTATTCCCTATTTCAGGGATTATTTAATTCTTGCAAATCCATACCCAATTTTTCCCGAACATTTTACTATACCTAAAATTGATCACGTAAAGCAGCAGATTGAAGGTAATATTGAAGGTATGCTGAATCTTTCTTATGATATTGGAAAATATTATACGGTTTTTTATAATGGTCCTCAATGCGGAGCTTCAGCACCCGACCATATGCATTTTCAAGCGGGTCTTAAAAATTTTATGCCAATCGACACCGAATATAAAAAACTGATTTCTGACAATTCCGATATTTTACAGGAAACTGACGAAGTACGTATTTGGGGTGTAAAAAACAATCTTAGAAGGTTCTTTATTATAGAATCATCGAACAAAAAAAAACTTATAAAAGGTTTCCGAAAAATTTATGATGTTCTACACAGCCTTAACGCGCACTCTGAAACTGAACCAATGATGAATATATTAAGCTATTATGATGATAAAAAATGGAAGTTAATAATATTTCCCCGCACGAAACACAGACCGGATCATTTCTTTAGAGAAGGAGATAAAAATATTCTATTGAGTCCGGCGGCCGTTGACTTTGGAGGAGTGTGCATTACTCCGCGGGAACAAGATTTTAATAAACTGACTAAAGATATTTTGATTGAAATATTCAGGCAGGTATCAATTCCTGAGGAAATTTATGAATATTATAACAAAACGTTAATGAGAGAAATATCTAGCAGTCAGTCCTGATATAAATTAGACTAACATCGTCTTCGTACTTGCCGTTTGTAAATTCATCGAATTTTGATTTAATGTTTTCTATAACTTTGCCATCGGAGTTATTCGAAATTGTTTTTTTTAACCCTTCTATTTCAAACATTTTGCCTTCTGGATTCCTCGACTCTATTATTCCATCGGTTATTAAAAATATTTCATCTCCCTGTTTAAGATCAATTTCAATATCCTCATAACCTCCTTCCAAATTAAAACCCAGCAATAGTCCTTGTGATTTATAACTTTTTATTTCACCGCCAGAACTATAAATCAAAGGAAGGTCGCCGGCACCGCAATAGCTCGCTATTTTAGTGTCCCTGTCAATAAGCACAATTGAAAGAGTAACAAACACTTCGCTAATACGTTCGTCTTTATATATAGATTCGTTTACTGTACTCATAATATCATGGGCCGAAAGTATTTGTCCCGATTGAACGGCAAATCTTATTGCACTGCGCACGTAACCGGCGTAAGCTACAGCAAAATACCAGGCGCCCCATTTTTTACCCATTACATCACCTAGTACTATTGCAACTCTTTTATCGTCAATTTTTACATAATCAATAAAATCTCCACCCGGTATGTTTTGAAAGGGAACGTGCCAGTGATCGAGCGTAAATCCGTCGAATAAAATTGGCTGATCGGGAACAACTTTGGCGCTCATGCTGTCGGCGGCTTTTTGAACTTCACTTTCGGCCTTTAACCTTTCTTTCTCGTTTGTTTTAATTATGGCAGATACTTTGGCCAGTACAATTTTGGGACTGGATGTTTTAATTATGTATTCTTGAATTTCCAAATCATAACCTTGTAAAATATCCTCTTCGGAGCCTTTAGCCGTTAAGAAAATAAAAGGAATAGATCTAAGCTCCGGTTCAGAGAGTAATAACCGGCGGAATTCGAATCCGTCGACATCGGGCATCATAATATCGCTTATAATTAAGTCGGGCATAAAAGTTTTTACATAATCAAATCCTTCTTTTCCATTTATTCTATGCTCAATTATATAGCCTGCTTTTTTTAAATTATAAACAAATAATTTAGCTATGTTCTCATCATCTTCAACTAACAATATTTTATACTTGCTCGAATTACTGTCCATCCTCTCCACCGTAAATTTTAGATTATCCAGTATAACTTTGAATAGCTTTTTGCAGATCACTATAAGTTTGAAAAACTCTGAACATTCTTGTTAGTTCGAACATTGCAAGCACTTGTGGTTTTAAACCTACAAGTCGAACATCCCCATTAATTCTTGATACTTTCTTTAATGAAGTAACAAGTACACCCAAAAATGTAGAGTCGATATACTCGCAGGAGGACAGATCAATTATTATTTTAGAAAATCCGTCGTTAATTGCGGTATTGATTTTTTCTTTAAGCAGATTAGCCTCTCCGATAGTAGCCCTATCGAAATTCACTATCTCTACTAAAATATCTGAAATTCTTTCTTCTTTAATTTCCATTGTATTTTATTAGTTCCTATCAACTTCAATATTATACTTCTCCAGCAATCTATAGAAAGTTGCCCGTCCTATTCTCAATTTACGAGCCGCTTCAACAATATTTCCGTTGGTAACTTTTACGGCGTGTTTAATCGCCTCTTCCTTTAGCTTTTCAAAAGGAATTATAGGGGAATTATCAGTAAACAATTCCCCCGCTAAGTTAATATTCGGGGTATAATCATCCGAAAGCAATTGCTGAGGTAATTGAGCGACATCAATATAATCCGAGTCGGTTAAAATAACGCATCGTTCCAAAGTATTTTCTAGCTCACGTACATTTCCAGGCCACTCGTAATCATAAATTACTTTCATAGCCGCTTTAGTAATACCTTTAATATTTACGTCCATCTTTTTATTAAATTCTTCAATAAAATGATTTATCAGAATTACTATATCGCCCTTACGTTCTCTAAGCGGCGGGATTGTAATTGGGAACGAATTAAGTCTATAGAAAAGATCCTCCCTAAATTCTTTAGTTTCTACAGCTTTTTGTAAATCTTTGTTTGTGGCCGATAAAATTCTGGCGTTAGTGGGAATTATTTCATTACCGCCAACACGTTCAAATTCCTTCTGTTGAATTACACGCAGAATTTTTGCCTGTAAAGACATCTCCATTTCACCAATTTCATCAAGAAAAATAGTTCCATTTTTCGCTAGTTCGAACTTGCCGATTTTTTTCTGATGAGCGCCTGTAAACGCTCCTTTCTCATGTCCAAAAAGTTCACTTTCAAGCAGTTCACGTGGTATTGAAGCGCAGTTTACAACTACAAAAGGCTCATCTTTTCTGCTTCCGTTGTAATGGATGGCCCGTGCAATAAGTTCTTTTCCTGTTCCGCTTTCACCATGAATTAAAACTGTAATATCGTTGTTGAGAACCCTAGAAACCATTTTGAAGACAGATTGCATTTTGGAATCGGCCGAAATAATATTATCGAAGCTATATTCTTTCTGTAAATTATTTTCAAGTTCTTCCACTCTTTTTTGTAATTCATAGTACTGAATGGCATTTTTAATCGACGGTCCAAGTCGGTTCTGATCGATTGGTTTAGGAAAATAATCGAATGCGCCAAGTCGTAAAGATTCAAGGGCAACTTCTACACTTCCTTGTGCGGATAACATAATAACTGGCAGACTGTGGTTGTGTTCTTTAACCCTCTTAAGCACTTCAATTCCATCTATATCGGGAAGCATTATATCAAGCAAAATAAGATCAGGCTGCCTGTGTAATTGTTTGAGCATTTCGCCGCCATGATCAAAACCTTCAACTTTATAATTCCACTGGGTTTTAACCCAATGAGTTAATAACCTTAAAATGGACGGTTCATCGTCCACAATAAAAATTAACTTTTCCAATTATTACCCCTTTATTTTTTCTTTGGCAACCTAATAATAAAAGTTGAGCCTTTATTAACTTCACTTTTAACCTGAAGCAATCCTTTATGAACATCAATAACCTGTTTAACGTATGCCAAACCCAGCCCAGCCCCTACAGTCTGACCGGTTTTAGTATCAAATTTATTAAACTTTTCAAATATTTTCGGCAGCTCTTTCTCGGGTATTCCAATTCCTGTATCATTAATCATTATTTCAACTTCGTTTAAAAAATCCTGAACTATTAATGATACTCGACCGCCCGGTTTGTTAAATTTAATCGCATTTTCAACAATACCTTTAATTGCTTTTGAAATCAATTCCCTGTCAGCTAAAATTATAATTTCGGCCTCTGGAATCTCAAAATTCATAGTTACTTCTTTTTCTTCAGCATAACTTTTAAAACTATCTGCAATCAGATAGAGTATCTCAACCAAATCGTTATCTTTTTTATTAAGCTGAAAATTCATCGATTCGAGTTTTGAAAAATCCAGAACATCATTTACAAGTTTTGCAAGTCTTTTACCTTCTGTAAGAATTATATTATTAAACTCAACAACCATCTCTTTTGGCATATCTTCATCTGAAACAATAGTTTCTGCAAATCCAACAATAGAAGCCAGAGGAGTTCTTAATTCGTGCGAAACACGCGAAACGAATTCGTTTTTTAACTTATTTATCTCTTCAAGCACTGTAAGTTGCTGTTTTGCGCGATCCCGCTCTATGGAAATTAGTCTGTTTGCTTCAACCAATTTTGTGTTTAATTCTATCATTCTATTTTCGTCTTGTCTGCGTTTAGTAACATCCCTGCCGAGTGCCAGCATGCCTGAAATTACATTATCATCTTTTGTAGGTGTTGCCTGGAAATCGTAAACTACCTGATTTTCGAACTTGTCGAGCAATGTGGCTTCAAATTCGGTAACCTCTTCACTGCTTAATATTTTTTGAAATGCATCTACAGTGTTGTTTTTATTACTTTCTTCAATTAATTCCAAAAAGTGTTTACCTAAAATTTCTTCGGGTTTGTACCCCAGAGATTTGGCGCCGTTTTTATTTATAAGTGAAACATATCCAAAACTGTTTAAAACAATAATTAAATCGCTTACTGTTTCTATTAATAGACGAAATTTTTCTTCGGATTTTTCAAGTTTATTTAAAATTGTTTTTTCCTCGGTAATGTCGGACATTATCCCAACAACCCTCTCCACCCTACCATTAATTATAACCGGTGTACCGGTATGCCTAATCCATCTTCTTATTTTTTTATCAGCTTCAAAAATTTGATATTCGTATTCGCTTCTTTCGCCTGATTTTAATTTCTTTATGAATTTATTATAACCTTTAAAATATTCGGGCACTACTTTCCGCAATAGAGAAAATTTATTTTTTATAATATCCTCGATTTTCAAACCGAATAAATTTTCAACGGATTTAGAAATAAAATAATAGTGAGTTCCGGTAACATTTGTGGAGTAAATTACATTATGAATATTTGATGTTGTCTCTATATACTGCTTATTTATTGTTTCTTCGTATTGAAGTCGTTCATTTATGCATTTTTTGATAAGCAGCAATTTATCTAAAACGTCATTTTCAATTATATTTTCAGAAACTCCCGAAAGGATATAGAAAACTGAAAATTCACAATTATATACAAGTTCAACTTTAATTCGATTAAAATGTTCGGTAGAAATATTCTCTTCCAAATTTATTATATATTCGGAGTTGCCATCTTTCTTGATTTCTAAATCGGTTACTATGGATATAAGTTTATTAAACTGGTCTATTGATATATTTTCAGGTTTGCTTGAACACACAACATTATTATTTTCCCCAAATATTTGGATTAAAAATACTGGACAATTATATGCGACCGAAGAATATAAATCACACAAAAATCTAAATTGTTCACCTGTTATGTTCATTTAATTATTCTGTTTATTGAATTTGATAAAATTAAGAAAAGAATATTAGAAATACACTAAATATGTATCAATTCAGTACAACATTGTTATAGATATAAAATGAATCGATTAAATATTCCATCAATATTTTCTGCAATTAAAGTATTCCTCTAAAAACAGAATAAATTTAAGAGTAGTTGATAGACATCAGTATTGTTAAAATTAAGTTAGACGGACGTTTTATTTTACTGAAAAATTATTCCAAATTCTTATTTAATTAATACATAATCATATAGACATTTATATATATAATTTGTATTTATATTCATATATGAAAAGTGATATTAAAATAAAAAGCATAATGTACAATTTTATTAAACCAGTAATAGCTATTTTAATTTTTTGTTCATGTTCATCTGAGAAAGATCCACAAATTCCCTCTGGGTCAGAAAAGGATAAAACTTCTTATTATAGAGTAGATACGGTAAAAGAGTTAAAAACAAAATCCACTCCGCCCGATACACAAAAATCTAAAGACATAACCGTAGATCGAAATGATTCTAATCAAATGAACCCAGAGCCTGAAGAAAAAATCACTTCAATTGCAGAACTTTGGCACACTTATAAATCCAGTAAACGAATCGCTGAAGAATCTTTAGAAAAAGGCGATTTATCTAATACTGTTAAAAATCTTGCAATCGCAGGCAATTGTGCCCTTAAACTTGGCAGACCCGAAATTGCCGCCTGGCAGTTTAATAATATCGGACATTATTCAATAGAAGAATTTAAAAAACTCACTGATTGCGATAATAGACTTCGCACTTTGGCCCAAATGGAAATAGATTCGGTTAAAATAAAATTATTGGCTGAAACCAAAAATATCTTTCGCAAACACATTGATCTGTTGCTAAACTCACAAAAGCACCTGCAAAGAGCGCAGATAATTGACGACGAACTTGCTGAAAGCAGGAGAACAGAAGTTATAGAAAGTAATGTAGAATTTATTAGTTGGGTTCAAGAATTTGTCAAATAGAACTAAAATTTCTTCTTTTTGTTCCGAACATTCATAGGTTTATCATTTTTATAATGAGCATTATTAAATAAATAATCCTTCTTTAACAAAAACCGCCAAAAACTATTAAATCAGGACAAAATACACTTATATAATGCGGCATAAATTTTGCATTTCCCCAGAAGCTTTTAATATCCTAATCTTCTTCATTTTCGACTAATTCAGTTAATTTATAAAACTAAGGAGATACTAAGTGAAAAATCAACAGGCGCATGTTATTCTTATCCTATTTTTACTTTTTATCAACATCACTCTTCAATTGACCGCTCAAAATATTTACAAAGACTCCAGTGTTCCCATAGAAGCGAGAATTAAAGATTTGATCTCACAAATGACATTAGCTGAAAAAATTGGTCAAATGCAGCAAAACCATCTTTCTAAAAAAAACGATGAAGTTTTTAATGAGATTAAGCTGGGTAAAATCGGATCGTTTTTAAATGCCGGGGATATTAACGATAAATTTGAATTACAAAAAATTGCTGTAGAAGAAAGTCGATTGGGAATTCCTTTAATTTACGGTCGCGATGTAATTCACGGGTTTAAAACTATTTTCCCCATTCCATTAGGTCAGGCAGCGACTTGGAATCCTGAAATTGTAAAACTAGGATCAGCGGCAGCCGCTTCGGAAGCGGCGGAAGTTGGTATTCATTGGACTTTTGCGCCAATGGTGGATATAAGTCGCGACCCTCGCTGGGGACGCATTGCAGAGTCCTGCGGGGAAGATCCTTATTTAGCGGCAAAGATGGGTTCCGCGATGGTTGAAGGATTTCAGGGTAATGATTTGTCGAGCGAAAGTTCAATAGCCGCATGCACAAAACATTTCGTTGGTTATGGTGCGGCTGAATCAGGCAAAGATTATAATACTACAATTATTCCCGAACGATATATGCGCGATATTTACCTCCCCCCTTTCAAAAGCTGTATTGATGTAGGCGCGGCCACACTGATGAGCGCATTTAACGATATTAATGGAGTTCCGGCTTCAGGTAATGAATTCACACTTAAACGAGTGCTTCGCGATGAATGGAAATTCGACGGTTTTGTGGTTAGTGATTGGGCCTCAATGACAGAAATGATAAATCATGGATTTTGTGCTGATGAAACTGAAGTTGCATATAAATCGGTTAAAGCCGGTGTAAATATGGAAATGGTATCTCAAAGTTATGCGAATAATCTAGAAAAATTGATAAAAGAGGGTAAAGTTTCTGAAGACCTGATAAATGAAATGGTAGAAGGTATTTTAAGAGTTAAATTCAGATTAGGATTATTCGAAAATCCCTACAAACAACTAAAAGAAAAATCCCGAACATTATCCGCTGAACACCTTACCGCGGCAAGAGAATCCGCCGAACAAAGTTTTGTGCTTTTACAAAACACCGATGATTTTCTGCCGCTTAGCAAACTTAGTAAAACTATTGCCGTTATAGGCCCATTGGCAGACGACGCACAAGCGCAATTAGGATGCTGGTCTCCGGATGGTGATCCTGAAAACTCTATAACTCCACTTAAAGCAATAAAACAATTGTTGGGCGAAAAAACTAAAGTGATATTCGCAGCGGGATTGGATAATTGCAGATCAACGAACACAGAAAAATTTGCTGAAGCGGTTACTGCTTCAGAAGCCGCCGATGCGGTTATAATGATTTTAGGCGAGGACGATTTACTATCGGGCGAATCCCATTCGAGAGCATTTATTGATTTACCCGGGGCCCAGGAAGAGCTGATTAAAACAATCGCCGAAACAGGTAAGCCGATAGTTTTAGTTATTATGGCTGGCAGACCTTTAACTTTCGGTAATATAGTTAAAGACGTTAAATCAATTTTATACGCGTGGCATCCCGGCACAATGGGAGGACCAGCAATAGCCAACATACTTTTCGGAAACGTTTCCCCATCAGGTAAACTGCCGGTTACTTTTCCAAGAACAGTAGGTCAAGTGCCAATCTATTATTCGCATAAAAACACCGGAAGACCGCCATCTGAGAATCAGCTTGGTATTAAAATGGGCACGCCCGAAAATCCAGTTGGTTTCGCCTCCTATTATTTAGACGTGGATTATACACCGGCTTATCCATTCGGATTCGGACTATCTTATACTACATTTGAGTATCATGATTTAAAACTATCCTCAAACGAAATTTTGATGGGCGGAAAAATTGAAGTGTCTGCAACAATAAAAAATACTGGGAAATATGATGCTGAAGAGGTGGTTCAACTTTATGTGCGCGATCTATTTGGAAACGTTACTCGTCCCGTTAAGGAACTTAAAGGATTTAAAAAAATTCATTTAAAAGCTGGTGAAGAAAAAGTTGTTACTTTTAGTTTGAGTACCGGTGATCTGGCTTTTTGGAACATAGATATGAAGTATGCCGCTGAATCAGGCGACTTTACTTTATGGGTCGGTGGTGATTCACAAAAGGGTTTAAAAGCGGATTTTACAATAAAATAAGCGCCTCGTTAATCCGGGCAGCGGCTAAATTGGTTAGTTTTAGTGATCTCTTTGTAAGCTGTTGCTCGGATTATTAATTCGGTTTACCGATCGTCTTAAACAAAATCTAAAAGAATTTTTATCTAACTGTTTTATATTTTTTTGTCTTATACGTATTCTTAGTGTATTTGTTTTATCTATCCAATCAAATTATTTAGTCTTAAATGTGTAAAAAAATCATCTTTCGATAAACAGCGTGTTGAACTAAATTAAGGTCGGCTTCTCTTATGAACACCACAAATATTAAACCAATTCTAATACTGTTTTTTCTTTTTTCTATAGTATCATGCAAAGATTCAAGTGATAATATTGCGGAACCGGAAAAATCCGAAATTACTGTTGTAGATTATTACGGTCAGCTTAGCATTAATGGCACATTGTTGGTTGATAAAAATAATAATCCGGTTGCACTAAGAGGTATGAGTTTGTTCTGGAGCCAATGGGGCGGCAAGTATTATAACAAGGAGTGTATTAAGTGGCTCAGGAACGATTGGAAGTGCACTATAGTTAGAGCATCTATGGGTATAGAAGCCGGGGGATATTTAACAAATGCTGAGACAGAATTTAATAAAATTACCGAGGTAATTGAAGCGTGTATTGACCTGGGAATTTATGTTATAGTTGACTGGCATGACCATAACGCTCAGAATCATCTTGCCGAAGCAAAAGATTTTTTTAGTAAAATATCAAATCTTTATGGAAACAAGCCCAATATTATTTATGAAATTTTTAACGAACCGCTGAATGTAAGTTGGAGCAATGTAATTAAACCTTACGCAGAGGAAATAATTACAACAATTCGCGAAAACGACAAAAAAAATATTATTGTTGTGGGAACTTCTACCTGGTCTCAAGATGTTGACGCTGCAGCCAAAGATCCTCTTGCTGGGGATAATATTGCTTATTCACTTCATTTTTATACGGGAACTCATAATCAATCACTTCGTAATAAAGCAATTACCGCCATTAACAAAGGACTAGCTTTATTCGTTACTGAATTCGGGATTAGCGAAGCTGACGGAAATGGTAAAATTGATATGAATGAAACAAACTTATGGAGGAGTTTTTTGGAGCAGTATAATTTAAGTTGGTGCAACTGGTCAATAATGGACAAAGATGAGACATCGGCCGCATTAAACAGCGGCTCAAGTGCAACAGGAAATTGGGCTGAAAACGAATTGAAAGAGTCCGGAAAAATATTAAGAGATTATATAAGAACACAAAACAACGATATCTTCGATATTCTGGATGAAATGAACAATTAAGCCAGTTTAAATTTGTGTTAGTAAATGAACCCCTATTTAATAATTATTCTTAATTTACGGTCATACTTTTTTTTGGAAATTGTTCAATTAACTTGTTTGGTAAAATGAAGTTAAAACAAACATTAACATTGCTCCTGACTGTTTCGATGGTAAGTTTTGCCCAGAACACAAGCGGTAAGCTGTTTTTTTCCCATGAAGCCGGAATTTACGAACAAAACTTCAGCCTGGAAATTTCCGCTGAAAATCCGGGCGCATTAGTTATTTATACATTGGATGGAACTGATCCGCGATTTTCAAAAACAACATTCACACAGACAAGTCCTTTTAATGTATTTCTAAACCCCGACAATACTTTTCAAAGAGATAGAGCGCCGGGTATTGTAATTAGAGCATGTGTTAAGGCTGATACGATTAATATAGAAGATGTTTATACGCATACTTATCTTTTTATTAACAGAATAATTGCTCTATCTCCAAGCGATCAAATTCCTGGTCCCGGTTGGCCCGCGCCTAACAGCATTTCGCAAAGAATGGATTATGGTTTGGACCCCTATGTATATAATGACATCAGATACAGAGATTCTATAAAATCGGCGTTTTTAGCAATTCCGGTAATTTCTCTCGTTACCGATTTAAACAATTTATTTAACAAGGATACTGGAATTTATGTTAACGCCCGGCAGCACGGTATCGACTGGGAAAGATTCACTTCAGTTGAGTTATTAAATAATTTTGGAAATAAAGGTTTCCAGATCAATGCAGGTTTGCGTATACGTGGCGGCTACACGCGTGACGATCAATTTCCGAAACACTCTTTCAGGCTTTTTTTCAGAGGAGAATACGGGAAAACAAAATTAAATTTTCCTCTGTTCGAAGACGAAGGCGCCGATATTTTTGATAAAGTGGATTTAAGAACCGCACAGAATTACGCTTGGAGTACCGACGCGGTCGGAGCAGAAAACAATGTGATGAATAGAGATGTTTTTTCGCGTGATACGCAAAAGGACATGAATCAACCTTACACAAGAAGCAGGTATTACCACCTTTTTATAAATGGAACATATTGGGGGCTATATCAAACCGAGGAGCGCCCGGAAGCTGATTACGCAGAAACATATTTTGGAGGCAATTCCGAAGATTACGACGTGGTAAAAGTGAATCAGGAATTACCTAATTTCAGATATGAAATTGAAGCTACAGACGGCGATTTGAATGCCTGGAAATACATTTGGGATCTTATAAATGTTAGTTCAATCGATAATACAACCTTCTTTAAACTTCAGGGATTAAACTCCGACGGTACCCGTAATTTTAATTATCCAGTATTGCTGGATTACGATAATCTAATAGATTATATGCTTGTGATATTTTTTTCGGGAAATAAAGATGCACCAGTTACACTTAACGGCAGGTACCCTAATAATTTTTATGCAATTTATAATAGAAAAAGCAACGAGGGATTTAAATTTATAACACATGATTCTGAGCACGCTCTTTTATACAATGATTTACATATCAATATTGTAACTCGCAGCACACCCGTAAGCGAGTTTCGCCACTTTCATCCCAACTATCTGCATTACAAGTTAAAGGGCAATTCTGAATATCGCCTTCGTTTTGCGGACAGAATCTACAAACATTTTTATAACAACGGCGCTTTAACGCCCGATAAAACGGTACCAAGATTTAAATTTCGCGCAAGTCAAATTGAAAAAGCTATAATTGCAGAATCGGCAAGATGGGGCGATGTTTGGACAACTAAACCAAGAACAAAAGACGATGACTGGCTGCCGGCGATTAATAATCTAGAAAACATTTATTTGCCTCTTCGCACCGGTATTGTGTTGCAACAATTAAAGGGTGATAATTTATTCCCTCAGTTTGATCCTCCAATTTTTAATAACAACGGAATTGTAATTAAAGAATCGGTACTCAATGTAGAATCTGGTTACAAAGTTTCTATCTCCAAAGGTTTTTCAGGCAATGGAATTATTTATTATACCTTGAATGGAGACGATCCCAGAATGCCCGGCGGTGTTATTTCGGCAAATACATATCAATCGGATTCTGATAAAATAATAGAAATTAATTCTTCAACAACAATTAAGGCAAGATTAAAATACAATGGCAACTGGAGCGCTCTTCATGAAATAACTTTTCTAGTTGACGATGTTCTAGAAGATTTAAAAATAACAGAGATCCATTATCATCCTTTGGATGAGGGTGAAATAAATGACAGAGAGTTTGAGTTTATCGAACTAAAAAATACAGGGAACTCATTAATTAATCTTACAGAAGTCAAATTCACAAAAGGTATTTTTTATACATTTCCCGCGGGTTCTGTTCTAAATGCAGGGAATTTTTTAGTGCTGGCTTCCAATCCTTCCAAGTTTCTATTGAGATATAAGTTTGAACCGTTCGCTGAGTATGATGGCCAATTGGATAACAATGGTGAGAAGATTGTACTTCAAAATGCTTTGGGCGATACTATCACTTCAATCAGGTATTACGACACAGAACCATGGCCGGTTTTAGCTGATACTGGAGGACACTCTTTAGTGCCAAAAGATATTAATGCAGCGGGAAATCCTAACGATGCTAACAGCTGGAGAGCTTCATTAGAAATACATGGATCCCCCGGAAGGGACGATACTATAATGGATATAACCGAGGATGAAGGGAAAATACCCCCTTATCGATACGAGTTATATCAAAATTATCCAAATCCGTTTAATGGGAACACAAAAATTTCATTTTCTATACTCGAATCCGCGAAAGTTACTCTGATAATTTATGACCTGCTCGGAAGGAAACTTACAACACTTACGAATAAAATATTAGAGCCTGGCAATTATTCTGTACTATGGAATCCCGAAAACGAAGCCTCGGGTGTTTATTTCTATCAACTTACCGCGGACAGATTTATATCAACTAAAAAACTCGTGCTGCTTCGATAAGTCCATAAATATGTTGCTTGTTAAATTTGGTTCATTTTTAGAAATTACTAAGATTTTACATCATCACCGATCTAAGAATGCACCGATTCATTAATTCTAGGACTGCGTTTCATTTTTGAGTTTTTCCAACTCTTCCCATCGTAAATAAAGTCGTCGTACCTTTTCTTTAGCGTTAACAAGCGCTTCGTTTAGCTCTTTTGTTCTATGTGAGTGTTTATCGTAAAAATCAGGCGAAGAAAATATCGATTCTATTTCGTCAACGCCGGATTCCGCATCCATAATATCTTCTTCTATTGTTTCAAGTTCTTTTTTCTCCTTCCAGGTAAGTTTTTTTACTTGAGGTTTAACCCTTGTATCACCTTTTTTTTCTAAAGTCTCTAAATTTTTATTCTCTTTAATTATTGATTTCTGTTTTTCAACATAGTAGTCGTAATCGCCTTCACTGAAATACAGTTTACCCTCGCCATCAAAAGCCAGAATTCCATTACAAACACGATTCAGAAAATACCTGTCGTGGCTAACTACAACAACACATCCTTCGAATCCAATGAGTGCCTCTTCAAGAATACGCAATGTGGGCAAATCCAGATCGTTAGTCGGCTCGTCTAACAACAAAAAATTTCCACCGTCTTTAAGTATACGCGCCAGCGTGAGTCTGCTTTTCTCCCCTCCGGAAAGCCGGCCGACAAGAGTGTTGATTTTTTCGTCGGTAAAAAGAAATCGCCGTAAATACGTCCATACATTCAACGTATTTTTACCGAATCTGACTGATTCATTGCCGTCTCCAACGGCGTTAAAAACTGTATCATCGTCATTTAGAATAAGTCGCGACTGATCGATATAATTAAATTCTGTTTTATCGCCAACATCAATTTTACCGTATGTCGGAGACAACTCTCCTAATATTAATCTTAATAATGTTGTTTTACCAATTCCATTAGGGCCAACAATTCCAAGTTTTCTCTTGGAATCAAAAGCAAAATTTAATCCTTCGAACAAAACATTACCACCGAGTTTAATCCCAACATTTTTTAGTTCAACTATCTTATTCCCCAACTGTTCAGCTGGTGGAATAACAAGTTCAACATCAAGTTCAACTTCGGTATTGTTTTGCGACAATACTTCATAATAATTATCAAGTCTGCTTTTGGCTTTGGTTCTGCGGGCTTTAGGTCCGCGAACAACCCAATCCAGTTCACGCCTTAAAAAATTCTGACGTTTTTGTTCCTCCGATTCCTGAATTGCCTGACGCTCTACTTTATTCAAAAGAAAATCTGTATAATTACCATTGTGCGAATAAAAAACGCCTGATGACAATTCCACAATACGTGTAGCTATTCGATCGAGAAAATATCTATCGTGGGTTACGAATATGCATGTGCCATTATAATTCGCGAGAAAATTTTCTATCCATTCTATAGACTGAGTATCCAAATGGTTAGTGGGTTCGTCCAATATCAGCAAATCGGGCTGAGATATTAAAGCACGGCACAAAGCTACTCTTCTTTTTTCTCCGCCTGAGAGCAGTATAATTTCTTTGCTGATATCGGGAGCATTCAAAGATTTCAGAAGCAAATCAATTCGTTTGTCCAGATTCCAGCCGTCCAATTTGTTGATTTTTTCTTCAAGCACATGTCGCTGTTCGGAATCAAATGGAAGCACTTCGTACTCACGTAAAAGATTTAGAATGTTTTTTGCTCCGTCCAGAATATTCTCGTAAATATTTTTTGATTCGTCAAGCGTAAATTCCTGACTTAAGAAACCCACCTGAAGATCTTTTCGTTTAGCAATTTCCCCTTTGTCGGGAGGCATAATTTCTGAGATTATTTTAAGGAATGTTGATTTACCCGCTCCATTTCTTCCAACAAGACCAATTCTATCTCCCTCGTGAACACTTAAAGAAGCCTTATCCAATATTATATCTTCACCGTAATGAACTTCCAACTCCATAGCTGTAAGTATTACTTGTGTAATTTCCTTAGCCATTTGCACCAATCATTTATTATCAAAATAAAACAATAACAAATATAATCATTAATAGATGTGGATTATAAAAAGAGGTGCTATATATATTGAATTTTACAACTCAACAAATTAGAATCTCTATAGCAATTTTAATTTATACTGAGTATGTTTAACAATATTTATTCCGTCTAAAATAAAAATACAAATCATAATAACTCATTTATTATCGGAGAAATATTATGACGGTAATATTAAAAACTCTTCGCTCTGTTTTTATAAACTTATATTTATTTTTTATTTTTATAATTCTTTTGCAGGCATGTTCAGAATCCCCTAAAGAAGAGACACAGAGTCCGAATGTTTTCAATCGCCCAATAGAAAAAGCCGAACTATATGTAACGTCCAAAAATTCCCAAGACAGGATAACAAAAAAAGAAAATATTAAGTTTGAAAATTTGGAACAACCAAATGAGCACGATGCAATTTTAATTTTGGATAGAGATAAATTATTTCAAACTATTGTAGGAATAGGCGGAGCTTTAACTGATGCCTCTGCAGAAACATTTTACAAATTATCACCTGAGAATCAAGAAGAAATACTAACGGCTTTTTTCGATAAAGAAAAAGGCAACGGATATTCTTTAGTCCGCACAAATATACACAGTTGTGATTTTTCCAGCGGAAGTTACACTTATGCCGAAGTACCCGGAGATACAAGTCTGAAAAACTTTACGATTGAGCATGATCTTAAATATAAAGCTCCTTTTATTCGAGCTGCCTTTAAAAAAGCCGGTGGTGATTTAAAATTGTTTGCTTCTCCCTGGAGTCCGCCAGCATGGATGAAATCAAACAACGATATGCTACAAGGAGGAAAGTTATTACCCGAATACAACAAAACCTGGGCAAATTATTTTGTCCGTTTTGTGCAGGAATTTGAAAAAGCTGGAATTCCAGTATGGGGTTTAACAGTTCAAAACGAACCGATGGCAGTTCAAACCTGGGAATCATGTATTTTTACCGCGGCTGAAGAAAGAGATTTTGTTAAATATTTTCTAGGCCCAGCATTGGAAAAATCGGGACTTCTGCGTTTAAAACTTATGGTTTGGGATCATAATAGAGGACTTATGTATCAAAGGGCGAAAGCTGTTTACGATGATCCTTTAGCATCCAAATATGTATGGGGTACTGGATTCCACTGGTATGTTGGCGACCACTTTGATAACGTTAGACTTCTACACGATGCGTATCCGGAAAAAGAATTGGTGTTTACTGAAGGCACTGTTGCAAATTTTGATGCCGCAAGATTAGGCGAATGGCGTTGGGGTGAAGACTACGCCCGCTCCATGATAAACGATTTTAACAACTGGACAAGCGGATGGGTTGGATGGAACGTTATACTTGACGAATCCGGCGGTCCCAATCATGTGGGAAATTTTTGTATGGCTCCTATTATCTGTAATACAAAAACTGGTGACCTCACTTATTTAAATTCCTTTTATTATCTGGGTCATTTTTCCAGATTTATTCGCCCGGGAGCCAAACGAATTATTTGTTCTTCTAATAATGACCATTTACTCGCTACATCATTTATAAATACCGACGGCAAAATTGCTGTAGTTGTATTGAATACAAAAGATGAAGATATTGAATTCAGCATATGGATTGATAATAAAGCGGCAAAAACTCTTAGCCCATCTCATTCTATTGTTACACTCGTTTTATAACCTTTTCCGGCACACCGAATAATTTTAACAAATACTTTGCGCCGTATCCAAAGATACGGCTGCAACTAAATTAACGTAAAAATAATTTACCCTTCTTTCTTTGATCATTTCTATTATTTATAATTGAATCCGATAAATATTTTATTGGTGAAATCAATGGAATCCCATTCTTCAATCTCGATTTTCAGCATTATCCCATTTGCTTTATTATTAACTTCAATAGCTGTGTTTCCACTTTTTTTTAACCACTTTTGGGAGCAGAACAAAAACAAACTTATAATTGCGTTAACACTTAGTGTGCCTACAGTCATTTATCTTTTTACGAACAATCTTGGAGATAAACTTTTCGAATCTATTGCATTCGATTATCTTCCATTTATTGTACTATTGGGTTCTTTATTTACAATTACCGGAGGGATTTATCTTTCAGGGGATATTGAGGCCAAACCGACTGTAAATTCTTTGTTTTTATTGACTGGCGCCGGACTGGCTTCTTTTATTGGAACTACTGGAGCGGCAATGCTGCTGATAAGGCCTCTTCTGCAGACCAATAAGGAGAGAAAACATAAAGTCCATACAATATTATTTTTTATAGCTCTTGTTGCTAATTGCGGCGGACTTTTAACTCCGCTGGGCGATCCACCGTTATTCATGATGTATTTGCGAGGAGCTTCTTTTATTTGGTTTTTTAATCTACTTCCATTTTGGCTTCTTACAAATGGAATGCTTTTATTGGTGTATTTTTTCGTTGAAACTTATCTTCATAAAAAAGAATCACCTCAAGCGCTTCTTCTAGACAAAGAGAATATTCGTCCGATTAAAGTGGAAGGAAAATTAAATTTTGTTTGGTTAATCGGAATTGTTTTGTCCGTAGCATTTTTAAATGAGCAATATCTGCCGTTTATTAAATTGAATGAATACTATAAATTTATTCGTGAAGGAACAATTATTGCTATGGCTATATTGTCTCTGCTGTTAACTCCAAATCTTACGAGAGCGTCAAACAATTTTACCTGGGAACCGATAAAAGAAGTGGCCTACTTATTTCTTGGCATATTTATAACAATGGTACCCTGCTTATTATATCTGGAATATAACGCAAAAACATTAGGCGTTACAAGCACAAGTCAATTTTATTATTTCACCGGATTGCTCAGTAGTTTTCTGGATAATACCCCCACAGCAGTAACCTTTCATTCTTTAGCATTAGGATTAGGTGAAGTTTCAGGCAATATGGTTGCGGGAATTCCACAATCATTGCTCGAAGCAATATGCGTTGCCGCTGTATTTTTTGGTAGTATGACATATATTGGTAACGGTCCAAATTTTATGGTAAAAGCAGTAGCTGAAGAGAATAATGTTAAAATGCCAAGCTTCTTCGGTTATATGTTTAAATTTTCATTAATTGTGCTGCTGCCAATTTTTATAATTGTTGAATTATTGTTACTGTAAAAGTGAGTATTAACACCTATTAATTAGAATATGGTATTACTTATAATAAGTAATAATTCTATTTTTTTAGAGTAATTTATAAATTGAAAATTTGATTGAAATTAATTGGAGACCAAAAAAAAGAAGTAACTTGATCATACTTTTATATCTGCTGATTAATTGTAAAAAGATATCTATTTAATTGGTGTTAATCGATCATTTCGATTCGATTACAAATTGCTGGAATTATTGTCCGAAATTAACAACATTTTTTTGTCAGCTAATTTCAAAACTGTTCTTAATTTTGATAGCCGTCTTTCAATTATGTTTCATTAATTTAGTTAGGATTGAATTAGTGTGCCCCAAAAAGGGGTCTCAGTTTATTGGAAGTATTTTTATTATAACATTCTTAGATACAACTTATTCGGTCAATCAATCCAAATGTTTATGATGTTTTATGCCTTTTTATTTGTATTTACTGTATTTACAAGTGTACCCTTTTTATATAAGTAATTTAGTCTTACTAGCGTAAATAATTATTTTATCTCTCATGAAGAATGTTTATTGAAATTGAATTGCGGGAATTGTGATGATGAAAATCGTACCATTGGGCAGATTATTTTTTATCTCAATGTGCCCCATCATTTGTTTTATAATTACCGAAACAAGACTTAATCCGAGACCATACCCCTTTACTGATTCTGTGTTTTTTCCACGATAAAATTTATCAAATATTTTATGCCGTTCTTCTTCGGGTATCCCATAGCCAGAATCAGAAACTGAAATAATAATATTCTCATTATCAGAATTTATATTTACAAACACTTTTGTATGATTAGGATCAGAATATTTAATAGCGTTATCGATAAGATTTGAAAGTGCAATAGCAAAATATTGTGCATTCCCTTTCACGCTTAAATTTTCTGAAGTACTAAAGAAAACGTTTTTATCGCTATACTTTGTAGCAATCTGATCTTTAATTAATTTATTTAAATTAAATACGGTTGGATAGTATTGTGTCGTATCAGATTCCCGAGCTAATATTAAAAGAGTTTGAACAATGTTTATCATATCGTTTGTCTTGTCATGCAAAATATTAAGCGTTTCTTTGTACTCATTAATATTTCTTTCTTTTTTCAAAATAAAATCTAATTCTGATTTAATAGTTGTTAGTGGAGTCATTAATTGATGGGAAGCGTTGTTCGAGAATTCGGAAATTTGAGTGATCTGATTTTCGAGACGGTCAAAGAGATTATTTAAAGTATCTTTTAATCTAGTATAAACATCTTTTTTATTAGCTTTGAATTCTATACGTTTTGAAATATGTTTTGCGGAAATCTGATCTGCCAAGTCAATTATTTTATTGAGTCTAGAGTAAACTCTGCTCGAAACATATAAGGAAATAATAATAATTAGAATTAAAATAATGGGAAGTGTGATTAAATTAAAAATCTCAAACTCTTGAATAAAATTTGTTACATCTGATCTATTTGTCGCCAATTGAATTAATACTCTCTCACCATTATCCAAATATTTATAAACAACCCTAAGTTCCTGTCCATTAAAATCTATATTGTCTTTGGTGATTCCGGATTTAAGAGGCGGGAATTTTAGTGGAATTGAACCAAATCGTAAAACATTTGAACTAATAAATAATATTTTGCCTGAAGTGTCATAAATTTGTAAGAAATACGAGTTCTCCGAAACTAATAAAAACTCTTCTTCTTCAAATTCCCTGTTACTGTAAAAAAATAGGCTATCATCTTTAAAATCAATAAATTTATCCACATGCTCTAATTCATGAATTATTTTTTTATCCGATTCAATATCAACTATATCGACCAATTTAATAAACGCGAATAAATTGAATAAAATATAAAACCCAAAAATTACCCCTGAAATTAATAAGGTAGTTCTGGTGATTGAGGAAAATAATATATCTTTAGTGCTATTCTTCAAGTAAAATATATCCTTCACCATAAATGTTTTTAATTAATTTTTTATCGCAGTTTAATTCAATTTTTTTTCGAAGATTTTTTATTGTTGATTCAACAATGTTCGTCTCAGGTGTAAAATTGTAATTCCAAACATTTTGACAAATATTTTCTCGGTTTAATATCATGCCTTTATTTTCAATAAAATACTTTAAAAGATCAAACTCTTTTTCTGTTAATTTTACTTCGGTATTTTCAACGAATAGCTTGTGTTCAACAAGATTAAGTCTCATTTTTCCGAAAATTATTTCAATATTAATGGGAGATTTCCTTCTAATAACGGCATTAATTCTTGCAAGCACTTCATCGAACGAAAACGGTTTTGTAATGTAATCATCGGCGCCAATATTTAGAGCTTCAACTTTGCTTTTAACATCCGTAACAGCTGTAAGAAGAATTATCGGTATATTAAATCCCTTTTTCCTTAAAATTTTGCAGACTTCCAATCCGCTTTTTTGCGGCATACGCCAATCCAAAAGAAGAGCGTCAAATTTTTCTTTTTCAAAAATTGTGAGCGTTGCATTGCCGTCCGAAGTTATTTCAGATTCTATATTTTCATCGGCGAAATTTTTTCTTAAAGAATTTGCAATAGCAGCATCATCTTCTGCAATTAGAATTTTCATTTAAAACCTATCTATATGTCAGAAAATTATTCGTTTAAATAATCCTTGGAACTATAGTAATAATGAAAAAAAAATCATAATTGTTTTAGTGACAATTAGACAAACACATCTTAATTTTTAAATAGAATAAAAAACTCTTATTAATCTGGAGATATAGATGAAAACAAATCTACTAATTTTAATTATAACTTCTTTTTTTATGCTGATTACTAAAGTTAACGCGCAAGATTATGCAGGCAGCAACGCATGCAAAACTTGTCATTCAGCAAAACACAGCGATTGGCTCACATCAGGTCATCCATATAAAATACAAAAACTTGAAAATGGACAAGCTCCTGTATATCCATTATTGTCTTCACATAAAGTTGTTGGACCCGACGTTGATTATATACTTAAACCCGGCGTTCCCCAGCCTCCAAAAGGATATACCTGGGATCAGGTTGGCTGGGTAGTTGGCGGTTTCCATTCTAATGCAAGATTTCTGGACAAAGAAGGATATCGAATAATAGGGGACAGCGCTCAATACAACCTTATTTCCAATAAATGGGTTGCTTACGAAGGAACAACACCAGGAAAAGCCTCATATTCTTATTCATGCTACAAATGCCACACAACCGGAGCAAGTCCTGTAAAGAATGCAGAATTCCAAGCATATCCGGGTATTGAAGGCAGTTGGGTTGAACAAGGAATAGGCTGCGAAGGATGCCACGGTCCAGCAAAAGCTCATACAACAAATATTACCATTAAACCAACCAAAAATGGTTATGAATCGTGTAACAATTGTCATGCTCGCGACCGCGGGGAATCATTTGCCTGGAACGAAAGAGTTGAATGGAGAGCTCAAACAGTTGGCGGAATTTCTACTGGTTTTATTCGTCACCGTGAGCAAGGCGATATGATGGGAGCTTCAAAGCACGCGGCAGTTGGTTTCACATGTGCTACTTGCCACGAACCGCACAAGAGCGTTTATTATGAAAATGGAGGTTTAAAATCGACTGTTAGCTGCGAATCTTGTCATCAAAATAAAGAAATTCCCGGACATGGTTTGGCACAAGCTCAATGTGTTGACTGCCATATGCCTTTTGCAGCTAAAAATGGCGATGTAAAAACTTTTATTGTCTCGGAACAAAGTGCTCACTTCTGGAATATTATTACAGATCCCGTGACTATGTTCGGTAACTTGGATACAATTTCGGGTTTCAAATTTATTAAAAAAGATGGCAGTGGAATGTCTGGCTTAACATTAGATTATACTTGTGTGCAGTGTCATACAGACAAAGATGTTAACTGGGCCTCCCAATACGCGAAAAATATACATGCGGGTATAACATCTGTAGCACAAAATAGCGAAATTCCAAGCGCCTATACATTAGGCCAAAACTATCCTAATCCGTTTAACCCAAGTACAACAATCAATTTTAGCGTGCCAAAATCAGGCCGTGTAACTTTGAACATTTACTCTATAACAGGTGAATTGGTAGAAACACTTGTTGATAATGAAATGAACGCGGGCAGACACAGCGTAGAATTTAATGCTGGCAATATATCAAGTGGTATTTACATATATTCGATTAGTGCCTCTAATTTTAAATTCAGCAGAAAAATGATGCTTGTTAAATAAATAATAAGATTTTAAGCAAAAAGCCGTCCATATGGACGGCTTTTTTTTCTACATTAAAAATGATGAGTACTATAACTTTTCGGAATATGAATAATTCAACTATTTTTATTTTCATTCACAAACTGAAGAGCTCTTTCTTCGGACCAATACAAATCATTTTCATTGAACCGTACAAATCCAACATGTCCTCCAGACTTTGGAACTTCTAGTGTTACATACTCGCTTTTTTCGGCTTCTTCAAACGGGAAACATTCTTTGGATAAAAACGGATCGTTAGCAGCGTTAACAATTAATGTCGGGATTTTTATATCCTTTAAAACCGGTTTACAACTGCAACGATTCCAATAATCTTCTGCGTTGTTAAATCCATGCAGCGGAGCTGTATATCGATCGTCAAATTCTTTAAATGATTTAATTTCTTCGTAACCGTCATCATTAATTTGAAAGGGGAATAACTTCTTTTTATCAATAATTTTTTTATGAAGCATTATAAGAAAACGTTTCATATATATTTTGTTAGAAAATTTTGCCAATTTTATCGAACTTGTTGTCAAATCGCAGGGGGCAGAAAAAACTACTGATTTTTTAATTTCTTTAGCTAGCTTTGCAGATTGCTGTCCCAGATATAGGAGTGTAAGGTTAGCTCCCATGCTAAATCCAATCAGAATAACTTCGTCATAAACATTTTCGCTAATTGCATGTTTAATCACAATATCCAAATCGTCGGTCGCCCCGTTATGATAAAACCGAAGAGTCTGGTTTGGTTCCCCGCTGCATGATCTGAAATTCCACGCAAGAGCATCCAAACCATTGTTGTTCATCGCTTTTACCATGCCCTTTACATAAGCGCGATTTGAAGACCCCTCGAGTCCGTGAGATATAACAACTAATTTATTGCTCCCCACTTTGGACCAATCCAAATCCAAAAAATCATTATCCGGTGTTTTTATTCTGTCTCTTTTGTAATCATTAAACTCTATTTTCCGGAACATTGAAGGGAAAATGGATTGAATGTGACCATTATTCAAAAACACAGGTGATTTATAGGTTGAATTCTTAATTATCGGCATAATTCTTTTTCAATTTAGTTTTATTACACAAAAATTATGTGTATTGTTTTCAACTGACCATTTGTTTTGGTTTTATAATAATTTTTAGGAAAGAACGAGTGGGGATAACAACTAACAGATTTTTGGTTTAAATATTTATGTAAACTTTATGAACTTTCTCGTTTTTTGCAGCGCTTCGTTCAGCTGATCTGTATTAAAAACAACTATAGCGTTTATCGAAGACAATATTTTCAAATATCCCCCCACTGCTTTCCCGCTCACAATTATTTGTAATTGGTCGCCGGCAAGGTCACGAATTTTTTTTAATTCCGAAACTATTAGAGGATCGTCATCGGGATAAACAAGACTCAACAATAGCACTTTTGAGTTCAATTTGTTAACAACAAAAACAATCTCTTCTGCGGGCAGACTTGGACCCATGTATGTTATTTTCCATCCGTCGGATGATGCAATTAAACCACCGATTAAAGCGCCTGTTTCATGGTACTGACCTTGAGGAGTTGTGACAACAAGACGAGGAGCATTGTCTTGAATATTATATCCTTCGGAAATGTTGCTTAAAAATTTTCTAATAATGGCACTGGTGAAATGTTCATGCGCTACACGATATAAACCTTCTCTCCATAAATCCCCAATTTTCTCCATCATTGGTAATATAATTTGATCGATCAAAATTGGCTGGCTGTAGTTTATCGAGGCATCAGCCAGAATTTTTTCGAGCTCCTGCGCATTGAACTGCCCAATCGCTTCCAAACAATTTTGTACTACAATATTGTAAATATTTTCGGAGTTCGAATCACTTTTAGGCAAATTAGTTTTTGAAAAAACTTCAGCTTCAATTAGCATGCTTTTTAAATCTGATAAAGGAAGTGAGGCTATTGATCCGATACGGTAACCATTTTTTGTCAATTTGTTTAATGTAATCAGTTTATCTATATCAGCTTCGGAATATAATCTCCGGTTCGATTTAGTTCTTTGCGGTTCTACCACATTGTATCTTTTTTCCCAGGTTCTAATAATAAGTTCCGTTAATCCGGATAATTTGGCGGCTATATTAATAGTAAAGGTTTTCTGCAAAAGATAACTCCCTGATTTTTGTTGAAACTTATCATCCTATCCAAAGCTAAATAACAGAGTATATGCCGGCTCTAGTTCCATTTGCTTTAAATTACAATACCTGCTCTATTTAATTTAATTAGTATAGTAAAAGAATATTTTAAAATCTTTTTAAAAATTTGGTTGCAGTTTAATAATAAGAAAATTATTTGGTGAATATTTCACTAGATATGTTTTTTGTCCGATAATTATTGAATTCCGCTTCCACAATATTCCATTATGGGTATTTGATTTCTATCTTAATTCAAGCGGAATATCTGGCAACATTTATAAATGAACTAAATTCCATTTATAAGAATAAACTTTTTTGTTATTCGAATTAGAAAGACAAAGGGAGCCACTCTATTAAATTAAGAAAGGGAATTTACCTTAGTTGATGAATCGTGTCGGTGAAAAAAATTTAATCAATTATCTATGTTAATTATTTAGCCGACAATCTAATGTCTTTGCACTCTAATACTTTTTTGGCATAACCATATTTAGTTGTATTTATCATTGCATTGCCAATCTCTTCGAGAGAAACCACATATTTGGGAAAAAGTTTTTTCCAAATTGGATAGAGAGGGGCAAATAATGAATAAATTTTGTAAGCGTTATTTAAACCTTTTGTTGGCTGTATATACCCGGGTCTAAACATGTATACTCCTTTAAAGGGGAGACTTAATAAATCGTTTTCAGTTTTGCCCTTAACCCGAGCCCACATACTTTTACCTTTTTCAGAACTATCAGTGCCTGTACCCGATACATAAGTAAAAATAATTTCCGGATTCAGTTTTAGGAGTGTTTTCGCAAAGTTCATTGTTAGATCATAAGTTAAACGGGTATATTCTTTTTCACTTTTTCCTAAAGATGAAACTCCCGAGCAAAAGTAGCACGCGTTATAATTTGATAATTGACTCTCCGCAGCCGACAGATCAAAAAAATCTTTGACAATTATTTCTTTCAATTTTTCATGTTTAACACCGCACGGTTTTCTGTTAACAACTAAGACAGACTCTACATCCGGATTTAATAAACATTGGTGAACAACACCCTCCCCAACCATTCCTGTCGCACCTGTAATTATTGCTTTAATTTTCATTTTCATAATTCCTTGTAAATTTTATGTGTATCTACAAAACTCAGGGTCTCATGTTTGAATGTTGTGTGTATTGTTTAATTATTTCAAAACAAAAAGACTTCTTAAATTTCATTTCAGTCTGTTTAGAGGTTAATACAAATTTTCAGTTGATAGTTAATGTCACTGGTTACCTATCAATATTTTACGCCAGTCATTTTTTCTGACACGTCCCATAATTTTTCCGCAATTATTTTATCATGCGATAATTTGTTAGATTCAACTTTTTGGGGATATCCCCGCCACTCCTGCCAGCCATCGGGACCATAATAATCTCCACTTTGCGCTTCATTATCAAATGCCGCTTTTAAAGTTGGTAACGCGCCCTGCCAAATCTGCATTGCGAAAAATTTGTTCAGAAATTCAAATATACTGCTGTGTCTCTGAAGATCTGTAGCCGTCCAGCCCGGATGAGCCGCAGTCACTTTTACATTTGATTTACTTTTTTCCAGCTTTCTCTTCAATTCGTAAGTGAAATATAGATTTGCGATTTTACTGTCTCCGTATGCGCTTATCGGTTTATATTTTCGTTTTTCCCAATTCAAATCGGCAAAATCAATTTTTCCATATTTATGAGCCGCACTCGATACATTCACTATTCTTGCTTCATTCGATTTATTTAAAAACTCCATCAATAATCCTGTCAAAGCAAAATGCCCTAAATGATTAGTTCCGAACTGTAATTCAAATCCGTCATCCGTTTTAGAATAAGGGGGTATCATAACTCCCGCATTATTTATAAGAATATCAAGTTTTTCATATTTCTCTTTGAATCTTGAAGCGAAAACACGAACGGATTCAAGACTTGCCAAATCCAATTCCATAACTTGTATATCGGAATTATTATGTTGAGCTCTAATTTTATTGGCGGCAGCGTTACCCTTTTCCATATTTCTTACCGCAATTATTATAGTGGCATTTTTACTTGCAAGCACTCTTGCTGCTTCAAACCCTATTCCACTGCTTGAGCCTGTAAGTATTATTACTTTTCCTCTTTGATCCGGAATATTATTAGAATCCCATTTATTCATAGACATTTTTGAGCCTCTTTAAATTGTTATAATAAATCCTGTGACGTTGGTCTTACAAGTATTTCATTTACATTTACATTTTCCGGTTGAGAAGCGGCATAAACTATGGCATTAGCAATATCTTCAGCTTTTATGGCTTCTATTTCCATGGCAGCAAACAAGGACCCAACTTCGGCGTCAGTTATTGTACTTGTTAAATTACTTTCCGTAGCGCCCGGGCGAATTACAGTGGTTCGCAGGTTAAAATTTTTGGAAAGCTCCATTCGCAGCCCTTCCGTAATTGCCTCTACAGCCCATTTGGTTCCACTATACACGGTGGATGAAGGGAACACTTTAACTCCGGCCACTGAAGAAATGTTAATTATATGACCTCTTTTATTCTCCATCATCGTTGGAAGAACAGCTGCCACTCCGTTCAATACTCCTTTAATGTTTACATCTATCATTTTATCCCATTCATCCTGATGCAAATTTTTCATGAAAGAAAGTGGCATAATACCCGCATTGTTTACAAGTATATCTATATTTCCAAATTCCTTTAAAGCGGCCGCGGCTAAATTTTGCATGTCGTCGCGTTTTACAACATCTGCTTTGACTGCAATCGCTTTTATTCCTTCGGATTCTAATTCATTTTTTAATATTTCCAATTTATCTATACTCCGTGCGGCTAATACAACGTTAAATCCCGCTTTACCAAGTGCTATTGCTGTTGCCGCACCGATTCCCGATGATGCGCCCGTGATAATTGCTGTTCTCATATCTATAACTCCTATTTAAATTAAATCTTTTTTTCTACTTATTGTTTAGTAAGTTCTGCTTCATTGTTGCGCACCAAAATATTTTCCCACCACTTTTCTGATGAAATATTATTTTCATAGGTAATTGTTCCGCCGACTACTGGCGTTGCCGTTATTACACCAGCCTTTTCCGCCGCTTCGCTCAATCTTTTCATCGGTTCATACCAAGGGTGTAATGAGAGATTAAATGTTCCCCAATGTATCGGGTGAAGTATTTTCCCGTTTAGATCTATATGCGCCTGGACAGTTTCTTCTGGATACATATGGATATGGTGCCATTTCTCGTTGTAGGCGCCGCATTCCATAAACGTAATATCGAACGGTCCGTATTTTTCACCTATTAGTTTGAATCCCTCAAAATAACCTGAATCCCCGCTAAAATAAATTTTATGATTTGGAGCTTTTACTACAAATGACGCCCACAAAGTTTCATCACGGTCAGTTAATCCTCTTCCTGAAAAATGTTGCGTTGGTGTTGCCGCGACAATTACTTCGTTATTAATAATAACTTCGTCCCACCAATCAAGTTCAACTATTTTTTCGCGAGGCACTCCCCAGCCTTCAAGCTCCGCTCCCACTGCGAGAGGAACAATAAATTGTTTTACTCTTTTATGAATTAATTCTATTGTATACTTGTTCAGATGATCGTAATGGTTATGAGAAATTAGAACAACATCTATTTCGGGAAGTTGCGCAACGTCCAGAGGTATTTCACCGTTAAATCTTGATGGTCCAAAAAATGAGACTTTCTCCTCAAAAACCGGATCGGTTAAAATTTTATATCCATCAATATTTATAATAAGCGACGAATGTCCTATCCAAGTCGAGTTTAATTGGTTATTTCCTGAATCGAGAAATTTTGTCAAATCAACTTTTTGACGCGGAAGACTGTCACTAGGAGTGCGCTGGTCTCCTCCGAAAAGATATTCCCACATTGTTCCTGCGTATTCCCCGAATGAAGGTTGTTCCCATTGTAGGGCGTTGTAAAATTTACCCTCTTTATATTGAGCTGAGCTTTTTATTTTATTCATTTTAACATCCTCTATACTATATAATGCCGACGAACACGACTGGTTAACCATCATTACTATCGAAAGTGTTATAAGCAGTAATAAAAAATTTATTTTCATTATTTTTTTTATTTTTTTCCTGACCAAAACGTCTCCATAAATGAATATTCATTTAATTATTAGATAAAATTTTTAGAGCTTAATAGCATCCCAGGCAAGAAGAAACGCCTGATCAATGTTATCACTTGTTAATTCTATAGTTTTACATAGTTTTGAGTTCGACAATATCATCATTGGATAAAAAATAAAAGCTGCCAACATATCGTAGGGGACATCTTTAATCACTTTCTGATCAATTCCCCTTTGCAAAACTTTTAACATGGGCTCAAAATGTTTTTCAACCTTTATATGATCAACGAGCTCTGAATAAGGAGAATTGGAGAATTGCTCAGTATATTGGTAATATTTTCTGTTTTTTGATATATAATCAAAGCCATTATGCCAAAAAGTATTAAAAATATCCATGAATGGTTTACTGGAATCGAAGTTTTTCAGGAGCGCTACGCTTAATTTCTGCTTTATTTCCACATAGGTCGAAACCAGAAGATCCTCTTTGTTTTTATAATAGATATAAATTGTTGCAGGAGAAACATTGGCTTCTTTTGCTATTTTAGACACCGAACTGGAAACGAAACCAATCTCATTTACCAGTTTTACTGTCGCCTGAATTATGGCTTCTTGCTTATGTTCATCTTTAATTCTCATGACTCTAAAATAAACGATCATTCATTTATTGTCAAGCAAAAAAATTAAGGTTGTAAGCTAATAAATATTCGCCGGATGGAATCTTTATATAACTACTGTAATATGTTAATGTTACAATTTGTTACGTTTCGGAAATTTTTAGTTAACATACACTTTGTAAGTTACGCTAAATTATTTGAGTTAGTGTCTAAGATCGCACAAAAAATATTTTACCAAGAGTGTTACTATTAAATAACTTAGGTGTCCATTAATGGACTTCCACAGTTCTTAAATAAAAGTTTATAAAAATGAAATGGAGAAAAAATATTGAGAGTTCTTCGGTTAATTCTTTTATATATGCTATTTGTATTAAATGCGGATATAATCTACTCGCAAGAAACAAGCGCAACATTAAGCGGTTTTGTTTATGATAAATCGACAGGCGAAACACTAATAGGCGCCAATGTTTTCTTTAAGGATTTAGGAACCGGCACAAGTACTAACGTTTATGGT
>PGYT01000140.1 GCA_002839805.1 Ignavibacteriae bacterium HGW-Ignavibacteriae-2
GCTATTCTCTCATTAATCGTTCTTGTAATATTTTTTGCATATCACGGCGACCATCTAATATGCAATGTATAAAAGCTGCATTCTGAATAATTTGATAAATTATTCGATATGGTTTATATGTAATTTCTAGAAAATCATCTATTCCAATTAATGATAATTCTGACGGGATGTGACCACGATGGGGATATTCATGAAGAGCAATACATTTTTCATATAGTTTTGAATAAAGTTTCTCAGCTTTTTCTACGGAATCATTAAAAAAGACATATTGATATATTTCGAATAAATCTTCTCCGGCAGAAAATGAAAGATTAACTTTGTACTTCATTTTGACCTCGTTTAAAGTCACCAATTCGATTTTTGACATTTTTAAACGATTTCTCTATTGGGTGATAATTACCTTTCTTTATTTCTCTGCCACTTAATGCTAGGATTTTCAACAATGCCAGACTTTCTTGTGTTTTTTCATATACCTTAACATCTTGTAATATAACCTTTGCTTCTCCATTGTGAGTAATTAATAGTGTTTTTTGATTCTCAGAAACATCTCGAACTACTTCAGAAGCGTGTGTTTTAAGATAACTTATTGGTTTTACAGCTTCGCTAAATTTCATCTTACACCTTTATTTTGTTCGACTATAATATAGTCTTTATTATAGTCTACGTCAATTTTTTTTTAGCCTTATAACGGCGTGGCAAATAACCCTCCGCCCCGAACTACAATGACGGTACGAAGAACCTACACCAATTATTAAAATAAATTTATTTTGTAAAACTACACTTACAAAGATTGCCGCCTAATTCTTCCACACATGTTAGAATAGCTAATGCCACAAAACACTAGCGGTCGGTGTTGAGGCGCTGGTTATATGGCATCGCTATCTTAACAATCGATCACTTAATATTTCTTGAATATTTCTTCTTCCATCCAAGATTGAATGTATATATATAAGATTATTCTCGATTTCATATATTATTCGGTAAGGTTTATAATGGATTTCCAAATATTTTTTTATTCCGGTTGGTCGTACTTCTATTGGTATATGCCCTCTCTCGGGAAATGCCTCTAATTTATAGCAGGTTTTCTCAAGTACATCTAAGAGTTTATTGGCAGATGAAATACTATCATTTATTGAAACATATATAAAGATATCCTTAAGATCTTGCTTAGCTTGCGGGTCAATAAGTACTTTATATTTCATATCTATTGCATTGAATTTAGTTCATTTCTTAAAGATGTAAACGTACTGTTAATATCTGCAGCAGATTTACTCCTTTCATTCGTCATAGCCAATATTTTTAACATAGCCATAGTTTCTTGCATTTTTTCGTAAATTTTAATGTCTTGAACTACAACCTTGGCTTCTCCGTTTTGAGTTATAACAAATGTCTTTTGATTCTTATTGATATCCTCAATTAAACTAGCGGCATTTGCTTTCAGATAACTTATAGATTTTACAGATTCACTTAACTTCATGTTTCAGTCCTTTTTTAGACCGAATATAGTCGTTCTTTTAGAATATTTCAACGTATTTTTATCTGCCATATAACGGCGTTGCAAATAACCGGCGCCCCAGAACTGCGAAGCCGGTTTGAAAAGCAATGCCGAGAATTTGTAGGTACGTTTAACTTTCAGAAAAAACGTGGAGATACTAATTATTTATTTAATACAATTTTAAAGCCTACTTTCTTTTTGCACTTTCTTTCAGAAAATCAATTCGGGCGCTTCTTCTCGCGATCGGGTTGATTTGCTAGTTAGACAACATCATTTAATCAATACAATTTTAATTGTTTGCTTTGAATCTCCAGAGATTAGTGATATAAAATAAACTCCACTCGCCATATTACAGATTTGAAAATCATAATAATGGGTTCCTGCGGGTAGTTCTTTATTTACTAAGAATTTTATCTCTTGCCCAATGTTATTGTACAAACTCAATTTTACATTACTATGAAATGGGATCTCATATCTTAGTCTAGTAGAGTTGTTAAAAGGATTTGGATAGTTTTGATGTAAAGAATAATATTCTATATTTATGGATGTTTCATTATCTTCAATATTTGTTAGTCCACCGTTAAAAGTTTTTAATATTGCCCCATGATCACCAACAACAAAGCCAGTTTCTCCATCAATAAATGTTATCCCATTTAACCAATAAGAAAATCTTACTGAGTAATCATGCCACGTCTCGCCGGCATCCATAGTTCTCAGAATTTTACCATTCGAACCTATAGCATATCCTTTATAATAGTTGTGAAAATAAAAATCTGAATAACTACCTTGCGGTAAATTGGATACTAGCTCCCAAGTATTCCCACCGTTGGAAGACCTCACTAATTCTCCATCACGACTTAGTGAGATTCCATTGTTTATATCAAAAAATGAAACATCAAGCAATTCGGCGTAAGTACCACTTCGCTTTTCCTTCCATGTAATCCCTTGATCAGAACTATGTAAAATACAAGCTTCGCCTACAGTCATACCACTTGCCAATGATGGGGCACCGACAATTATGACATTTTGATTGTCAATAAATGTGATACTGTTTAATAGATTATTAACTCCACTTTCTATTTCAACCCAATCTATACCACCATTGTTTGTTTTCAATATTGTTCCAGCCGAGCCAACTATTATACCAACACTTGAATTTAGGAAAGCAACTGAAAATAGATCAATAGAAGTGCCACTTGTCTGTTTGTCCCAAGTATTACCCCCATTTGATGTCGTAAATATTGTTCCCCGTTCACCAACAGTAATACCAAATAAATTGTTAGTAAAATTTATGCAATATAAATCATTATATTCATCAGCGATTGTGGTACCCCAAGAATTACCGCTATTATCTGTTTTTAATATTATCCCAGAATTTCCGACAACCCAACCTAGAGAATCATTAATAAATACAATATCATTTAGGTTTTCAGTGACAGCATTCTTTGTATTTGTTTCCCAATCTATACCACTATTAATTAGTTTAATAAGATTACCATTTTCACCAACTGCAACTCCAAGGCTAGAATTGATAAAAGAAAAACTATACAGATGTTGCTTAATATCACTTAATATTTTGTGCCAAGTGATACCCCCATCAATAGTACTTAAAGCATATATGTCACTTGACCAAATTGAACCAATTATCAATCCATTATTTTCATCAAAAAAGTTCATATCAAATGAATTAAAGTCATCCATAATTGGAAGAGAGATCCAATTATCACCACCATCATTTGTTTTGAGAAATAAACCATCAAAACCTGAAATAAATCCATTATCATAATTTAAAAAAGTCATAGCAGTCGCTGAACCAGATATTATTTTCTTATTAATAATCCAATTAAGTCCACCGTCAGATGTAGTTAAAATTTTTGTTTTAAATCCATTTTCCCATCTAGAACTAATAGCTATACCGTTATTATTATCATGAAAGTATATGTCATAGAAATGATAATCGGTGTTTGATAGTTGAATTTCCCAGGAATTTCCGCCATTTACTGTTTTTAAAATTACTCCAAAAGACCCTACTATAAAGCCATTATCAGAATCAAAAAAGAAAACCTTGTGGAATGATCTGTCATCATTAACACCAGAATCAATTAATCTCCATGTTGTTCCAGCATCTTGTGTAATTAATATTGTAGAAAAGTCACCAACAGCAACTCCATTATTATTATCGGTAAAGAAAACACTGTGTAATAATCTATAGGTGTTACTTTCTTGAGATACCCAGATATTTCCTCCATCAGTTGTATGAAGAATTACTCCGTTCTCTCCTACAGACCAACCAACTGAATCAGAAATCATTTGCACATCATTTAATGTATTGCCCTGAGGATAAGGATTTAACCAATTCCATGCGGTTGATTGTGGAAAAGAATAACTAATTATTGTAATAAATTGTAAAAAAAATATTTGTAATCTACCCATACCTAACGGCGTTGCCGCTAACCGACAACCCAGAACAGCAATGCCAGATAGATGCAACTACTTTTATTTATTAAAAAATGTTTATTAGAACAACCTACCTTTAAGAGTAACTTAGTTTTGCAAATGAAAATTTATAATTGAACAAATGCCGCAATGGAAACGCTGTCCGTGTTGAGCGGCGGGTTATATTTTATTTTATTAAAACTAATTTCTTTGTTTGAGAATAATTACCAGCACTGATTCGATAAAAATAAATTCCCGAACAAAGGTTGGATGCATTAAAACAAATTGAATGAAATCCTCTTTCTTGATATCCGTTTATAAGATCAATCATTTTTTCACCAAGAATATTGTAAATGCTGATATTGACAAGTCCATCGTTCATTGTATTATAATCGATGGTTGTTGC
>PGYT01000026.1 GCA_002839805.1 Ignavibacteriae bacterium HGW-Ignavibacteriae-2
AAGATATGCTTTAAAAAATTCCTGTGCCGTATTGTGATGCACTGGTATACTTGTTCTCGAATAAATGTCAAAAGACATTCCAAACCGCTCAAAAGATTTTTTATTTGCCTCGTGAAATCGATCTATTATAGTTTTGGGTGTTACATTTTCTTTATCAGCGGTTATTGTAATTGGAACACCGTGTTCATCAGAGCCGCATATATATATGATGTCGGTACCTTTTAATCTATGATACCTAACAAAAATATCCGCCGGAAGATAAGCACCGCTCAAATGACCTAGGTGAATTGGACCGTTAGCGTATGGCAGTGCAGAAGTTACAAGAATTTTTTCTTTAGACACTTTTTGATTCCATAATAATATTAAAGATGCAAATATAGTAAAAATTGGCTCCTAGTATTAACGGTAGCCTAACAAAAAATAAATTAACGATTTTTTAATGGGCTTATATTACTTCATTTATATTGAACATTAAGTAAAGAATTCTACAAACAAGCTGGTATAACTTATTTTTTTTTATGCTCAATTGATACCCATCATTTTAATATGCGATAATCTTTTTTAAATCAGTCAGCTTTGAAATTGTATAAGTCGGTCTAATTTCTGTATCATTTATTCGATTAGCGGGATTAAACCAGCAAGTATCAATACCATAATTTAAGCCGCCAAGAATATCGGAATGTAAATTATCACCAATAATCAGTGCCGAGTTTTTCTCTTTATAATTTAATTTACGAAAAGCATACTCAAAAATTCCGGGATCCGGTTTTTGCAAACCAATCTCTTCTGAAATAATATATTCCTGCATATATTTACCAATTGAACTTCTGTCGAAACGCGGACGTTGAACTTGTTTTAGTCCGTTCGTAATAATAACCATTGGCACCAGCGGAAAAAGTTCTTCAAGCAGATGATCAACTCCCTGAAATATGAACGTGGCTTTTGAAAGATTTTCCAAATAAACATCACTAAATTTTTTAGTGTTCACAGATTTATTTAGAGTTGTGAACAATCTATTGAATCTTTCAACTTTAAGATCATCTGCCGAAATTTTTTTCAATTCAAATTCGCGCCACAAAGTTGAGTTAATAGATTTATACAACAGGAGATTTTTATCAAAATCATTTTCAATACCAAATTCTTCTAAACTTTTTTTTAACGCGAAAACTTCCCCTTTTTCATAATCGTATAATGTTCCGTCCGCGTCAAACAATAATAAACTGTATCTCATAAAAAAAAAGCCCGAGCCATAAGACCCAGGCTTGCTCCAATAATTTATTAAAACTAATTATAGTCTAATCTTCCAGACCTCGATACATATCGTCTATCAGGTTGGAGTAACGTTCTTCAATAACTTTTCTTTTTAACTTTAGTGAAGGAGTCATTTCTCCGCTCTCAATTGAAAAAGGATTTTCTAGGATTGTAAATTTCCTTACCTTTTCGAACGAAGCTAATTTTTTCTGAAACTGTGACAAATCTTTTTCAAGTAATTCATAAATTTGTTTTGCGTGAACCAGTTCCTTAGGATCTGTATACTGAATCCTGTGAGCGTCGGCGTACTCTTTAAGAGCTTCATAATCAGGTACAATTAATGCCGAAATAAACATTCTTCTGTCACCTATCAACACGAACTGATCTATATATTTGCTAGCGAGGAACATGTTTTCTATAGGTGTTGGAGCAACATATTTACCTGATGAAGTTTTGAAAAGATGTTTTTTTCTATCAGTTATAATTAAAAATCCTTCAGCGTCAAAAACTCCTATGTCGCCCGTATAAAGCCAACCATCCTTTAATACAGCATCGGTTTCTTTTTTATTGTTATAATATCCCTGCATTATACCAGGACCGTAAGCAAGAATTTCACCGTCTTTAGCAATTTTCACTTCCACACCGGAGAGCACTTTACCAACTGTACCAAACTTATAATCATTTAATCTGTTTGCGGCAATAACAGGCGAAGATTCAGTTAAGCCGTAACCTTCAATAATAAGAAGACCAACCGCCTCAAAGAAATAACCCAAATCCCTTGGTAAAGCCGCGCCGCCCGAAACAAAAAATCTGATATTACCGCCGGTTTTTTCGCGTATGTTTTTAAATACTAATGAATCCGCAACTTTATGTTTAAGCGCTAAAGTTAACGGAATAGTTTGACCCATTCTTTTGAGTTCTTTGTATTGCCTACCGACTTCTATTGCCCAATTAAATATCTTCTGTTTCTTAGCAGGTTGTGATTCAACATTTTTTCTAATCTTTGAGTACATTCTTTCAAATAAACGGGGTACGGCTGTCATAATTGTTGGCTTAATTTCAGCTAAATTTTGAGAGATTTTTTCAATTCCTTCGGCATAAGCAATTGTACTTCCACCTGATAAAGCAGTGTAATAGCCGGCCATTCTTTCGAAAATATGACATAAAGGCAGGAAGGACAGAAATGTATCTGTGGCCCCAAAATCAAACGCGTCATGAGCAGCTAAAACATTAGAGACCACATTTCTATTGGTTAGTATTACTCCTTTAGGTTCCCCGGTTGTGCCCGAAGTATAAATTATCGTACAAATATCCTTTTCGTTTGATAACGCTAAATTGTCAGTAAAATAATTTGGATTTTCTTTCTTAAATTCGGTTCCTTTGTTAAGTATATTATCGAATGTAAAAATATTTGAGGTTCCGGATAAATCCATTGCGTTCATCACAATTATAAATTTTAATTTTTTGCAATTTTCCCGAATTTTTAGAACCTTATTCAATTGGAATTGAGTTGAAACAATTATGCCTACAGATTCGCTGTTATTTATAATAAATTCAATAGTTTCGGAGGTTAATATAGGATAAAGTGGCACATCAACAGCTCCAAGACCAAGTATGGCCATGTCGGAATATACCCACTCAGGCCTATTCTCACCGATAATTGAAATTTTATCGTTTCGTTTTACACCCATTGATGCCAAACCCAAAGCAAATAATTCAGTACGCTCGTAAAACTCACTATAACTTATGTCCACGTATTGACCATCAACTTTATGTTTGAATACGGGCTTGGTTTGATTTTTGCCAAAATCGAGTGTAATAAATCGAAATAACTCTGGAATGGTTTTGAAAGGTTTTAATACAGACATCCGGTTCTCCTTTTTAATTGCACAGGGTGAAGATACTCGTCGACAAAATAAAATGCAATAGTTCTAAGAAACAATTGAGGCAATCCAATTAAACTTTAATAAAAATATTTCTGGCATATAGAATCCACATAAGCCCAAGCCAGATCAGAACATAGGTTAGTGCAAAAACCAAACTAGCATTAATTGGTTGAAGCCATGATAAGAAAAAAGTATTATATAAAAATGATTTTAAGGCAACATCTTTTCCATCGGCTGCAGTAATAGTTATCATATTCAACAATCTGGCCGCAATCCCCGAAAGGAAATAAACTGTAATTGCGTTCAAACCGTATACTTGAAAAGGTTTCGCCCATTTTTTATATCCAAGAATGTCTATAAACCAGTAACAAATTGCTAAAAAATTTAGGGCTAATCCAGCAGTGTAAACAACATAGGAACTGGACCATAAATTTTTATTGAGAGGAAACCACATATCCCAAACATAACCTAAAACTATAAGAAGATTTCCTGAAATTAAGAGCCATACGGTTTTTTTGGTCGTATCCTTATCAGATTTTAACCAGTGTCCTGTAATTATACCCAATAATGTTGTTACAATAGCGGGCATTGTACTTAATATCCCCTCCGGATCCCAAGGTTTAGAATATGACCAGACATGATTACCTAAAATCAATTGATCGAGCCAAGCAGCAATATTAGTTCCCTTTTCCAAATTTCCGGCGCCTATTCCGGGTACGGGTATTAAAGTCATTATAACCCAATAAAGAATTAATAGAATTGCCGAAAGTATTACAGTCGTTTTTATACCGCTCTTTAAAAAGATGAATGAACTTATTACATAAACAACAGCTATTCTTTGAAGTACTCCTGGAATTCGGATAGTAGATAAATTATAATTTGGGAAGCCGGCCATAATTAAGCCTAAAGCAAAAAGCATTAGTCCGCGTCTTAAAATCTGGAACAATAATTTGTTCTGATTATCGCCTCTTTCCTTTCTTTTACTGAGTGAAAATGTAATTGCCACTCCGACAATAAAAAGAAAAAATGGAAACACTAAATCTGTTGGTGTACATCCATTCCATTCGGCGTGTTCAAGAGCGGGATAAATGCTACCCCATGATCCGGGGTTGTTAACTAATATCATTCCAGCGATTGTAATTCCGCGGAATACATCTAAAGACATTAATCGTTCTGATTTTTCCAATGCAGCATTCCAATTTTTTTATGATACCTAAATTTATCCTCTTAAAATTAAGGTAACAAATACTTTCTGATTGCTTCAAAAAATATTTATACTTCCAACTCAAATTTCTGGAGAATTGTATGAGCATTCTGCGTAAACTTTATGATTGGGTTTTACATTGGGCAAAAACACCTTACGGAGCTGTTGCATTATTTGTATTGGCATTCGCAGAGTCTTCTTTTTTCCCCATTCCGCCGGACGCGCTTTTAATAGCATTGGTACTGGGCGCCAGGAACAAAGCCTTTAAATTTGCGCTTAATTGCACGGCCGCCTCAGTTTTAGGAGCACTTCTTGGTTATGCGTTAGGACATTATTTATGGTGGAATTCAAGCAATGAATTTTCTACAGTAGCAATGTTTTTCTTCAATAATATTCCCGGTTTTACAGAAAAAATCTTTTACGACGTAAAAACTTTATACGATGAATGGAATTTCTGGATAATATTTACTGCTGGATTTACACCAATTCCATATAAGGTATTTACAATTTCGGGTGGCGCATTCGATATCAATATAGTATTATTTGTTTTGGCATCTATTGTTAGTAGAGCCGGCAGATTTTTTCTTGTGGCATTTCTAATCTGGAAATTCGGCGATCAAATAAAAGGTTTTATCGATAAATATTTTAATTGGTTAGCAATTGCTTTTACAATTTTATTGGTCGGCGGATTTGTAGTAATTAAATATATATTCTAAAAATTAAAGAGCGAAGATAACTTATATATTATCTTCGCTCTATGCACAAATTATTTCTTCATATTCTTAACAGTACCGACAATATTTTCTTCCGTTAACCCGTATTTTTCGAATAGTTCTTTATATGGACCTGAAGCGCCATATGTTTCAATACTAAGGCTGGCACCGTTGTCGCCTATATATTTTTCCCATCCAAATTTAACGCCGGCTTCAACAGATAGTCTCAATTTAACATTTTTTGGAAGAACGTTTTCTTTATAATCTTCGGATTGTTTTTCGAATAATTCCCAGCTAGGGAAACTTACTACTCTTGTTTTAATACCTTCCGAATCAAGTTTTTCGGCTGCCAACAAAGATATATAAACTTCAGAACCACTAGCCAATAATATAGCATCCGGAATTCCAACGGTATCTTTAAGTATATAAGCGCCTTTATTTAAATTTTCTACCGAAGCATATTTTTTCCTGTCTATAACAGGAATATTTTGGCGTGTTAATAAAATAGCAACCGGTCCATTTTTATGCTCAATAGCAAATTTCCACGCGTGCGCGGTTTCGTTAGCATCTGCAGGGCGCATAACAGTAAGTCCTGGGATTGATCTTAAAGCCGCGAAATGTTCAATCGGCTGATGTGTCGGTCCATCTTCTCCCAGACCAATGCTGTCGTGAGTAAATACATAAATCGGTTTTACATGAGATAATGCAGCCAAACGAATTGCTGGACGCAAATAATCGGAGAATACTAAGAATGTGCCGCTGTAAGGAATTATTCCTCCGTACATAGCTATGCCATTCATCATACTTGCCATTGCATGCTCTCTAATACCGTAACGTACATATCGTCCCCCGTAATTAGATGGGGAAAAATCCGAGAAAGTTTTTACCTGTGTATTGTTGGAAGGGGTTAAATCAGCGGAGCCACCAAATAAAGTTGGCAAATATTCCCCTATAGCGTTTAAAACTTTGCCTGAAGCCGATCGAGTAGGTACCGATTCATCATAATTATCGAAGGACGGTAAATGAGAAATCCAATCAGTTCCGAATTGGCCGGACATTACATCAGTGTACAATTTGGCATCTACGGGATATTTTTCTTTATATAATTCGAAAATTTTTTCCCATTCCATTTCATTTGACGGCAAAGAAATTTTTATCTCGTCGAAATGTTTTTGGACCTCCTCGGGGATATAAAAAGTTTTATCTTCGGGGAATCCAAAATATCTTTTTGTGAGTTTAACTTCTTCCTCTCCCAAAGGTGATCCATGAACGCCCGAAGTTCCTTTTTTATTTGGACTGCCGTATCCAATTACTGTATTTGTAATAATTATTGAAGGTTTATCTTTAACTTCTTGCGCATTTATGGCTGTTTTTTCAAGTTGCGATAAATCGTTAACATCATTAACATATTGTACATGCCAGCCGTAGGCTTCAAATCTTTTACCCACATCCTCGGACATCGATAAAGAAAGATTACCGTCAATTGTAATTTTATTGTTATCGTAAAAGAAGATAATTTTCCCAAGTTTATTATGACCGGCGAAAGAAGCCGCTTCATGAGATACGCCTTCCATTAAATCGCCGTCACTACAAATGCCGTATATATAATGATCAATTAATTTAATATCATCTTTGTTGAATTTTGCAGCAAGAAATGCCTCAGCAACCGCCATTCCAATTGCATTTGTAAAACCTTGACCCAGCGGGCCTGTAGTTGTTTCAACACCATCTACCATACCAAACTCAGGGTGACCGGCGGTTTTACTACCCAACTGGCGGAAATTTTTAAGATCGTCCAAAGTTACATTATATCCGGACAAGTGCAATATGCTGTATAGCAGCATACTTCCGTGTCCGGCCGAAAGAATAAACCGGTCTCGGTTAACCCAATTTGGATTTTCTGGGTTATATTTCATTAACTTGGAATACAAAACATAAGCAATTGGAGCGCAGCCCATCGGCATGCCGGGATGACCCGAATTCGCTTTCTGTACCCCGTCTACAGCTAAAAGTCTAATTGTATCAACCGATAATTCCTGAATACTCTTACCCATTATAACTCCAAAAAAAATTTATAGATTTTATTAAATTTCTTTAGCTAAAATTTCCCCATCCACAACCGGTGTTACACATATAAGCGGATTTTGAGGCACCTGAAATTTTTGGAATATCTCTTCGAATAATTGAAAATGCAAACCTCTCTCTTCAAGTTTGGCGAATTTATTATACTTCATAAATTCTCCCTTCGAATTGGTAGGTGCGTCAAACTTATAAGCTCCCTTAAAATCATCTTTTGATCGGGACATTAAAAATTTAATTTTCTCGCCGTCACCTTCATCACTTTCGTAAGCTTTAGCACGCAACTCGGTTACATGTCCATTTTCCAGTACAAGATATATATTTAATATTGTTTCTGATATTTGCATTTTACACCCTTTTCTCAGGTCGTATCTTGAAGATCCTGAAAGTGGTTTGATAATTTTAGAAGTAATTCTTTATTGAGAGTTCCAATTTATTAAAAATGCAGGATATTATTTTAAAAAAGTTTTTCTGAAAACTGCAAACATTCCAGAAAGAAAACATAAAAATCGATATAAAAAATTTTGAATTTGACAAATCATTTTCTCGCTGAATTGGGTATAAATATTCAAACGGAGACTTAAAACTAAATATTAAAGTGAAATGATTTTTTTCGTAAGAAGTAAATGTTATCCATATAGATTAGAGTGCAGTTCATACTCACATAAATTGTCCATAATTGCAATTGATCAAATTATCTTCCGATGTTCTTGATATACTGGAATAAAATCTTGAGGTTTTTCTTTGGACGAGTGTTTTAAATGACAATCATCCTGGGTGCGGCAATGCGCCACTAAATAAAAAAACTTACGGTTGATATTTCATTTTAGGGGACAAAATATTTTAACAAGGTAATCCATTTTAAAAAATTTGACTGATTGCCTGCGAATAATTAAATCGTACTTTTATTACAATCAACTTTCTACAATATTTCCGTCAGATTTTACTGAGTATCTTTTAGAATAATTAACATTAACTGTAAAACGGCTGATAAGTTTCTGGAGATTTGTTGTCATTCGTGTTAAACCTTCCGAAGCAAGTGCTATTTGTTGAATCCCTGTGGCTGATTCCTGCGCGACATTAGAGATATATAGAATGTTCTTATTCATTTGCTCAACAGTGGAAGATTGTTCCTCACTTGCTGCGGCAACCTGATTTACCATGTCTATAGTGTCGTTAGTACTATAAATAATTTCATCCAATGCTTCAATCGCTTTTTGAGTCAGATGTTTGCCGGTTTCAACTTGTTCGGTTCCATTTTCAATCGATTGAATAGCGTTTCCAGTTTCATTCTGAATTTGAATTACCATAGCAGTAATTGCTTTTGTAGCCTTGGTTGTGCGTTCTGCAAGTTTTCTTACTTCATCGGCCACGACAACAAATCCTCGGCCTTGTTCACCCGCGCGGGCAGCTTCAATTGCTGCGTTGAGGGCTAAAAGGTTTGTTTGATCGGCAATATCTTCAATCACCTGAATAATCTCTCCGATTTTATTGCTGCTGCTACCAAGTTTTTTAATTGTCGCCGCAGCGTTTTCAACAACTTCTGCTATTCTATTCATCCCTTCAAAAGTATGTTTAACCACTTCTCCACCTTTTCGTGCGGAGGATCCTGCTTTTTCCGAGAATTCAGCAGCGGAACCGGCATTTTTAGTAGTTTGTAATAAATTGGAAGTCATCTCTTTTACAGCCATTGCAACTTCAGATGCCTGCGTTCCTTGTTTTTGGGCGCCGGCTGCCACTTCTTCAGCGCTGGAGGAAATTTCGCTACTTGTTCGGGCGGTTGCGCTAACCGCCTCAGATACACTTAAAATCATCTCTCGTGTATTAATAACAGCGTTGTTAAATCCCTCAAACAATTTCCCAATTTCATCATTTTTTTCGGCTACTAACTTAATTGTTAAATCACCTGAAGCAAACTTGTTCATCTCCTCAAGAATTTGATTTATTTTTTTCGATAAATAATTTTTCTTTTCTTCAATTAAGTTTCTTTGAATCTCAGCAGTACGTGTAGCTAACTCGGCTTTGGATTTCTCCTTCATTAGGGAATCCGATGTTTCTTTAATCTGTGTTGTCATTGTTTTTATTGCTTCGGCCAAGAGACCTACTTCATCTTTTGATTTAACATTAACTTCAACGGATAAATCCCCGTTTCCCACTCTTACGGCTGTATCCTTAAGATGTTTAATCTGTTTGGTGAAAAACGTACTTATTATAAGAACTATTCCGAAACCCGATAAAAATATAATTAAACTGACCGTATTGGATAAAGTAGATCGAGCCAATAACTGATTGTTCATTTTATCAAAAGAGTATGCCATAACTATATGACCATACATTTTCTCTTTGTATTTTATTTCCGCAATATTTGACATATAATTTTCATTCCAAACGACATCCTTATCTAAAAATACTTTGTTTGTTTGCACCGATATATTATTCGGATTGTGAGTAACCAGGCAGGTATTTGTTTCATCAATAATACTGATATAAATTACATTTGTATCAGACTTCGCCCAGGAAAACGCCGCCTGAACAATATCAAAATTACTCTCAGCAAGTCCAGCCCCAACTGAAAAAGCTAACATCTCAGACAAGGTTTTAAGATGATTCTCAGCATAATTTTTAAAATCAGCTTTTTGTGTTGAGTAGTTAAAACTATAATTGAAAACGGAAATTGACAGCAATAAAAAACTGAAGGTAATAATCAACTTTGCTCGGATGGATTTCTTCCATAATTTAATAGAATACATAAGTACACCAATACTTCATATATTTGAAAGCGCCAATATTGGCAAGTTAAAATTCATATGACAAAAATCCTATATAAGTCAAATTCGTAAAATTAAGTTTCATCTTAAAAGTTCATATTAAGAGTTAGTCTATTTTTAATAGAACTTTCATATGACTAGGAACCAATTTAGAATCTATAAACCCAATAGCATTGGGAGTCGTAAATATTTTTTCGAGCATTTCCTTGTCAGATGGAACCATTTCAGGTGGATTTCCATTTCCCGTTAATTTAGCCCTTAACCATTCCTTTTTTATCTCGTGAAAAGACTTACCGATAGAATGTAAAAGTTTTTTGACTGTTTCATTTTCAGAATTGATAAAAAACAATTTAACTTTTTGCGATCCAAGTTCATTTGACCGGAGTGTGAATAAATTCTTTAATGTGTTATTATCGATAGCGTTTACAATAATAGTATTGTTGGCGATAACCGAAACTTGCGCGTTAAGTTTTTCTGCAAAAGAGCTTACAAGTATTACGATCAGAATTAAGTAATACTTTATTGTGGATAACATTTTAATTCCTTAAGATTTTATTAATAATTAAAAAGTAACACTTGCACCGAAAGCGTAAATATTTTCCGAATAATCTCTTTTGGGAATAAAATTTTCCCCTGTATCATAACGTGCAAAATTTTTGTTATACTGAAATTTTAATATTATCGAATCATTGATGTAATATCCGCCCCCTATATGCGCTCCGTAATAACCGTCCAGACCAAAATAATAAGGATCTAATTTGTCATTTAAGTAATCGTACATCACGTAAATAAAAAGCTTTTCATCATAATTATATTGAAGAGTTGCATAAAAAAACTTTTTGTCAAAACTTTTGCCAATAAAATAAGGTTCAGAAGCATTCCAGGTATTTAGTGAGTCCTGGATATCTGTAGGAACATCTGTTGCTGTAATTAAAAATTCTGAAGAAAATTCAAATTTTCCCATACTCAAATAAATATCAGCTCCCAATCTATATCGATCCATATTTCCCAGATTTACCACATCGCCGGAGTAATTTTTAATAAAGTTTTGTCTGTTATCAACATCTATATTTCCAGATACACCCGCTTTCAAATTCCCATATTTTAATCCAATTCTGCCACCGTAACAAAAGAACTTTTCTCCACTTTGACCGTAAGGAACATAACCGGGCAATATATCGTTATCCGGTGATGACAAGAATTTATTTGGTGGGTTTCCCGCAAATAAAGCATATTCAATATTTGCCGATTCTATCGGCACTACACCATATATTTGGATGAGAGCTTTTTGAGGAAGTATATCAAATATATCTACAAGATTTCCAGTAGTTGCGTCATAAAGTTTTGGTCTTATAATGTATGGAAGCAAGGGAGTTCTGTTATATATTTCAAATAAACTGTTAAATTGCGGAATTATCATACCGAATTTCACCTTAAGAAAATCTCTATAATCCCACTTGATGTATGCTTCTTGCAGATTAAAAGATCCAAATCCTTTATCACTGGAATAATTGTTAATAAACTCAAGGTTAATGAAGCTTGAAAAATTATCACCGAAATCTTTATTAAAAAATAAATTAAGTTGATTTATACCCATATTATGGTACGTATAGTTCTGCTCTCCTTGGGGGGGATAAGGATCGTATTTGTTGTTATATAGAAGATAGGATGATTGGGCATATCCATAAATTTCAATAGAACTTTGCGCAATTAAGGCCTCAGAAATCGGAAAACTTAATAGCAAAAGAAGTATTAATTTTTTAGACATTATAGCTCCACAATATATTTTATAACTATTGGTTATAGTTATTCTTTTTGTTTTTCCTATTATCATCAATTTTCGAAAAACGTGATAAATAATTAGAAATAAAAACTTAAATGACCTGAAAAAGAAAACAAATTAAAACTATTATCGCATGAATACACTAAATGTTTAATTTTAAAAATAATGTATTTAATTATTTGTGTAGATTACATTATTTTGATTTGAACTACATTATTCTGTTGTGAAATGCACATTTATTATAGTCGTCGATTTTATTTACATATTATTTAGAATCTTGAATCCCAGTACTTCAAATAAACGCTTAGTAATATTATGATCTTCTCGGCTGTGTTGAAAAACATTTTCTGATTTTTCCTGGTTACAAATGAACATTTTCCTAACTAGTGTCAATTTACCGTTTATTACAAGTTTATTTTTTTAATACCAATTCTTTTATCTTTCGTAGTTAAATTCCGTTGTTCCGATTGAATCTCAAATCGATCAATTCAATTTTCAATCATAATGAGTGATAATTGTTCCAACTTCAATTTCTGTGATGTAATTTTAAAGGATGGCATTATACTCGAGAAGATGGAAGGTTCTCCGGAGGAGGTGGAGAGCCTTCCTTTAGAAGTATTAGTTGTATTTCTTTGAGGTGGATTCTTTAAAATTACCCGATTTATTCCTAATCTTAGAATTAACCGAAAGACTATTGATCAAACTTTCCAAATTTTCTGTTAAATTTTTTAACTCGTCTGAAGTCATTGATATTTGCTGGATCCCCGCGAGCGATTTACTATTTATTCCGCATAGGGCGGAAAGATCAGGCAATTTGTCTTCCGAATTATCCTCACCTGCGGATAAAGCTTTATTCACAGATTCTAAAACATTTTTTGTTCTTTGTACTATTTCCCCAAGTGATTTGCTTTCATTTTGAATCATTTGGTTAGCCCTCTGAAATTACATTCAAATTAAAATAACAACTATTTTGCCCTTTGTTACAAATCTATATTGAAAAACCAACCCATTTTACAAAACATCACGGATTACAATTATACTATCGACAGCTCTATTTTTAATATTAATTGAAGTGATTTGAAATGCTATGGAATGTTCTGAATTGCCTATAAATGTTGCAGAATGCTAAATTTCGAAAAACCAATTAAAAAATAATTTTTCCTTTTAATGCAGATTTGTAGCTCCTGCTTATTTTTAACGGTTCTTTATAATTTTGAATATACAACAACAGAGTCTGGTTGAACCATTTTTCGACGTGTGAAACTGCTAAAATATTAATTATTGTTGACCTATGAATTCGGATGAATGATTCATTGGGCAAAATATGCTCCCAATCATTTAAAGACTTTCTAACTTCTATCTTTTGGGTATTATTCATATATACTTCGGAATATACACCATCGGCTTTAATAAAATCGATCGATTTAATGGCAATTCTTTCTAGTTTTTTACCTACATCAAGCAGAATAAAATTATCAATTTTTAAAAGAGTCTCTTGTGGTTTAGGTTTGAGTTTCGAGTAGTGAGCATTTTCTTTATGTAAACTAATTCTTGAATTAACCGCGTCCAATAATTCGGAAATTTTAAATGGTTTAGTCAGGTAATCGTCGGCCCCCAAATTCATACCTTTTCTTATATCATCGCGGTCAACTTTTGCGGTAATAAATATAAATGGAATCGTTGATAAGGTGTGATGTTTTTTGATCTCATTAAAAACCCAATAACCATCTTTTTCGGGCATCATAATATCACATAAAATAAGATCGGGAGTAGAATCCAATTTTTTAATAAATACCTCCGATCCATTTGAGAACTCATCAACTTGGAAACCGCTTCTTTCCAAGGCAATACGGATGTTTTGCCGTAATTGTTTATCGTCTTCAATTAGCATGATGTTGTTCATACGCGAAAACAATTCCTGCGAAAAAAATTAAGAAAGGATTTCCAAAAATTTTTCTTAAATAAACAAAATTTACCTTAATAATAATAAAACTATTTTATATAAAAGATCTGTGGCCAATTAATAAGGTTTTCTGAACTATTATGCAACAGCGATTACTTTTTTTTTTGAGAGGATTCATCAGATAACATTCATCAAGATATTTCCCCTATGCTTACAGGACTTACTTCGCTCACCCGTTTTAGATTATTTAAATGCTACGCTAATCTCCGGTGATGGGAATAAAAATTAATATGATAGAAAGATTTTCAACAGTCGTCGGAGAGTATGAGACGTCCAATACCTAAAAAGGTGTTTCACGTTTAATTATCAAGTTTTTTACTCTGGCAGTCGGAGGAGCATTAGTTCTCGAAATAGAAAAACAAAAAATCGGTGCAGTTATCATTGGATAAACAGGCACAAGTTACATCCGAAGATGTTTGCATATAATTATTTATAGTAATACTGGCAAACGTAAATCATATTTAAATTCGGGCTTTGCTATCATTTACAAAAAATAAAAGAATAATAGATATGAGGGTTAGAAAAAGTGACAAATAAAAAGGCGCCGTAATTCCAATTTGATCCCACAACAAACCGGCAATAAAAGATGCCGGAAAAGCACACAATCCTGTTATCATTTGAAATCCCCCCAGCATGCTTGCACGGTATTCTTTAGGGACAATTTCCGAAATAAAAGTTTTTTGTACGGGTTCCAGCGCACCTTTATGTAAACCATAAATTATGAACGCTAGCACGATAAGAAAAACATTTGTTCCCATAATAAATATTAAACTTACAAGTCCCCAAAATATATAAGCGATCATCAGTATAGGTTTCCTGCCGTATTTATCTGCAAGTTTGCCGAATGGTAAAGATACGGCCGATGCTACAGCTGTAAATATAAGATAAAGAATTGGCACGGTACCAATACTAAAATTATACTCATTAGCGAATATCAACAGAAATGAATAACTGAATGAACCAAGAGCGAAAAAGGAACTTAGCAACAAATATAATCTAAAATTACTTGTAAGATCTTTTAAACGAATTCCTTTATAAACCTTCTTATCACTAACTTTATATTCTTTAATAAAAAATAATATTAATAAAACTCCTATTAGAGATGGAATAGCGGCCAGCATAAATAAATATTTGTATCCAATGAGGTCGAAAAGAAGAATACAAATAATTATACCAACCAAGGCTCCTAAATTATCCATCATTCTAAGAATACCGAAGTTTCTGCCCCGATCATTAATCGTAGAAATATCTGCTATTATTGCGTCTCTCGGTGCACTGCGTATTTTTCCGGCACGATCCAAAATTCTGAACGGAATAAGATGCTGCCAGACAGAAGAAAGCGCGTAACCTATCCGTGAAAAAGATCCAAATAAATATCCAGCCCAAACAAAAATTTTGCGTTTTCTTAATCTGTCCGATAAATATCCCGAAGCGGCTTGTGATATTGAAACCAACGCTTCCCCTAATCCGTCGATAAATCCGAGTACCGACATATTTGCACCCAGAACAGTTGTAACGAACATTGGCCATATAGGATATATCATATCCGAACCCATGTCGTTTAAGAATGAGGCGGCAGCAAATACCTTTAAAGTTTTTTTGTTTTCTTTGTTTTCCATACTAGTCCACAGCTAAAATTATTTTTTGTCATAAAAATAATTGTGATTTTTCAGATTAAAACAAATTCATTGTACAAATTATCTAAAACACTGATTTCTAAAGAAAAAGATTCAGCCAGAAAACACCAATAATCAAAGAAATAATTGTGATTGGAATACCTGCTTTTAAATACTCGGTAAAACTTATAACAATGCCCTGCTTACGGGCAGATTCGGCAACTATAAGGTTTGCTACGGATCCGAGCAGAGTTAAATTTCCCGCAAATGTTGTTGCCATCGCTAAGGTTAACCACCCGGAATCCGGATTGCCAAAGGTCTCAACAAAGGGGCGTAAAAGTAAAACCGCGGGGACATTAGAAACCAGGTTACTAATAACTGCCGATATCAATGACAAATCAAGAATGAAGTTTCCTGAGTTTATTCGACTTATTTTCAGGAGAGTACTGGAATATCCCATCGTCTCAATACTTTTAGTCACAATAAAAAGACCTGAAAAAAACACAAGCAAAGACCAATCTATTTCTTTGAATACTCTTTCGGGCTTGAGTCTTCTAGTTACCAGAAGCAGAGCGGCCGCACACATTATTGCTAACGATGTCGGGGCACCGGCAAACAATGCAATTAACATTATTGCGGTTGATAAAACACTTTTTATCAATAACGGTTTAAATATTTTTGTTTTGTGAAAAGGTATTTTGGTGAAAAATTTTGATTTAAATTCCTCTTTGTAAATTAAAATCAAAACCAACCATATTGTCAGTAATCCAAGAATTGAAACTGGCATCAGCTTCAGAGTGAAATAAAAAAAAGGAATTTGAGAGGAAGCCCCTATTAAAATATTTTGTGGATTCCCAATTATTGTAGCTGCGGATCCTATATTCGCTGAAGTTACTAAAGCAATTAAATAAGGCAAGGGATTTCTACGGAGCGTGGTTGTTAATTCGATAACAATGGGTGTAAAAACTAGTACTATTGTATCGTTGAGAAATAATGCCGAAAGTACTCCAGATAAAAAAATAATTACACCTAACAGTCTTTTAGGCGTTTTAGCAATTTTAATAATTTCATTTGTAACTAAATTAAAAAAACCCGACAATCGATAATTAGCGTTCAAAACCATAATTGAGAAAAGCAGTACAATTGTATTTAGATCTATAGCGTTATAGGCTTCATCTAGAGTAATCGAATTAATTACAATCAGTATTACCGCCCCAACCATTGCTATCGTTGACCTATTCATACGTAGTAACGGATAGCGACCAATTGCTACGCCAATAATTGTTATTATAATTACGGATAAGGAAATCAAATCCAGTATTTGCATTACACTTCTATCAAATAAAGTTTATCGGATTCTAGAATTATGAATTTTTTTTTACAAACTCAGTTCTACCTCAAAAGCATCATTTTTCTAGATCTCATATCATTATTGGAAATTATCTGATATAAATAAATCCCGCTAGAAACATTGAGACCTGAATCATCTCTGCCATCCCAAACAACTTTGTATTTTCCGGAATTGGTAAAACCATCAAAAAGAGTACGAATCTTTTGACCTATCGAATTATAAATTACAAGTTTAGCGTACATTCCCGATGGTAAACTATATTCAATAATTGTTGATGGATTAAAGGGGTTGGGATAATTCTGGTTTAGTACGAAATTACTAACCTTTATCAATTCATAGTCATTGTCAACAGTTGTTGGATCCACCAATCTAATATTATCAAACGAAAACTTAACTCCGCTTAAACTTTGCTGTTCAGCAACTATTTCGAACCGATCAACTGACTTCCAATCAAATTTGCCTGCAGGATTATACCAGGTGTTATTATCCCATGAGCCGTGTTCAGTAAATTTGTTAAGTGGTAATTGAACGTAGTGCCATTGATTATCCCACGGCGCTAATAATTCGTTAACAGTGTATCTCATTCGCCATGGATGATCGTCAGGATCGTCATTCTTTGAATCGACAAACCTAATATCGAAACTGACATTCGTTTTATTTCCTTTAACCCAAAAATCGAGGGCGTATCCCTGAGAGACAAGAAATGATAGATCCCTGTCCGGATTGAAGTTGAATCCGATATTATTATACTGCGGGGCATTGCTCCAATCCAAACAATAGAGTCCATTGTGCGGATTTAAAGAAGAATAAAAATTAATCAAACCGGTCCCTGAAGAACTCGATTCAAAAATTTTTTCCCCTATAAAATCGTTATAAATTTCAAATCCGGAGGAATCCGGAATGATAGAAAATTCTTTTTGAGGAGGAACAACAAAACCAAGAGCTTCAACAAGTTTTGTATTTAAGTCATAATCAAATAATTCATTTGAACCTTCTTTAAAAATCCCAAATCCCTGGCTATAACCCCAAAGTGACCATGCAATATTTTTCTCCTCAAAATAACTCCTGACAATAGAATGCCATAGTATCCTGTCGTTATTATTACTATTAGGGATATAAACGCCAAACTCGCCGCACCAAATCGGGACTTTTCTTTCCTGCTGAAAAGCGACTGCCATATCGATGAGTTTTTTTACATTACTGATTGTTCCTTCATTACTATAATTATTTAACGAACTTTCTATCCAGGTGCCTTTTAACTGATCCGGGCATTGTGGCATTTTTGAGGATAGATACGGGAAAGGGACATCATGTAAAGGGACTAATGAAGGGTTAGTCCAGCTAGCACCTTGGTGAGTGAATAAAAAGGGATCATAAAAGTGAAAAGTATAAATCAAATTGGTATCAGAATATTGTGGCATAAATTTCAGGTTGTTATAACTGTTCCAGCCAGCGGGTCCTACAATTATTGTGTGTCTATCGTCAATTTCCCTGATTGCATTAATTATATTAAGCTGTATTCTATTCCACTCCGCATCCGTTATACCATGCGGCTCATTAAGAATTTCATAATAAATTAAATTTGATCGGTCTTTATAATGATCGGCCATCTGCTTCCAAACGGATAAAAGCACTGCTTCCACGGAAGGATCGGTATCGAGAGCCGGGTCAAATGTATGGTTGTCAAGAATAAGATGGATTTGTAGTTCTTCCGCCCAGTCAACAACTTTATCCAGGAAATTATAAAATATTTCGTCAATATTATAATATGGCGCGCCATCGGTCATATATTGTAAATTAATAGGCAAACGGATATGGTCGCAACCCATAGTTTTAAGATTAATAAAGTCCTGTTTAGTGTACTTGGAAAACTGAATTTGTCCCGCGCTGGAAGTTTGGAACCAATCATATAAGTTAAGTCCTTTTTTGAAAGGAATTTCGCCTGCAATTAAAACGCTGAAAAGCAGCAGCCATGTAATAATAATTTTTAACATAACAATACCAAATAATAATCCTTAAGTATGTTGCAAATATATCTATATATTATAAATAATTAGTCACCTGAGACTTACGTCTTTGCAATTATTTTATGTTGAGATCAATTGTGCAGCAAAAAAAAATTAATTCAAGAATAATATTTTTATTAAAACTTTCTTCAACTAGTAAATAACAATGCTTTATCTCTACCACTCCACTTTCGGGAGTTAAAGAAATTTTTGAAAGATAAGACATTGTAACATGTTTATTACTTTAGCGTGAGTGTTTTTTTATTTGGGATTTTGTTTGTGCGAAGCAGATATTCATAAAACGAGCTTATAGAATCAATAAAAATATTATCAGACCTTTATTGCCAGAAAACAAAATAGTTTATTTTTGAATATTATTCTTTCGATTCTATTAAAAAGGAAGCACTACTCTTTAGTAACGATAAGTTTTATACCGTTTTCTTCAATTGTAATTAATCTTCTTTTATAGAGAGCTCCTACGGCTTTCTTATAAGTTTTTTTGCTCACGCCAAACAACTCATAAATCAATTCAGCTTCGGTTTTGTCTGTTACCGCCAGGTAACCACCACTGTCTATAAGTTTCTGGATAATTTTTTCATATACATCAACCACTTTTTCGATACCCGGCTTTTGAAGGGTAAGATCGATTTTATTATCCTCTCTAACTTTCTTTATATATCCATTTAATCTCTGTCCAATTTTAACCGATCCGAATATTTCATTATGATATAAGACACCCCAATTACTTCCGTTAATTATAGCTTTATAACCAAGATCCGTCTTAAAACATATTAATAATTTTACGAGCTCACCCTCCTCATAATCGACATCACCTTTATCCATAAATCTATCCAGTCTTTCTGATGCAGCCAGCCTGTTACTTTTCGTATCAAGGTATATATAAACTATATATGATTTACCTGCAACCATTCCTTTTTTCTGCTCACGAAAAGGAACAAACAGATCCTTATTCAAACCCCATTCTAGAAACGCACCCACATCAGTAACAGATTTAACTTTTAAATAGGCGAATTCGTTTACCATCGCATATGGTTTATCAGTAGTAGCGATAATTCTATCTTTCGAATCGAAGAATATAAAAACTTCTATGAAATCATTTACCGAGCAATTTTCTGGCACATAATCTCTGGGAAGCAATATTTCCCCTAAATTACCCCCATCCAGATAAACTCCAAAATCCAGTTTTCGCACAACTTTTAACTTATTTAATTCCCCTATCTCAGCCATTGGGTAATCACCTTTTTGCAAATTCAAAAAACTATACGTTTTCAATTCATAGAATTTTAAAACGTTATTGTAAGTTAATATAAATTTTGATTTGAATCCTTTACGTAAGATTAATAATTCATCAATTAATATTTATATTAGATGAGATCATGTGTTTAAATGAGAATTTTTTTTAGATAACCGGATTACCACTTTAAGATAGGTGACTCAATTTAATTTCTTTTAATTATTAATAAACTACCATTACTTGATTCTCTCTAAGTTTTTCAAACTGGTCATAAGAGATATTGTTTCCTAAAAGATTAATGTATTCAAGATTTCTGAGCCCAAATAGCGGAGAAATATCAGTTATATTATTTCCGGATAAATCAATTACTCGTAATCTTTCAAGATTACAGAGTACATCAATTTCGGTGATTAGATTTCCCGAAAAATTAATTTCTTCAAGTAATTCTAATGTTCTTAATTCAGAAATATCCGTAATTTGATTATCCGATAAATCCAAAATTACAACATGCTTACAGTAAACAATACCGTCTAAATTCGTTATCTCATACCCTGCAACTTCAATATTATCAATATCTTCCAGGTAATAAGTTGGCAAATCAACATCCATAAACCCGTAATATTTTCTTTTAATTGCCGAAAAAAATGAGTTGGATATTTGATCATTCAATTCATCATCTAACTTATAATAGTCAGTCTCTTCATCTTCACTTAAATCTTTTTGATCATCGGAGTCCTCAAAGTAATCGAACCCATCTTCATCTCCCTCCCATTGATACTGGGAGGCAAACTCCACTTCATCAATAGTATTATCAACAACTTTAATATTGCCAATATCATTTAATAACAAAATACCGGTTAATTTATTCAATTTTTTTATGTCATTACAGTTAACAGCTTTCGTTAGCTCCGAATTATAATGTTTAAATTTATCAGGATGGAATAACATGATAAGTCTGGAAAAGGATTTGCTGATTTTTTCGCTTTCTGGATATTGGTCACCCAAAACTAATTTGGAAATCTCACGTATCGAATCGAATTGATTTTTTTTATATAATTCTATAATCTTAGTAGTAATTGTGTTTAAACTTTTTTCTGAGTAGGCTAAAAACAATTGCTGAATTAAATCCTCTGAATACATTCTACATTCCTAATTTCTTTTGCAAGCAAGAGTTAATTAAATGTTTTGAGTAATTCTTAAAAACTATATTTATGATTAATCAATCCATGGATGAAAATCATGCCAGCTATAAATGCCCTATAAAACCATTACAGCCACTCCAATACTAACTTAAACGACAGCAACATTACTTCTCCTGTTCTAAAGTTAAAAAAATCCGGAATTAATAAATCAACAACATTGACGTTATAAGTTATTTTATCAATAAGATTCGCAATGCCTCAGGAGAACATAAAAGTGAGCTTATTTTTGTAATTTGTCCATCTCTCCTTTGTAACCAAATAAATCGGAAGCAGTATCAGCATGATATTTACACCTAGTTGAAATATCGGAACTTTGTATCCCACAGTAAGATTATCACCAAAGCTTAACTTTTTAACTGAATTTTAAGGGCAAGAAAACCGCCGATTGCCACCAATGTAACTTTTGGAAAGGTTCCCCTTAAACTATTTTTTTTGCCAAATATTTACCAATTAAATCGCAACACCAATCAAGTATAAATTTCTTGAGAAGATGCATTCATTAGTCTGATTAAAAAGAAGAGACTAGTTCTATTCCAATAATTATTACATCCAAAATTTATTACAAAATTTTTCCCAACTGTCACAAAATAATTTTTAAAGCGAAAAAGAAAAAATGCTATAATAAATCTTAATTAATACGACTGTGTGTATTCATAAAATGTATTTGTAAGAACTTTTGTGTTTTTTCCAATATTACCGTTACCGATTAAATGATCGTCAACTTTTACTACGGGCATTATTCCTTTGCTGGTTGAGGTTATAAATACCTCATCTGCCGCAAAAAGTTCATCCTTTGTAATAACTTTTTCTTCAACGGAATAAGTATTTCGGGCCAATTCAATTACTATCTGCCGCGTAATTCCGGGTAGAATATCTTTTTGCGGAGTAATTAGTTTTTCATTCTTAAAAATAAAAATATTGCTTCGCGGGCATTCTGTTATTTTATTGTTGGTAGTATATAGAAAATCGGCGACACCTCTTTCTATTTTTAAATGAGTGAGTCTTATTTCATTCATATAATTTGTGGATTTAACAGAAGGCAGTTCACGTTGGAACTCCATCGTAAGCAGTTTAATTCCTTCCTCAAATAGTTTAGATGGATAAAGACGAAGTTCTTCGGCAATAATGATGAAACCAGGTTTCCTGAATATATAATCATCCGTTACACCGCCCGTTAAAATAATTTTTATTGCCGGATTTAATAAATTACTTTTGTTAACGAGTTGATCCGAAAGTTCAAATATTTCAGTCTCGCTGTAAGGGATTTCGAGTCGAAGCATTCCTGCTGAGTTTACGAATCTTTCAAAATGATTGGAAAACCGAAAAAACTTGGAGTTATATTTTCTAATATATTCGAAAACTCCATAACTCCTCTGAAGTCCTAAATCGTTAACGCTTACAAATGCTTCGTTTACAGCTACAATTTTACCGTTAACAAAACAATAATTATCCATTAAAACCTCTGGTTATACCAATTTTTAGAATTGAATATAATTGATAGCCCGACAGTAAAAAGCGGATTGTGTTATAAAATATTCAAAGAAATAATCTATCGTAGTATAAATAGAAAAATATTACTTTATAAACCAAGGTATGCTGATTTAACATGATTATTATGAAGCAATTCTTTTCCGGTACCCGAAAGTACAATTCTTCCGTTCTCTAATACATATGCACGATTACAGAATGTTAAAGACGTCTGTACATTTTGTTCTACTAACAGAATTGTTATACCCTGCTCATTAATTTTTTTAATGATATCAAATATCTCTTGAACTAAAAATGGGGCTAATCCAAGGCTAGGTTCATCCAGCATTAATAACTTTGGGAGCGACATCAATCCCCTGGCAACAGCGAGCATTTGTTGTTCACCGCCACTTAATGTACCAGCGTTCTGTTTGTATCTTTCTTTTAATCGAGGGAAAAAATCGCATACCTCTTCGATAGTATTTTTTCTTCTCTTTTTCGCCTCACCGTGAAGCGATCCCATTAATAAATTTTCCTCGACGGTCATTTCATTAAATAATCTTCTTCCCTCCGGAATATGAACGATTCCTCTTTTTATTATCTCTTCAGGCAATACGTTACTCAGCGGCTCGCCAGCAAAATCAATTACTCCTGATAAGGGTTTTTGTAAACCGGAGATTGTTTTTAAGATGGAAGATTTCCCCGCTCCGTTAGAGCCAACTAGCACAACAATTTGGCCTTCATCCACATTAAAGGTAACATCCCATAATACATGTAAATCTTTGTAGCCCATATTCAATTTATTTACCACCAACATTCTCAAATTTCCCCTAAAGAAAAATCTTTCCCCAAATATGCTTCAATCACCTGTGGATTTTCAGCCACTTCTGCGGGAGTACCTTCTGTTATTGTACTGCCATGTGCTATTGCGTGTATTCTATCCGAAATATTCATAATTACCTTCATTATGTGTTCCACAATTACAATTGTTATGCCGCGTTCTTTTCTTATCTTTTTTATTATTTCTATCGCCAAATCTAATTCTTTCGGATTAAGCCCTGCGGCGGTTTCATCGAGCAATAACAATTTTGGTCTCGTCGCCAGAGCTTTTGCAATCTCCAATCTTTTTCTGCCCGCAATTGGTAAACCACCTGCCAACATATTCCCATAATCAGATAAAGCGCAAAATTCAAGAATCTCCCTGGCGACATTTTTAGCGCCATTAAAAGAACTTTCCCGAGAGAAAGCCGCTGCGATGATGTTTTCTTCTACACTTAATCTTTTGAGCGGTTTAACAACTTGAAATGTCCTGCCAATGCCAAGCCGCGCAATTTCATAGGTTTTTTTATTTGTAATATCATGATCGTTAAAAATAATTTTTCCACTGGTAATCGGGTGTATCTTTGAAATCAAATTAAAAATAGTTGTCTTGCCGCTGCCATTGGGTCCGATTAATCCAAAAATTTCCCCTTCCTTAACATCAATTGATATGTTGTTTACAGCAATTAATCCGCCGAACACTTTTGTTAGATTTTCAATTTTCAACATGCTCATCTAAGATTTCTCCGCATGTTTCGTTCGCCTGAATTTTGCCGTCACAAGATTCCAGTCACCCACAACGCCGCCAGCCATAAAAAGAATAACAAAAATAACAAGCAGTCCGAAAACGAGAGCATGGAATTTTGCAACCCATTGAGGAGCCAATCCGAATATGGATGATCGAAACACTTCCTGAACCAAAACCATAATTACGGCTCCTACTGCCGGTCCCCATATTGTACCCACTCCACCTAAAATACCCACAAGAATAGTGATGATTGAAATATTATGTAACGCGAAAACAACTTCGGGATCAATAAATCCCATATAAATCATATAAAACGCTCCGGCCATACCAGCCCAAAAACTTGAAATAGCTGTGGCGATATTTTTATATTTTCTTGTATTTATCCCCAGTGCTTCAGCGGCAACTTCATCTTCACGAATAGATAAGAAAAAGAATCCAGCTTTTGTACGCATCACATATTTAACCGAAACAATTGCCCCTATTGCCAAAGAAAGCGCGACAAAATAATACGGATATTTACTTACCCAAGTAGTCATATATAAAATACCCGAGTGCCCGTTTGTTAACCAGATTTCTTCACCGAAAACTATTCTTAGTATTTCTGCCAACGCCAATGTTCCTAAAGCGAAGTATGGACCGCGTAATCGAAATACTATTTTACCCAGCAGGTATCCTAATATTAAAGCAGATACTCCGCCAGTTAGCAAACCCCACCATGGAGAAATTCCCCAATGGAAATAAGGCAGTGCGGCCGCATAGGCGCCAATACCGAAATAAGCGGCGTGTCCGAAAGATACTAAACCAGTGTACCCAGCCAGTAAATTCCAGGATGTACCCATTACAATCCAGATCATTACAAATATTAATAATCCCTGGAAGTATGGTGAAAAACTGAAAATGAAAGGAGCGGCTACTGCGGTTAAAAGTATAAATATTTCAAAATTTAAAAAGACGTGTAAATTATTCACTCGCATATCAGAACCGCCTAAATTTTGGTGAGTTGTTTTAATCCGCCCGGCATAAAAACAAGAACGAGTATAAATATTACTAATCCTACTGCATCCCTGTATCCCATTGAGATATATGTCGCACCAAATGTTTCTGCTATTCCAAGAACAAGTCCACCGGCGATTGCGCCTATTGGAGAACCGAGTCCACCCAATATAGTAATTACAAACGCTTTAACTGTAAAAACAGGCCCAACATCGGGAAATAAATAATATACAGGCAATAACAATACTCCCGCAGTCGCTACCAGTGCACTGCCCAGCCCATAAGTGAAAATTGTAATTTTTTTCGCGCTAACACCCATCAAAGTTGCAGCTTCTCTATCCTGTGCAGTCGCTCGAATTGATCTTCCTAAATCCGTTTTCATTAACAATACAAATAAAGCGAATGTGAAAATAACTGCAATAACAAATGCTATAACTAGGGGTACGTGTAATGAAATATTTCCTAAATGAATTGATGATTCTGAATATCCGGTTCTTACGGAACGATAATCACTAGCAAATAGGGATCGGGCAAATTCAACTAAAACCATTCCTATACCAACGGTCATAAGCACCTGATTTTCAGGAAGTATCGACTCCTTTTTAATCAAAGGGAAAAGTAAAAATTTGCTTATCCCCTGCCCTAAAAGAAACACTATAGGAATAGTGATGAAAATTGACATATACGGATCAATTGATGCATATTGCCACAATATCCAGGTTATATACATAGCAACCATCATCAATTGCCCGTGTGCCAAATTGATAATCCCTAGCACACCCATTATCAAAGTCATACCAATCCCGATAATAGCGTACAAGCCGCCAATAAGAATTCCATAGATCAAAGATTGAATAAGAAGTTCCATAAAATTATCCGGAATAATTAGTCAGAAATGAAACAAATCAACTATCTTAAAATAGAATCATTCTTTAGTTTAATAAACCAATGTTCTGATCTGATATTCTTTTGTTCTATTTCCACACCTGATTCCAATCGATAGGATAAGAAAATACTGCATTGCTCAGATTTTCAGGCCAAACAAGTTTTAGCTGGCCGTCAATCCATTGAACAACATATGTGCTCATTTTATTTTGATGCAGTTTGCCATTATATGATGAAAACTTGACGCGCCCAAATACTGTGTTTATATCCGTCTTGTCTAAAGTTGATTTAATTTTTTCCGGTGTATAATCATTGTCGCATCTTTTAAGTACATCTACAACTACCTGAGCGGCCGCGTATGCCTCAGCACCGTGATAATCAGGGCCTTCGCCGCCGTATTTTTTAATATAATTATTATAGTATTCCAGTGCACCTTCAATCGGCAAAGTTTGATGCCACAATGTTACAGACAAAACCATTTCTGAAGCTATTCCGGCATTTTCCTTGAACGCCGGCATTGTGTAACCGGCTCCGGCGCCAACAAAAAGTTTAGGCATAAAACCAATTTCACGGGATTGTTTCATCAACAGAGCGGCATCCATAACGTAAGAAATCATATAAACTATATCCGGTTTTGTGTTTTTCGCGTTTTGCAGTAAAGGTTTAAAATCAATTGCACCGGCGGAATATGACTTTACATCAAGAATTTTAACATTATTTTTTTCGCAAATATTTTTAAAAGATTCAGCTCCCTCGCTGCCAAATGATGTATTCTCGTGAAGAATAAAAACGGAAGCGGGTTTTACTACTTCAGATAAAAGACTTTCCAGACCAGAAGTGTACTCAGAAACCGGGGGATTTAATCTATATATATAAAATTTATCTCCGTCGTTTTCAGTTAAATTAAACTCCGATGGCTGTGTTATTTTATCAACCGAACCGGTATTGACAAGGAAAGGAGTTCGGTACTGTTGAGCCACGGCACAAGCTGCAAAAGTTACTGAAGAACTATAACCTCCCGTAATCAATGGAACTTTGTCGATATTAATTAATTTTTCCGCCCCCGTTCGTCCTATATCAGGTTTGCCGGTGTCATCTTCGTAAACAAATAATAATTGTCTACCGTTGATTCCTCCTTCCGAATTGATTTTTTCCTTAACCATCTCATAAGAATTTTTTTCCATTTCACCAAAGTTCGCCTGCGAGCCGGTCAATGGCAATAAAACCCCAATTTTAATAGGTCCGTTATCATCAGAACAATTACTCAATCCAAATACAAATAGAATAATTACAAAAAGAACGTGAAAAATTTTAGAATAATTCATCTATCAGCCTTTTATTATTTATTCAAAAGGACACTTTGATTACATTCTAATTCAACTAACAAAATCAGTATTCAAGTATAGTTGAACTATCTATCTCTAATAGTATAACACGTTAATCTAATTATATTGCTTAATTGTTTTTATCAGAATTTTACAAAAATTATAATTGTCCTGGAAAAATTTTATTATAATAATCTTTCTATTCTATGCCAGAAAAAGAATCAGTAACGCACAATAAATCATGGTTCAATAACCTCATGTATTGGCGGATCATAAAATCGTCCAGCAATCGAAAAAATTTTGTATTATTTCTCCATAAAATTTTTAAGGAATGGGGATCAATCGAACCATAAGAACATCATGTGCCGGAATTTCATATGAAAGATTATTATTTGTTGTACCCAGATTATTATTAATCCATAAATCCAAAATATTATATTCAATATCCTTAACGTTTAATTCCCTGCTCGAAAAATTATCCTCAATCTGTTTTTGCTTCCAGATATATTCAAATGATTTAGGAGTTGTTGATCGATTCAAAAAACAAACTGCCCACTCGTTATCGCTCAAAGGTTTGTACCAAACTTCCAGACTATCTTCTGCTGAATGTTTAAAAGCCTGAATGCCTAATTTATCCTGGTTAACGGCAATTACTTTTTTATTAGTAAGAATATTTGTCACAGACTCAGACATATTCCTAAGATCATTTCCTGCGATAAGTGGTGCCGACAACATACACCACATTGAAAAATGAGCTCGATCTTCGTTATTGGTCATTCCATTTCCAACTTCCATCATATCAGGGTCATTCCAATGATCAGGTCCTGCATGAACTCGTAATCCCTCTTGCATATCAAGTATTTGCATAACTCCCCAGGATTTCCAACTTCCATGATCCACAATACAATCAAAACAATTTGAAATATCACCCGTTGTACGCCATAAATGTCCTATAGATTTGCCCCAATCCCAGGGTTTATTACCGCCCCATTCGCAAATACTAAATACAATCGGGCGTCCGGCGGAATAAAGAGCTTCTCTCATGGTAAGATAAGCCCCTTCGGCATTAAGACCTTCGGTGTTGCACCAATCATATTTAAGATAATCTACTCCCCATCGCGCATATGTCATGGCATCCTGAAATTCATAACCTCTGCTCCCGGCTCTGCCGCCGCAAGTCTTCCACCCCGCGTCTGAGTAAATTCCAAATTTTAATCCCTTTGAATGAATATAATCCGCGAGATTTTTCATGCCTGATGGAAATCGTTCAGGATCTGGATGGATAAAACCAAGGCTGTCTCTTTTGCCCTGCCAGCAATCATCTATGTTAATATATTGATATCCGGCATCTTTCATTCCAGATGACACCATAGCATCAGCAGTTTCACGAATTAATTTTTCATCAACTTGACATGCAAATTTATTCCAACTGTTCCAACCCATAGGAGGAGTTTTTGCAAGACCTTCAAATTTTTGAGAGAAAATAGTTGTGGAGGTAAACAATATTATAATGAAAGCTTTTGTTTTCATATTAAAATCAAATTTGATTATAGATTGAATCTGTTATCAAAAAATAATTTAATAATTATAATAATTTTACACCCTTTTATTCTTTCAGGTACAAAATTATTTATTGAAATTAGTTCATTTCAGGGAATGTTTATAATTCATTAGACAAGCAAATTAATGGGTATAAATTTAATCCCTGGAGTACTGAATTAAAATTTCATTGCTTAATAAAAAAATATTAGTGTCTAAAATCTTGAAAAACAGATCACACTTTATATTATCTGTCGCCGCGATGTCCCGGTTTAGTTCCGCCGTAACCGCCTTTAGGATTGCCGAATTTTCCCCTGTTACCTCCAAAGTCACTTCTTCCGCCAGATCCACCCCTGCTTCCTGACCCATAACCGCCTCTACTAGGGCGACCTTCAGCTTTTGGTCGAGCTTCATTAGCTACAATATTTCTGCCTTTCATATCCAAACCATTCAAACCTTTTATTGCTGCTTCAGCTTCATCTTTATCTGGCATTTCAATAAAAGCAAAACCTTTTGATCTTCCGCTAAATTTATCTTTAATAATTTCCGCAGAATCGACTTTACCATATGCTTCAAAAGCGGTACGTAAATCTTCAACACTGGCTTCGTACGACAAATTACCAACGTAAATTTTCATTTAAATCTCCTTCTGTAAATATTGATTTGATTAAGTAATAATTTTACTCTTTAGACGGAGTCCTAGAATTTGCAGGAATCGGAAACCAATAATAGCAACCAGAAGACAATCCATCAAAATTGATGAAACAATTATTAAACGATTATCCTTGTTGAAAACCGAATTAAAAAGTCCAAATTTTACAAAAAATAATTGTTATTAAGAATATTTACCCGGCAAGCAACACATCAAAGATAGTTAGTTTATTTAATAAAAAACACAATTATTAGAAGTAATTTTTTTCACTCCATGGCGGAATTTTTTACCGACAAATACAATTATACTTAAAATTACTATTTTTTCAGAGATGCTTAATCTGTCTTTTGTTAAGAATAGTGATTTTCTTTTGTTCAATATTATTTGCAACAGACATATTCTCACGAATTACCATTGGTAATTTTCGACCTTGTATTTTCATTATATCACCGGAAATAGCATTCGCGATTTCAGTTTTATCCATTCCCAAAATTTCAGTTAAATAATTAAATAATAATTCCGAGAGTCTCGTTAACGAAATTTGCCAAGTGGTTTGAGTAGTGATAAAAATCCATTCGGAAAATTTATAAAAACCGCCAAACACATCGCCATCAGGCCACAGCAATACAATACTTTTTTTGAACTCTCCACTGTTATATGTTAAATCCCAAAATCTTGCAAACCTTTTCATTTTTTGTACAAGTCCAAAGGGAAGCAAGTTGTTTTGTAATATTTCGTATGGCGGCGTGTCGGAATAAATCATTTCATAAATTTGATCGTGTCTTGACAATGTTGTACCTGAAAGTTTTTTTAGAACTCCCAGTTGAATTTCGGAGGATGTTAATTTCGCAAGTATATTTAGATTAGACGCAAAACTTTCAATAGATTCCGCAGGAAGCCCAATTATTAAATCTAAGTGAAGATGCGCGTCAGTTTCATTCTGCAAAAATATTAAGTTCTCCCTAATTTTTTCGAAATCAAGTTTTCTTTCGATTTTCTCGGCTATCACCGGGTTTAATGTTTGAATACCAATTTCTAATTGAAGTGAAGCAGGTGGAAAACGTTTTAATTTTTCCTTCAAACTTTCCGGGAAATGATCGGGTATTACTTCAAAGTGAACAAAATAAGGGGGTTCTTTTTCGAGGAAGTAATCCAATATTTTGTTGGTAACGTTAATATTCAAATTAAATGTTCTATCAATAAACTTAAATTTTCTTGCTCCACGTTGCCACAAATCATCCAATTGATTTAGAAATATTTTAATGTCTAGATTTCTAACTGTTTTATCAATAGATGACAGACAAAATTCACACTTGAACGGACAGCCTCGTGAAGCTTCTACATAAATCACTCTGGTTAAAATATCTTTATCTGTGTAGTATAAATACGGAAGCTCAATATTATTAAAATCAACATGTTCCGATTTAATTATCTTCTGCTCAATAACACCCGAATCTAGAATATTTCTGCAGAGATTATAGAATGTTATTTCCGCTTCACCCTGAATGATAACGTCCGCATCATCAAAATTGACACGGTGTGGAAAATGGCTTACTTCGGGACCGCCTAAAATTATTTTTGTATCGGGCGATATTTTTTTAAGAATTGAAACTAACTTTTGAACTTCTACTGCATTCCAAATATAAACCCCTATCCCAACGATGGTTGGTTTATACTCTAAAATATTCTCCGCCATCTCGTAGACGTTATCATTTATAACAAATTCCAGAATAGTGGAATCAGATTTTAATTCATTTAAATTCGCGTATAGATAACGCAGACTTAATGAAGCATGAGCGTATCTCGCGTTTAATGTAGTTAGTATTATTTTTTTGTTCAATCTAGTTTTACACCAATTATAAATTTTACAAACAATTATCAGGAGGAAATATAAACATTAAATCGCGTAGTTTGTTAGACCGTGCTGCTCAAAAGTTATTTTAAGAATTTTTAAAATGGAGTTTAATAAAAGTTGTTTTTCTTATCAATTAGGCAAAAAAATTCAAAACCAAAAAGATAAAATCAAACTAATTCTGTTCATCAAGCTTTAACTTTATTTTCAAAATAGGGATTAAGAATCAACGCTAAAATTATTAATAGAACACAACCGATTACATTGAACCATAAATATGGTATATCTGTAAAAACAAAACAGGCGAGAACTACTAATTCCGCTATAAGTGCGGAATAAAATGTAGCATTACCCCCAATTTTTTTTAAATAAAAGGCGATTAAAAATATTCCCAAAATAGTACCATAGAATAATGAACCCAAAATATTTACCGCTTCTATTAACGAACCCAGTCTATTGGCAAATGAAGCAAATACTATGGCATAAAATCCCCAGAACATAGTAGCGAGTTTAGATACTACTAAATAATGTTTCTCGGAACCGGTGGGTTTAATCATCCTTTTATAAATATCCACAACTGTGGTGGAAGCCAGAGCATTTAGTTCGGCGGCCGTTGAACTCATTGAGGCTGAAAATATTGCGGCAAGTATCAATCCAATTAAACCCGCGGGTAATACATTTATTACAAAACTCAGGAAAATATAATTAGTGTCATTTGTATCAGCGGCGGGATTGGCTTGTTTAATTATTCTTGTTGCCTCGTTTCTTATTTTTAATTCGTTGCTTCTGGTGTCATTTACTTCAGCCGCTAGTCTGTTAAATTTTTTATCGTCATTCAATTTTTGCGCTTCAAGCATTTGCCTTATCTGATTCTGTTTAATACTGTGCAATTCTTTGAATTCATCCTCCAGTTCCTCATATTGCTCTGAATATTGACTGTTTTTAACATTTGTTGTTTCTACAGAATTAAAAAATAAAGGCGGTGTAACAAACTGATAAAAAACAAATACCATTGCTCCTAAAAAAAGTATGCTAAACTGCATAGGTATTTTAACAATACCATTTACCAACAGTCCAATGCGGCTTTGTGCGATTGATTTACCTGAGAGATAGCGCTGAACTTGAGATTGATCCGTTCCAAAATAGGATAAAGCAAGAAAAGTACCACCAATTAAGCCTGACCAGAAATTATATTTGTCTTTCCAGTCGAATTCGAATGTAATAGCATTTAATTTTCCCATTTTACCGGCAATATTTGTGGCGTCCATAAACGAAATATCCTTAGGCAGGCCGTTTATAATTAGGAAAAAAACTGTGAACATTCCTGAAGTTATAATGAACATTTGCAATAAATGAGTTTTATTAACAGCGTCAGTTCCGCCTGACGTTGTATACAAAATAACAAGCGTTCCGATAACAAAAATTGTTATTTGAATGTTCCATCCCATAAGTACCGAAATAACCAAGGAGGGTGCAAAAATTGTGAATCCCGCCGCCAGCCCTCGCTGAATTAAAAAAAGTACACTTCCGAGCGTCCTGTTTTTAAGATCGAATCTTTGTTCTAAAAATTCGTAAGCTGTGTATACATTTAACTTATGGAAAAGAGGTACAGCGGTAATGCATAAAATTATCATGGCAATCGGAAGACCAAGATAAAATTGAACGAATCTCATACCGTCTACAAATGCCTGTCCGGGGGTCGAAAGAAAAGTAATGGCGCTTGCCTGGGTTGCCATAATAGATAATGTTACAGTATACCAGGGGGTAGTTTTATTGGCCAGTAAATAATCATGTATATTTTTTTTACCTCTGGTTTTCCATACTCCGTAAATCACGACAAACGAAAGAAAACCAATAAGTACAATCCAATCCAATAAACTCATTTAATATCCAATTATATTTATTCTGAGTATTGTTTTAAATACAATAACTTAGTTTAGAAAATCAGCTAAATATCTTTGTAAAAACATAAAACAGAATTATCAGAAAAACCAAATTGAGAAAAACAATAGAATACAACTGTTTCCAAGTTGATAAAATTGGCGGTTTTTCCTCTGAAATATTTTTTTTATTTATTTGAAAGTTGTCCGTCATAATTTCCCGCCTCAATCATATTAACGAATATTTTATAAGCTCCGGGAATACCAGCCGGCAATTGCCGAAACCATGAATATCCTGTATAAATAAAAATCCCTTTACCAAAACGAGTAAATAACGTACCGCCATTTAAATCTTTCTCGTTATTGTCATGTCCGGAATAAGCCGACTCATATTTAGAATCCCATTTATCGGCAAAATATAACCCGCGTTCCTGAACCCATCCGTTAAAATCTTCCTCAGTAATTTTATTGGGGAAATTTAGAAGCTGGTGTTTTGTATTTAGAAAAGTCACTTTACTTTTTTCTTCCGTTATACGATCTCTTCCGATCTCTATTGGGTAAGGTCCAAAATTATCCACTTGTAATCCAAATGAAACATTATATTGGACAATAAACGTTCCACCGTTTTTTACATATTCTAGAAGCTTCTGCTGACTATATTTCAATCTTTCACGAGTGTTGTAAGCGCGAATGCCTGTTATTATTGCTCCATACCGTGTTAGATCACCGGTTTCCAATAGTTCGTCACTCAATAAAGTAACATCGTATCCCAGATTTTTTAAACACTCGGGAATTTCGTCTCCTGAGCCCATTATATAACCAATGTTCATATTTTCCCTTTTGATATTCAGTTTTACAAGTTGAATTTCGGAATCGGGAAAATAAACCTGTCTTTTAATATGAGGATATGATATTTCAACAAGTGCTTTGTTATATATTTCCGCACCGGCATTTATTTCAATTTTCATAACGCTTTCGCCGGATTCGGCCGGAGCTTTAACATTAACGGTTATAAGTTTTTCATCATATTTTTGTTCGAAGTGAAATGGAACAATATCGGGCGTTATCTTCCAACTTTTATCCACATGCAGATGTAATTCTCCGTTTATTGCTCCGGTGTTATTTACTAATTTTAGTATAATTTCTTTTGAACTTTCATCGGGAAATACTGCGACTTTATCATTTGTATTTACAGTTACCGGCGGACGAATTTCAAAAGGGCGGTAAAGTTCTCCGTCCACTCTATCGTTCCACTTGTAAAGAAGTGGAATCTCGTACTCTAGTTCAACTCCATTATAAATTAGCGATACTCTTACTGGCAACGAGGAATAATTTTCCGCTAAGCCAAGTAAACTTTTATCAGAAACTTTGAACAAACCTTCGGAAGATTTTTCCTCTAACCAATAAGGTTGCGAAGCCGGATAACCATCGGGAATTTTGATAACTTTTTCTATTGAATAAGGTATGTTAGAAATCAATTCTTTTTCCAATGTAGAATCAGAGGAAATTGAAGGGTAGCTAATTTTTTTGATTTTAAATTTATTATCCGATCTATTTATAACAGTTGTAATAATTTTCACTTTTTCATTAGCTGAAGCTGAATAGTCTTCCGATATTGCTTCAATCCATAAACCCGCGCAGGATTGAATTATTGAAAGAAGTTCTTTGCGTTTAATATCTATCCAGTAATTATTTTCTAATCCGTCTATTTCTTTTTTTAAATTAACCAATAAATTAATTGATGCTCCCGGATTTCCGGAGTCAAATGATTTTTTTATCGAGTCAATTTTTTGATCTATAATTAGTCCACCCTTAATTCTCGTCCAACTTTGTGAGGATCCATCAAATAAATTTTTCTCTTTTTTATCGCCTAAAAATTGTTGTAAGTACTCCATTCGGGTTCCACGCGAAGGTGTAGCACCAAAACCTTGACTCTTATGCATAGAACGGCTCTCAGCGGCAATTTCAGTATAAGATTTTCCAAGCATAGGATTGAATTCGCCGATGTCAAAAGCTAACAGACCTTTTGTTTCTTCAGGAGATGGCCGCCAGTTATTCCAGAATAATTTTTTAGCCTGCCATGGTAAAACAAATTGTAACTGATCCTTAAACTTTGTAGAATCCGCGGCGGCTGTAAATGCTTCAACCGCTAGAGAGGCCGAAGCGGTATGGTGCCCGTGCCCGCCATTTCCTCCCGGCGGAAATCTTGTGATTATCACATCGGGCTTAAATTTTCTTATTACCCAAACAACATCGCCAAGAATTTCCTCTTTCCCCCAAATCCGCAATGCTTCTTCTTCGGTTTTTGAATAACCGAAATCGATAGCTCTTGTGAAAAACTGTTCGCCTCCATCCCTGGCTCTGGCTTGCAATAATTCTTGCGTTCTAATAATTCCAATTTCATTCCCTTTTTCCGCTCCTATCAAATTCTGCCCACCGTCCCCGCGAGTAAGAGATAAGTAAGCTGTCCTGTATTTTTTGCTTTTTGAAAGAAATGCTATCAGCCCTGTGTTTTCATCATCGGGATGGGCCCCTATATACAATGCGCTTCCAAGCACACCCAATTTATCGATGGCAAGTTTTATTTCCGCGGCGTTATTTACTTTAAGGGGCTGAGCGAAATTAATTGAAAAAACGGTAATGATTATAAGTGACGTATACAAAAAAAACTTATTAGGTAATTTATTCATATTGTTTTATACATGATTTGGATTGATGGTTTCAGATTTAAAACAGCTTAAGAATTAAAAAAAAAATCAATCCGCTTAACCGATAATCTATATTCGATACTAAAATTATAAGTTATCAGCTAAACGAATTGAAAAATATAATTAATGTAAAATAGGACAATCCACCTTAATATGTAATATAAAATTATGTCTCTACTTTACAACAGATATTTTTAAGGGGACTTTTAATTCTTCCCAATGAAGAAAAGCAATGGCGGAAGAATCTGTTAAATTATCAAATCCATAAGTTAGCCATTCCTGAAATGGAGCTTTTAGCGCTTTAACAGTTACACGCAAAGCGTCTTCTTCTTTTGTATATTGATAACTTCCCCAAAGTGTGCTGTTTTTACTAAATATTATTGTCCATTCTTTTTCGCTAGGAATAAAATGTAATCCATATTTACCTGCCGGCAGCTTATTGCCTTCAACCATAACATCTTTTGAAAAATCGATTGTTGTATTCTCATTAGCACCACCGCGCCATGGATACGGATTATTTTTGGAATATTGATTGCCCGGCGCTAATCCAAAAGGAACTAATTCGCCCCATATTTTTCTGCCTTTAACTCCGGGTCTGCTGAATGCAATTGTAATATCAGTATCAATACCAATTTCCTGGAATACACTAGCTTTGGGACTTGGACGAGGTTTATCATTCTGTTGCGCTTCTACTGTAAAAGACATTAGAAGGATAAATGAAAATAATAATATAAAACTGTTACTGAATATATTTGATTTCATACTGCTCCTAAATTAATTGATAAATATATTTTTTGGACTGTGATGAGATTTACAATTCTTTTTTAGACCCTAGAGTATTTGTATACTGCCCTTTTAGGATATCGCTTTTCGAGTAATTGGAATTTAACAGAATATAATTTAAAAACCAATGGAGCTTTTGTCTATTTTAAGAGGATAAACATTGTTTAATATATAATAGAAGACTTGCCCGAAA
>PGYT01000027.1 GCA_002839805.1 Ignavibacteriae bacterium HGW-Ignavibacteriae-2
TCCGCGGAGATGGCAACTACAGGATTTGTTAAATCCTCACGAATCAAAGGATTTCTTTCACCCTGAACTATAACAGCAGCCATTTCTATGGAACCGGTGTTCAATTCAAAATTTAATCGGGTCGTAAAATCAACATTAACTCTAACGTCTGTTACAGTCTGTTTTTGATAACCCACGATTGATGCAGTTACGGTATATACCCCGGGAGGAATATTTAGCACTGTAAAATAACCGTCAACATCTGTTGCCGCACCTAAATTAGTTCCGGCAATAAAAACATTGGCGAATGGTAAACCGTCGCCATTTGCCCCGTCTGTAACACGCCCCGCCAGTTTACCGGTACTACCGGCAAATATTTGGGATGTTAACATTAGGACAAATAAAAAAGAGAATAATAGTGGAATTTTTCTCATATTAACCGCCTCTTTGGTTAAATTTGAAATGAGTAAGATACTTCTTAATTCATACTTGATTTAAAATCTCGTAAAAATAGTATACATTAAGCACTATGTCAATTTATAGGGTGATTTTTACTCAATAAAAATAATAAATTTGCGGTTAACTGAATAATAATACTCTCGGCTTCAATAAAAAGCAAAAATTAAGTTAATTACATATAAATGGAGATTAAAATGCGAACACTTATGGTGAGTATTTCCGGAATACGAGGAATAGTTGGTAATGGTCTTGAACCTGAAGTACTTATTAAATATTTGGCGGCTTATGCGGATTTTTGTAGTCAAGGAACAATTGTAGTTGGTAGAGACGCACGAATTTCCGGTGAAATGGTAAAAAGTCTGGTTATAGGAACATTATTGGCAAAAGGAAATAATGTAATTGATGTTGGGATTTGCCCTACACCAACAGTGTTATTTAACGTAAGAAAATTTGAAGCAGTTGGAGGAATAGCAATTTCTGCCAGTCACAATCCTAACGAGTGGAACGCATTAAAACTTTTAAATAATCAGGGCGAATTTATGACTCCGGAAGAAAATGCAGTGATGCTTTCTTTAGTTGAAAAAGGCGATAGTCATTACAAACCTTGGGATAAATTGGGGAGTATTACAAATTACCCGGAAGGATTGGAAAATCATATGCAGGCAGTACTTAATATGCCCGGAATAGATTTAGAAGCTATAAGAAAAAGAAAATTCAGAGTTATGCTTGATTGTGTTAATGGCGCTGGCGGATACGTTATGCCGCAATTGCTGAGAGAATTTGGTTGTGAAGTAATTGAAATGAATTGCGAGAAAACTGGAATATTCCCTCGTCTGCCAGAACCTATTCCCGAAAATTTGACTGAGACTATGAGAGCGATAAAAGAAAATAAAGTGGATCTAGGAATTGTTGTCGATCCGGATGTAGACCGACTGGTACTTATAACAGAAATTGGCGAACCTTTTAGTGAAGAGAACACAGTTGTCCAGGCAGTTAAATTTGCACTATCCCGTGAAAAAGGAAATGTAGTTGTTAACCTTTCTACAACGAGGGCGGTTGATGTTATCGCGGAATCTTTCGATTGTAAGGTTTATCGGTCACCTGTGGGAGAGGCAAATGTTGTAAAAATGATGAAAGAAGTTGATGCCGTAATAGGGGGCGAAGGCAGCGGAGGAGTTATATATCCCAAACTCCAGTATGGACGTGACGCTCTTGTTGGTACCGCAATGATTCTGCAACAGCTTGTAGAATTTAAAGGATCTATTTCTGAATTTAAAAAAACGATTCCCGAATATTTTATTAAAAAAAGTAAAATTGAATTAAAAAATGTTGATCCTGATTTTGTCCTTAATAAACTCAAAAATAAATACAATGGTGAAAAATTAAATGTTTCCGATGGATTAAGGATCGATTTTGAAGATCATTGGGTTCATTTTAGAAAATCGAACACAGAGCCGATTTTAAGATGTATAGTCGAAGCAGAAACTGAAGCAAAATCTGAGGAACTGATCAAAAAATATGTTGGCGAAATTTCTAATTAAAAACGTTAGGATTTTTTAAGCAGAAAATGTAGGAGTGTTTTTCTGATAACGATTTTATATACTTAAAATTTTAACTTTGCTCTTAAATCATGTAATGAATTTAATTGAGTTTGGAACGTTTCCTGAAATAAGACAGTAATGCTTTATCAAATGGTATATCTGTAGTTATCAGATTATATTCAATTCCGTTTGACAAACACTCTTTTTTGATTTTGTCTAAATACTGTTTCATCGTATCCTGATAAGCTTTTTGAATTTGGTGCGGTTGTGTGGTCATTTCTTCACCGGTTTCTTTATCTATAAAAATGGCGTCGCTGCCGAAAGCAAAACTATTTTCAATAGGGTCGAGCAATTGAAATACTAATACCTCATTTTTTTTATAATGAAATTTTTTTATTGTCGAAAGCATAGATTCCGGGTTATCAAATAAATCCGAAATTATAATTACAAGTCCTCTTCTTTTAATTTTATCGGCTATCGAATTCAAACATTCGGCTGTTTCCGTTTTATTGGAAGACTTTACGTTCTCTATTGCAGTGAGCAGGTTGCGCAAATATATCCTTGAAGATTTTGGCGGGAGGTAGGATTCAATTTTATCCGAATACAATGAAAGACCCACAGCATCCTGCTGTTTATTCATTAAATAAATAAGACTTGATGCTAATATTTTACCGTATTCAAGTTTCGTAATAGGTCCCGAATGTTTGAAGTCCATAGATTTGCTCACATCCAAATTAATGTGACAAATTAAATTTGTTTCCTCTTCAAATTGTTTTATAAAATATTTTTCGCTCTTCGCAAATACTTTCCAATCGACATTTTTAAGCGGATCTCCTTGCATATAAGATCTATGTTCGCTGAATTCCACACTAAAACCATGGTAAGGGCTTTTGTGAAGCCCTACCATAAATCCTTCAACTACATATCTTGCTTTTAATTCCAGGGTTTTTAATTTAGAAATTAATGCGGGATCTAAGTATTTAAGTACCGATTCTTTTTTATTCACCCTCACCCTTTGTAACTTTTCTTCTTAAAATTTCTTCCGCCGGAACACCTAAATTTTCCAATTCCGCTTTAGCAGAGATTACCATTTCGTTATCGGGATATTTTTTGATAAATAGATTGTAATAATATTCCGCAGAATCTAAAACCGATAATTCATTGGCATAAACGAATCCGGTCATAAACATTGAGTTTGGTGCATCTTTATAGTTTGGGAATTCACTAAAAACTTTTCTGTAATTGTCAATGGCTTTTGTATAATTCTGATCTTTAGTTAATGATTTTACCACCTGACCATGGTATAATTTACCTAACTCGAAAAGAACTTCGGCTCGATATTTACTTTTGGGAAATTCCTGAATTAGCTTTTCATAATTATAAAGAGTTTCTTCGTAATTACCGCTATAATATTTTTCCTTTGCCGTATCATAAAGTTCTTTATCACTAACGCCGCTGCATGCGGCAAACATCGTTAAAAGTAGAAAATATAAAAAAATAATTTTCCGCATATCATTTTCCTTTATTATTTATAATTTTTCGAACGAAATATAATAGAATTGTAACGTAAAATGTAAGTGCAAATAATATTTAGAGATGGTAAATATTTTTAGATAGAACTTGACCGTTTGATAGAATCACCACGCGATTGTGAAATATTATGTCCCAAAGCCTCTATACGGGATTTAATTTGGGAATGTATATCTAGTGGATCTTCATTAATTCCTCTTTTATTAGTGTAGATTAAATAATTTTCGCGGTAGGGCGCCGGAGTAAAATTTGGCATTATTACATTGGCCCCTGCAGATAATCCTTTTTCTCTTCCAAAGTCATCGATACTGTCTAATGCAGTGGTTGCCGGAATATGAACGTTTTTTAACACTAATCTGACCACTGCCATAACTTTTTGTGTCATAAGAGTATCTCCGGCCGGCATATTCTGATAAGGAGTATTTATTGAAGGAATAAATGGTCCGAACGCAGCCATATCAACATCAAGTTCTCTGCATAATAAAATATCGTCAGCAATGTCAGCGACAGTTTGATTCGGCAAACCTATCATATTACCAGAAGCGATCTGATAACCAATTCTTTTCAAAAATTTTAGATGTTGAATTCTTTCATCTAATTTCGCTTTTTTATGGTAAATTGAATATAATTTCGGGTTTGCCGATTCGTGCTTTAAAAGGTAACGGTCGGCTCCGGCAATTTTCCAGGTCTTATATTCATCAAATCCTCTCTGCCCTAAACTTAATGTTATGGCAACATCATACTGACGCTTAATTGAATAAATCAAGTATGAAATAAGATCTGTATCAAAAAAACTATCTTCACCCGATTGTAAAACAATTGTCCTGATGCCATTATTATAAATTATTTTGGCTGTGTCTAAAATTTCTTCGGCGGACATTCTATATCTGGGTATAATCAAATTTTCTTCCCGTAATCCACAATACAAGCAGTGCTGAGTGCAATAATTAGAAAATTCTATCACACCTCGTAAATGGATTTCTTTGCCAAAATAACTATCCCTAATTTCTTTTGCCCGCTGAAATAATTTATCAATTTCAACGGAATCTGATAGATTAAGCAGGAAGATGATCTCCTCCCTCGAATAACTATCTTTGTTATATAGTATCTCTTTAATATTCATAAAGTTTATTAGAAGAATACGTCCCTTTCACCGGAATCTACTTGATCAATCATTTTTCTAATTCGTTTTTGTGATAACTCGTTTTCTTTTTGAATTTCATTTTCAATTAATTTTTCTGCTTTAATTTTTGTTTCCGGCGATGCAAAATCGTTAGCATATTCTTTAAACGTAGCTAAAGCGTTTGGAACACAGATTTTTCCTATGTTTCCGGTTTTAGCCAATTCCATAAATCTATCACCTGTTCTATTACTTCGGTAGCAAGCGGTACAAAAACTAGGGAGATATCCTAAATCACAACAATCAGAAACTACTTCTTCAATAGTTCTGTGATCCCCAAGTTGAAATTGCTCCATTTGGTGTTCGTCCATAATTTCTTGAGATTCTTTATATGATCCCGGGGAGGTTCTGCTGCCGGCACTTATTTGGGATACTCCTACTTCTAATAAGTCGCGGCGTAATTCAGCCCTCTCGCGTGTAGATAAAATAATACCTGTATAAGGAACAGATAATCTGATAACAGCAACAAGTTTCTTGAAATCTTTATCTTTAACCGCAAAAGGGGGCTTTTCAGCAACGGGAGCATTAAAGGCCGGTTCTAAACGGGGAACTGAAATCGTATGAGGACCCACGCCATATTTTGTATCCAGAGTAATTGCGTGCTGAAGAAGAGCTAAAGTCTCAAATTTATAATCTGTTAATCCGAACAATGCTCCGATTCCAACATCGTCGATGCCCGCTTCCAAAGCTCTTTCCATTGCAAATAGCCGCCAGTTATAATCCTTTTTAGGACCTTCTGGGTGCATTTTGATGTAAGTATCGTAATGATAAGTCTCCTGAAAACACTGGTAAGTGCCTATATCAAATTCTTTTAATCTTTTAAATTCATGAAGAGACAGCGGAGCACAATTTACGTTTATTCGCCTAATATTGTTTCCATTATAATTTACACTATATATAGTTTTAACCGCCTGTTCAATAAAATCTAAGGAAGATTTTTTTGGATGCTCCCCTGCGACGAGAAGAATCCTTTTTTGTCCTTGTTTAACAAGAAACTCCACCTCTTCCTTAATTTCCTCAATAGAAAGAGTTTTTCTTTTAAGTTCCTTATTATCTTTTCTGAAAGCGCAATACAAACAATTATTTATGCATAGGTTTGTAATATATAATGGAGCAAATAATACTAACCTGTTTCCATATATTTTTTCTTTAACTTCTTTAGCGGTATGATAAAGGTGTTCTAAAACTTCTTCCGAATTTATATTTAACAAGGAGGCGCTTTCCATTAGGGAAAGTCCTTTTCCCGATCGTGCTTTTTCTATTACGTCTTTCTGAAAATCAATACTTTTTAATGAAGAATCAGAAATCAGTTCCTGAATATAATTTTCATTTATAAATTCCACAACTTCCTCAAAAAACAATTATTAAGTATTTTGTTCCCCGTTTATCTTTTTAACAATAAGCATACCAAAGGTCAGAATATCTAATTTTCAATAGAATTTAACTATTAGGGATACTTATTTCTTAAAAAAGAGAAAGGATATGGAATTGTTTTCTATATTTTAGTGAATAAAAGATAGAGTGTGTTAATCAAATAAAAATGGGAGCTTGTGTGCTCCCATCTTTTCAAAATTTATATTTGCTGTGGATTATGAAACGGCGCTCTCAGTAATATCAATAAAGCCTCTCGAAGCATTTACGTTACATTTAATACCAAAAGGAATTGTAATATTCTCTGAGATATGGCCGTGTTTTACGTTGTAGATTATAGGAATATTCAAATTTTCTAAATAATCTGAAATTACTTCATTTAAAGTTTGTGTTTTTTTTGAGGTATCGGAATCATAACAGTCAACAAATCTACCTAAAATAATAGCGTTAACTTGTTTTAATACATTGCCTAAGCGCAATTGATTTAATAATCTGTCAACACGATATGGGCTCTCACCAATATCTTCCAAAATCAAAACAGAATCTTTAAAACTTGGGAAATACGGAGTCCCCATAATAGAGCCAACTAATGCGAGATTACCTCCTAAAAGTTTGCCTTCGCCCCTGCCTTTACTAAGAATAAATAGTTTTTCCTGATTGGGATTTTGAATTTTCCCAATTTTCTTGGTGCTCGTAATCGTCCTCCAAAAAACCTCTTCTGTAAAAGTATCTACTTCATCTTTCCAAAAATCAACCGCCACCATTGGTCCGGCAAAAGTTACTAATCCTGTTTTTGCATAAAATGCTAGTTGAAGAGCGGTTATATCACTATAACCGACAAATATTTTGGGGTTCTTTTTAATCAAGTTATAGTTAATTTTATCAAGTAACCTACCGGAACCATATCCTCCTCTGACATTAAATATTGCTTTTACATTTTTATTACCAAACATTTCATGAAGATCAGAAAGTCTTTCATCGTCATCACCGGCTAAATAACCCTTCTCCTTACCAACATTTTTTCCGACTAATACATTATAACCATTACTTTCTAAATATTTAATACCTTTTTCAATTCTTGTTAAATCATCTGGGGATGATGCTGGTGATATTACACCAATTAAATCACCCTTCTTCAATTTTTGTGGTTTTACAGATCGCATATGTATTATCTCTTAATGGGACAAAATTGTATTTAATATAAAAAATCTTTTATTTGAACGCAAAGAATATTTGAGTTTAGAGTAAATAATCTTTGTAATTTTGAGATAAAAAAAAAGGAGTTGTAGTTTCCGGTCAATTCCTTTGAAAACGAGAAATTTTAATGCGATTTAATTCAATAATGTCATTTTATGTGCATTTATTTGTGCTCCAGCTTAAGACCTATAAATATAGATTCCACTGGTTGAACAATTTGCTCCACAAGAAATCTCACATGCTCCGGCATTTTTAACACCTTCTAAAGAACTACAATTTGCTGCCCTAAAGCATTACAAATAGATATTTTAACATTAACCATCTTAATCAAAGCAAAAGAAAATTTGGTTGATGGATTAAACGGATTCGGGTAATTATACGACAAATTGAAGTTTTCAGGTAAAGTTGAGTCTGTATCTCCTTTCACGGAAACGTGTGAATTTAATTTTAATAAACTCCTTTTTGCTGTCCAATTTTGTAATCCAAATGCTCCTATATAATTAGCGTTTGCATCAAAGAATCCATATGTAAGTAAATTTAATCTGTTTATTACGTTGCCTGTTGATTGTGCAATAATCTGGTTTTTTCAAAAAATAACGAAATAGTTATAAACTTCAATTTGATAGCTCTCTAATTTTTTTTGAATTTTTTCTTGTCTCTATTCTTACCACGAAATAAATAGAAATTTATACTAATATAGTAAAAGCACGAATATTAACTGAGAGTTGTGAGAGTATTAAGTGATATTAAACGAAGTGATATATCAGTTTTAATGAATTGTTATAGTAATGTTAATAAGTGTGATTAAGGAATGTATTGTTATATTTGATTGAAAAAAGTAGATAAGTAAAAAGTAGAATTATTTCGGCAAATATTAATAATTATTTTATTATATAATCTTCTCTTCCCCATTCTTTTAATTTTTGCGTGATAAAATCAATAACTAGCTGGTGCTCTTCATTACCTCTTCCATCAACTTTAAAGGGTTTACCAAAAGCGAAGTGTACTGTTTTAGATATATCGATTTTTCCAATTTCTTTAATCATCTTTCCATTGTCCCAAGCATCGGTAAGCAAGGCCATAGGAATAATACTAACATCATTCTGTTTTGCAAGTTTAACACCCAAAGTGTTAAAATTTTTCGTATCGAAATATTTACTTCTGGTTTTCTGTGGAAATAATACCACCGAATTTCCGCTATTAATTCTTTCCGCCCCTTCTTCCATAACCAACTTTAAATCTTCACGCGGATTTTTTCTTCCGACAATAATTGGGTTTCGTTCCGAGTTAATAGGACCAAATACCGGATAATCTGTTAGTTCTTGCTTAGTTACAAAAACAATGTTTTTTACCGGGTGAATTATCCCTGGTAATGCCAATGTTTCCAGAGTACTCATATGATTGGAAATGATAATTACAGGCTTATCTGTAGCAGACAGGTTGTTCATTCCTTCAATCGATATTTTCATTCCACTTCTTTCAAATCCATGCAGCAAATCGAGAGATGAATAAACCCATTTAAAATCGTCGTAAATGCCCTTTCTAGCCCATCTATTTGCATAAAGGACAACTTTTAGAACACGTGCATAAAAGCTTAAAGAAGTGCCAAAAATATTTTTTGAGTGCAGTCCGGCCGGTGTTGTATAATTGTCTTTCGCTGCTAATATTTCGTAGTATTTTTTAGGCTCAATCATCTATAAATAATATTATATGTAGGCTCAATTTAAAATGAAAAAGCCTCAAAGTAAAACTCTGAGGCTTATTTTTTTGTGACCCCAACGGGGATCGAACCCGTACTCTCCACCTTGAAAGGGTGATGTGTTAACCAATTACACCATAGGGCCAAAACTTAATTGTTTTGGGTGAGTAATGGGACTTGAACCCATGACCTTCTGGGCCACAACCAGACGCTCTAACCAACTGAGCTATACCCACCATTTACAAATTCCAAAACTTATTTCGTCTTTCCATTCGGAATTTTGCCGAGTACGCCAGAGTGGACTCGAACCACTAACCTACAGCTTAGAAGGCTGTTGCTCTATCCGATTGAGCTACTGGCGCGTGTAGCTTTCATCAAATTAAGAACGCTCAAGCCGTAAATCAAACGGCTAAATGTCGGGGCGGCAGGATTCGAACCTGCGACCTCCTGCTCCCAAAGCAGGCGCGCTGACCGGACTACGCTACGCCCCGAGAAATAATTTCATATAATCTTTATATGAATATGCGAGCATCTCGATGGGATCGGGGACGAACTTATCGACTAAACAGCCGATTTTCAGAACAATGCCCGGTTCATTTACCCAATATCGTCATCAATAATTTAAGAACGCATTTGAATATGGCTTGCTAAAATATAGTTTAAAACAAACAATGTCAATTTTTTACGAAGTATTTTTGCAATATTTATTATAACTTATGCCGAATAATTTAATCTGGTTGGCGAATTTCATGTCTTTACCTTTTTTTATTTCATTTAGATACATTCAATCCAAAAAACACTCACAATTAATCTCTTTGATTTCTTTGATTACAATTTTAGGCATTTCTTTAGGTGTTGCTGTATTAATTCTTTCTATAACAATTTTGGATGGATTTGAAAAAGCCGTTGAAAATAAAATCGTTGGATTTAATGAACATATTGTAATTTCAGGATATAGCAACAGAAATTTACCCGATGACAAAATGATTAGGGATGATATTGCCGCAAAGGTGAATCCGTTTTTAAACAACATTTCCCCTTTCATATCAAAAAATGTAATAATTAAAAGCAAAAGCCAGGCAGACGGAGTATTTCTCTTTGGAGTCGAAGAAAATACAATATTGGATATTCCTAAATATATAAAAAGTGGCCTATTTGAATTCGAAAGTAAAGTTTCACCCGGTCTAGTAATTGGACAAAAATTGGCGAATAGATTAAAAATTGTTACCGGGGATAAAATTACTATCATGGCTCTAAGAAATGATGAACCACCTTCGTTTAAGAATCCGCCAAGTCTAAAACAATTTGTAGTTACTGGTATTTATGAAAGCGGAATGGCTGAATATGACGATTTAAGGATTTTCACTTCTATATCCATAGCTAAAAAACTATTTTCAATGCCTAAGTCGATAACAGGCTACAATATAAAATTAAATAATATATCCAAAATCGATTCGCTTGAGCAACGCCTGCAAGAATATTTAAGTTACCCATTTTATGTTCAATCCATTTACAGGAAACATCAAAATATTTTCACATGGCTGGAGCTTCAAAAAAAACCGATACCCATTATTCTCGCAATGGTTATTTTAGTTGCGGCTTTCAATATGATTGGCACATTGCTTATGATTGTACTCGAACGCACTTCGGATGTTGGTCTGTTAAAATCACTCGGTATGAAAAAAAGAGACGTATTGAAGGTATTTCTTTACCAGGGGACCTTTCTTTCGATAATCGGCGTAACAGGCGGAAATTTAATTGCGCTAATACTGACCTTTCTACAGCTTAATTTTAATATTATATCATTGCCAAGTTCCGTCTATTTTCTTTCGAGTGTTCCAATTTCCGTTAACTTATATGTTTACCTAATAGTATCTATTTCTGCGCTTTTTGTCTGTTTTTTAACAACAATTATACCCGGTTATATTGCATCAAAACTAAATATTATTACAGCAATCAGGTTTAACTGATGTTCGAATTATTTATTTCAAAAAGGTATTTGCACTCTAAGCACAAGATAAATTTTATCTCGATCATCTCAATTATTTCAACTATTGGCATAACGATTGGGGTTGCAGCATTGATAATTGTAATGTCGGTTTTTAATGGTTTTGGCTCATTGGTAAAATCAATTCTTATTAATTTTGATCCCCATGTAACTATTCATAGTGTAAATTCTTTGGACGAAAATCAAAGATCCGATATTACAGAATGGCTTAAAAATAACAACAATACCGAAACATTTTACGCTTTTGCCGAGGGTAAAGTGGTTTTGCAAAACGGACGAAACTATCAGGTTGTTACTCTTAAAGGAATTACTGAACAGGATTCGTCAAGAAAATGGGGAATAAAATCCTCCCTGCTTCAAGGTGATATAAATTTAGACTCCAAAAGTATAAATGAAGCTTCAAAAATTCTTTTGAGTCAAAGAATGGCGATGCGACTTTCCTGTTCGGTTGGCGATTCGATTACTGTCAGTTCATTTGATAATCTGCAACGACTTGCAATAGATTTTACTGCTATACCACAAACAAGGATTTTTGAAGTTGCCGGCGTGTTTTCAACTGACAATCCCGATTACGATATTCAATATGTTTATTGCCCTCTTTTTGCCGCGCAGAATATTCTGGAGATGAACACAAATATCAGCGGTTACGAAATTAGATTGTTCCATATAGATGATTCCGATAATTTAAAAGAGGAAATTACTGCACATTTTAAAACATCGAATATTGATGTCAGTACCTGGTACGATCTTCATAAAGATCTATATAATGTAATGCTAATAGAGAGATGGTCAGCTTTTCTGTTATTATCATTAATAATTTCTGTCGCAACATTTAACATACTGGGCTCTCTAACTATGTCTGTAATCGAAAAACGAAGGGATATCGGAATATTGCGTTCAATGGGAGTTAAAGTAAATTCAATTATAAAGATTTTTATGTTTGAAGGAATATTAATAGGGGTAATAGGAACTGCTTTAGGATTAATAATAGGCGTTTTTGTGTGTTATTTGCAAATCGAATTTAAATTTTACGCCCTTGACCCGGGCAAATATATAATTGACGCGATGCCGGTGGATTTACAACTGGCAGATATTTTAAGCGTTGCTTTTGCTTCACTCTTTTTAACGTTTATTGCTTCACTTTATCCCGCAAAAAGAGCCGCAAAAGTGAATTTAATTGATTCAATAAAATATGAATAAAACTGATAGATAAATTATGTCAATAATTTTAAGTTGTAACAATATTGAACGCAGATTTCTAAAAGGCAAAAACGAAAGTCTGCAAATATTAAAAGGCGTTTCCCTTGAAATTGAAACCAATAAAATTACTGTAATAGTTGGCGCTTCGGGTGCAGGCAAAAGTACGCTGCTGCATATTTTAGGAGGACTGGATAAACCAACTGCCGGAACGGTCTTATTAAACAGTAAAGAATTATATAAATTGGATGATTTTAGCCTCGCGGATATTTTGAATAAAGACATTGGATTCGTATTCCAATTTCACCATTTATTACCCGAGTTTAGTGCTCTTGAAAATATAAATATTCCTCAAATGATCGCAGGGAAAAAGATTAAAGAGGCATCTGAACGGAGCCGTGAATTACTTGAAATTGTGGGTCTATCCGAGAGGTCCGATCACAAGCCTTCTGAATTATCTGGAGGTGAACAACAACGTGTTGCAGTTGCCCGCGCATTAGCGAACAATCCAAAAATTATTTTGGCCGATGAACCCACAGGTAATCTGGATACAGCCAACAGCACTGTAATTCATGAACTTTTTATTAAGCTTAAAAATGAATATAATCAGACATTATTGGTTGTAACCCATAATCCCGAACTTGTAAAAATTGCAGACCGTGTTATAGAAATGAAAGACGGTCTGCTCGTATAATACCAGATTATGTTTTATAAATTATTAAGATAATCATACATCAATCTTACGCCATAACCTGTTTCATATTTTTCAGTATAATTGGTGAATTTATGTTTTAACGCAGGTCCGGCCAGATCAATATGGGCATAAGGAATTTTTTCATCCACAAAAAACTCAAGGAATTTACCGGCTGTAATTGCCCCGCCCCACCTTGGGCCCAAATTACTGATATCAGCAATTTCACTTTCAATTAATTTTTTATAATCGTCTGAAAATGGCATGCGCCAAATTGGTTCGTTAACAAATTTTCCTGAGCTTAAAATAGATTCAGCTATTTCATCATCCTTTGTAAACAATCCCGCTGTAAATTCACCCAAAGCTACTACTACAGCTCCCGTTAGTGTCGCAAAGTCAATTATTTGATCGGGTTTGAGTTTACTGGCATAGTGCAGAGCATCCGCTAAAACAATTCTACCTTCCGCATCGGTGTCTTTTACTTCAATTGTTTTACCTGAATAACTTGTTATAATATCTCCAGGTTTATAGCTTCCGCCAGAAACCATATTTTCAACGGCCGGTATCACCCCAATCAGTTCTACAGGAAGTTTGTTTTTTGCGGCTGCCAAAATTGTTCCTATTACAGTTGCCGCTCCGGCCATATCTGCTTTCATTTCAAGCATACCGGAGGTTGGTTTTAGTGATAGACCACCGGAATCATATGTAACCCCTTTACCCACTAATGCAATTTTCATTTTGGCTTTTTGTTTGGGAATGTACCTTAAAACCAATAGAAACGGCTGATTGTCACTGGCGCTGCCAACCGAAAGTATAGCCCCCATTTTTTCTTTCTTCAATTGAACTTTATTATATGAGGTAACTTTAATCCCAAATTTTGTTAATTCTTTTTTTGAACGATTAATAAGTTCAACAGGCGTTAAACTGTTAGCCGGCTCATTCACCAAATCTCTCGCAAAATATACTGATTCAATCAAACTTCTGGTTTGTTCAATCACAGATTTTATTTTAATATTCTCACCTGTGTTGATATTTACGGATAGAACAATTTTTTTGTTCTTCTCCGTTTTATATTTATCGAACGAATAATTGCCTAATAATATTCCCTCTATTACTGACTGAAAATATTTTTCATTGCTTGGGAATATTTTTTCCACCGAAGTATGCAGAGGCAGATTAATTTGTAAATTTTCAATTTTCATTTTGTGCATTCTAGGAATTAATCCTGCGAGATAATTTCTAAAAGTATCCGATGAGTTTTTTTGGGAGTCGAGTTTTTTTATAATCACAATATCGGGTGCGGCGGATGTATTTTTCAGCTCCAGTTCCTCACACTTTTTATCCTCGAAATTACGAAGATCAAGCTGTCCTATCTTCAGATTATTTCTGGAAATTAATTCGTTAGTTTCCTTAAGCAAGTTTTTTGAATCGAAAATAAATTCGATAAGTGTTGAATTTTTTTTTGATATAATATTCTTAGAAGTAGATTCTATCTTAATTTTAGAGTAAATCATTAAATAACCTCAGTATTTGATTATAAATATTTTTCTGCGGCTTTTATTATTGTATCGTAATAGTCGCCTAATTTGGCATTGCTTATTCTTGTGCCGGCGGCATAAAAATGTCCACCACCGTTAAATTCTTTTGCCAATTTGTTTATTTGAACATTATCAACGGATCTGAAACTAACTTTGAATCCATTTTCTAATTCATAAAATAGAAGCCCTGCACGCACACCTTTTATCGACAATGTATAATTTACAAATCCTTCAATGTCCGCTTCAACTGTACCTGTTTCCGTTAAATCTTTTCTAAGCAATGCCATTGTACAAAGCTGATTTGAATAATATAATTTTATGGAATCCAAGGCTCTTCCCAATAACCGCATCCTGCCAGGGCTCCCCTGATCATGTATCATACTGGCCGCCGTATTTGGGTCTACGCCCGCGTCTAATAGCTTAGCCGCCTTTATATGAGTTGCAGAAGTAGTTCTTTCGTACCTGAACGAGCCTGTATCTGTCATTATTGCAATGTAAAGTGGAAGAGCAATTTGATAATCAATTTTTACAGGGGCACCAGCTTCAATCAACTCAAATATTATTTCACCAGTTGATGCGTAATTGATATCGACAAACATATATTCGCTAAAATTTTCGGGTTCGTCGTGATGGTCTATACAAATTTTTAGTTTAGTTGATTTTCTGAAACCTTCTTCCAATTCCATTATACGGCTTAGGTGATTGAGATCCAGTAAAACCAATACATCAAATTTATCAAATATATCAGAATTTTTAACTTTATCGAAATGAGATATAATTCCGGTTGGATCAAGAAATTCAAGATTGTAAGGAGTCTGGCTGCAGTTGAATATCGCTGCTTCTTTGCCAATTCGTTTTAAATAATGATAAAGAGCAAGTTCCGAACCTATTGCGTCTCCATCCGGATTAACATGAGTAGTTATTAAAAAGGAGTTATTATTTTGAATTAAAGCATGTATTTGATCAAAAGAAATCATACAACCTCAAAAACTTTGAAAGAAGAGTTCAATTTGCTAAAAAATGGATAAAAATCATAAACTTAGTGGATGAAACAAAAAAGGCGATCTAAAAGACCGCCTCTTTTTGTAATAAGTTTTGATACTATTTAACTTCCCATGTATTTGGAGTGTTCATTAATGTTTCGTAAGTACCTACACCTTTTTTGGCTTTTACCTGATCAATTTGATTGTGATAATCTTGATCATAAGTCGGTTTATCAAATTGACGGAATACTCCAATAGGAGTAGGATATCCGGGCATATCGGTAAATCGAGCTAATAGGAAAACTCTTGTAGGATTTTCGTCAGTTTCATCGTGAATCCAAACATCGTCGATTGTATGAACGCCGTCGTTTAAATCAATAATTACAGGGTTTAGACCGTCCAGTTTAATTCCTTTTTCTTTATTAGCACCGAACAGCAATGGTTTACCATGTTCCAGCACTAATACGTTATCAGCTTTGGTTTCTTTGTCTGTTAATAATTCGAAAGCGCCGTCATTAAATATCGGGCAATTCTGATAAACTTCTGTAAAAGCGAGTCCATTATGTTTACTCGCGCGGGTAATCATCTCTTGCATATGTTTAGGATCTCTGTCTAATGAGCGAGCAACAAAAGTGGCACCTGAACCCGTAGCAACTTTAATCGCGTTAAAAGGAAAATCCACAGTTCCATATGGCGAAGATTTAGTAACTTTTCCTTTTTCGGATGTTGGCGAATACTGGCCTTTTGTGAGACCGTAAATTCTATTATTAAAAAGCAGTATTTTTATATTAACATTTTTCCTGCATGCATGTATAAAATGATTACCGCCTATACTCAAAGAATCTCCATCACCTGTAGCAACCCAAACCTGAAGCTTCGGATTTGCTAATTTAACTCCTGTGGCAACAGCTGCAGCTCTTCCATGAATACTATGAATTCCATAAGTATTCATATAGTAAGGAAATCTGCTTGAACACCCTATACCGGATACCCAAACTATATTCTCAATTTTCTCGCCGAAATCGGGTGAGGTTCGTTGAACCTGAGCCAGTATTGAATAATCGCCGCAACCCGGACACCATTTAACATCAATATCCGATGAGAAATCTTTTGCAGTTAATTTAGCAACTGGTACTTCATTTATATTATTCGACATTATTGCCTCCCAAAAGCTCTATTATTTTATTTTCTATTTCAGCAACTTTAAATGGCTGTCCCTGATATTTATTGTATTGAATTACATCCTTTAAGAATGTACTTTTTATAATTGCGGCCAATTGCCCAGTATTCAATTCAGGGATAAGAACTTTATCGAATTTATTGAGTAATTCTTCCAGATTTTTCGGGAATGGATTTAAATATTTCAAATGTGCGTGAGCAATTTTATTACCTTTCGCACGAAGATTTCTTATACTTTCCCTGATAGCTCCGTATGTACTTCCCCAACTTAAAACAAGTATATCGCCGTCCTCATCCCCTTTTAATTGGATTTCAGGGATAATATTTTGAACCTTCTTAACTTTCTCTTCTCTAATATTAATCATCAATTCGTGATTAGCCGGTTCATAGCTTATGTTGCCGTAAATAGCTTTTTTCTCCAATCCACCAATTCTGTGTTCAAGTCCTGGAGTACCTGGAATTGCCCACGGGCGAACTAAATTTTCATCCCTTAAATACGGGAAAAAATCTTCGGCTTCTTTTCTATGACTAACCTTAATCTCCGGCAACTTATCAAAATCCGGTATTTTTAATGGTTCGGAACCAAAAGCTAAGTAACCGTCTGTAAGAAGTATTACGGGCGTCATAGCAGTTAAAGCAATTCGGGATGCCTCAATAGCCATAGTGAAACAATCTGCAGGACTTTGAGCCGCCAGAACCACCAGCGGAGCCTCACCATGTCTGCCATACATAGCTTGAAACAAGTCTGCTTGTTCCGTTTTAGTAGGTAAACCTGTGGATGGACCTCCACGCTGAACATCTATAACAACCAAAGGAAGTTCAGTTATTATTGCTAAACCAAGTGCTTCGCCCTTAAGTGATAATCCTGGTCCCGATGTGCTTGTAATAGCAAGTTTACCAGCAAAAGCTGCGCCGATAGCTGAAGTTATACCTGCAATTTCATCCTCAGCCTGAAATGCTATTACATTATAGTTTTTATATTTGCTTAATTCTTGTAAAATTTCTGAAGCAGGAGTAATTGGATAGGAACCAAGAAACAGATCTATTCCGCTGCGCAAAGATGCAGCAACAAAACCGAGAGCGGTAGCTTCATTGCCGGAAATATTTCTGTATTTTCCTTTTGGAAGATGAGCTGGTTTAACTTCAAAGCGGGTTGTAAAAATCTCTGTTGTTTCACCATAATAATAACCGGCTTTTAATACTTTCTGGTTGGCTTCCATTATCTCGGGTTTATTCTTAAATTTTGTCTCCAACCATTTCGAAGTAATTTCTATTGGCCGGTTGTACATCCAATACATAAGACCGAGAGCAAAAAAGTTTTTACACTTTTCTTTTTCTTTATTTGAAAGTTTAGAGTCCTCCAATGTATTCATTGTAAGCATTGTTAGAGGTAATGATAATACATTGTAGCCTTCAAGTGAACCGTCTTCAAGCGGATTTGAGTCATATTTGGCAAGTCTTAGATTTTTGGTTTCAAATGAATTTGTATTTACAATTATAGTCGCATTCGGTTTAAGATCTTTAAGATTTACTTTAAGTGCGGCAGGATTCATTGCAACCAGTACATCGGGGCTATCGCCAGGAGTTTGAATATCGCTGCTGCTAAAATGTAGTTGGAAACCGCTTACACCGGCTAACGATCCGGCGGGAGCGCGAATTTCTGCGGGAAAATCTGGCAACGTACTTAAATCGTTACCAACTATTGCAGTTGTGTCAGTAAATTGTGATCCGGTTAACTGCATACCATCACCGGAATCACCGGCAAAACGAACTGTTACATCTTCTAGTATTTGAACTAATTTGGCCATATTATATCTCTTATTATTAAATTGATATATTTTTATTCAAAAAAACCTGCCTATTACTAATTGAATTTTTCAATCGGCAAAGCTGATTTTGTTTATTTATAGAATTTTTTCCTAATAATTTTATATCTACAACTCGTAAAATGTTCAATTTTTATTTATGTAATAAAATATATGAATATTTGCGAAGATTATACCCATTAATGTTACTGAATCTTCCGCATCAATCTTAAGAAGACTTCGGCATCAACAAAACCAGTTATCCTTTCAATTTCCTCACCTTTGGAATCAATAAGTAATACAGTAGGCATGCCAACTATATTAAACTTATTTCTGATTCTATCGGTTTCGTCGGACATTGTTTTCGTCATGTCAACTTTAATAGTTACAAAATCCTTCGATTCCATTATCACTATATCATCGGAAAACGTTAGAGCATCCAACTCTTTGCAAGGTATGCACCAATCGGCATAAAAATCAATTATTATTTTTTTGTTTTCCTGAAGCGCAGTTTCATAAACTGAATCACTGTAGTATACCCAATCCAGAGATTTTTTTTCAGTTGGATATAATGCATATACTGCCGCGCCAATAATTAAGAATGAAAAAATAAATTTAAATATTTTAAATCCTTTAACATCATTCCCCATTTTATCGAAGAATAATAAAAACGCCGCGGCTAAAATTGCAAATACAGGAAGAATGAAATAATTTATTGAAGCCGGCAAAATAGGACCAAGAAAATAGAGTGCCATACCTAAAAGCAGAAATCCGAATATATGTTTAACCCCTTCCATCCAAAATCCTGCGCGTGGTAAATTTTTAATTTTTCCTGAAAACATTGCAAGTACAAGATATGGAGTACCTAATCCTACAGCTAAAAAGAAAAACATTAAAAATCCATATAGCACGTCACCTTTTGCAGCAACAACCGTTAATAGTCCTAATACAAACGGGCCAATACAAGGCGCCGCAACTATCCCAAGTGTTAAGCCCATAAAAAAGGAACCGAAATAACCAGTTTTTGCCCCACCAGCTTTTGCTACCAGAGAGTCAGGTAATTTAAATTCGTACACACCAAACATACTTAAAGATAGACCGGCTAATATAACTGCGATTGCAATAATAACAATAGGATTTTGCAGTAGAGCGCCGAAGACCGCACCGCTTAATGAAGTAACCACACCTATAACCGAATAAGTGAGAGCCATTCCAAGTACATAAACAACACCGAGGACGAATAATCTACCAGTTCTGCCCTCGCTCTGACCTCCGAAGTACCCTATTGTAATAGGGATTAAGGGGTAAACACAAGGCGTTAAGTTAAGCGCTAACCCACCTAAAAATACTATCAGTATTCCAAAGAAAAGTCCGCTCGATTCTAATGCGGAAGCAACTGAGTCGTTGCTATCTTTCTGTGACTCAGAATTTGCAGTAGTAATTTGTGAAAATAATTTTTCATTTAAACTTATTATAGCTGTATTGTTATTTACAATATCTATGGTCGATATTGCGGAAACCGAGTTTGGGGGCATACAGGACTGGTTATTGCAGGCCTGATAGTTCAATATTACTTCAAAATTTAATTGACCTTCATCAACTTCAATTGGAAATTTAACATCCGCAAATATTATTACCTCGCCCTCATAAACAGATACAGGTTTATCTGAAAACTCCATTTTTATTTCTTCGGGAGTAGGATATTTAATATTGGAAATCGAAATATTTTTATCAGACAGAATTACTAATTCGGAGGGAATTAAAAATTCATCATTTGGTGTGTGCGAATTAATATGCCAAGTTTCGTTAATCTTAATTTTCACAGCAATTTTAACAGTAGATCCTTTATATGTATTTGCTTGTGAGAGTATCGCATCGAGCGATACCAAATTTTGATCGATTCCGAATTGAGCAAAAAGTGTTGAAGTGTATAAAACTGTTAATATAATAATTGTGAATATTCTTCTCATTACAATCCTCAAAATTTTTATCTATTCCAACGCTGAACAATTGGAAACCTTCTTCCATATCCAAACGCTTTTGTTGTTACTCTTAAAGCAGGCGCGGCCTGTTTGCGCTTAAATTCATTTTTGTCCACTAACTTTAAAATCCTTTCTACGGTTTCGGGTTCACCCAACTCCTCAACAATTTCATTCAACTCTTTATATTCTTCAAGATATTTAAATAAAATCTTATCCAAAAATTCGTAAGGAGGTAGGCTATCCTCATCTTTCTGATCGGGTCTCAGTTCAGCTGAAGGGGCCTTTTGTATTATTTCTGCTGGAATAATTTCTTCATGCCTGTTGATATAGTTGCAAATATTATATACTTGAGTTTTATAAACATCGGCAATTATGCCTAAAGCACCGTTCATATCACCGTACAATGTAGCGTAACCAACAGCCATTTCCGATTTATTTCCTGTTGTACACAACATATAACCAAATTTATTGGATAAGGCCATTAAATAAACACCGCGCAGTCTGCTTTGCAAATTTTCTTCTGTTACATCTTCCGGCTTACCGTTAAATGTTGGAGCAAGAACCTCTTTAACTTTTTCAAATGCCGGCTGAATAGGAATTAAGTCAGATGAGATGCTCAAATTTTTAATTAGATTTTCCGAATCCTTTATACTACCTTCGCTGGAATACTGTGAAGGCATCATAACAGCATGTACATTCTCCGCGCCCAAGGCTTTTACTGCAATATAAGTTACTAAGGCGGAATCTATCCCACCGCTCAAACCTATAAGAGCTTTCGTAAATCCTGTTTTATATGCATAATCTTTAAGTCCGTAAATAAGTGCAAGTAGCACTTCTTCCTCATACCCAGATTCCACTTCCTCAATAGATGGATAATACTGTTTTGTATCATAAATAATATAATCTTCAGCGAATTTGTCGCCCAGTTTAACCAGTCTCCCATCTTTATCGAAACACATACTTGCGCCATCGAATATAAGATCTGTTTGAGCTCCGGTAGAGCAAACATAAGCCAGAGGAAGACCATCTGTTTTTGTGAGCACTGAAAGCATGTCGCCTCTCTCTTTTCTTCGACCGTAAGCGTAAGGACTTGCTGAAATATTTATCAATATTGTAGCACCCTTATCCACTTGTTTTTGCACAGGATCAACGCTGTATCGCCTTTGTTTCCAATAATCGGCATCATTCCAAATATCCTCGCAAACAGAAATTCCCAGAATTTCTCCCCTAAATTCAATCACATTATTCTCTTTCGCCGATTCAAAATATCTCACTTCATCAAAAACATCGTAATTAGGAAGAAGAGTTTTATGCTGAATAAATTGAATTTTACCATTAAAACACAGAACTGCAGAATTATAAACTCCAGTACCAACATTTTCCTGTACTTCAATTATTGACCCGAAAATAATCCCGACATCAGAAGTTTTTTCTGCAATAAAGCGGGTAGCAGTGAGCACTTTGCTCCTAAATTCCTGCTTTTCAACAAGGTCCAAGGGTGGGTAGCCACAAATGGCCAACTCTGGGAAAATTACGAGGTCAACTTTATCTAGAATACCTCTTGAGTAACCTTCAAGAATTTTATTTTTATTGCCCTCAATATCCCCGATAATCGGGTTCATTTGACAAAGGGCGATTTTCATAGGAAGCCGATATTTTTATAATATTTTACGCAGTAAAATAAATAAGTTAAATAGTTATCGCAAAACAATTAGTAAAAAAGAATAATTTTGTACTTTACATGATATAATTAAATTCTTTTTTTTAACAAAAACCTTTTCACTTTATTAACGTCTAAAAATTCGAAATCGCTAAAGGATGTTAAAAATGAAAGAAAAATTATATCGATCACGTTCAAGAGTTTTCGGCGGAGTAGCAGCGGGTTTGGGCAATTACCTAAATTTGGATCCTATTCTAGTGAGAATAATTTTTATAGTAATCGCGCTCATCAATGGAGTTGGAATTCTTCTTTATATTATTCTTTGGATAATAATTCCCGAAGAACCGTGGGAAGTGGCTTTTAATATGAATTCAAAAACTTCGTCAGGAGATTCACCACAGGATAAATCTGCAGATCAAAAATCTTATGATTTTAGTGGACTCAAGCCGGGTTCTTCATCCAATGGCGGAAAAACGATGATTGGTATAATACTAATTGGCCTGGGAGTAATATTCTTATTGGATAATCTATTCCCGTTTTTTGAATTTGTAGAATTTTTACCGATTGTTTTGATAGTAGTAGGGTTAGCATTAATTTTTAATTCACTAAAAAATAAAGAATTGTTATGAAAACCGGACAAATTTTTTGGGGCGTATTATTTGTGACTATCGGAAGTTTAATACTACTTCAACGATATGACATATTTATAATGGATTGGTCTTTCGTTTGGGATTTATGGCCAGTGTTATTAATTCTATGGGGTTTATCCATTATAACAAAAGAAACCTTTGTAAAACCAATAATTACAGTATTGATAGCTTTTTTTATCGGCGCTGTACTTTACGGAAGCGTAAGTAATATTGTGGACGGTAGCAACAATGTATTGTGGCAAAATGATGATTATGACGTTAGAACATTTTATGAAGATTATTACGAAAATATAAAGTTTGCCGATCTTAAATTATCTGCCGGAGTAGGTACGTTTACAATTAAAGACAGAACCAGCCGTTTAATAAAAGGAATTGCTCAGGGAAATATTGGTGAATACACTTTTAATACTTACAACAATGATGATAATACAAATATTAATGTTGAGATGAACGAAGCGGATTTTAATCCATTTAAGAATAAAACCAGAAACCGATTGGAATTACAACTAAACGAAAATACAATTTGGAATTTGGATTTAAATTTAGGCGCGGCAAAAGCTTATTTCGATTTAACACCATTCAAAGTACAGAACCTTTCTCTTAAAACCGGGGCAACCAAAACAAAAATAAAACTCGGTAAAGAGTATAATAATACAGATGTTAACATAGAAATGGGCGCAGCCACGTTAGATATCGCCGTTCCCAAAGAAGCCGGTTGTCGTCTGAAAGGAGATATGGTTTTAATTATAAAAGATTTGAAAGGTTTTTCAAAATTGGATTCTGGGTATTACGAAACGGATAATTTTGATAGCGCGGCACAGAAGATAACAATAAATGTTAATGGGGGAGTTTCTGCTTTAGATATAAACAGATATTAGAGATTTTTAGTTTTTGAAAATCTATTTCTTTTCGCGGGCAGCCATAAATGATCGGCAAGTATAACATTGCCTTCAGAATCGAATTTTACTCCTTCACCCTGAAGAAGATCTTGCATTAATTGAGGATTGCCAAAATGAATTTTTCCTGTAAGCGCGCCGAAACGGTTCACCACCCTATGGCATGGTAGATAAGAATTTTTAGCGGAATTAAGAGCCCAGCCAACGGTGCGTGCAGATGATCTAATACCGCATGCTTCTGCAATTGCTCCGTAGGTAGTTACTTTTCCGATTGGTATCTCAGCAACTACTTCGAATACTTTATCAAAAAAATCGGATTGTGTTTTTATCTTTTTCAAAATTTTTAGTTATTTGAAAATTTCAACAAAAAAGCCCTAATAAATTCATTTAAATTACCATCCATAACACCCTGCGTGTTAGAAGTTTCTACATCAGTTCTGTGATCTTTAACCATATTATATGGATGAAATACGTAAGAACGGATTTGGCTACCCCACTCAATTTTCATTTTGCCTTTTTCTATTTCATCCAATTCTGCCTCTTTCTTTTTCAATTCTTCCTGATACATTTTGGATTTTAGAAGTTTCATGGCGTTTGTTTTATTCTGAATTTGAGATCTTTCACTCTGACAAGCCGCTACTAATCCTGTGGGTATATGCGTAATTCTTACGGCAGTTTCAACTTTGTTTACATTTTGTCCTCCTTTACCACCGGCTCTGTAAGTGTCTATTTTTAAATCAGCGGGATTAATTTCAATTTCGATAGAATCGTCAATTTCAGGAATTACATAAACTGATGAAAATGATGTATGTCTCCTTTTGTTGGAATCAAAAGGTGAAATTCTAACCAATCTGTGTACGCCATTTTCGGCTTTAAGATAGCCGAAAGCGAATTCGCCCACTACTTCTATAGTTGCGCTTTTAATGCCGGCTCCGTCACCATCCAAAATATCAAGTAGATTCATTTTATACCCGTTCTGCTCTCCCCATCTTAAATACATTCGGAAAAGCATATCCGACCAATCTTGCGCTTCTGTGCCCCCTGCCCCGGCATGAATTGTAAGAATACAATTCCTATTATCATCACGCCCGCTAAGCATACTCTTAAATTCGAGGTCCTCAACAGAGTCTTCTACAGCTTTGATTTCTATCTCAATATCATCAAATAAGGAATCGTCCTCTTCAGCGTCGGCTAGTTTTACATAATCAAAAGTGTCGTCAAATTTGTTTTTCTGTTCATTCCATATCTCAACCCAATGTTCCAGAGCTTTAATCGACTGGAGTACTTTTTGCGCGGCTTGTTGATCGCTCCAAAAATCTTTTTCTTCAGTTTTTTTTCTAAGCTCAAGAATTTGATTTTCTTTTTTATCTAAGTTAAAGATAACCTCTTAATTTATGAATTCTATCCCCAAACGCCGTCATTTTTTTTATCTGATCTTCATACATATCAACTCCGAATTTTATTCAATAATTATACTTCAATTTCCATTCTTAGTAAAGCCGCGGCCAAGGTTTTGCCCTGTGCATCATGTTTAAGTGATACTGTTCCACCGCCGCCCAATGTATTATTTAATATAAAATTTAACGCTCTTAAGTTTGGCAGCTCATATCTTTCTATAATGCCAAAACAAATACCCTTAAAATGTTCTTTTACTCTTTCAGTGGTCAAATGTTTTTTAATTATATCGTATCCTGCATCATCGTAAGCAATTATACCCACATTAGCTGCATCCCCTTTATCTCCACTTCTGCCGTGAGCTATGTCAATTAATTTTATTTTCATTTTATAATCCTAAAATTTCAACTTTAGGTGTAACAAGTTCTTTTGGAATTAAGGCCGGCCAATAAGCAACAACCTCTGAAGGTCTGGGTCTTCCACCGGCAAAACCTGTTACGCTGGGAGGACCGGTTAAGATAAGCGGGGCTATTTCCCTGCCGAATCGTTCAACACTTTTATAATCATCAGACCGAACCGCAATCCTCAACATTATTTCATTAATATTATCTTCGTCAATTTCTTTTGATAGAGGTCCATGGCAAGAATTATAACCAACGAACTCAGTTCTTATCTCATCAAACTTAAGATCCAGATTTGATAACCGTTCTCTTAATATTTTATCCGCTGCTCTTGCTTTACTAAGGGCCTCGGGCCATGAATAAGTCAAAGTACCCACAGAAGAGTACCCGCTCGAATATGAACAAGATACCTTGTAAAAAGGAGTTTCTATTTTCCCCTTAACATCAAATACACGAATACGGTTGTTCCCTAATTCTTCAAGCCTAATAGAACTGAAATCGGCAACACAATCGGGTGTAATATATTCTGCTGGATTGCCAATTTCATACAACAGTTGTTCTGATACAGTCTCAATATTAACAAGCCCGCCAAGGTTTTCGTGTTTTGTAATTATTACGTCTCCATTAGGAAATGCTTCAGCAATAGGAAATCCGATACGTGAAAAATTTTCTACACTTTTCCAGTTTCCCAAATAATTTCCACCGGTAGATTGAGCTCCGCATTCAAGAATGTGTCCAGCAACGGTGCCGGCGGACATTTTATCATAGTCGTCCATCGACCAGCCGAACTCATAAATCATTGGCGCAAGTGTTAATCCAGTATCGGTAGTCCGTCCTGTAATAACAATATCAGCACCGCTATTCAGCGCTTCTACAATAGGAGCCGCGCCAAAGTAAACATTAGCGCTCAATAATTTTTCTTTATGTTCAATAATAGGTTCTCCGGTTTCCATATTGTTCAAATTACAGCCGGCTTCAATTATCGAATCTAAATCATCCAGTATATTATCACCCGAAACTACAGCTACCTTAAAATTAGAAATCCCATTTTTCTTTGCTGTTTCAACTATTGACTTGGCGCATGAATAAGGATTAACTCCGCCACCATTTGTGATTACTTTAATTTTTTTCGCCAAACAAATGGGCAAAATCCTTTCAATAAGTACGGGCAGATCTTTGGCATAACCCAGATCAGGATTTTTTAATTTCTGTTTCTGAAGAATTGACATAGTTACTTCGGCAAGGTAATCCATTACCAAGTAGTCTATTGCACCTTCAGTTACTTGCCAAAAAGGAGCTTCAATTAAATCACCCCAAAAACCCTGCCCTGACGCTATTTTAATTTTTTCTTTCATACCTAATTCACACTTATTAGCATAATTGATAGATTACTTGAATCAATAATTTTCAATTTCATAATAAATAAAATCTGCCACATTTTCTAATGTTGAATATTCGGATATATTTATCCATTTAATTCTTTTGTCCTTATTGAACCAGGTCATCTGTCTTTTCGCGTATCTTCTTGTATTTCTTTTAATTAATTCAACCGCTCTATCAAGTGTAATTTCTTTGTTTAAATGTGAGATTATCTCTTTATAGCCAACTGTATTCAACGAATTTAAATTCGGGGATAAACCACTTTCCAAAAGAGAATTAACTTCATCCACCAATCCATTTTCTATCATTTTATCTACACGGTCATTAATATTATCGTATAGAATTTCGCGTTCCAAATACAATCCGAATTGCAAAAATTTAATGTCACTGTTGCTTGTCTGTTCCTTGTGATATTGCCAAATCGGAATCCCGGACAATTTAAAAACCTCCAACGCTCTAATTATTCTTTTCCAATTTTGCGGCAACATGGTCCTTGCGCTCTCAGGATCAACTTTTTGTAACATAGTATAAAGTTCCTCTATTCCCTTCTCATTCTTTATGGAAATAAGTTCCTCGCGGTAATCGTCATCTACATCTACCGCGTCAACAATTCCGTCAACAAGCGCTTTTATATATAATCCTGAACCTCCGGTTACAATTGGAATTTTGTTTTGTTCTGAAAGCAATTCAATTTTTATCAAAGCTTCTTTTTCAAAACGACTAACGTTATAATTTTCATCTGGATTAAGGTAATCGATAAAATGATGCATAATAGTCGTTAATTCATATTCTGACGGTTTTGCAGTACCTATATTCAAGAGTTTGTATATCTGTCGACTATCAGCGGAGATAATTTCGGTCTCAAGTTTTAACGCAAGTGCCAGCGCAACGGATGTTTTCCCAGAACAAGTTGGACCGACTATTATTATTGTCCTTCTTTCCAACCCTGTTTACCCACTAATGGAACAAATGTAAAATTTGATATTTCGTCAATCTCATATTTATCTTTTGAGATTTTTGTAAGAATTTTCATCACCTGACTGCTGCGGCCTCCAACAGGAATAACCAGTTTACCTCCAACAGCCAACTGAGTTTTAAGATTTTCAGGAATAACCGGACTGCCTGCCGTAACTATAATACCTTTAAAAGGAGCATATTCTTCCCAGCCAAGAGTTCCATCAGCGCATCTTAAAACCACTCTAAGATTCATTTTATCGAATAATTTTTGGGTTCTTGAATAAATTTCGAAATTTCGTTCAATAGAGTATACTTTTATACCCATATGGTTTAATATGGCTGCCTGGTAACCGCTGCCGGTTCCGATTTCAAGCACTTTTTCGTTTTTAGAAGCTTTTAAGTACTGTGTCATTATAGCAACAGTATATGGCTGAGATATTGTTTGACCATATCCAATCGGTAAAGCAGTATCCTTATAAGCATGATGACCAATAACATTTGGGATAAATAAATGTCTTTCTATGGAATTAATAGCATTTAAAACCAAATCATCTTTAATACCCTTTTTCCTTAAAGTATCAACCAACTCTTGTCTTTCATGTTCAAACATCAAATAATCTCATAATTTTTACTGCTGCAAAAATAGGATTTATTTTACTCATTGAGTAATAAAGATTCTAATTTCATTAATGTCATTTTAAAAAATAAAATATAAGGTGGGTATAAATAACAAAAGCCGGATTTCCGGCTTTTGTTTAGGATGCGTGCCTCAAAGTAATACTAGTTACTTTTGATCACTAAACATGTGTGAGAAAAGCATTTGTTTATCAGGTGTTTCGCCGCCGAAATTAGATACAAGATATGCGTTATAAAAACGCTCGCATAAATTTCTGACCTTTTCAGAATCGTTAAAACGAACTCCGTCCTGAATTACATAAATACTTCTTTCGGTATCAATTTTAAGCAAAGATAGAGCCGCGACTAAACGTATTCTATCGTCCTGGCTATTTCTTAATATACTTGTCAGTGGGTTTACTGCTTTTTTAGATTGAATTTCACCAAGCATATATGCTGAACTGATGCTTAGCCCAAAATTATCAGAATTAAGTCCGGCGAGTAAATTTTCTTCAATTTGGGCATACTTTATGCTGTTATCAAGCACATTTTTACCGCCACCGAATGAAGTATTTATAAGGAGAAGAGAAACTACTAATGCTAATGCTAAAAGTTTACTTAAATTACCCATCATTCCCCCCGAAAAGATAAGTTATTATTGAATTCAAATTTTAAGACGAATTGCTTTCCAAAAAGTTTCAAATTCCATTTTAAAGAAAACTTTGAAAACTGTTTTTAATGGACTCTATTATTAAAAATCCTAAAATTTAATTGTTCAGAGCGTCGTATAAATAATCACATTCGCACATTTATTCCTTTAACATATACTTTATGAATATTATATTAAGCTAACAAAATGAGATTTCGGGTGAACGATGAAAAAAAGAATTATTATTAATGGTGATTTAAAAGATCTGCTAACTTATTGTACTGCGATTTATAGTATGGAAGACGACATTGATTTGGAATATCTGAAATTAATCTTCGAAGGGAGTCCAATTTTCGAGAATAAATCTTTTGATTTAAAAGTCCTCGGTACTCTTCAAAAAACATCCGTTAACAGATCCAGTAATTTTTTCCTTAAAGATAAAGTTGTAACACTTCAAATTAGATATGAAATAAAAAAAGTGACAGATATAGAGTTGAATGAAGAAGACGAAAATTGGATTAAAAATGATGTAAGTCGATTATTGGAGCATTTTGAGGCATTAATATCTCCGCTTGATTAAAATTCATTTAAGCGACGTACTTTTGGACGAATAATTTTAATCTCAGCAATAACATCCACAACATTTCTATGTTCAAGAAACAATGGAATGTTTGATTCAAAATTAAATCCCACTACAACAATTCTGTATTTATTACCTGAAAGCAATTTATTTTGTAATGCATCAGCATAGTCTTTATTGTGCAAATAATAGTTTCTATTTTCAAATATTTCATCTTTAGTATGAATAAGGTAGTACTTTTCATTTTCGGGTGTAAACATTTCATCAACTTTAAGGATAGTTATCTCAACTTCTTTTCTAGTTAAAAAAGATTCAAAATATAGAGCTCCGGCAATAGTTAATAAAACAACAATTAATAGCCCAAAAAAGAACTTCAAAAAATTAAGCATCCGTTTTCGCCAATATTATCCCAAATTAAAAAATTTATTTTGATTTAAAGTAACTATCATATTGATTAATTATATGATTTCTCATCTCAAAAACATCAATACTCAAATCGCCTACAATAATTCTGGATCCATTTTCGTCCAATTCAACCATAAAAGATTGTTTAGCTCTGGCAATAGATTCACATAATTTGATACTTTCATCACTCGAAATTCTTTTAAGAATTCGTTTCATAACTTCTGAACCTATTAATGGAGAATTCTTAATCCAATGCTGTAAATGAAAAGCGCTGGAAACAAAATTAAAAACATTATCTCCATTTACCTCAACATTTAATTTCTCGCCATCGCGGATAAGTTTTTCGTAAAGATTTCGCGGATTACTAAAATCATGTAATTCAGCCATAACATTACCCCGGTTAATTATTAACTAATAATCCGAAAATAACAATAATTTTTTAACAGTCAATAACTCAAAACAATTTTTAGTGAAACTCTATAATTAAACTTACTTAAAATACTAAAGAGGACAAATGCATCCCATAATTTTCCATTCAATTAGATGAACTTTTTCAATAACTTAAAATTATTAAATGGTGCATATTTCAAAGGGAGATCCAACCAGGTAGGTGAGTTTACAATACCCCGTGAATTGCTAAAAGCTAAAAAACTTTCATGTCCATGATATTTGCCCATGCCGCTATTCCCGACTCCTCCAAATGGCAGATCGTGATTTGTAATATGCAGCATGGTGTCGTTTATACACCCCCCGCCAGATGTTGTTTTTGCAAAAACATCTTTTGCGTTAGCGTTTGATCCAAAATAATAAAAGGCTAATGGTTTTTCGTTAGCATTAACATAGTCAAGAACTTCTTGAATATATTTGAATGTGAGTACAGGTAAAATTGGACCAAATATTTCCTCCTGCATTACAGGAAATTCGGTCTTTACATCATCAATTATCGTTGGTGATAAATATTTCTCATTAATATCAACCTCACCGCCGAAAACTATTTTACCATGCAGCATTAATTTTTGTAAACGTTCTACCGCTTGTTGATTTACAATTCTCGGATAATATGGACTCAGCTTTATGTTGGTTCCGTACATCTTTTGTAAATTTGTTGCTATTTTTTCAATTAGTTTTTTCTTTATTGAATGATGGGCGAAAAGGTAATCGGGCGCAATACAAGATTGCCCTGCGTTGATTGTTTTCCCCCAGGCTATACGTTTCGCGGCAATATCAATATTCGTGTCGGCATCAACTATACAAGGACTTTTTCCACCTAATTCCAGTACAACGGGTGTAAGATTTTCAGCCGCGGCCTTCATAACAACTCTCCCCACAGCCGGACTTCCTGTAAAAAAGATTATATCGAATCGTTGGTGAAAAAGTATTTCGTTCACCTTTCTGCCTCCCTGAACAATTCCAATATATTGAGATTCGAAAGCAGATTGAATTAATTCTTCCATTACCTTGGCAACTGTTGGAGTATATGGCGAAGGTTTGAGAATAACGCAACAACCTGCCGATATTGCTCCGACAAGTGAATTCATAAGAAGTTGAAATGGATAGTTCCAGGGCGCGAAAATAAGCGCAATACCAAGCGGTTCATAAATAGTTTTACTTGAAGAAGGAAAAAGATAAATAGGAGTTTTGGCGCGTTTTGGTTTAACCCAGCGTCTAAGATTTTTAAGATGATTATCAATCTCTTGTAGAACAATGCTTATTTCAGTCATATACGCTTCTTCATAAGATTTTCTCAAATCGGTATAAAGCGCATCACTGATTTTTGATTCGTATTTAAGAATGGCTGCTTTAAACTTTGTTAGACTTTCTATTCTAAAGTCCACATTTTTAGTTTGATGGGATGAAAAATAATTCCTCTGTCCCTTCAATAAAATTTCGATTTTCTCTCTAGTGGTATCTTCCATTTTTCAATTCAATAGATTTTATTAATAAATAATTTTATTCAATCAGTTTACTTAATTCCTTAGTTTGAGGATTTACCAATTCGCTTCATATTTATTTTTTATAAATAAAAAGATCAAAATAAAATGACGTAAAGTTTAAAACAGCTCCCTAAAACTAAAGTAATATCAATTCTTATCAAATTATCATAAGTAAATTTATTTTTATAAAAACGACAAGATAGTTTTATTTGGAATGATCATCTAAGATATTGAAGATATTTCGAAATTTATTCTAACTGAGTATCTATCCAAATCACTCAGAACCCTTTCACGTATCGGAAGAAGCAGAAAATTGAAAACGAATTGTTTCTTAACCAAAGATAGTCTAATTCCACATAACCTGATTAAAATATCGGATGGTCCAAACAATATTTACACTTAAAGTAGTTCTAAAATTCTGAATGGTATTGTGTTAATTCGAAGAATTCTTTAAATAGTGATAAGCTAATTTCCAGTAACATCATAATAATTAAAATTGAAATGCTATTGACACGTGAAGCTGAATAATTTTTTGCTTAGATGTGCGTAGGATGTTTGTGTCTCATATACTCTCAACCTTTATATGCTTTATAACTGAGTTAACAATAAGACGGAATTTTATAAATAAACTGTGCGGGAATTAATATAATTTAAATTAGAAAAGCCCCTATCTAATTTGATAGGGGCCCATAAAGCTTGATGTAACAAATCTATTTAAGCAGCAACATTTTTTTAGTTTGCGAGAAATTATTCCCGGAAAAGTTATAGAAATATATTCCTGAAGATAAATTCGAAGCATTAAAATCAACAGTATAAATTCCCGCTTTCTCATATCCATCGATCAAGGAAGTTACTGATTCACCCAGAATATTATAAACTGTTAATTTATAATTTCCGGCCGATGGAATACTCACCTTTATTTGCGTGGTTGGATTAAAAGGATTTGGATAGTTTTGATCCAAATTGAATTCTGTTGGAATTGTTTCATCAGTATTCACTGCAGTAGTTGGTTTATTTACAGCCCATCTTAAATCACCTAAAGCTTCCCCATCATCGGCAGAATTATACATAGTTGAACCTTCTAAAAGGGTAAAATCCCCTGTTGACACATCAGCATACATAGGATCTACATCAAATACAACATATGCTCCCATACGAAAAGCTGAAGAATCGTGTATAGAAATAGAGCCAACATTATAGAAATTAGTATAGTCTATAACAGATGCACCATAAATTAAAATAGTTCTATTATGGGGTTCAATTGTATTTGAAAATATAGAGTTTTTAATTTCCGCATTAACTACGTAACGAGGTCTAATCATCTCGGCACGAAGTCTTCCTAAGTTGTTAAAAGTACAATGATTTACTTTAAATACTACTTCATTTCCTTGAATATAAATGCCTTCAGTATTTGTATCATACATCGTTGAATTACTAATCTCGAAGTATTTTACTGTATTATCTGCGTCTTTTATTCTTATTCCTTCTTTGCCGCTATTGTACATTATACAATTTGTAAACATTACTGTATCAGCGAATGCTTTGCTGTATCCTCTAAAAAAGTTACCGTTAGAATTATCCGGATAAACATCATGAAGAATGCAGTCATCAACAAATAAATTATATAACCCATCAACTTGTTCAGCTGATTTTAATAAATATTTTGCTGGTGTAGATGTGCTTGAGATACCATCGAGATCCAAACCTTTTAAATAGAGATTTCCGCCGGTTTTAATTTCAAAAAGAAATCTTGTAGTTGCCAAAGGATTAACATTTTTTAAAACTGGTTTTGTTGAAAGACCTTCAGCCGCTCTTACAGTTATTGTTTTGTCAACATATAGTAAACTATCCAATAAATAGTCACCACTTTCTGTAAGCTCAATAATATCTCCGCTGTTTGCTTTTACAAGAGCTTCATAAATGGAGTTTCGCGCTGCGGTAACATGTATAACATTTAAGTCCGTATTCGGAGTATTGGTTGCCCACCTTAAATCACCCAATGCTTTACCATCATCAGCAATATTATATAGTGCAGAGGTCCCTAATAAAGTGAAGTCCGCATTTGCATGATCGGCATACTGAGGGTCGACTTCAAATAATACATTTTCACCCATCTGAAAATTTGCCGGATCATTAACTATAATTAAACCAACATTGTAAAAGTCACAATAATCGATCACTGATGATCCGTAAATTACAATTGATGTGCTATGCGGCACCGGTGTATTTGAAAAAATGCTGTTTTTAATTTCGGCATCCAAAATATAACTTGGTCTAATCATATTTGTCTTATTATAGCCGAGATTATCAAAAGTACAATGATTTATTCTAAACTTAACTTTGTCTCCCTGAACATAAATAGCCTCAGATTTAGTATTGTACATTGTGGAGTTGCTAATCTCAAAGTATTTTACAGTATTATCTGCATCTTTTATTCTGATTCCTTCTTTGCCGCAGTTATAAAGAACACAATTAGTAAATTTTACACTATCAGCAAAAGTATCTCCATATGCCCTAAAAAAATTGCCATCTGAACCGGAAACAACATCACGGAGAATACAGTCATCGACTATTAGCTTATATTTTCCTGAAACCGAACTTGCGGTTTTGATGAGATATTTGGCAGGTGTTTCCGTATCGGCCATTCCATCAATATCCAGTCCTTTAAGAAATAAATTGCCTCCTGTTTGAATTTCGAATATGTATCTGGTACTAAGATTCGGATTGTTATTTTTGATAATTGGTTTTGAAAGAAGATCTTGAGAAGCCACTATTGAGATTGTTTTATCAATAATCAGCAGGCTATCCAATAAATATTCACCACTTTGAGTTAGTTCCAGAACATCTCCATTTTTGGCAACTTTCAATGAATCATACAGTTCATTGTGCGCTAAGCCAACCTTGTGAATTTTAGGAATAAAAAGTTTTTTTTGTGCAGCTTTAGGATCGCCGATGGGACCGCCATTTTCGGCATAGTTATACAGTGGCGAGGATTCCAATATTGTAAAGTTTCCATTTTCCCTATCTGCGTATTGCGGATCAACGTTAAATAAAACATTTTCACCAAAATCGAATACTGAGGTATCATGTATATCGATAGCGCCGACATTATAGAAATCGCAATAATCTACTATTGAAGCTCCGTAAATCAGTAATGCGCGCGTTTGAGGTTCTGGTACATTCGAAAAGATTGTGTTTTTGATTTGCGAGTCAGTTATAAATCTCGGTCTTACCATATCATGATGCATATAACCCAAGTTATCGAATGTACAATGATTTACCCTAAAAATAACATTGTTCCCCTGAACATAAATACCTTCATGACCGGTATTAAACATAGTGGAATTTGATATTTCAAAATAATTAACTTGATTATCTACTTCTTTTAATCTAATTCCCTCTCTACCGCTATTATATAGCAAACAATCATTAAAAATTACAGAATCAGCATATGTATCAGCGTACGCAATAAAAAAGTTACCGTTCTCATCTCCGGTATTAACATCACGCAGAATGCAGTCGTTTACAAACAATTTATACGAGCCCACAATTGAACTCGCAGTTTTGATTAAGTATTTAGCCTGAACTCCAGATCCGGAAGCACCATTTAGGTCAAGTCCCTCAAGTGTGAGATTTCCTCCGGTCTTAATTTCAAATAAAAATCTTGTACCTATAGATGGATTATCAAATTTGATTATTGGTTTAGTTTTTAATTCTTCTGCAGCTTTAACGGTTATCGTTTTATCAATATATAAGAGGCTATCCAGTAAATATTCACCACTTTCAATTAATTCTAAAACGTCACCATCTTTAGCATTCAATAATGCGTCATAAATTGAATTTTGCTTACTCAGAACAGGTATAACATTTTGACCATATATATCTCCAGCTAAAAAAGCAGATATCAAGGTCATAAAAATAAATCGTTTCATTTTTACCCCGACAGTTGAAAAAAAGTGATTGTATATTAATTCGACAGTATAACATTATGATCTGTGAGAAATTCAGCGAGGAATTGAGGATCTTATTATGTGATTTGTTAAAAATCATAAAATATTAAGTTGTATGACAACATACATATGATGACATATGCAATATAACAATCGTAGTG